>JBCCVB010000112.1:0-23366 GCA_039195965.1 Pseudomonadota bacterium
CGCGCCATCAAATACGAAGAATTCGAAACCTTCATGTCGGTGATCAGTCCTTGGGAGCGGGAATATCTCCTGCTCAATGTCTGATCCAACTTTTTCCTGGAGCGCATGCCATGACGGCCCATTCCAATATTTATCCAACCAAAGCCCTGCAGGAACTCGATGCCGCGCACCACTGGCATCCGTTTTCAGATATGAAGTCACTGAACGAGGAAGGCAGCCGGGTTATCACCAGCGCCGAAGGCGTCTGGCTGAATGATTCTGACGGAAAGAAGATTCTGGACGGAATGGCCGGCCTCTGGTGCGTCCAGGTGGGACACGGCCGCAGGGAGATTTCAGACGCCGTCTACAAGCAGATGAACGAGTTGGCCTACTACAACACGTTCTTCAAGACGACTCATCCGCCAGCAGTCGCGCTTTCCGAAAAACTGGCCAAGCTTGCGCCCGACCACATCAACACCGTCTTCTACTGTTCCTCCGGTTCGGAAGCGAATGACACCGTCTTCCGCATGGTGCGCACCTACTGGGACAAGATGGGCAAGCCGGACAAGAAGGTGATCATCGGTCGCTGGAACGGCTATCACGGCTCGACACTTGCAGGAACCAGCCTTGGTGGCATGAAGGCGATGCATGCTCAGGGCGACCTGCCGGTCCAGGGTGTTCATCACATCGACCAGCCCTACTGGTTCGGCGAGGGCCACGACATGAGCCCGGAGGAGTTCGGGATTGTTGCTGCCCGTAAATTGGAACAGGCCATCGACGAAATCGGCGAAGACAAGGTCGCGGCCTTTATCGCCGAACCGATCCAGGGGGCCGGTGGAGTGATCATTCCGCCGGACACGTATTGGCCGGAGGTTCGCCGGATTCTGGAAGAACGTGACATCCTGTTCGTTTCCGACGAAGTGATATGCGGATTCGGCCGGCTCGGCGAATGGTTCGGCTCAACCTATTACGGCATGAAACCGGATCTGATGCCGATCGCCAAGGGCCTGACCTCGGGCTACCTGCCAATGGGCGGTGTTCTTGTTTCCGACCGGGTTGCAGAGGGGCTGATGAATGCCGGAGACGACTTCAATCACGGCTACACCTATTCCGGACACCCGGTCTGCGCAGCCGCAGCACTCGCCAACCTGGAGATCATCGAACGCGAAGGTCTGGTGGATCGCGTCAAGAACGACATCGGCCCTTATCTGAGGGAACGGTGGTTGAAACTCGGAGATCACCCGCTTGTCGGCGAAGCCCGCATGGCCGGGCTTGTCGGAGCGCTGGAACTTGTTCCTGACAAGTCAGACCTGCACAAGCCTTTCCGCGATGTCGGTACCGTCGGCACGATCTGCCGTGATACCTCTTTCGAAAACGGCATGGTGATGCGAGCCGTTCGCGACAGCATGATCATTTCTCCGCCTCTGGTACTCAGCCATGAGGAAGCCGATATCCTGGTGGAGACGGCGGAAAAGACGCTGAACGAAACCTATCAGATTCTGAAGAAGGACGGATGGCTGGGCTAAGGCAGAAGAGACAACATCGCCTTCACGCGAAAGAGACAATCCTCTCGATGAGCCAATAGCTCGACCAGCCTCCGATGACATAAGCAAGCACCAGACTGACGGGCCGCATATTCAGGATTGATCTGCGGTCCGGCAGCAACGTGGAAAGAAGTTGAAAGATCACCGCGGCGGCGATGACAAATGCAAGCTGTCCGGCTTCCACGCCAATGTTAAACGCCAGAAGTGCGAGTGGAATGTCGGCCTGCGGCAATCCGATATCCTTGAGAGCCCCGGCAAATCCGAGGCCATGGAGCAGCCCGAAGGCGAAGGTCACGAGCCAGGGGGCGGTCTGGGACAGACGCCGCGAGCCCTGTCTGCTTGCTGCAATTTCGCTTGCCAGAAAAACGATCGACAGAGCGATTACCGCCTCGACCGGGGCAGCAGGCAGTGTCAACCACCCGAGTGTCGAGGCTGCCAAAGTCAGACTGTGAGCTACCGTGAAGGCGGTCACAGCACCGACCAGACGCCAGAAATCACGGATCAGGACAAGCAAGGCAAACAGGAAAAGAAGGTGATCCCAACCTTCCAGAATGTGCTCAAACCCAAGCCAGGTGTAGGCTTCAAAGACTTGCCATCCTTCAGGTTCAACCGGCAATACTGCATCGGGCCGATCTGCGGTCAGCCTCAGGGAGCGGGAAGCCTGGCCAAGAGGTGAAAACCTGACAAGAACATCCGTTTGGGTTCGTTCCAGTCCGGAAATGGTCAACGACTTTCCAAGGAGGCCGCCCACGCAAGACGCCGTCCAGAAGGCTTCCCACGCTCCTTCCCTGCGCATCACCGGCGGCCCCGAAGAAGGCGTGCAGGTTGCCGGAAGCTGCAGATCAATTGCCATCGGTTTTCCGGCCACATCCGGCTTGCGCCAGAATATCTGCCAGCTGGCTGCACCAATCTGCTCGATTGATGCGTAGCCCGGCTGGAGAGCATGCGCGCGGGCCCGGTCGCTGATGGTCAGGCCACCAAATATCAACAAAACCAACACGAGCGACAGTAACCGGGTCACTCCACGCCCTCCTCACGAATGATCGTATAGGCGCTCCCCAGCTCCTCCAGCTGCTGGGCTTTCAACTGATTGTACTGTTGCAGCGACCAGTCTTCCGAGACGAATTTGCGTGCTTCATCGAAAGTCAGATGCCTGGGAGCCTGCCGGTCGAGTATTCGGACCAGATGATACCCGTAACCGGATTTCAAGGGTCCCTGCCAGTCCTTCCCTTCAAGGGCAATCAGGCTGTCGAAGACACCCTCGCCGAAAAGGCCATCCACTTTGGCCGGGGCCGACCAGCCGAGCGAGAATGGCAACAGTGTTCGATTGCCGAGATCTTCTGCCGGTGCACCGTCCCGCAGCGCGGTCTGGATCTCTTCGACCTGAGCTTCGTCCGCGGCCTCACCCAGATAGATCTGCTCAAACGATATGCGGCCCGGCTGAACGTATTTCTTCTGGTTTTCCAGGAAAAACGTTTCCAGCTCCGCTTCGGCGGGCGTTCTGGACCTTGCTGCGGAAGCTGCCAGGAATTCCATTTTCTGGACGAGGCGCCGGCGAAGAACCGCGTCATCCTGATCCAGCCCCAGCTTCATTGCTTCGCGCACCAGCACTTCTTCGCGAATGAAGTTGTCAACGAGCGCCTGCTGTTCATCGGGTGTAGGCGGCCGCTGCCATATTGCCTCGAATTCCGTCTTCATCCGGTCGACCTGAAGTCGTGTCACCAGGATTTCGCTGTCCGGCTCACCGCCGCCAACCGACGCATAAGGAGATACAAGATCGTAGATTGCAAAGATGCAGGCCCCGAGCACGAGGAAGTGCAACAGAGGCTGGCGCATCAATCGGTAAAGCGTCGACAAGGATAGATCCCGAGTTCTTCAAGTACAGGTGGAGAAAATCTTCACCTGCTCGTCATGTTCGGTCAAGTGTCCGGCGTATACCAGATCGGTGAGGTATAGGCGCGCTCCTGTTGGCTTGTCGGAGCGCCTTCGGGTATTTCAACGCCATACCGGAACGCATCGTAGAGATACCAGGGTGGCGTCGGGATCTCCAGAACGCGAGCGTAATAGAACGCCCTCTGGCTTTCATCGAAATCCGGATCGGTCCAGATGGTTGCCAGTTCCGAAGCTCCAATCGAGTTGGTCCAGCTTGCGTTGGCGACATCCACCGTATTGCCGACCGGCGGAACCTTGCCATTGTCATCCATCTGGCGATCATCGGACCAGACGACGTCGTAAACCTTTTCCTGTGTGCTGCCGTCGGCATCGACCCAACCCTTAACGATCTGGATCCTGTCCAGGTTGGCGCCGACTGAATCTCTCAATGCATAGACCATGAATGAGGGAGCTGTTGCTCCTTCGGCTTTCGGCATCAGGTCACCACCCATCGGCACACCTTTGCGATAGCCGAGCAGAGCCGGATTGCGCGTGTCCATATCCTCTTCGGTAAACTCCCAGCCGCCGAAGAAACGCACCATCATGCGCGGCCCGGTCGTTGCGTAGACCTCCTTGCGCTGCATGGCATCGAAGATGGATTCGCGCGTGTTTTCCCGTGCCCAGACGCCGGTGATTCCGGCTGACACCATCTGCCAGGCAAAGAGTTCACCCTGGTCCGTCTTGACAAACGGATGCGTCAGTCGTTCGGCCGACGGTTCATAGCCCGTGTGTTTGCCAAAGAAGTTTTCTTCTTCGAATGTTGCCAACCCGGTGTGACTGTCAGTAGCGCCGGAAAAGCCGAATTTATAGGGATTGGTGCCGAATTCTTCTTCGAGCAGCATACCGTTCTTGAGCGCTTCGCGCGCATATTCACCGGCAAGCATCTCGTTGGTCTTGGCAACCGTGAGGTCCAGATTGCCTTTGTCCCAGTTATAGTAGTCGGCAAACTCGTCGTTTGGCGACAGGAAGGGATGCGCCTCGCCATCGCCCTTGATCTGGGTGATCTCGTAGAGCGGCTCCCATTTGCCGCGCTGCTCGACATAATCCTTATCGATTTTCTTGCCGGTGTACTGCGCATCGACAGGAAACATGATGCCGTTTGAAAGATTACCGTTGTGAGCCAGGGCCAGCACCGCACCGTTGGTTTTGTCTTCATAGGCCTGCATCCACTTGTAGAGATCAAGCGGATCAGGGCTGCCGAACGGAGGCGTCATGGTGAACGGCACCACTTGACCGGCCCGCTCCGCACCGTCGCGGAAAATAACATTTCGGTGGAGATTGTTTCCCTTGACCAGTGAGGTCCACTCAAAACCGATCATCGCGGTAAACTGGCCCGGTTCGTTGAACGTGTCAGCGACTTTCAGATTGTCAGACCAGATGGATGCGAACCGGCGGGCACCAGGTTGATACTGTGCGAACAGCTCCGGATTCACATTGCCCTGGCTGAATTGTGTGATCAGGTCGATGGTCGTTTCGACTGCCTTTTGACCTCCGGCACGATAACCGTCGGACCACTTCCGCCCCTGCTCGTATTTGGTCACGCTCGGCGACGCATCCAGAATATCCGTTATCAGCCCCATACCATCGGAGTGTTCGGTAATGACCAGCCAATCGAGTGGCCGGTAGAGGCGAACAGGTTGTCCGGACGATGCCATGATTTCTTCACCACGGGCGAAGCGCCAGGCCTGTTCCTGTGTGATACGCGCACCAAATCCGCCGGCATCCATGGACTGGCCGGTGTGAAGATGTGTGTCGCCCCAAAGCGGGTGCTCAGGGAAATTTCTACCGGCATAAGGTGAATAGGCTTCACCGGGATAAACATCGCGAAGCTGATCTTCGTTTATGTCAAATTCTTGAGCTGAAGTTATTGAACAGGAAAAGAAAACTGCCAGGCTTGCCAGATAGACGGAGCGCATAATCACCTCCCGAGCGCATGACCCTGATCAAAGTTATGCATATATGCCGTAATGATCACAGTTGTAAAAAGTGCCGCTACGTTAAGAAACTGGAATTGAATTTTCAACGTCTGCAAATGGGCCAAGAAAAGCCAAAGGAAAATGACGGACTTTTTTGTTTCGCAGCCTGTCGGTTATGCTGCTTTCAAAACGTTCCTTGTGCGACCCGCGAAAGGAACTGGAGGATCTGAAGATGCTGTTTTCCGTTTTGATTTATGCCAGCGAAGATTTCATTGATGCGCTCACGCCCGAAGAGCATCAGGAAATGATGAAAAAGCACGGCGCCTTTCACGAAGACACAAAGACGAACAAGAATTTTGCGGCGGCAACGAAACTGATGTCGACGGGAACCGCGGTTACGATCAACAGGGACAGCGATGATTTCGTTGTCACGGACGGCCCCTTTGCCGAGACCAAAGAGCAATTCATGGGCTTTTACCTGATTGATTGCCCAAATCTGGAAGAAGCCATCGAGAAAGTGAAAATCCTGCCGCTCGACCATGGACGCATTGAAATCAGACCGGTGGAATATTTCGAAGGGGCAGATTTCAACAATGCAGAGCGTCTGGTTATCAACGCATCTTAGGGCGGCCCGGCCGCGGGTTCTTGCAGCGCTAAATCGTGCCTTCGGCGATATCGACCTGGCTGAGGATGCCTTTCAGGAAGCGTCTCTCAAAGCACTGAAATCCTGGCAGCAGGACGCTGTTCCCAACGATCCTGCTGCCTGGCTGATCGTGGCCGGACGCAATGCCGGGATCGACGCCTTTCGCAAGAAGAGCCGGGAAACACTGTCGGCGCCTGAAGATCTCGAACCTGTCCTTGAAGAAGCCAATCCGGAAGATGAACTTACCCGCGCGCTTGATCAGTCTGTCTATCGCGACGACATCCTTCGGCTTCTGTTCACCTGCTGTCATCCGGTCCTGAGACGCGAACAGCAGATTGCGCTTTCGTTGAAGATTGTTGCAGGTCTGTCGGTTGATGAAATTGCGCGTGCCTTTCTCGTGCAACCCAAAACCATGGAACAGCGCATCACCCGCGCCAAGAAGAGGATACAGGCAGCCAAACTTCCATACGAGGAGCCCGACGCGAAGGCCAGGACGGAACGCTTTTCAGCCGTGGCAAACGCAATCTACCTGGTTTTCAACGAAGGTTATTCGGCTTCGCAAGGTCCAGAACTCATCCGCGGGACCCTTTGTGAAGAAGCCATTCGGCTTGCCCGCTTGCTGGTCCGCCTTTACCCGGAAGAGCCGGAGCTGCGCGGACTATTGGCGTTGTGCCTCATCCAGCATTCCAGGCAGAATGCCAGACTGAACGCAGACGGTGAAGCGGTCACCCTGGAAGATCAGGACAGAACCACCTGGGACCGAAAGCTGATAGCGGAAGGCAATATTCTTCTTGAAGCCGCACTTCGCCGTGCCAATCCCGGCCCCTTTCAGATCGAAGCCGCGATCGCGGCAACACACACAAGATCGAATAGTTACGAAGAAACCGATTGGAACGAACTGGAAAAGTTATACCGCGCGCTGGAAGTCATTCGCCCGTCTCCGGTGGTTGCACTCAATCGGATCGTTGTTCTGGCAAAAATGGGAGGACCGCAAGAAGCACTGGAGCAACTCAAGCGATTGGAAGCACCATTACAACGTTATGCCAGCTACTACGCAGTAAAAGGTTCATTCCTGGCTGAACTCGGCGAAACAGAATTAGCGAGACAGGCCTTTGGAAGAGCACTCGACTATTCCGGGACCGACGCCGAACGGCGCCACGTTCTGAAAGTTTTGTCGAAACTGGACGATACAGATCTGCTGCCCAACTCGGGAAAGCGGCCCTGATCCACTCATGTCCCCAATTTTGGCGCTTTCGGTATCCGCCTAAATATGTTTCGCTCTAGTGCGATATCGAACGCATGCAGCTTTTGCATGCAGCGATGACAGCTAGTTGAGTGGATTTTGCCATGAATTTTCGCAGCTCGATCATTTCCGTCATCATGCTGGCAGCACTTCTGGGACTGGCCGTATTGATGTTCAATGTGCCGGTTGGTGTGGAACCAAAAACTTTTGGAGCCTGGGCGTTCGGCGCCATCCTGGCGTTCGGCGTTGTGAATTTGTTTCTCGTTATTCTGGACAGCCGGCGAGACCAGAACGACAAAGAGTAATCAGCCCAGCTTTGGTAGCAGCAAGCGCGATCCAGAACTTGCATGCTTAGACCTGCCAGTGTTGCCGCTTTTTGATCATTTCAAAAAATTTCCCTGTCCCTGTCGGATTTTCATTTCCTGCCACGTCCTTTGATCACCTGGCTCTTCCAGGCGATTTTTTAGACATGAGGATGAAAGACATGAGCAATCCGATGCAAACCCATGGCGCCTTCAGCTGGATGGAACTGCACAGCGGCGACGGATCCAAGGCAAAAGAGTTTTACACCAGCCTGCTCGGTTGGGACACGGAAGAGATGGAAATGCCTGGCATGAACTACACCGTGATTGCCAATGGCGAAGAGAAAATCGGCGGTTTCCCGCCAATGGCTGCAGAAACACCACGCTGGCTGCCCTATGTCACGGTCGACGATGTGGATGCCCGTGTCGAAAAGGCAAAATCGCTTGGGGCAACTATCGCAAGCGAGCCGATGAGTGTTCCGGGTGTTGGCCGAATGGCAACTCTCATTGATCCGGTAGGCGGCGTGATCGCTTTAATCACCTATGAGGCTCCTGCGGCCGAATGATCTCTTCCGGCAGGCCGGTTTCCGACCGGCCTCCGTCTGTTATCCGGAGAAATTTGAAATGGAATATGTTTCCTCACTCCCCGTCACACTCGTTTTCATCGCGCTGTTTGCATTGCTCCAGATACCGATGACGATAGTCGTCGGTCTTCGGCGTGTTCAAACCGACACACACTTCCTGGACGGAGGTGACCAAACCCTATTGAAGCGCATGCGTGCGCACGGAAACTTCACCGAGACCGTGCCCATTTCCCTGCTTGCCATGGCGGCTGCCGAGATTGCAGGCGCACCGCAGCTCTTGCTTTGGGCCGGCGGCTGTGCGCTGTTGCTTGGCCGTCTGATGCACTATGGAACACTTGTGAATTCAGGCTTCGGAAACGGAAGGGCAATCGGCATGGTCTTCACGATGACACCGATGTTGATTTTTCCCGGATACATTCTCCTGACCCTTGCCGGTCTGAAACTTTGAACGGACGCTTGTTTCTGGCCCGGACACTCATTCCGGCCTGATGATTGGCCACTCCCCTGCCCCTACGCTGCCTGGTGGCGTCAGCGTGGGGCCATACCAGTCACAAGTCCGCTGCTCACGCCGTTTCAGTCCGTATCCCAATCTTCGCGCTTTTCGCGACTATCCCCATATCCTGCAGCACCCAAACGCTTCGACACTCGTGGTGTCCGAGTTATCCGTCATGTCCTGCGAGTGCTTTGGCGCGCTTTGCGAGTGCGTTTGTATGGGTCCGCCTTTACCTATGGCGCAATGGGTAGATGGCGCCCGGAATGATGGGGCACGGGAAAGCCTGACACGTGCGGAAGCGCCTCTATTTATTGATTTGAGTACCAATCGCCAGCAACAGGAATTGCAAGCATGAAACTCAAGGTGGACGGTGCGGTCCGGGAAGTGGATGTTGAACCGGACATGCCACTTCTGTGGGTTCTGAGAGATGAGCTCGATATCAAGGGCGTGAAATACGGCTGTGGCGTTGCAGCCTGTGGGGCCTGCACGGTGCATATCGACGGAGTTGCCGTTCGTTCCTGTCAGACACTTGCGGAAGATGTTGGTGAGGCCGAGGTGACAACGATTCACGGCCTTGGCACACCCGATGCAATGCACGCGGTACAAGAAGCCTGGATCAAGCACCAGGTGGCCCAGTGTGGATACTGCCAGTCCGGCCAAATCATGCAGGCCGCCAGCCTTCTTGCAGAAAATCCGGCCCCATCTGATGAGGAAATCTCTGAGGCCATGTCGGGCAACCTTTGCCGTTGCGGGACCTTCCCGCGGATCCGGGAAGCGATCAAATACGCGTCCCAGACGATGAAGGGGGCATAGTTCATGGGCAAGGTGATGAAATACACCCGCCGCGCCTTTCTGGTGGGTGCGGCGGCCGTCGCCGGTGGGGTCGCCTTCGGCTATTATCAGGTGCAAAAACCTCACGCCAACCCGCTGCTTAAGGACAAGGGCGATGGCGACGCGGTGTTCAATCCCTGGGTGAAGATCGACAGGGACGGAATTACCCTGATTACCCCGCATTCCGATGTCGGTCAGGGCGCGGCGTCGATGCAGGCTGCCTTGATCGCGGAAGAACTGGATGTCGAGTTTGGTCAGTTCAAGACCGACTTCGGTGCCCCAAGCCCCGCCTACTACAATACGGCACTGGCAGCCGAGGGTGCGCCGTTCATGTCGACGGACGAAAGTTTTACGGCGGAAACCATGCGAACCGTGATGGGCGGCGTTATCAAGCTGATGGGAATGCAGGTGACCGGAGGGTCGAGTTCCGTTCCCGATTCAATCGACAAGCTTCGCACTGCCGGTGCCGTCGCCAGGGAAACCCTGAAGCTGGCGGCTTCCAGGAGAACCGGAATTTCCGTAGGCCGGCTCACCACAAAAGCCGCCGCAGTCGTACTGCCAGATGGAACCGCTTTGTCCTACACCGACCTCGCGTTGGATGCAGCCGATCTCGAACCTGTCAACGATGTTCAACTGCGGAAACCATCCCAATGGCGTCTGATCGGCAAGAACATGAAGCGGCTGGATGTCGTCGCCAAATCCACCGGCACGCAAGTCTACGGCATTGATCTGGAAATTCCGGGCATGGTGCATGCTACGGTCATGCTGAATCCCCGTCAGGGCGGTGAGCTGATTGGTTTTGACGCCAGCAGTGCGAAGCAGATGCGCGGCGTCAGATCCATCCTTCCCGTTACCGGTGGTGTCGCGGTTGTCGCCGACAATACCTGGCGCGCCATCCAGGCTGCCCGTGCCATCGAATTTGATTGGGGCCCGGCTCCCTATCCGGCCGAAATGGGCGGCCACTGGAACATCCTTGGCGATAGTTTCACGGAAGAGCGGCTGGACAGCGAGTGGCGCAATGACGGTGATGTGGACGCCAATGTTCGCGGCGCACCCAAGGTCGCCGAATACCGTGCCCCTTATGTTGCCCACGCACCTCTCGAGCCTCTCAGCGCCGTGGTCAAAATCGACGATGGCAGTGCCGAGATCTGGGTTGCGACCCAGATGCCGCGCTTTGTGCAGAACAATGTGGCCCTGATCGCCGGGCTGGAGCCGGAACAGGTCACGGTTCACAACCAGTTCGCCGGTGGCAGTTTTGGCCACAGGCTCGAAGACGAGCACGTCAAGCGGGCGGCCGAGATCGCAAAGGTAATGAAAGGCGTTCCAGTCAAGCTTACCTATTCTCGCGAAGAAGACTTTGCACATGACTTCCCGCGCCAGATTGCAATGGCAAGAATGAAAGGAGCCGTGAAGGACGGCAGGGTCGAGACCTACGATCTTGAAATTGCGTCGCCGTCGGCAGCTGAATCCCAATTGTCACGCCAGCCGATTGATATGCCGGCTTCCGCCGACAAGCAACTTGCAGCCGGTGCCTGGAACCTGCCCTATGCGATCCCCAATTTCCGCATGCGGGCTTATCGTGCCCTAGGTCTCGCCCCAACCAGCTCCTGGCGTTCCGTGGGAGCCTCCACCAATGGTTTCTTTGCCGATGGTTTCCTTGACGAACTAATCCATGAAGCTGGAGCGGACCCGCTGGAAGAACGCATTCGTCTGGCGAATGACGACATCGCCCGGAAAGTCCTGGAAGCTGTTGGAGAAATGTCGAACTGGGGCAGCGACCTTGGATCTGACCGTGGCCGTGGCGTCTCCTTCGTCTCGTCATTCGGCGTGCCTGTTGCTGAAGTGGTTGAAGTAACGAATTCAGACAGCGGCATTCGGATCGACCGGGTGTTCGTCGCCGCTGATGTCGGACGCGTTGTCGATCCGGTCATGTTCGACAATATGGTCAAAGGCGGCGTTGTCTGGGGTCTCGGCCACGCAATGAACTGCGAGATCACTTATTCAGACGGCAAAGCCGAGCAGGAAAACTTCTGGGACCACGAAGGCATGCGCTTCAATCAATGTCCCGAGATTTTCGTGCGTGGTCTGGAAAACTCCGCCAAGATCCGTGGTATCGGCGAACCACCGGTGCCACCCGCAGCACCGGCACTCGCCAATGCGATCTTTGCTGCAACCGGCACACGCCTGCGCGAAATGCCATTCAACAAGTTCGTGGATTTCGCCTGACACCCAACTCGCCGCGCAAACAATCGCCACGAGACAGAACTCTCGTGGCGATTGCCGTTTGATCATCAATCAGTTCAAACCCGAAGCACCTCCAGTTCCTACAAGCGCTTCCTACAAGCCCTCAAAAAGTTTCGACGTAGGGCCGAAGCTCCATTTCATAGGTCCAGGCGCTTCTATGCTGACGGGACACATCCAGATACGCATTGGCGATCTCATCCGGCAGAAGTGTCTTCTCAGGATCATCATAGGGTGCGCCACGAGATGGCTGATGAATCAGACCGTCGATCACAAAGTGGGCTACATGGATGTTTTTGGGCGCAAGTTCCCGCGCCAGGCTCTGACAAAGTCCCCGAAGCGCGAATTTTGCCATGGCGAACGGTGCCGACCGGGCGAAGCCCTTAATTCCGGCAGATGCCCCGGTGAACAGCAGCGTGCCCTCCCCTTGCGACAGCATTCGTTTTGACGCTTCATGCGCCACCACGAGTGCACCCCACGCACTGACCGACAATGTGGTCTTCGCCTTATCCAGATCCAGTTCCGCAACCGGCCCACGCGAACCCGAGCCTGCGTTGTAAACGACCAACTCCGGAATTCTTCCGTCGTCTTCAAGCCGGGTAAACAAATCGGCGACACTCTTCTCATCCGACGCGTCACAAGCGTATGCCTTTGCGTCGATCTCGTCGCACAACTCAGACAATCTGTCGGGCTGCCTGGATACCAACGAGAGGGAGTATCCGGCCTCGCTGAAAGTCCTGGCCAGCGATGCACCCAGTCCGGGTCCAACTCCGACGACAAGGGCATGACCGCTCATCCTGCTGCTCCCGTGTAAACAGGCTTCAGACTTCTGATGAGTTCCGCCTGGATTGGGGCAACTGCTTCATTGACCGCATCAACGCCCATGTCATGGCCAACCTGTGTGCGGATTGGACGAGCCCCATCCATATCCACCAGATCAGCAATCCGCAGCGCAACATTGCCTGCATCCGTGATGGCATCCCCCTGATCGAACATACCCTGAAACATACCGAGCAACCGGTCGCGCGCATTCGAGAAGTCGCCGTACTCGCCTACCGTCGTCATGTCTTCCGGCGCCGGCGCCGTTGGCACAAGATCGGTGCCATGACCACTCGGCTCGACCAGAACAGACTGAATTCCAAAGGGTTCGAGTTCGTAATGTAGCGCTTCACAATAGGCTTCCATGGCCCACTTGCTTGAACAGTAGAGACCGAAGAACGGCATACCGAAGCGTCCGGCAGCCGAGCTGAGGCTGATGATCAAGCCGGACTTACGCTCTCGCATATGCGGGAGAACAGACTTGTTCAGCCGCATGATGCCGTAGACATTGACGTCAAACAGCGCCTTTGCCTGTTCCATAGTGAAGCCCTCGGTCACGCCAACAGGCATGATGCCTGCATTGTTGACGAGCACATCAATCGGACGGTTGCCCTCGATCGTTGCAACGGTTGTATCGACCCCTATCGCGTCGGTCACATCAAGTTCAACCGGGACGATTTCTCCAGGGACGCCTTGAGCAAAAGTCTCAAGTTCGACTGCGGCTTCCCTGTTTCGGGTCGTCAGTCCTCGCATGCCTGCATAGACCGTATGTCCGCGGTCTGCCAGACGCTTGGCGGTCAACAGACCAATCCCTCGGCTGGCACCAGTAATCAAAACGGTTTTCGGAGCTGCCATATCAATTTCCTTCATTCTTGAAGATCGTGCGCATGAAAAGCGCCAGGGGTTCGTCATTGCGGCACGCCTTCATTCTGGTCAGCGCGCCGCTCCACGAATTCATCAGCCAATCCGCTGCCTCGTCAGCCGAAAGATGGCCGAGTCCGATTTCCGAGGTGTCCATTTCGTTCAAACAGACAGCGACTTCGGCGACCAGTTTCCGCCAGTTGCGATCCAGCTCGAACTGGAATTCCGGACGCTCGTCGGCGAGTTCGGTCGAAAGGTTGCACATCAGGCAACCTTGACCGAATTCAAGCTCTTTCATGCCTTGCCGTGCTGTCTCAAAGAATGATTTCAGGCGAAGCAATGGCGGTTTTGACGGGTCGGAGAGAATGCTGTGTGCGGAGGCAACCTGCTGTTCGTTGTAGTGGCTGGCAACCGCAATGCCGAATGCCTCCTTGGTGGCGAAGTAATGATAGAAGGAGCCTTTGGGGACCTTGCACTCCTTCAAGACGTCATTGATGCCGACAGCGTCGAAACTGTTTTTTCTGATCAGGCGCATACCGGTTTCCAGCAGCTGATTTCTGGCCGTTTCATAAGCTGCTTCGTTTCGGATTCTTGCCATTGACCGGACCTTTCGGAGAATTCAATACGAGCCAGTTTTCCGCGTTGCGGCAGGTGGGATACGTCACTAATTAAAATAATAATAGACCGGTCTATTAATTGTCAATCAAGCCCGGTTTCACACTCGCGTTATCTGAAAAACAAAGAAGAACAGGACTGGCAATTCAACAACAGGATAGCCCTGCTGCCTTCTGTCAACACCGGCAATTGCGCAAAAGAAATACTGCTGACATGAGGATGAATGCCGGTCGGCATTTGTCTACTTGCAGCGTATCTCGACGACACTTTTTGCAATACATGCGCGACACGATCGCCGGATCTTCCGAACATTGAAAAACCCGGCCGCAGTTTCCTGCAACCGGGTTGTTCAGATCAGTTTGAAAGGCACGCCGGGACGCTTCGCACGCACCTCATCTGAAGGTATCAAACGCCCCTCACTAAAAGGCGGCGGGAAGGCGTTTACTCGGCGGCGACCGCGATATCGCGATGCGACCGGCGAGCCCAGGGACGGGTTCCGACGGGAATTTCATCCACGGTACCAACAGGCTGCAGATATTTCGTGACTTCCGGCCATTCACCGGCCTTCAAGGCCTTCAGAACCTCCGGCTTGGAAATCTCAAACGAAGAAACGCCACAACGGCGGGCAAGCGGAACCTGGTCAAGAATATACTTTCCAGCAGCACGGATGTCGCCTTCATACCCGATCTGCTCACGCAGGACACGGGCGGCGGAAAACCCTCGACCGTCGGCAAAGCTCGGGAAGTCAACCGCGACATAGGCCAGGCGGCTGAGGTAAGGCTGAAGCAGTTCGACGTTGTCTCCCGCTTCGACTAGCACTGCCGTCTGACCATCCCGGGCCAGATATTCGTCTGCGTTTTCCAGGAACAGGGTCTGTGTAACCAGGGCATCCCCTTCTAATGCAGCACCTGTTTCAGCATCGGCGCGAGCCCAGTTTTCTTCGACGAATTCGCCGTCCTTGTAAATTGTCGTCATTCTTGCGTCCTCAATAGTCAGTTCAGACAGCGGTCAGATGCCGCTGCCGTCAATTTCCTTGCCATGCGTGGGCCAGTGAATGCCGCACTCCGTTTTTTCCTGTCCACGCCAGCGGCCTGAACGCGGGTCTTCGCCCGGCGCAACCTTGTCGGTGCAGGGCATGCACCCGATTGATGGGTAGCCCTGGGCGACCAACGGATGCGGCGGCAGATTGTGGGCCGTCGCATAGTCCAGGATTTCTGCAGCTGTCCAGTCCGCCAGCGGATTGACCTTTACCCGTCCTGCATCAAGCTCGAAGTGTTCAAGGCTCGATCGAGAGGCGCTCTGGAAACGTTTGCGTCCGGAAATCCAGGCTTCGAAACCGTTAAGCGCCTGCTCCAATGGCAGCACCTTGCGCATATGACAGCAGGCATCGGTGTCACTCATCCAGAGCATTCCGGCCGGATCCTGCTTCTGCAGGTCTTCCTTTGTCGGCTTGAAGGTGCGCACGTCGGTCAGACCAAGCTGATCCACCAGCTCATCGCGATAAAGCAGGGTCGCGGGGAACAGCTTCACCGTGTCGATGAACAGTACCGGAGTCGACGGATCAATCTGTGCAACCATGTGCAACAAGACAGCCGAATCCGCACCGAAGCTCGAGACCATGGCAATATCTCCGGCAAATTGATGCCGGATTGCCCCCATCAGGATTTCCTGTGCGGACTGATCCTCAAACTGTGCATTCAGGGCGGCGACTTCCGCCTGAAGACCTAGTTCCGGATCAACGCCCAGACTGAATGTCTCATGCAGCGCCATAAAGGGCCTCCTTGAAGGGCGCCTCCCCGACCCGACGATATGCTTCCAGGAAGGTTTCTTCCTTGCCCGACCGCAGACCTAGATAGGTGTCGACCAGCGTTTCGATGGCATCGATCACCTGTTCAGAGGAGAAGCCCCGCCCGACGATTTCACCAATGGATGCGTTTTCGTTAGCCGAACCACCCAGCGTCACCTGGTAGAATTCCTCGCCCTTTTTCTCCAGGCCGAGAATGCCGATGTGACCGACATGGTGATGGCCACAAGCATTGATGCAGCCGGATATCTTGATCTTCAGCTCACCGACTTCCGCCTGGCGCTCCGCCGTTCCGAAGCGTTCGGAAATACGCTGAGCGACCGGAATGGAGCGGGCCGTTGCCAACGCGCAGTAATCCATGCCCGGGCAAGCGATGATGTCGGTGATGAGACCGGCATTGCCTTCGGCGATTTCGGCCTCGACCAGCTTATCGAAGAGCGCCGGCAAATCGTCCAGCTTCACATGCGGCAGGATAACGTTCTGCTCATGACTGATACGAAGCTCATCGTGACCGTATTTTTCGGCCAGATCCGCAATCACATCCATCTGGGCGTCTGATGCATCACCCGGAATACCGCCGATCGGCTTCATGGAAAGCGTCACGGAGGTGTAACCCGGCACCCGGTGCGGATTGAGATTGTGCGCCAGAAACTGAGCAAAGGCGGCGTCCTTGCTGCGGCGCACCTCGACGGCTTCAGAAGTCGCAGATCCGACTTCAAGTGGCGGTGGGGCGAAGTAAGCCTCGATGCGGCGAACCTCTTCATCCGGCAGGCGCAGAACACCGTAGCGGATCTTCTCGAATTCCGCTTCGATGTCCGCCTTCAGTTCTCCCAGGCCGGTTTCGTGCACAAGTATCTTGATGCGCGCCTTGTATTTGTTATCGCGGCGGCCATAGCGGTTGTAAACGCGCAGGATAGCTTCAGAATAGGCCAGGAGGTCCTCTTCCGGCAGGTAGTCCCGCACTTTGCGACCGATCATCGGCGTGCGGCCGAGACCGCCACCGACAAAGACTTCAAAACCGATTTCACCTTCATCGTTCCGGGTCAGCTGCAGGCCGATGTCGTGAACCTGAACAGCCGCGCGGTCATTCGGAGCGCCAGTGATGGCGATCTTGAACTTGCGCGGCAGGAACGAGAATTCCGGGTGCAGCGAAGACCACTGACGCAGGATCTCCGCGTAAGGACGCGGGTCAGCAATCTCGTCAGCGGCGGCGCCGGCAAAGTGGTCAGCCGTCACGTTCCTAATGCAGTTTCCTGACGTCTGGATGGCGTGCATTTCGACTTCCGCCAGCTCTTCCAGGATCTTCGGCGTGTCTTCGAGCTTCGGCCAGTTGAACTGAATGTTCTGACGGGTGGTGAAGTGGCCGTACCCCTTGTCGTAGGTGCGCGCAATATGCGCCAGCTTACGCATCTGACGACCGTTCAGCGTGCCGTAGGGGATCGCCACTCGCAGCATGTAAGCGTGAAGCTGCAGATAAAGACCATTCATCAGACGCAATGGTTTGAACTCGTCTTCAGACAATTCACCTGCCATACGGCGGCGGACCTGATCCTTGAACTGTTCGGTGCGCTGGGTGACAAAATTCGCGTCAAATTCGTCGTAGCGGTACATTTCTCTCTCCTCTCGGGCGCTGCCCTGGGTGACTTTCATCACCCGGCGCTGCCCCTCATTCCTGTCTGGTTCAGCCGGATACGGCCTGGGCCTGCTTTCCAAGTTGCGGGTGAGTGGTCGGACCGGCTGCACGGATGCGCTCACGCAGGCGCACCGGAACAATGACGTTGCCGTCAAGGGTCACGTCCATGGCGTAAACGCCGACTACTTCCTGGTTGGCTTCGGCCTCGGCGCCAATTTCAAGGCCTTCGGCAGCTGCCTCCTTGCCGTCAAAAGTTCTGGCAAGCGTGACCCGTTCGACCCAGGTGTCGTTCTCTCCGAGCCAGACAACATCGCCGTTCAGAAGGCGGTTGGCGGTTATGACTTTCATCGCGTCTACTCTCTTTAAAATCAGGCAACTGCAGCCCGGGCTGCCTCAACCGGTGCCAGCGGTTCAGCGTTGCTGAGGGCGGCATGGCCAACGGCCTCGCCGATTACAATCAGAACAGGACCGTCAATTTCCGCGCGGTTTGCCAGAACCGCGAGCTCGGAAAGTGTTCCTGCAAATTGACGTTCATCCGGGTGCGCAGCGTTTTCGATCACCGCCACAGGAGTTTCCGGCTTGAGGCCCGCACCTATCATCCGCTCCGCAACGGAAGCAGCGACGGAGCGGCCCATGTAAACGGCGACGGTCGCGCCTTTCAGGGCAAGGCCGGCCCAATCCGGAAGGGTTTCGGACCGGGCATTGTGTCCGGTCGCGAAAACCAGGTTGGAAGCGACTCCGCGAAGAGTGAGCGGGATCTGTGCCGAAGCTGCCGCGGCAAAGGCTGCTGTTACGCCGGGGACAATTTCAAAACCGATTCCACCTTCGCGGAGCGCTTCCATTTCCTCTGCGGCCCGGCCGAAGATCATCGGATCTCCGGCTTTCAGGCGCACAACCTTGAGGCCTTTGCGACCGAGCTCTACCAAAAGCTCACAAATCTCGGACTGCGGCACCGAATGCGCGCCCTTGCGCTTACCGACATGGATGCGCTCTGCATCCCGGCGCCCCATGGCAACAACGTCAGCCGGAACCAGCGCATCATGAACAATGACGTCAGCCTCCTGCAGGAGACGCTGTGCGCGAAGAGTCAGAAGATCCTCTGCTCCCGGACCGGCACCAACCAGCCAGACAAACCCCGGCTCATCAGCCATGCTGTTCAGGAGGCGCTGAGCTTCGGAGCGCGCCTTGTCGGACTTGCCGGCATATAGATTGGCAGCAACGGACCCGGAGAAGAAACGTGCCCAGAAGTTGCGGCGAAGTGAACCATCGCTGATCATTCTGGTTGCAGCGTCTCGAAAATTCTCCGCGAGGCGCGCAAGTTCACCGGTCGCACGCGGCAACAAAGCCTCAATGCGAGCGCGGATATGACGTGAAAGAACCGGACCGACGCCGGTGGAAGTGATTGCAACGGCAATCGGAGCCCGATTGACGAGCGCTCCGGTATAGAAGTCGCAAAGCTCCGGTTTGTCGACCGCGTTTACCGGTACACCGGCCACTCGAGCCGCATCGACAACTTCCTTGTCGAGATCCCAGTCTTCACGGGCAGAAAAGACCAGAGCGGCTTCTTCAAGATGCTCTGCACGGAAGTTTTCGGCAATGAGATCAGCTTCAAAATGGTCGATCGCCGCCTGTAAATCCGGCTCAACGTCAGAGGAGACAACAACAATCCGCGCGTTGGTTTCGCCAAGCAGGCGGACCTTGGCTGCAGCTTCTGCGCCATGACCGACCACCAGAACCCGCCGGTCGGCAACTTTCATAAATGCAGGAAACACGTCGAGCCGGGACGCAGGCTTTTTTAGTGTTTTTGCAATGTCGCCACGGCTTCCAGCCATCTGAAGGGTCTCCAATCCCAGTTTGATGGCCTTAATGTAATGGGCAGCCCGTCGAAGCGCCGGGCACCGGATTTCAAAGCTTGGCTCAGAAGCGGAATAGTTTTTTCCAGTAGGCGGATTTGACCAACTCACGTTTCCGGTCCGCCATCCATCAATCGATGGCAGAAACTCCACATTACTCAATCAATTCCATCGTTCCTTTGATTGTGCGTGACGAAATTCCTCAAGCCGGGTATCTGTGACATCGGACGCGCGACTCACTACAGAAATCAGAAAACATGCCCTCTTTGAAAAAGATCCTCGTTCTAGCAACCTTGATTGGACTGTCTGCTGCCTCTCCCTCTGCGATTGCGCAGGAGGCTGATCAGGCTGAGCTCTGGCAGACGCGTTGCGCAGGTCCGTCCAGATCGGCCGATACACTGATCTGTGAAACAAGTCAGAGTGTTCGCGTGAAGGAAAGCGGCCAGCTTCTCTTCAAGGTTGATGTCATTTATCCGGCCAACAAGAGCGCGCCCGTGTTCCAGATGCAAGCACCGCTTGGTTTCTATCTGCCGGGCAAAGTGAAACTTGCCGTCGATGGGACACCGATGAGTGAGCTGGACGTTGGCACCTGCGATCAGCGCGGCTGCTTCCTGTCCACCGAGGCGACGACCGGCATGATCGATGCCATGAAAGCCGGAGCGCAATTGCAGATCGACTTTGCACCGGCAGCAGGTCGCAGACAGTCCATCAATGTTCCTTTGACCGGTTTCAGCCGGGCAATGGCTGCCATTCAATAAGGCGTCCGGCAGGCCCCAGCCTGCCGGTTTCACACCCTCTCGCCTTGATGCCGCTACGTAATTCGCTTAGCCTTTCCAATTGAATGGCTGAGACGTGTCTTTGCGTCCACCATGGCATCGGGGGGAGTGATGCGACTTCTTCATTATCTGACTGCAGCGATGCTGTTCTCCGCGGCCTGCGCCGGACAGGCAGGCGCTGCGGTTGTAGAAAGCTTTCGGTTGGGCGGCTGGAGCGGCAGCGCATTTACTGATGACCAGAGCGGCCTGTTCACCACCTGTGTCGCCTCTGCGAGCTATCGCAGCGGTATCACGCTTTATGTGCAGGTTGACACCGAGTATAGCTGGGCGCTCGGATTTTCTTCACCGGACTGGAACATGGAAGTGGGGGCAGACATTCCACTTCAATACCGGATTGACCGGGGCGAATGGCAAAAGGGCGTTGCCAAGGCGACATCCAAAGAACTCGCCCGCATGCAAATGCCCCAAGGGGGCTACATCATCACCCGCTTCCGCCGAGGTCAGGTCCTTTATGTTTTGGACGGCACCAACAACTATGAGTTTCGCCTGACCGGCACCTCCCGGCTTATGAAACGCCTGGCCGAATGCGTCGAAAAAAACGCCGCCCGTTATGGCGCAGCACCCGGAATGGCTGAAGCCACACAGGGCGAAGCCTCCAGTGGCCTTGGTCAAACAAAACCGGCCGAAAGCGAACCGTCTACTGCCTCACCCGACGATGCCCAACTTGCGATCGAAGCGACCCAGGCGCTTTTCAACCTGATGGGCAGCGCTGGCATTTCAAGACTGAAACTCACCCCAGACGGACAGCGCGAGGGTGACCTCAACGGCCTGCACGCAGTTGCCGCAGATAAGTCCCGCACACTCGTGACCCACATTTTCGCGCCGGGTACCTATACCAGCGAAGGCGACCTGATGTCGCTCATCATCGGCGACTCCCAGAAAGCCTGCGAAGAAGGCAATTTTTCTTCCGGAACCAAGCGCATCGCCGAAGGTGGCAAAGAGCTTTATACGAGCTACGCCAATTGCGAGGCGGGCGATTATCAACTGAAGGAGCGTGTGGCGTTCATCAAACGCAAAGCAGGCGGGATTTTCGTCTATGGCGTTGCCGACACGTATGTCGGCGAAGGCGGAGGCAACCCGAATTCACCACCGGATCTGACGGATGACGCGTTTTATTCGGCTGCAGCGGAGGCTGCTGATTGACCGATTGAAACAAGTACTTTGTTCCGTCAATTCCACAGCGCTTTTGCCACAATCGGTAATCCGAATAGGCCGGAAACAGTCAGAGTCCAGATGTCGAACAGAAGCATCGGTCTTCGATCGAACAGCGGGAAAAGCAACGGCGATGCAGTATAGACCGCTACCCAAGGCAAAGGCCCCCCGGTCTCACGCTTTAGCTTAGAGCGAATGGACCAACCCCAATAAATGCAGCCGGCGGGAAGTACCAAAACAAATTCATCCAAGCCGGTGATGGAGCAAAGAAAAAGTGCCGCTATCATCAAGCCTCCGGCGACGAAAATCTTATGCATGTGCTCTGCAGCTTCACCGTCAATTGGCTGGCTGAAGTCTAGAATTGGTTTGGACTTTTTGTAGATTGGTGGAGTTCCCATCTCCAAGGTGTAAGCTCCGCAGAGATATAGCGAAGCCAGGATCAACAAGTTCAAATAAAACTCATTCACCATAAATTTCAAACAGCGTAAGACACAGGTATGGGCAGACCGACTATTGTCGACCCGCCCATCTAAATCTAGTTGCTATTCTCGAAGACTACAACCTTACTTCATCGCCTGCATCACAGAGACGAAGTTGGCGACTGCCGCGCCGCCCATGTTGAAGATGCCGCCGATTTCGGCGTTCTTCACCTGGATGTCTCCCGCCGTGCCGGTGAGCTGCATTGCGGTCAGCACGTGCATGGAAACGCCGGTGGCGCCGATCGGGTGACCCTTGGCTTTGAGGCCGCCAGACGGGTTCACCGGCAGTCTGCCACCCATCTCAGTCCAGCCTTCCAGTACGGCCCGTGCCCCCTCACCTTCAGGTGTCAGACCCATTGCTTCATATTCGATCAGTTCGGCAATGGTGAAACAATCGTGGGTCTCGACGAAAGACAAGTCTTCCAGTGCCAGATTGGCGTCGCCCAGAGCCTCACCCCAGGCCCTTGAACAGCCTTCGAACTTCAGGATGTCGCGTTTGGACATTGGCAGGAAGTCCTGGACATGCGCCATGCCGCGGAATGCCACGGCCTTTTTCATGCCTAGCGCCGTCGCCGGATCGGTCAGCACGAGTGCAGCTGCACCATCCGAAACCAGCGAGCAGTCGGTGCGTTTCAGAGGACCGGCCACAAACGGGTTCTTTTCACTTTCCGCGCGGCAGAATTCACAGCCCAGATCCTTGCGCATCTGTGCATACGGATTGTTGACACCGTTCTTGTGGTTCTTGGCCGCAATCTTGGCGAGCGCATCGGACTGATCACCGAATTTCTGGAAGTAGGCGTCCGCAATCTTGCCGAAGACACCCGCGAAACCCGCCGGAATGTCGCCTTCTTCCTTCAGATAGGAAGCTTTCAGCAGGTTCTTGCCGATTTCTGGCCCGGGTGTCGTGGTCATCTGCTCAACACCGACAACGAGAACGAAGCGGGCATCGCCGGAGGAAATCGCGCGGACGCCCTGATGTACCGCCGCTGATCCTGTCGCGCAGGCGTTTTCTACTCGCGTTGCAGGCTTGAAACGCAGCGCCGGGTCAGCCTGCAGAACCAGAGAGGCCGTGAAATCCTGGGCCGAGAAACCTGCATTGAAATGACCAAGCAGAATCTCATCCACATCTTCAGGGGCAATTCCGGCATCGTGAATGGCGTCAACCGCCACTTTGACGATCATGCTCTCAACAGTTTCTTCCGCATGCTTGCCGAAGGGCATGTGCGCCCATCCCACCATGGCTGCCGTCATGACATTTCCTCCAGATTCTTTCTATCAAGGTGGCGACTGGAAACTATGGATCCAAGCCTGCGATGAAGAGTGCAGGGTCCACCTTAGGGAAACTCCGCTGAGCCAGACAGTCCCAAGTTCCATGCTGCTTTGCAAGAGGAAATTGACCTTAACGTCATTATTTTATATTTATCTGATATATTTCAGATATTTAACTTAGTTCAACAATTCGCTTTCGACGTCTTTCTTCGGCATTGCATACAAATACGAGATTGCGCTGAAGAGAATTGTTGAACTAAGTTAAATATCTGAAATATATCAGATAAATATAAAATAATGACGTTAAGGTCAATTTCCTCTTGCAAAGCAGCATGGA
>JBCCVB010000113.1:0-23153 GCA_039195965.1 Pseudomonadota bacterium
CTGGGGGGAGGGGCAGGTCAGCATTTCGCCTGAAAAGATCGTCCATCAGGGAAATCTGTCCCCTGGACCGGATTACAAGGTTTATCTCGTCAGTGAGTTCGTCGAGCATGAAGACGAGTTTCTGCCGCTGAAGGAAAACTCTGCCTTGATCGGCGATGTCAAAACCTTCGACGGATTCCTGTTGGATGTGCCTGAGAACGTGGACATTGAAAAGTATACGACCGTTCTTGTCTGGTGCGAGACGTTTGGCGAATTCATCACCGCAGCCAAATACCGTTGATGACAGATCGGCATCTCCTGCGAATTAGGAGCTGAGGATCAGCACTCGCGCGTTCCGGCGATGACGGCATGTCCGGCAATGCTCGTTCGCAGGCCCGTGTCGGTGGCTACAACAGTTACATGCACGGTGCCGGATTTTCCCATGCTGTATCCCTGATGGCCAGAATAGGTAATGCCGTTCCGAGGCAACGTCACCAGTTGGTTCTCGACGAGATACGCGCCTGCTGGTCCATTTGCGTTTCCTGTCACCGGGTCTTCAAAAATGCCGATGGCAGGAGCGAACATCCGGCCATAGGTCACGGGATGATCCTTCGTTCCTTCCAGCACAAACGGGAAAAATCCGTTGCAGCCAACGGTTTTGCTCAAGTCTATCAGTTTGTTCTGGTCCGGTGCCAGGGCGTCCAGAACCTGTCTCGACCTCAGAGGCACAATGACCTTCGAATGCCCGGTTGAAACGATCTGTATCGGCAGAGCATCAACGAATTCCGAAAGATCAATGTTCAACGCGGAAGCGAGCTGGTTGCGTTCAATCTCGTTAAATACCGCACCAAATTCGACGGCTCCCTGAGTCATCGAAACGAGGAGGTCATCTCCTTCGCTTGCAACGGAAACAGGGAGAATGCCTGCTCCGGTTTTCGCACGGACGGGATATGTGTCTGTGCCCCACATTGTCGCTCGAAGAAAGTGCGTGGCTATCGTGGCGTGACCGCAGATGGGCACCTCGGCACTCGGTGTGAAGTACCGCACGTGAATGTCATGATCATCACTTGAAGGCGAGAGAACGAAGGCTGTTTCAGAATATCCGGCAAACGCTGCAATCGCCTGCATCTCAGACGCATTCAATCCGTCAGCCTCAAGCACCACACCCGCGCGGTTGCCAGTGCCGGCCACCTTTGTAAATGCATCAATTATATGGATTTTTGTCATTTCGGAAAAATACCCAGGATGAACAGACATATTCGAGAAAAGCGCAAACTAGCCGCGGGGTGAATTGTAAGGGAGCACGCCTCAGGATTGCCGGTTGCCTTTTGTTGTCCTTCAAACCTCCGTGCATAGACCATGTGGTGGTCGGCAGCGACAACGATATCGCAGCTCAGCACAGGATCCGGAACCATCTTACAGTCCTCCGCTCATGAACGTCTGGCTCGTTTCAGCCTTTCGGTCGCGAACTTGATTTGATCGAGGTATCTTATATGACCTTCTTCAATTGACAGGGACAAATCCGGGCGCTTCAATTTTCCAATCAGCGACAGCTGCGTGCAAAACCAGTTGAGCACCGCTCCTTTCGGCAAAGTATCGGCAGGCGGGAAGTCCCGTTCGATTGCGGGAGCCGTGCTGATCGAGCCGCTGAGCAGTTTTTCGGCGAATTTTGGATCCGCGATAAACGGACGGCCCATGCCGATCAAATCGGTCTTTCCGTTCGCGATGGCGTCGTTCATAACGCTTGCCGACCGAAATCCACCCGTGACCATCAGCGGAATACTCAGCACGTCCTTGATTGCAGCTGCATATTCCAGGAAATAGGCTTCCCGAACCTGTGTTGATTGGCTTTTCGAGGTGTGTTGGTAAGCCGTGGGCTCTTCGAAATTGCCACCTGATACTTCAATGAAATCGACGCCCTCGGCTTCCAGCATTATGGCAACTTGCACCGACTCGGTATGAGTGAACCCACCTTTTTGAAAGTCGGAGGAGTTCAGCTTAACCGCCAGGATGAAGCCCGGATCAACCGCGCTTCGCACCGCGCGAACCACTTCGATTACCAGTCGTGCGCGGTTTTCAAGAGAACCGCCCCAGCGATCTTCACGAGTGTTGATGCGTGGTGAAAGGGACGAGCTGAGCAAGTATCCATGTGCTGCATGAATTTGCACACCATCAAAACCGGCCTGCTGAGCACAGCGAGCCGAGCGAACGAATTTCGCGATAACCTCAGCAAGTTCGGTTTCATTCGCGGGAATTGGTTGTCCATAGCCGGGCAATGCCAACCGAACCTCGGACATTGACGTGGGATGAGCATTGATGGCTTCCGGGGTTTGCCGGCCGGCATGGGCAAGCTGAGCAAGCATTTTTGCCCCACCGCTCTTTCCCGCGGCGACCAAGGCAGAAACCTGTTTCATGTCCGAGCTGGGATCGAGAACAAAGTTTCCTGCGTGCTCGAGATGCATCCGGTCAACAGGCGTGTTGCCGGTTATGAGCAAAGCTGCTCCGCCTTCACTCCATAGCTGAAACAGGTCGATATGTGCCTGGGTCGGATTGTTGTTCTCATCCGCAAGTGCCTCGGACATTGCCGATTTAACAATACGGTTCTTGAGTTCGATTCCGTTCGGCAGGGTGAGCGTTTCGCTGATATGGCTCATCTCGGGTCCTCCACTCGATCTATTTGTCTCTCACTGGATTGAAAGTATTGCTTTCCGCAATATCTCGAATTCTCGATATAATATGCGAACTGTACAGCCGCTTCGGATGACATCTGTCCTATTGGCCTATGAAATCTCCTGGCCGACCAAATTCAGGAACTGTTGGATTGCCTTTTCGTTGCGCCGGTAAAAAGTCCATTGCCCATGCCGCTCGGCTTCGACCAGTCCAGCGTCCTTCAGCAATTTCATATATGTTGAGACTGTCGACTGCGACAGCTCGGCTTTCTCCTGGATATAGGCGACACAAACGCCGCTCACCTCGGAGTGTTCCGGCAGGGCCGGTGGAAAATTCGAGCGGTCTTTGAGCCAAATCAGTATCTGACGGCGAACCGGGTTGTTGAGAGCTGAGATAGCCTTATCAATATCCATAAATCACTATATCGCGAAATATCGATATAATGTCAAGTTCTCCCTCGGCAATTGTTCGCGAATGGTGGCGACCAGCTCAAACTGGCTGAAATCCAGGAAGTCCGAGAGCTTTGCAAACTGGTGGGATGATCTAAGTTACAACAGTAGGTGCCGGAGCGCCGGATGCCTACACCCTTTGATTGCGCTAGATTTGCATTGAGATGGAAAGATGGAACATCAAGAAATTAGCCCGGAGGCGGTGGTTAAGCGCTTCATAGGAGCCTTTGCCGAATACGATCATGACAAGATGGCGGAAAGTCTTGCTGACAATGCCTGCTTTCATGTCACCACCGCCGATGGTGGTTCAAAGCTCGTCCAAGGGGCTGACGCGTTCATGGCAAGTGTTCGCAAGATGGATATCAAGACTGTCCAGCCACGTGTTGCCATAACTCAAATCCTGACCGTGTCTGACAATCAGGTCATGTTCATGATCGAAATAAAGGCCGAGCGAAAGGGCAGAAGTCTCCATAATTTTGCCGCCTACCTGGTCGAAGTCGACGATGGCAGGATTTCGAACATGCATATGGTTGAAGCTCTGCCTGCTTATAGCGACAGTTTCTGGAACGACTAGAGGCCATTGAAACGCGGCGGCGCATCTTGCCGGCAACCGGTCAGCAGACCGGGAGAACCGTCACAGAAAGGTGGCAAACTGAGGTGTGCCTTTGGCAGACCAGCGCTCTAGGATCTTGTTTGTTTCGCTGTTGCCTGCAGCCAGTCGCGAAAGGCAGCGACAGGACGGGTGAGTGTGCGGGCAGGAGAGCGAGCGAACCAGTATCCGGTCTCCAGCTCCATGATCGTCAGGTCTGGGGAAATCAGATGTCCGGCCTCAAGTTCCTGGGTGATGAACCGGCGGTCGATCACAATCGCTCCCATACCGGCAATAGCTGCCTGGATGGCTAGATCACGGCTTTGCAGAACCATGCCGGAATTGGTGTCGGGATGGCTCAGTCCGGCTTTTTCGAGCCACAGGATCCAGTCATTGCGTCTTGAAGCGCTGTGTATGAGGCGCAGTCCGTTCAGCACTGAAGGATCTGCCGGATCCTTGTCGCTAAAGAGGCTCGGCGCCAGTGCGACTGCAAGATGCTCTTTCCAAAGCAGATGGCTTTCTACGCTTGGCCAGTTTCCCGTACCCAGGCGGATTGCACAGTCGTAGTTTTCCCGGTCCAGATCAACCATACGCGTGGAGGCAGACAGAAGCAGTTCCACATCAGGCTGGCTTGCCTGGAATTCCGGCAGTCGCGGGATCAGCCAGCGCGTCGCGAAGGTCGAAACCGTGCTGATTCGCAGTTCGGTACGACCGCGTCGCTTGAAACTGTCGACGGCTTCCTCGATCCGGTCGAATGCATCACCAAGGCTGAGCGCGAGCCGTTGCCCTTCCTCCGTCAACGTCAGGCCGCGGCCGTCGCGATTGACCAGTGTTGCGCCCAGCTCACTTTCCAGCTTGCGCATCAAATGGGACAGGGCTGACGGAGAAACCCCGAGCTTTTCGGCAGCGAGCGCTGCCCGCCCATGTCGGGCCAGCAGCGAAAAGGCATGAAGAGCGCGAAGTGACGCCATGGAAGACAATTCCGTTATTGAGTTTTGCTCAATTTAGAGGAGATGTCTTTTCAACGCCAGTTTTGTGAACGGCTTCAGCTGATAACACCGAGTACCGCCTTGAGAAAACCGGTGAGGTCTTCGGTGACGAAGTCCACATGCGGATAAGGATCGCCTTCAAGATCCCAGCTCTCCTGAAAAACCTCGCGGGAACCCGTGGGAATGATGAGCGTGGTGCGCATTCCAAGGTGATGCGGGACTTTGAGGTTCTTCGGCAGGTCCTCGAACATGGCGGAACGGGCCGGAGATATCCCTGTCCGATGCAGAAACTTGTCGTAGGTCTCCCGATTGGGCTTGGGGACCAGGTCTGCCGAGACAATGTCGAAAATATCCTCAAAATGCTCCGAGATTCCCAGCGCGGCCGCCGTGCGCTCCGCGTGTGGCCGGTCGCCATTGGTGAAGATGAATTTTCTGCCCGGCAGCGCTTCGATTGCCGCTCCGAGGTCCGGATTGGGAGCCAGACCGGAATAGTCAATGTCATGCACGAAGGCGAGATAGTCGTCCGGATCGATATTGTGCGTGGTCATCAAACCGCGCAACGTCGTACCGTACTCGTGATAAAGCGCCTTTTGATGCGCCATCGCATCGGCTCGGTTCAGATCCAGGATCTTCTGTACGTAAAGCGCGATCTGTTCGTCGATCTGCGAAAAGAGATCGGCCTCGTGGGGATAGAGCGTGTTGTCGAGATCGAAGACCCATGCTTCGACACCCTTGAAAACTCTCAGATCCTGGCGATGTATGTGCGGGCCCTCAAGGGGCAGGGGGCGTTTTCCGGTCACGGGCGGATCAATGTCCCCGCACCGCCGTCGGTGAACAGCTCCAGAAGAACGGCATGCGATACCTTGCCGTTGAGGATAACGACCCCTTCAACTCCGCGATCCAGCGCCTCGATGCAGGTTTCGACCTTGGGGATCATGCCACCGGAAATCGTGCCGTCCGCGATCAGCTCGCGTGCCTTTGCAACGGTCAGCTGCTTGATGAGATTGCCGTCCTTGTCGAGAACACCCGGTACATCGGTTAGGAACAGCAGACGTTTCGCATTCAGGGAACCTGCAATGGCGCCGGCGGCCGTATCAGCGTTGATGTTATAGGTCTCGCCATCCTCGCCATGGGCGACGGGGGCGACTACCGGAATGATGGCTTCTTTCAGAACCAGCCTCAGAACGGTCGGGTCAACCGTTGCCGGTTCTCCGACGAAGCCCAGGTCGATAACGCTTTCAATGTTGCTGTCCGGATCGACAACGGTGCGTTTCAGCTTGCGGGCGGTGACCAGATTACCGTCCTTGCCACATAGACCGACTGCCCGGCCTCCCTCGGCATTGATCATCTGCACGATCTCTTTGTTGATCGCGCCCGCCAGGACCATTTCAACCACCTCGACCGTGGCTTTGTCGGTTACGCGCAATCCGCCCTTGAACTCACTCACGATGTTGAGCCGCTGCAGCATTTTGCCGATTTGCGGGCCTCCACCATGAACCACCACCGGATTGACGCCGGATTGGCGCAAGAGGGTGATGTCCCGGGCGAACGCCTGGCCCAGTTCCGGATCTCCCATTGCATGGCCGCCATATTTCACAACAACGGTCTTGTCGTCGTAGCGCTGCATGTAAGGCAGGGCTTGAGCGATAATATGGGCGCGGCTGGACGTATCTGGCGTGGTCATCGAGGCGGTTTACTCAACAGGTCAAAAGGACAATTGGCGAAAGATCACTGCTATAGCGTCTTTGGCAGGGCTTCACAATCAGTGCGCCGTCACGGATTACTGATTGGCGAGCAGGCAGAGTTCCGCCCTCAACTCGTCAACACCGCGGTTCTTTTCGGATGAAGTTGCTATGATCACCGGGTGGGCCGCCACGCGCTTGGCCAAAAGGCCCTGCGTTTCCTTGATCAGCCGCTCAAGCTGAGGCGGTTTGATCTTGTCGGACTTGGTCAGGACGACCTGGTAGACAACCGCTGCCTTGTCGAGCAGATCCATTGCTTCCAGATCGTTTTTCTTGATGCCGTGCCGGCTGTCGATCAGCAGGATGACACGGCGCAGGTTCGGGCGGCCGCGAAGATAGGAGAAGACCAGCTTCGTCCATGCATCCACAAGGTCTTTCGGCGCCTGCGCATAGCCATAACCCGGCATATCGACGATCGTCAGCGGCGTGTCCGGCGCAACAAAGAAATTCAGCATCTGGGTCCGGCCCGGTGTCGATGACGTTCGCGCCAGTCCCTTGCGTCCGGTCAATGCATTGATAAGGCTGGACTTGCCGACATTCGATCGACCGGCAAAAGCAATCTCGGTTCCGGCCGCTTCCGGCAGGTTGGCCATGTCGGTGACGCTGGTCAGAAAGTCCCACTGGCGGGCGAACATGAGCCGCCCGGCCTCCAGGTCTTCTTCTTGATATGTCTGTTCTTCGCTCATGACGTGCCTTCTAGCCTGCCTTTGCCGTGCCGTCGAGCCTCGTCTCCGGTTCTGCGGCAGCCAGTTCCAACGCTTCAAAGTCCGCGCCTCTGATCGCGGTCAGGTTTCGCGTGATCATTTCGACAGGCCAGTGCCACCAGGCGATCTCGAGCAGACGGTCGATGGTCTGTTCGTCAAACCTCAAACGGACAACCCTTCCAGGATTGCCGACAACAACCGCATAGGGAGGCACGTCGGAGGCAACGACGCTGTTTGCACCGATGATCGCGCCTGAGCAAATCGTTACACCGGGCATGACCGTGGCGTTGGTGCCGAACCAGACATCGTGCTCAACGATCGTGTCCCCACGCAGGTGATCGAAGATCGTGGCCGGATCAAACCCCTCGCGCCATTCATCTGCAAAGATATTGAATGGGTAGGTGGAAAACCCGGTCATGGCGTGGTTTGCACCATTCATGATGAAGGTGGTGCCTGTCGCCAGGGCGCAGAACTTTCCTATTTTGAGCCGGTCGCCGACAAAATCGAAATGGTAGCGGATATTCCGATTTTCGAAATCGGCAGCATGGTTTTCGTCGTTGTAGTAGGTGAAATCTCCGACCTCGATTGTCGGTCGGCTGATGACGTTCTTCAGGAAAACCGTGTGAGGTTCGCCGTTGAATGGATGAAGCGTATCGGGAGACGGGCCGTGCATGGGACCTCCGGTAAAAGCAAGAAACAAGGGAAGAAAAGCGCGTTCTATAACGCGGTCGACCTGCCGGTGAGCGACTTCGCCTTGCGGGATAGGTCTTGCCTTAGTGGGTCATTGGTCCGAACACTCCTTCAGATCGTGATTTGGCTTCGATACGCATGAACGTACGAGAAACATCAAACAGGAAAAGGCCCCGCCGAGTGGCGAGGCCTCCGTGTGTATCAGGTCTTTTCAAGCTTGTCAGCTCTTGTCGTTGGCTGCCGGTTTCTTTCGTTTGAACATGCCGGACAAGTTGTCCCAAAGCTCTACTTTGGCTCCCTGGCGGCGCATGATCACGTATTGCTGCGTCACGGACAGGGTGTTGTTCCAAGCCCAGTAGATCACGAGACCGGCCGGGAAGGATGCAAGCATGAAGGTGAAGACCACCGGCATCCAGGTGAAGATCATCTGTTGGGTCGGATCGGGCGGAGCCGGGTTCATCTTCATCTGGATGAACATGGTGATGCCCATGATCAGCGGCCAGACACCCAGCATCAGCATCTGCGGCGGATCCCAAGGGATCAGACCGAAGAGGTTGAAGATGGTGGTCGGGTCCGGCGCGGACAGATCCTGGATCCAGCCGAAGAACGGTGCATGGCGCATTTCGATGGTGACGAACAGCACCTTGTAGAGAGAGAAGAACACCGGGATCTGGATCAGGATCGGCAGACAGCCGGCCAGCGGATTGATCTTCTCTTTCTTGTAGAGCTCCATCAGTGCCTGTTGCTGCTTCTGGCGGTCATCGGCGTATTTCTCGCGGATTTCCGTCATCTGCGGCTGCACGAGCTTCATCTTGCTCATGGAGACATAGGATTTGTTGGCAAGCGGGAAGAAGATCAGCTTGACCAGAACCGTCACCGCAAGGATCGCGACACCGAAGTTGCCGATCAGATGGAAGAACCAGTCGATCACGAAGAACATCGGTTTGGTCAGGAAGTAGAACCAGCCCCAGTCGATCATCAGTTCGAACTGCTTGATGCCCAGAGTTTCCTCATAGGAGTCGATCAGGTTGGTCTCTTTCGCGCCCGCAAACAGGTAAGAGCTTGTCTCGCCGGTCTGACCGGCAGCAACGGTTACGCCGTTGCCGAGAAAGTCTGTCTGGAAATTACCGGTTGCGGTGGAGTGGCTGAAGCTCGGTTGGAACTCCTGGCCGGGAACCGGGATCAGTGTAGACGCCCAGTACTTGTCGGTAATGCCTAGCCAGCCCTGATCAACCTTGGCAGGACGGATGGTGCCTTCTTCTTCCAGGTCGGAATAGTCGACTTCCTGCAGGCCTTCTTCACCGAAGACACCGAGCAGACCTTCATGCAGGATGAAGAAGCCCGTGGTTTCCGGCGTGCCTTGGCGGGCAATCAGACCGTAGGGGTAAAGCGTCACGGCATCCGAGGAGGCGTTTTCAACGGACTGTGCAACGGTGAACATGTAGTTCTCGTCCACGGAATAGGTCCGCTTGAACGTCAAGCCACCGCCATTGTCCCAAGTCAGGGTCAGAGGCGTGGTCGGAGAAAGATTGGCATCGCCTTCCACCGACCAGAGGGTGTCTGGACCGGGAAGGGCGATATTCGCGCCCGGATCTGCAACCCAGCCGTAATCGGAATAATAGGAGTTCGGACTACCCTTCGGCGAGAACAGCACGATGGTCGGGCTGCTCTTGTCGACAGTCTCATGATAGTCCTTCAAGCGCAGGTCATCGAGGCGGGCGCCTTGAAGATTGATTGACCCTTCCAGGCGCGGCGTATCGATGATGACGCGGTCTGAAGCGGCAAGAGCTTGCTCGCGGCTGGCAAAGTTAACCTGACCACCTGCCGTCTGAGCCGGAGCGGTTGCGTCAGTGCCGGGCGTTGCTGTCGGCTGAGGAGCGTCCGGATTAGCACCGCCGGTCGTGGCCTGAAGTGCCGCGTTCGCTTCCTGTTGCGCTTCAAGAGCGGCCTGTTGGCGCTCCAGCTGCGGACCCGCCACGAAGTACTGCCAGCCAAGCAGAACCACCAGGGACAGAACGATTGCCAGAATCGTGTTTCGGTTTTCAGAAATCAACTGGAATTACCCCTGTTTCCTGCGCGATGTCATCTGAGTTTGCCGGTTACCCCGGCGCGGCTTGCCTCGGCCGCGCGGCGTATCCGGATCCAACACTTGCGTCAGGCCAGACTTAAGGTCTGCAACAAGCTTTTGAAAGGGAAGTGTTAGCGCACTGTCGCGTGCAACAAGCACAAAATCCGCTTTTTGCGGAATATCGGCGGCGCTCAGTTCGGCCACAGCTGCGCGAAGCCGTCGCTTGATGCGGCTGCGCATGACCGAATTTCCTGTTTTCTTGGTGACTGTATAGCCCACGCGCGATGCACCATCCGACTCGCGCGACAATCCCTGAACGACAAAAGCGCGCCGTCCCAATCGGCCGCCTTTGGCGACCGCCAGGAATTCGGAGCGCTTTTTAAGAGTGTTCATGGCGGCGGATTGGTGTTGGCAGACGCCGCCAACCCGGCGCACTGCGGGCTGGTCGCCGATTAGGCGCTGAGGCTCTTACGGCCCTTCGCACGGCGACGAGCAAGCACCTGACGACCATTTTTGGTGGCCATACGTGCGCGGAAGCCGTGGCGGCGCTTGCGGACAAGACGGCTCGGTTGATACGTACGCTTCATTGTTCTTCCCCGCGCGATTTAATGCGCGGCCCTTGTTCATTTTTAAATTCTTTGGAGGAAGCACTCGAGCGCTGGAAGAGCGCGGCTCATATCAGCCTGGGTCCGAATGCATGTCCCGGTCGAGCGCGCTTATAAGCGTCATGCAGCTTCAAGTCAACGTTGTGCGCCAAGATTCTCTGCTTGCACGTGGATCACGCACAGGTGAACAGGCGAGACCGGAGCGTCACTTATCAGTGAAGCACGGTTCTTTTTACCGGGATTAAGGTACATCTGGCTAAAAGAACAGTATGACAAGACCGGGGCAACCGGAATTTATGAAAATGACGGGATCGGAAATGCGGGGGGAAAAGGCCGACACCATGACTGCGCCAAAGGAAACGGATCCGGCTATTGAATCACCTGCAAGCGAAACGCCTGCAAGAGATTCTGGTTCCGGCAGAATCAGGAAATGGCTTCCACTCATTGTTCTGGTCGCACTCATGGTCCTTGCCTTCTCGCACGGCGTGCACAAGCAGCTGACGTTGTCGAACCTCATCATGCGCCGTCAGGAGCTGGCAGGGTTCGTTGACCAGAACATCGTTCTCGCGGTTCTGACTTACCTCGTTGTTTATACCGTCTCTGTCGCGCTTTCCTTCCCGGGTGCGTCCCTGCTCACGATTGCAGGCGGCTTTCTCTTTGGATGGATCCTTGGAGGATTTGCAACCGTCTTCGGCGCTACATTGGGTGCCTGCGCCGTTTTCCTGGTCGCTCGTTCCTCTTTCGGTGAAGTGCTGACCAAGAGAGCCGGACCGTTTCTTTCGCGTCTTGCCAAAGGGTTCAGGAACGAAGCCTTCAGTTATCTTCTGTTCCTCAGGCTGACCCCGGTCTTTCCGTTCTGGCTGGTGAACATTGCCCCCGCGATCTTCCAGATGCCCCTGTCGTCCTACGCCCTGGCAACCTTTGTCGGCATTGTTCCCGGCACCTTTGCCTTTGCTTTCATCGGCTCCGGGTTGGATAGCGTGATCGAAGCTCAGGAAGCTGCCAATCCCGGTTGCGCCGCCGCTGGAACCTGCCAGGTTGATGTAGCCGCTTTGGTGACACCTCAGCTATTGGTGGCGTTCTTTGCCCTTGGCATTGCCAGCCTGATTCCCGTCGTTCTCAAAAAAGTTCGCGCACGCTGAACCGGCCGGAAACAGAAAATCTCTAACAACAAACAGACTCACTTGAAGGAGCCCTTCATGGCAAAGCTGCTGACCCCGGATATATGTGTGATCGGTGCCGGTTCCGGAGGGCTTTCCGTGGCGGCGGCAGCGGCCGCATTTGGTGTGGACGTTGTGCTGATCGAGAAGGGGTTGATGGGCGGAGACTGCCTCAACTACGGCTGCGTCCCCTCCAAGGCGCTGCTTGCCGCGGGCAAGGCAGCTGCAAGTGATGCAAAGGGTTCCGGGTTCGGAGTTTTCTCCCAAGGGCAGAGCATCGATTTTTCGAAGGCAAACGACCACGTACGGAAGGTCATCGCGGCGATCGAGCCGCATGATTCGCAAGAACGTTTCGAAGGACTGGGCGTGACGGTCCTGCGTGAGACCGCAAAATTCACCGGACCGGACAGGCTGGTAGCCGGCGACACCGAAGTCCGCGCACGCCGCTTCGTGGTTGCCACGGGCTCCAGCGCCTTCGTGCCTCCCATCCCCGGCCTGGACGAGGTGCCCTATCTCATCAACGAGACCCTGTTCGAGCAGCGCGAAGTTCCTGAACATCTTGTGATTATAGGGGCCGGGCCGATCGGGCTCGAGATGGCCCAGGCTCACCGCCGGCTAGGTGCAAAAGTCACCGTTTTTGAAGCACAAAAGGCGCTTGCCAAGGACGACCCGGAACTTGCATCCGTCGTTCTGGACGCGCTCAAGGCCGAAGGGATCGAAATCCTTGAGGAAACAGCGGTTGAAGGGGTGAGGAAATCCGAAAGCGGAATTTCCGTTTCAGCCAGAACCAGCGAAGGCCGGAAAGTTGATGTCGACGCCAGTCATTTGCTGGTCGCGACAGGACGGGCACCAAATGTGGAAGGTCTCGGTTTGGAAGAGGCCGGCGTCAAATTCGACGGGAAGGGAATCAAGGTCGACAAGGGGCTCAGGACATCGAATCGGAAGATCTATGCCATTGGTGATGTAGCGGGCGGGCTGCAGTTTACGCATGTGGCCGGATATCAGGCCGGGTTGGTGATCCGTTCGATCTTGTTCCGGATGCCGGTTTCGATGAATGAGCATTATGTTCCGTGGGTGACTTACACCTCTCCTGAGCTTGGTCATATCGGGATGACCGAATCTGAAGCGAGGAGCGCTTACGGCGACAAGGTCAAGGTTCTGACCGCTGCCTATTCAGGCAATGACCGGGCTCAGGCAGAAGGTGAAACTGCCGGCAGGCTGAAATTGATTGCAGGTCCGGGCGGGCGTCTGCTTGGTGCTGACATTGTCGGAGTTCAGGCTGGCGAAATCCTGAATATTCTTTCGCTGGCATTGTCGAAAAAGATGAAGATGAAAGACCTTGCCGGGTTCATTGCGCCTTACCCCACTTTGGGGGAGCTGGTGCGCAGGGCTGCAATTTCCTACTATGCGGATATGCCGAAGAAAACTTGGTTGCGCAGCGCAATCGGTTTATTGCGTAAATTTGGATAATCGATTGCCGCGTTTGGCCGGTTATTCCGGCCTATGTGATTAGGACAAAGCGATATGAAGCATGAGGGCGCTCCGAAAGGGGCCGCTGTCCCTTCGAAAGATGAAGATGGTCAGTCCGTGGCCAGGGACAGCTATGGCCGTTACAGATACGGTGGCCTGTCGGCCAAGCTGCTTCTGCTTACTGTCCTGTTCGTGATGTTGGCGGAAATCCTCATCTACGTACCGTCCATTGCCAACTATCGGAACACCTGGCTGATGGACCGTCTGACGACCGCAGGCGTTGCAGCTTCCGTTCTGGCCGAAACCAGCACCATTGCTCCACGGCTTCAGGAAGAGCTGCTCAAGACAACCGGCGCTGTCGCAATTTCCCTGGACCAGGGGTCAAGACGCAGCCTGATCGCGATGAGCAATGTGCCGGGAGAAGTGGACTTCGTCGTTGATATGGCGGAAGTGACACCCTGGTCGTCGATTGTCAGCAGCTTTCAGGTGCTCACCTATCGCGGTGATGGCGTCCTGCGAATTGTTGGTGTCGGCCAGATGGGACACACGGAAAGGGTGGACGTGGTTCTGCCCGTCAGCCTGTTGCAGCAGGACATGCTGGCTTTTTCGGCGCGTATCCTGGGTCTGTCGCTCGTCATCTCCGTGTTTACGGCCAGCCTTGTCTACATCACGCTGCGCGCAGTGTTCATCCGGCCCTTGCGCAGACTGACAAAGTCCATGGAGCGTTTTGCGGAGAACCCGGAAGACGCTTCCAGGATCATGACCATTTCCGGTCGACGCGATGAGTTGGGCGACGCGGAACTCCGGCTTGCGGCCATGGAAGAAGCGCTTTCCCGGGCTCTGCAACAGAAGCAAAGACTTGCCGACCTCGGCCTTGCGGTGTCCAAGATCAATCACGACCTGCGCAACCTGCTGGCGTCGGCGCAATTGTTTCTGGAACGCCTGGAACATGTACCTGACCCGACCGTCAGCCGCATCGCACCCAAGATCCTGGCAACCCTTGACCGGGCAGTCGGTTACACCCAGGCGGTGATGTCATACGGCAAGGCGCAGGAAAAAGCGCCTCAGCGGCGTTTGTTGTGCCTGCACAGGGTTGGTGAAGATGTTGCCGACGTCCTGGGTCTGGCGGACCATGGAACAGTAAGGTTCGACAACAAGGTTTCCGAAGAAATTGAAATCGACGCGGATCCCGAGCAGATCTTCCGGGTGTTTTTGAATCTTGTGCGAAATGCATTGCAGGCACTGGAAACAGAAAAGGACGAGACGCTCGTCAGGCGGATAACTCTGGAAGCCCGGCGCGAGAGTAATTGCGTGCATGTCACCGTATCGGATACAGGGCCGGGTATCCCCGAAAACATAAAGCAGGCCATGTTCAAGGCGTTCCACAGCGGATCCAAGAATGGCGGTATCGGTCTCGGGCTGGCGATCGTCGCAGAGCTGTTGAAGGCGCATGGCGGCAAGATCGAGCTGGACCAGAGCAAACCCGGGACATGCTTCCATCTGGAGGTGCCAGATCGCCCCTGATGCGATGAAAGTTTTGCACAGGGTGAGTGTCACCAACAGCCAAGGTCTTCGGTTTTCTGCGGGTTTTTGAACTGTGTGTCAGTTCCATGAAAAAAAGTTCAAAAAGTCCCTTGCAATCCCCGTCGGACCGCAGTAGGTAAGCGCCCTGTCCGGGGCACACAACACCGTCCCGCAGCCAGCAAGATAAGTCCTCGACGGCTTCTGAGCCAGAAGACAAATCTTCGCCTCTATACGCACCGGTAGCTCAGCTGGATAGAGCACCAGACTACGAATCTGGGGGTCGGGGGTTCGAATCCTCCCCGGTGCGCCATTCCTCTCAAAAGTAAGATCTACGAAGGTTCCGCCTTCATTTGATGGTTTGGTCTAATCTGACCATAGCTGCACGCTTTCACACAATCGATCCGATCGTGGTCAAACACGCAGGAAAGCTGGTTGCTGATTTGTACAAAGAGCAGGGGATCAAGCTTCCACCCGATGCGCATCAGATTTTTTGCGACGTCCCGGCCCCGTAGCCTGCGTAGCTGGTCTTTTGGCAAGACGACCACCGACATGCCATCGCTGCGTGAAAACCTGCGGCACATACCGCAGTGGCACACATATACGTCCGTTGGCAGGGAGCCAATTTCAACTTCGACCGCCCCGCAGTTACTCCGTCAAACAACCTTTCCCATGGCCTGTTTTTGTCAAAAGCGGATTCCAAGACGTTTTGCCCCTTGGCAAAAACTGTGCGGCAATTTTTGTGCACCAAAAACGCATGAGTTGTCCCACATGAACATGTGGGCGAAGTCCGTTGCTGCGAACTCAGCAAGACATGCACAATCAAGCCGTCCTATCGTCTCGGCAGGCCTATTCAGGAGATTTTGCTTATGGCGGGAAAGAAACAGCCCTTTATCGATTATGAGGACAGGCTTAACCGTGTTCTTTGTTACATTTCCGAACACCTGGACGAAGATCTGAATCTTGATCAACTGGCCGATGTCGCTTGCCTGTCGCGGTATCACTGGCATCGTATTTTCCGCGCTATGACCGGCGAAACCCTCGCTGACATTGTCCAAAGAATGCGGCTGAACAAGGCGGCCAATGCCTTGGTAGAGGGAAACGAACCCATTCGGACAATCGCAGAACAAGTCGGATATCAAAATCTGGCGAGTTTTTCCCGCGCGTTTAAACGCATGTTTGGGCTTTCGCCCAACGAGTTACGCCAGAAAGGCGAACGGGTTAGCGGTTCTGTGAACTCGGGTCAGAAAGGAGAACCCACATATCCCGTCACCATCCGGAAAGTGAAGGAAATTCGCGCAGCAGGCGTTCTGCATGTTGGCTCGTACCGCAAGCTCGGTGGAGCTTTCAATAAGCTAGGTGGTCTGTTGATGGCACAATCATTGATGCCGCATGTTGACGAGCTGTTTGTAATCTATCGCGATCCGCCGGAATCCAAGCCTGTCACAGAACTACGAGCACATGTGGCGGTGTCCATTCGCAACACTTTCCCAACGGATTTGGATGGCCTCGAATACTTCGACATCATTGAGGGGAGATACGCCGTGCTGGAACACACCGGGCCATATCAAACGCTTGGCGCCGCCTATGAATGGCTTTATGGGCACTGGCTTCCAACCTGTGGCTTGGAGCCGAGAGACGCTCCTCCTCTGGAGGTGTATGTCAATGATCCAAGAACGACACTCTCGACCCAGCTTCGAACAGATGTTCGGCTCCCTTTGCTTTAACCGTTGTCATCTTGCAAATCTAATCACTCAATCGATTTCGAACTTGAACAACAATGAAGCTGTCACTTTTGTGATCGATCTTCAGCAGTCCTAGGTTCCGGCGCAGCAGGTCGCCTGAGAGACCCTGGCTGCAGTTTTGCCTTCCGCTGTCGGATTTGGGGAGCCTGACAAGTCTCGATCGAAACTCCAGGACCAATTGATCTGCAAACTGTAGTGCCGAAAGATGCTTTGTAGGCGAAGATCAGCAGGAGGACCGGCGAACAGGACGGACGGTATCCGCGAAGGTTGTATGACGTCGTCGAAAAGTTGATCCGTCGACGCCTTCCGGCTTGCTGATCCGGTCCATTCGAAAATGCCGGAAGTCTTCGCGCGCTGGGTCCCAGGCCACCAAGTACCAGAGCGGCGGCAATATCAGCATCGCTTGCGGTTCCACATTTCGGCTCGTTTCAACTCCCTTTGCGTCCCGATACTGAAATCGCAGATGCTGTTGCTGGAGAAAAGCCGTTTCAAACGCGGGAAGCAAAGCCGGGTCCATCGTTCCCATGTCAGAAATGTCCACCTGCGGAGAGAGCTCTCCGACATACAGGCAATCCAGAAAACGGCGCAGATCGCGTATCTTGTCTGACGGCAAGGCCTTCTCGATTTTGGCTAGCCCGGTATCAGCGAGGTCTGCAAAGGGCAGGAGACCGGCTGCGCGCATCGATGTAACGCTTATGAGAAGCGCAAAGACCTCGGTGACCGAGAGTCGCGCTGTTGTCTGAACGGATTGCGGATCAAGTTGCAGGCCGCCACCGCGCCCCGTTTCAGAATGAATGACAAACCCCTGATCACGCAGCGCGCCAATGTCACGCAACACCGTGCGCCGGGATGCGCCGACCTCCTCTGCCAGGGCATCAATTGTCGAAGCACGGCCACGGCGAAGGCTGCGCACGATGGCTTCTTGTCGGGAGCGAACATTCATTTCAACTGGTTACCAACTAATAGTGCCAGTTTTTGGCGCTATTGGATTTTAAGCAACAGCTGTCTGCGCAAGCAAGAGGATTTCAAACTTGCAACGCACACTCTCAACCCCCTGATGCTCCAACGAGCACCGACCAGAATTGAAGACGTCGCCAGGTCATCGCGCGACGGCAAAAAGGAAGTTCAATGATTAGTCCAGCCGACTTTCCCAAACCCGCACTTGTTCCTGTCAACGGTGTCGAACTCGAGGTCTTTGAAATGGGGCGGCAAAATGCTGGTAAGCCGATAGTGCTCTGTCATGGTTGGCCGGAGCACGCCTATTCCTGGCGTCATCAGATGCCCGCTCTTGCCGCGGCTGGCTATCATGTGATCGTTCCAAACCAGCGCGGTTACGGCAACTCGTCCTGCCCGACGGACGTAGCAGCCTATGACATTGAAAAGCTGACGGGTGATCTCATCGCGCTACTCGATCACTATGGCTACGAGGATGCCATCTTCGTTGGCCACGATTGGGGGGCAAATGTCGTTTGGGGGCTGACGCTATTGCATCCGGACCGGGTGAAGAAAGTCATAAACCTGGCCTTGCCTTACCAGGCGCGAACGGAAAAGCCCTGGATCGAATTTCTTGAAGAATTGCTTGGAGGCGACCACTACTTCGTTCATTTCAATCGACAGCCGGGTGTTGCGGACGCTGTCCTGGACGAAAATACATCCCGTTTCCTTCGCAACATGTTCCGTAAGAACGTCCCGCCCGCACCCCCAGAGCCGGGCATGATGATGATTAATCTCGCCAGAGCACAAGCGCCTCTTGGCCAAGCCTTGATGAGTGAGAACGATCTGGCCGTCTTTGTCTCCGCATTTGAGAAAACCGGATTTACGAGCAGCATAAACTGGTACAGGAACCTTGACCGCAATTGGCACATCCTGGCGGACGTGGATCCGGTCATCCAACATCCCGCGCTCATGATTTACGGCGATCGTGATCTGATTCCGAAGTTTGAAAACCTGACGGAGTTCGTTCCCAATGTTGATGTGATCAGCCTGGATTGCGGTCATTGGATTCAGCAGGAAATGCCTGAGGAAACGACCCGAGCGATCCTGAAATGGTTGGAGAGGCGGGACGCTGCATAGGCTCGTCAGGTCGAAGCTGGTCGATGCTCCGGCTTGATTGGAAGGCGCAAGGAAGCAATCGAGTGTTCGAGCTTTCGCTCGACTCGGAAAGCTGCCGATGCCGGTACTGCCGGACACCGCGCGTCACAAACATGCCGGAGTATTGATCTTTGAACCTGCATCTCAATTGTTTGACAACAGGCTCAGTCCGACAGGTCTCACCGTTTCAACGGTCTCGGCGCTGGAGCTTCCTGGTTCTTTACCGCATCTGAAAGGAAGATCAGGATATGGGGGTCTCTTTCCGGCTCCTGGTGATCCAGGGGCAACTGGTCAAAGAAGGCCGTTTCGGCCCGAATGGCTTCGGCACAGTTAAAGGCATCGGAGCCCAGCAGTTTCAATGTCTGGATGCTTTCGGTGCGATTGAATTGAGTTTTTGCGTTCGTTCCGAACGACAGGGAAAAAGTAGCACCTAAAATAAAAGCTCTGTCCATTCCGGCTTTTCTCCTGAAGAACCGATTCTCCGTTCGGGGCGATACGGGTGATCCTTCAATTTTAACTCGAAGCATTGCGGTGCCGGTGATCGTGGCGTGAATCGTCCTGCCGTCACCGGGCTTTGACAGTGTCTCAAAAATATTCTGATCGACTTCACCCAATTGGGTGAAAACAGCAAAAATTTCTAGTGTTTTTTTACAAGGGCTATCGAGATACCTTGTTGGAAATTTTTTGGGCATTCAGGTTGATATGGCAAAATTCCGCGACACTCCGGTCGGCTGTTTTCACAATGTCAAAAGCATAAGTCTTACATGGTGCGAACCGGACTGGTTTGAGTACTCACCCAGTGATACGGACACGTTCGCCTATACAACATCGACCGGACTGACCATCCGTCCAGGCAGGATGTTCTTTGACGGTGGTTCAACGCCCCGACTTTCCAGGCTCGTCGCGAAATTCTCTCCCTGGTTCTACACACCCGTGGCTCTGGTGCATGACTGGCTCGCCGAGACACAGGCCTGCGGCAGGCCACTGGTCGATTTTGATCAGTCGGTGGCAATCCAGCAGGAAGCGCTGAAGACAATGATGATGGAAGATGAAAGTTGGAAGAGTATTTTTGTTTTCAATGCGACCAGATGGGCTCTCAGGTCACCAAAGGCACGTCGCCTGTGGGAATTGCAGGAAGATGTCTGCCCGGTGCCGATTGCGCGCAAGAAAGAACGGTTGAAGCTTTGATTTTTTAGTTGGTGCAGAATATGTCTTTGTCGGAAGTTTATCAGCGAATTGCTCGCATCATTTCAGATTTGCACCATGCACCAATCGTGCAGAAGCGGGTGCCGGACAGCAAGGAAGCTCTTGCAAACCAGTCGTTTCGCTATGCACTCTTGAACCGTTCTGGAAACATTACCCAAACAAATCTTGATGCTGGTTACAAGGACAGGCTGCTGGAGCAGCTGGACCTGGCGGAAGTTCACCTTCAAGCGCCTCGATTCTATCTTGTCGGCGAAGAACTTGTTGTCGCCACACGATTTCACGGCACTGGAGATGATTGCTGGATCGTTCCGTTAAGAGTTGACGATACCGAGCAGATATTAATCGAAAAAAGTTCCTCGAAAGGCTTCACACCGAGCGAAATCCGGCTGCTGCATGCGCTGTTGAGCGGCTTGTCGGTGCGCGAGAGCGCAAGTTTGAGCGGTCATTCGTACGAAACGAAAAGAAGTCAGCTCAAGTCACTTGGCGCCAAGCTGGATATCAGCTCACAAAATGAGTTGGTTCGGCTGACGACGCTCTGGATTTTCAACGAAGTGCTGGAGCGGGTCGCTGCGGCTGCACAAGGGTCAGCTACCGAAACGGATTTCGCGCGAACGTTCTGTTCGACACACTTCAAGGACCAGATCAGGTACTTCCAGATTTCAGCCGGTGAACGGCAGACCATTCGTTTTGCTGAAGCCGGAGCGGCCACGGGCGAGCCCGTCATTCTGCTTCATGGCAATGTTCTTCCGCCCTTGAAGCCCTCGTTCTTTGAAGCTTTGGCGGAAAGGAACATCCGGCTGATCATGCCGTTCAGGGACGGTTTTCTGACCAATCAGGTCGAGTACATTCCCGCCGATCAACAGATTGAACGCCATGCTCTGCAGATGGAAACGCTGTTGCATTTTCTGAATCAGAAATCGGTTACGTTGATTGGCTACAGCACGGGAACCGCCTACGCGCTGGATTTTGCAATCAAACATCCTTCCAGCGTCAATCGTGTCATCTTCGCTGCTTCAAGTTACTTCATGAGCAAGGGCGAAAGTCCGGTGAACAAATTCATGAGGAACATCAGGAAACTCTCCAGGGAAAGCGAACACGGAACCCACCTCCTGATCGTCTTCTATTCACGTCTCCTGCGTAAGGAGAGGGACATGCTGAACACACTTCGAAAAGCCTATGCCCAGTGTGAAACGGACAGCACAATTCTGGAAACGATATGCGCCGACCCGTTGGGCCGCAGGTTTTTCGTCGACAGCTATCAGGCGTCGCTCTCATCCATTTCGGTCGATTGGCGCATGAGCCAGCGAGACGTGTGGGCGCGCCTGGATGACCTCAAATTACAGGCGGAATTCATTCACGGGAGCGCTGACCCGTTGAACAGCGCTCGCCTGGTTATTGAATTCCTGGAGGGAAATCCGGATGTCAGCCTCGACTGCGTACCCGAATATGGTCAGTTTTTGCTGCATGATGAGCAATCGCCGGTGATAGAGCGAATGAGAATTCAAGCGAGCACGTGAGAGTGCCCGCAAGTCTCAAGGGATGGTCTGCGCATTGGCAGTGGAAATTCGGTGACGTCAGCTAGCGTGCCGCCCGTTCTTCCCTGAATGAGATCAGCCGCATTGTGCTTTCGTCCCAAAGAACGAGCTTTACGCATTTCAAGCTTTCAAGCAGCGTGACACGGCTCACATCTTTGAGTTCGGGAAAATCCTCCAGCACTTCCGGCAGGCGGTAAAACGGAATTTTTGCGGCCAGGTGATGCACATGGTGGATACCGATGTTGCCGGTCAGCCAGCGCAAGGGGCGGGGCAGGTCGTAGTGTGAACTGCCATGCAGAGCGGCGTGCTGAAAATTCCAGTCGCCGTTGTTCGACCAATGCGTATCCTCGAACTGGTGCTGGACGTAAAAGAGCCAGACGCCAATCGTGGCCGCCATGAGGGTGATCGGGATCTGTACGATGAGGAATGTCGACAAACCGACCAGCCAGATCATGGCTGCGATCGGAACCACGATGCCGAGGTTAGTGGCGAGGGTCGACACCCAGGGCTGCGCGCCCGCACGCATCAGGCCGACGGGCAGTCTGTATTGGCAAACGAAGAGCCAGGCAGGTCCGAACCCGAACAAAATCAACGGATTGCGATAAAGGCGGTAACGCAGTTTGCGCCAACGCGAGAGAGACCGGTATTCTTCGACGGTGAGGGTTTCCACATCACCGATGCCACGCCTGTCGAGATTGCCTGCGGAGGCATGATGGACCGCGTGGGTCCTGCGCCAGTAGTCGTATGGTGTAAGCGTGAAGACACCGATCAGACGGCCAATCCAATCGTTCAGGCCCCGGTGTGCAAACAAGGTTCCGTGACCGCAATCGTGTTGCAGAATAAACAGTCGTACAAGGAAACCGGCGGCAGGAACGGTGAGCAGAAGACCCCACCAGTTACCGTGCAGAACAGACATTGCCGTAATCGCCCAGAGCGCTAAAAACGGGAGGGTCGTCACCGCAATTTCCAGGATGCTGCGCCCCGGCCTCGGTTGTCGATACTTGGCCAGTAGCTTGGGCCAGGCCTTGGTGCTATCGAAACTTGGGCTTGCGGCGGCAATTTGCGTCACACGGGTTCCAGTCTTCGTTGATGTATTAAGTGACAGGCGTGCCGGAGTTGAAAGACCGTCTCAATGAGAACAGGCTTTGGTTCGGCTTTATCGAATTCAGTCAAGCCCTTGAAAACAAAGAAGGCCGGGCAAAAGACCCGGCCTTCTCTCATCTAACGAACCTTGCCGGTACATTCGCGGTCAAGGTCATCGAGACGAATTCTTATACGGCTTGAAGATTGTCTGCTGCGGACTTGCCGGAGCGACGATCCTGAACAACTTCGAAGCTGATCTTCTGGCCTTCAACGAGCGGCGGCAGACCAGCGCGCTCAACAGCGGAGATGTGAACGAATACATCGTTCGAGCCGTCTTCCGGCTGGATGAAGCCGAAGCCTTTGGTGGAGTTGAAGAATTTTACGGTTCCAATGGTCATAACGATTTCCTTTCAATCGGTCATGAGTACTTGCCTGCAACAACGCGCTTGTCGCAGACGGTTAGGTCGACGTTGATAGGGAAGATCGTTTAGGGCGCGACAGCGCGCAGTCACAAAGTTCGTCAAACAATATCGATTAACGCTACATAGAGAATGAAGCTGTCGGAGACAAGGTAAAATTCTCGGATAGATGACTTTTTATTTTATAGAGGTCAGAAAAACGAGAAAGAAGATTGTAAATGCAAGTTTACCACCCTCGCTAGTTTAGAAAAGTTAAATTTCTTTAAGTGCCTTTTATTGTTGTCGGTTCGTCGTTTCCCGGCGCAACAAGTTATATCTCCAAGCTACTGTGAACCTGACGCGGTTGACGGGATTTGAAATTTGTTCTTTGACGCCAATTTTGAAGAAAAGCGCGTAAACTGTATCTCAGGGAGCGGTTTTTCATTCGAGGCCGAATAC
>JBCCVB010000114.1:0-23041 GCA_039195965.1 Pseudomonadota bacterium
ACCTCGTTCAGTACGGGTCGGACGACACCAAGACCCATCGCAAGATCAAGCATATTCTCGGCACCAAGTTTCATGACAAGGTCGGCCGGTTGCTTGTCTCCGAACTGTTTACGGTCGGGCAGGGCGGCTGGTCCGGCTTCCCGCCGCATAAACACGATACGGACCGGTTGCCGGAAGAATCCCGTCACGACGAGACTTACAATTTCCGTTTCCGCCCCGACAACGGCTTTGGAATGCAGCTCGTCCAGCGCGAAGACGGCAAGGTTGGCGACGCCTATCACATCGTTGATGGATCCACGATCGTCCTGGACAAGGGGTACCATCCGTGTGTGGTCGCTCCAGGTTATGAAATGTATTACTTCACGATCCTCGGCGGTCTGTCACAGCGCTCTCTCGTTCAGTATTTCCAGCCGGATCATGCCTGGCAGATCGAAACCATTCCCGGCATCAAAGACATGATCGCCAAGTTCAAATGACCGCTGTTACTCTGAACGAGGTTCTGGAACCCGCCATGACGGAAGGCTATGCGTTGGCTGGTCTGGTGGTTCTCGGTTGGGAAGATGCGGTGGCCTTTGTCGAAGCTGCCGAAAACACCAGGTCCCCGGTTATTCTACAGGCCGGTCCAGGGTGCCGGGCCCATACACCAATCCCGGTTATCGGCAAGATGTTGCGCTTCCTGGCCGACCAGGCGAGCGTTCCCGTCGTCTGCCATCTCGATCATGGCTACACGCTTGAAGATTGCCTGGAAGGGATCGACCACGGCTTTACCTCCGTGATGTTCGATGGGTCCGGATTGCCGATCTTGGAAAACATCGAATTGACAGCCCGCCTTGTCGAAAAGGCACATGCGGCTGATGTTTCGGTGGAAGGCGAGGTTGGTTTTGTCGGTTACGCCGACGGCGCAAAATCGGCGTTTACAGATCCTGCTGAGGCCAACCGTTTCGAACGTGAAAGCGGGGCGGATGCGATTGCAGTCTCCGTCGGGAATGTGCACCTCCAGACTGAAAAGACCGATGGCATCGATTTCGATGCGCTGAAAGCCATTGAAGAAGTGACGTGCAAGCCCCTCGTTTTGCATGGCGGCAGCGGTATTCCGCCGGATGTTCGCCAGCGCCTTGCGAGGGAAAGCCGGGTTTGCAAGTTCAATCTTGGCACAGAACTGCGGCAGACCTTTGGGGCGGCGCTTCGCGAAACGCTGGACAAGAATCCACACTTGTTTGATCGCATCGAAATCCTCAAGTCAGTCATACCGGCCATGCGGAATTCGACGGAAACGATCTTTCAAACCGTCACGAAGATCTGAAGTGGTCGGTTGGCCGCCGGTGATCAGACGCGGCGGCTGACCTGTTTGCGAATCCAGGACAGGAACTCAGCGGCGGGCGGGGTCAGCTCGCCTGGCGGTGTGGCAATGTAATAGTTGTGTCCCGAACCATCCCGGACAGTTCCCAGCTCAACAAGTGCGCCTGAAGCCAGCTCGACTTCGATCAGGTAGGTCGGCAGGATTGCGGTGCCCATACCGCCCGCGGCGGCCGCAATGATCAGAGAAAACTGGTCGAAGTAACTTCCCTTTTGAACATGCGCTGTCGTCTCCGGGACGGTTTTCTGAAACGCCTTCCAAAGATGCGGGCGGGAGGTCATATGAAGCAGAGGCAAATCCAGAATATCTGCCTTGACGTTTATCGGGTTTGACTCGATGAGCGCAGGCGCAGCGACCACGACGAGATCTTCAGGGCAAAGTGGGGTCAGCTTGGCGCCGGGCCAGTCATTGGTGCCGAAGTGAATGGCGACGTCGATGCCCTGTTCCACAAGATCGAACGGCTCGGATCGACTGTAGACCATGAGATCCAGATTTGGACGTCTCGCCTTGAAATCCTTGAGCCGTGGGACGAGCCAGCGAGTGGCAAATGTCGGAAGAGCGGCAATGGACAATAGTTCCTGAGTTTCACCTGCCGCGACGGCCTGCGAAATCGTTCGGCGCAATCGGGTCAGATCCGAAAACAAACTGTCGGCGAGTGACTTTCCAGCGTGAGTCAGTCGAATGCCGCGTCCTTCACGACGAAAAAGCGATGCTCCGATCTGGTCTTCCAGTTCCTTGACCTGACGGCTGACACCACTCTGTGTCAGGCCCAACTCCTCCGCGGCGGCAGTGAAACTCTGGTGCCTGGCGGCCGCCTCGAAGCAGCGGAGCACGGAAATGCTTGGGATCGGAATGTCACGTTCCATTGGAGTGCCTGCTCATTCATGAGTTTTGATCATGGATATAACTATTTTTCAGGTGTTTTTGTGCCGGTCAAGTGGGGGTAATCTGACCTTTAAACGCGTTCAGGGAAAAATCGAACATGCATAAGATAGCGGTCCTCGGGCTTGGTAAGGTCGGCACGCTTGCTAGCGAGCTGTTACATGAGAGCGGATTTTCGGTCACGGGATTTGACGCCCATACCGGCGCGAGTCTGCCCTTTGAGACAAAGACGATTGACGTCAGCGACGCCGAGGCTTTGACTGCTGCGCTCACCGGGTTTGACGCCGTCCTCTCGTGCCTGCCGTATTTTCTCAACATCGGTGTCGCCAATGTCGCTCACGAGTTGGGGCTTCACTACTTCGACCTGACCGAAGATGTGCCGACGACCAAGGCAATCATGGAGCTGGCCAAAACGTCGAAAGGCCTGATGGCGCCGCAATGCGGTCTTGCTCCCGGTTTCGTCGGCATCGTCGGTGCCAGCCTGATCGAGGAATTCGACACATGCCGCTCCTGCCGCATGCGCGTCGGTGCATTGCCACAGAACCCGACCGGCCTGATGGGGTACTCGTTCAACTGGTCGCCGGAAGGCGTGGTGAACGAATATCTCAACGACTGCGAAGTTCTCGAAGACGGTGAAATCAAATGGGTTTCACCGATGGAATGGATCGAAAAGATTGTCATTGGTGGTATCGAACTGGAAGCGTTCACAACATCCGGTGGGCTTGGCACCATGTGCGAAACCTACAAGGATCGCGTGCCGAACATGGATTACAAGACCATGCGCTATCCAGGTCATGTGCAGCTGATGAACTTTTTCTTCCACGAGCTCCTGATGCGTGACCGACGCAAGGAAGCAGGGGAAATCCTTGTCAACGCCAAACCGCCGGTCAGCGACGACATCGTCTACATCCATGTGGCGGCGGAAGGCGAATTGAACGGGCGTACGCAGCGCAAGGAATTCGTCCGCGGACTGAAGCCTGTCGAAATCGCCGGCAAGGAACGGACGGCCATCGCCTGGACAACCGCGTCCTCAGTGGTTGCGGTGATTGAAATGGTTCGTGAAGGCGCGCTCCCGGCTCATGGCTTCCTCAAGCAGGAAGACGTTTCCCTGGAGGCCTTTTTGAAGACCAGGAACGGCGCGCGGTACAATGGCTGAAAACGGCCGGTTTCAACGTGCCGATCGTATCAGTGGCATTGCTCTTTCGGAGATTGTGCAGATCTCTGAACGAGCAAGGACGCTGCGGGCTGAAGGGCACGATGTGACGGCGCTCAGCACGGGTGAGCCGGACTTTCCAACCCCGGCGCATGTGGTTGCTGCGGCGCACGAAGCAGCATCCGATGGCGAAACAAAATACCCGCCAACTGCCGGAACTGTCGCCCTGAGGGATACGATCGCACAACAGGCCGGTGTCAATCGGGAGAATGTGGTCGTGTCGACCGGAGCCAAGCAGGTTCTGGCCAATGCGATGTTGGCAACGCTCAACCCGGGGGATGAAGTCATCATCCCGACGCCTTACTGGACGTCCTATTCCGACATCGTGGCAATGGCCGGGGGTACGGTGGTTACTGTTCCCTGCAACATGGGGGAGCGGTTCAAGCTGACACCTGAAAAGCTGGCCGCTGCAGTTACGCCGCGGACTCGTTGGGTGATGCTCAATTCGCCATCAAACCCCTCCGGTGCCATCTACTCGGCGGCGGAGATCGAGGCCCTTGCTGAAGTTCTGCTGCAGCATCCGCATGTCTGGGTCCTCGCTGATGAAATCTATGAGCATCTGAGCTACCAGCCTTTTGTCAGTTTCGCTTCAGCGGCGCCGGCGCTTGGGGACCGCTTGCTGATCGTGAACGGAGTTTCCAAGGCCTGGGCAATGACCGGTTGGCGTATCGGCTGGGGGATTGGCCCGGCGGATTTGATCAAGGCCATGATTGTGGTGCAGGGACAGGTGACCTCGGGTGCCTGTTCGATCTCACAGTCTGCGGCCCTGGCGGCACTCGAAGGCGAAGAAAGACTTATCAGCGATCGGCGTGAAGAGTTCGAAGCGCGGCGGAACCTCGTGGTTGAGCGGTTGAATGCCGTTCCTGGGATTGAATGTTCGATTCCAGACGGCGCCTTTTACGTCTTTCCCAACATCGAAGGACTGATCGAGGCCGGAAAGTTCTCGAGCGACGCGGAGGTTTGTGACTGGCTCTTGAGTGAAGCGCATGTCGCGATCGTTCCTGGCCGTGCTTTTGGCCTGCCTGGACACGCCCGGATCTCTTTCGCCTATGCCAGATTCGATCTCGAAAAGGGGTTGGACCGGATCGCCGCTGCGGTCGGCAAGCTGACGTCAATTGAAGAAACAAAACGGTGAGCGAACACCGATTGTCACAGGAGATGAAGATGGAACATGCACAGGTATTGAGTGCGCTTGGTTTCAGCAGTGAAGAACTGTCCGGTGGGACGCTGAGTGTGCGTTCTCCGATTGACGGTGCAGCAGTTGCCACGATCAAGGAAACGCCAGCCGGTGAAATCGGTTCGGTAATTGCCAGATCCAAAGATGCCTTCAAGGCATGGCGCACGGTGCCGGCTCCGCGCCGCGGTGAGCTGGTTCGCCTGCTTGGTGAAGAACTGCGCGCGGCCAAGGACGAACTGGGTGCTTTGGTGACTCTGGAAGCCGGCAAGATCACGTCGGAAGGACTGGGTGAAGTCCAGGAGATGATCGACATCTGTGATTTTGCTGTCGGCCTGTCCCGTCAGCTCTACGGTCTGACGATCGCCTCGGAACGGCCCGGACACAAGATGTCGGAAAGCTGGCATCCGATTGGTCCGTGTGGCGTCATCACGGCTTTCAATTTTCCGGTTGCCGTCTGGTCCTGGAACGCGGCTCTGGCCCTTGTGTGCGGCAACCCGGTCATCTGGAAGCCGTCCGAAAAAACACCGCTTACTGCGCTTGCGTGCAAGAAAATCTTTGAAAAGGCAGTTGCGCGTTTTGGAGATGATGCACCGGCCAACCTGATGCAAGTTGTCATCGGCGGCGCAGATATCGGCGAGGTACTTGTTACGTCCCGTGACGTTCCAATTCTTTCTGCAACCGGATCCACCCGGATGGGCGGGATCGTCGGGCCGAAGGTTGCTGCGCGCTGGGGTCGTCCGATCCTGGAGCTTGGTGGCAACAACGCCATGATTGTGGCGCCGTCTGCCGATCTGGAAATGGCCGTTCGGGCGATCGTGTTTTCCGCGGTCGGCACCGCAGGTCAGCGCTGTACTTCTCTGCGTCGCCTGATCGTGCACAAGTCCATCAAGGACGACCTCGTTGCCAAGCTCGCCAAAGCCTATGGTAGCCTTCCGATTGGCGATCCGCGCAAGGAAGGTACGCTGATCGGACCGTTGATTGATGCGGCATCGCTGGACGCCATGCAATCTGCCATCGCCAATGCGAAAGCTGAAGGTGGCAAGGTTCATGGAGGTGCGCCGGTCAACGAGGACGTGCCGGGTGGCGCTTATGCGGCGCCTGCGCTTGTCGAGATGCCCGGGCAGACCGAGACGGTCAAAACCGAAACCTTCGCACCCATTCTTTATGTCATGGCGTATGAGAACCTTGAAGAAGCCATCGACCTGCAGAACGATGTTCCGCAAGGCCTGTCTTCCTGCATTTTCACGCTGAACATGCGCGAAGCGGAAACCTTCCTGTCGGCTACCGGGTCCGACTGCGGGATTGCCAACGTCAACATCGGCCCTTCGGGTGCAGAAATCGGTGGTGCGTTTGGGGGCGAAAAGGAAACCGGCGGTGGTCGCGAATCAGGTTCCGATGCTTGGAAAGGCTATATGCGCCGTCAGACATCTACAGTGAACTACTCGGCCGAACTGCCGCTCGCCCAGGGCGTCAAGTTCGATATCTGAATCTCCGGGCCCGCCTTCTGGCGGGCCCTTTCACTTCTCATTTGAAGACTGTTGCCTCCATCCTGAAAGTCCGTCGCCATTGGTTTTGAATTGAATTTCTGACATGAATTTCGCGCGTGATTAATTCGTCGGCAAATGAGCACGACGTTGCTGAAATTTTCCCATGTGTTCAAAAAATTTCGATATTTCAGGCCTGCTCAACTTGTGAGCACGCTGATTCTGTGGTCATCTTTCATCGTATAAATACTTCCAGGGGTTTTCAGATGTTCACTTCAAAACCGTTTTCGCGGGCTCGGAGAGCCATGCTTTCGGCTGCGCTGGCCGTCACAGTTTCCGTCGGACTTTCGCTTCCATCAGCTGAAGCTGCCGACCCGATCAAGGTTGCGGCCATCTATACCGTTCCAGTGGAACAGCAGTGGGTCAGCCGGATCGACAAGGCTTTGAAAGCTGCCCAGGATCGCGGCGAAATCACCTACACTTTCTCCGAAAATGTTGCCAACACCGACTATGAGCGCGTCATGCGCGAATATGCAGAACAGGGTATGGACCTGGTCGTCGGTGAAGCATTTGCGGTCGAGAGAGCCGCACGCAAGGTTGCCGCGGAATATCCGGACACAGCGTTCCTGATGGGCTCCTCCTTTGGGCCGGCACAGCCGAATTTTGCGGTTTTCGACAACTGGATCCACGAGCCGAGCTATCTGTCCGGCATGATTGCCGGTGCGACGACCAAGTCCAACGTGATCGGCATGGTTGGCGGCTATGCCATTCCGGAAGTAAACCGGCTGATGAACGCCTTCATGGAAGGGGCGACTTCGGTGAACCCGGACGTCAAGTTCCTCGTGACCTTCATCAACTCCTGGTACGATCCGCCCAAAGCCAAGGAAGCTGCCTATGCCATGATCGATAATGGCGCGGACATTCTGTACGCAGAGCGCTTCGGTGTTTCCGATGCCGCGAAGGACAAAGGCATTCTGGCCATCGGCAACGTGATCGACACGGCGGGTGACTATCCGGGAACTATTCTGTCTTCCGCGCTCTGGCACATGGAGCCGACCATCGACCGTGCAGTCGATGCAGTGGCAGCCGACAATTTCGAACCTGCGGACTACGGTCCCTACAGCTTCATGGCTTATGGCGGCGGCAGCTTTATTGTCGACGAAGGTCTGGCTTCCGCAGATGCCGTCAGTGCAGCCAAGGAAAAGGAACAGGAGATCATGGACGGTCTCTTCCGGGTTAACGTGAACGACAGTGAACCGAAGTCGACCATGTAATTGAGCCTTCCAGTCAATGGCCGGCGGCCAACGGGCCGCCGGACCTATTTCGCCGTGGTGGCTGAAGCTGCGGCCGGTCAATTTTGCTTCATGTAATTTCCGGAGGTCGGTATGGCGCTTCCGCCAGGCGACGCCCCGCTCGTTCTCAAGCTGGACGGCATCACCAAACGCTTTGGTGCGCTGACAGCAAACGGTGATGTGACCCTTGAGCTTAAACAAGGAGAAATCCTTGCGCTTCTGGGCGAGAACGGCGCTGGCAAAACCACGCTGATGAATATTCTGTTCGGTCACTATGTGGCCGACGAGGGAAAAGTGCTTGTCGCGCGCGAAGGACAAGGCTTGTCGGACCTTGAACCCGGTTCTCCGCATGCAGCTCTGGAAGCCGGCATCGGCATGGTCCACCAGCACTTTACACTGGCGGAAAACCTGAGCGCGCTCGACAACATCCTTCTGGGTACGGAGCCTTTGTCCGCATTGAAGTCGGCTCGAGCACCCGCTCGTCAGAAGCTGACCGATCTGATGGACCGCTCCGGTCTTTCCGTGAACCTCGATACGAGGGTCTCTCAACTTTCAGTGGGAGAAAAGCAGCGAATTGAAATTCTGAAGGCTCTCTATAGGGATGCGCGCGTGCTGGTTCTCGATGAACCAACAGCCGTTCTGACGCCTCAGGAATCGGAAACGCTATTCGCGACGTTGAAGAAGCTTTCCGCGGAAGGGCTTGGCATCATCTTCATATCCCACAAGCTGGCGGAGGTTATCGCGTCGTCCCATCGCGTCGCCGTGCTGCGGGGTGGGCGAAAAGTGGCCGACCTGCCAACGGAAGGGTGTGATCAGAGGCAGCTTGCAGAACTGATGGTCGGGCATGAGATTACCGAAACAGTGCGGGAGCCGGGACAGGCCGGTGAGCACCTGTTTGTCATGAACGGTGTTTCAGTCGGTCAGGGCAGAGAAGCGTTACATGACATCTACCTGGATCTGAAGTCCGGAGAAATCCTCGGAATTGCCGGCGTTTCCGGCAATGGACAAGCGATGCTTGCCCGTCTCATTTCAGGTCTGGAGACGCCTGCCAAGGGCACCATGACGCTTGAAAATCTGAACCTTGATCATGCCAATGCCCGCACGATGATCGATATCGGTCTTGCCCGTATTCCTGAAGACCGGCATCACGACGGTATCGTCGGGGCAATGAGTGTTTCGGAAAATCTTGCCATTGAATCAATTCGCAAGCCGGAGAACCAGCGTTACGGATTGCTCAGATTTGCTGCCATGCGCGAGCGGGCGAGACGCTTGATCAAAGCCTATGACATTCGCTGTCAAAGTGAGGACAGTCCGGCCCGGCTGCTGTCGGGGGGCAACATCCAGAAAATCGTTCTTGCACGCACTCTCGAAACCGAACCCAAGGTAGTTCTGGCGGCGCAACCCTCAAGGGGGCTGGATGTCGGTGCGACGTCGGACGTTCACAAGCGGTTGCTTGCGGCCCGCGAACGTGGTGCCGGAGTGATCCTCATTTCGGAAGATCTTGACGAGCTGATGCGGTTGTCCGACCGGATCGCGGTGATCCACCGAGGGCATCTGTCGGGAGCAGAGCCGACGGAAACACTCGATCGCGGCACGCTCGGTCTGCGCATGGCCGGGCATGCTGGAAAGGACGCTGCATGATCCGTTTTGAACCGAGAGGTCCTGTTGCCGTCTCCCGAATGGTCGCCGTACCGGTTATCGCAGCTGTGGCCGCCCTGATCCTGGCGGCAGTCCCGATGCTGTTCGCCGGTCTTTCGATCTTTGAAGCCTATGGCCTCATGGCCAAGGGTGCATTCGGGTCGATGTTTGCCTTTACGGAAATGCTGACGCGGGCAACACCGCTGATCCTGACCGGTTTGGCGGCAGCGGTCGCATTTCGAGCCAAGCTCTGGAACATCGGAGCAGAAGGACAGCTTTATGCGGGCGCGCTGGCGGCCGTCGCCGTCGGGACGGGGTTCCTGTCCGGCCCGTCCTACATTCTCATACCCGCCGTGGTTCTGGCCGGCGCACTTGCCGGTGGGCTTGTCATGCTCGGGCCGACACTTCTGAAAACCAAACTTGGCGTCGATGAAGTCGTTACGACTCTGCTTTTGAATTTCATCATCCTGCTGTTCGTTCAGATGATGCTGGAAGGGCCGATGAAGGACCCGATGGGCATGGGGTGGCCGCAGTCGGAGCCAATCCTTGATGAAGCCGCGTTGCCGAAGCTGATGGCGCGCATGCGCATCCACTGGGGTCTTGTCATGGCGCTTGTTGCATCGCTGGGCGTCTATTTCCTTTTGAAACGAACCGTCTGGGGCTTTGAGATCCGCGCTGTCGGGGAAAATGCCGCCGCCGCCCGCCATGCCGGTATTCCGGTCACCGCAACCTTCATTCGCGTGGGACTTCTTTCCGGCGCGCTTGCCGGACTGGCAGGTGTTGGAGAGGTTGCCGGGTTGAAAGGCTATCTTACCGCTGACCTGTCTCCCGGTTTCGGGTATTCGGGCATCGTTGTCGCCATGTTGGCTGGCTTGTCGCCGATCGGTGTTGTTTTCGCGGCGCTCTTCATCGCGAGCATTTTTGTCGGCGCGGATTCCATGTCCCGTGCAACCGGCGTTTCCAACTATCTCGCAGACCTGATTGTTGCCATGGCCCTGCTATGCGTTCTGGTTTCGGGCCTGTTTCTGAGGTTCAAAATCCGCTTTGTCGGCACCGCCAGCACGAAGGAGGCTGCAGAATGAGCGATATTCTGGACATTCTGATTTCTGCAAACTTCTGGGCGGCTTCCCTACGGATCGCGACGCCGCTTATCTTCGGCGTCATTGGTGCCCTCGTCTGTGAACGGGCAGGGGTTCTGAACCTTGGTATTGAAGGCATTTTCACCGCAGGCGCCATGGCAGGCTGGATGGCGGTCTGGCTTGGAACAGGCCTCTGGGGCGGCGTTCTGGTGGCGGCACTTGCGGGTGCGTTCTTCGGCCTGATCCATGCCATCCTGACCGTGCCGTTGGGCCTGTCTCAGCACGTGTCAGGGGTGGGGGTAACGCTGTTTGCGACATCGCTCAGTTATTTCATCTACCGCACGGCGCTGCCGGACGTATCGTCACCGCCACGTATCGATGAGTTCGAGCCCTTGAACATTCCTGTGCTGTCGGATCTGCCGTTCATAGGACCGGCTCTTTTTCAGCAGACGTCGCTGACCTTTCTTGCTTTGTTGCTGGTCGCCGTGACGGCCTATGTGCTTTATCGCACGCCACTCGGTCTTGCCATTCAGGCCGTTGGGGACAACCCTTCAGCGGTGGAGTCACAGGGGCTCTCTGTTTACGGCCTTCGGATCGGTGTTGTTGTGGTCGGCTCCGCGATCATGGCGCTGGGTGGTGCTTTCCTCACAATGTCGGCATTTGACGCTTTCTTCTTCGGCATGGTCAACGGCCGAGGGTGGATTTGCATTGCCCTGACGGTTTTTGCCTCCTGGCGACCGGGCAAGGCGTTGCTGGGTGCGCTTTTGTTCGGAGCGTTCGATGCTTTTCAGGTTCGCCTGCAGACGGAAGTCGGTTCGTTCATTCCAGGTCAGGTTTTCCTGATGATGCCTTACCTGTTGTCCATTGCGGCGCTGATTGTCGTCGCACGCAAGGCGGATTACCCGCGCGCGCTGCTCGTTCCTTATTTCCGTGGCCAACGCTGACAGGATTTGTCCCATGAGTTTTGATCTTCTTGTCAAGAACGCAAACCTTCCCGACGGCCGCACCGGTGTGGACATCGCGTGCCGGAACGGTCGAATTGAAACTGTGGAACCGGGAATAAACGCAGACGCAGGCAATGTGCTGGAAGCCGGTGGCAAGCTGGTGTCGCCACCATTTGTCGACAGTCACTTCCACATGGATGCAACGCTTTCTCTCGGTCTGCCGCGCATGAACCAGAGCGGGACCCTGCTGGAAGGAATTGCGCTTTGGGGCGAACTGAAGGAAATCCTGACCGTTGAAGCCGTCGTCGAGCGCGCGTTGAAATACTGCGATCTGGCCGTCTCGCAAGGCCTTCTTGCGATCCGCAGCCATGTCGATGTCTGCGACGACAGGATGACGGGGGTTGAGGGGCTCCTGGAAGTCCGCGAGAAGGTCAAATCCTATATCGATCTTCAGCTGGTAGCCTTTCCGCAAGACGGCCTGTATCGCTCGCCCAATGCTGAGAATAACCTTCTGAAAGCGCTGGACATGGGGGTCGATATTGTCGGCGGCATTCCGCATTTCGAGCGGACAATGGAGGATGGTGCCAGATCCGTTCAGCGCCTGTGCGAGATAGCGGCCGATCGCGGTCTTATGGTCGATATGCATTGCGATGAAACAGACGATCCAATGTCACGGCACATCGAAACCCTGGCCTACGAGACCCAGCGTCTCGGTTTGCAGGGCCGGGTCGCCGGGTCACACCTAACTTCAATGCACTCAATGGACAACTACTATGTCTCCAAGCTCCTGCCTCTCATGGCGGAGGCCGAGGTGCATGCGATCGCCAATCCATTGATCAACATCACGCTGCAGGGAAGGCATGACACCTACCCGAAGCGGCGCGGCCAGACCCGTGTTCCGGAGCTGCGTTCCTACGGTATCAATGTCTCCTTCGGTCATGATTGTGTGATGGACCCCTGGTATTCCATGGGGTCCGGCGACATGCTGGAAGTCGCCAGCATGGGCCTTCATGTTGCGCAGATGACCAGTCGGGAAGCGATCCGCTATTGCTATGAATGTGTCACCACTCATCCGGCAAAGGCACTCGGGCTTGAAGGCTATGGTGTCGAGAAAGGCTGCAAGGCCGACTTCGTTCTGCTTCAGGCGCGCGATACGATCGAGGCGATCCGGCTCAAGGCGACGCGGCTCGCGGTGGTCAAGGCTGGCAAGGTGATTTCGACCACTCCCGCGCGTCAGTCTAAGCTTGCACTCGATGGCCGGCCGGACAGTGTCGATCCGGCAGACTATGCACCGAATGAGGAGTGAGGATTGCCAAGCGGCGTGGTGTTAGCGAGTTAATTCAAAAAAAGAGAACTTAAATGTCCATCGGGACGAAGTCAGTTCGTCATGTCGGTGAAAGCAAAGTCGCTTTCTCGCAGGAAGATGGAGAACATCATGACGATCTGGACATTCCTGGCAGGTGGGGTAGGCGTGGTTGCCCTAGCTGCAGCAGGGACCATGCTTTTGCCGCGCTTTGTGCATGTCGAGCGGCATGCTGAACTATCAGCGGAACCGAAAGCGGTCCTTGCCTTGGCGGCCTCAAACAAGGGGTACCAAAGTTTCAACCCCTACCTGAGCGCAGACGCAGGTTTGAAAATTGAGCACTTTGGCCCGGAGAGTGGCATTGGATCGGGCTTCAAATTCGACGGCAAGGACGGCAAGGGAAGTCAGACAGTGGTTGCGATTTCCGCCGAGCGGGTTCGGTATGACATTGATCTGGGATCGATGGGTTCACCGGTTCAGGAAATTGCGGCTGTCCCGTCGCCTGAAGGAACGCTCGTGACATGGTCCATGAAGATGGACTTGGGTTTCAATCCCGTGGCTCGCATTCTTGGTCTGTTCATGGATGGCATGGTCGGCAAGACATTTGAGCAGGGTCTGGATAACCTCGAAACAGCAACCTGAATTCGTTCCCGGAATGAAAGATCTGACAATGCGTTACACATTTTTGCTTTACACGGAACCTGCTGACCTGGCGCATATGACGGCAGACGATTGGGAAGCCGAAAAACAGGTTTATGGTGCCTATATCGAAGCCCTGAACAAGGCGGGCGTTTTTGTTGATACGGATTGGCTGCAACCGGTGCAGACGGCGACCACACTTTCGCTTAAGGGTGGCAGCAAGCAAGTGCAGGACGGTCCGTTCGCCGACACAAAGGAAACCCTCGGCGGTTACTTCGTCGTTGACGTTCCCGATCTTGATGCCGCTCTCGCATGGGCGGAAAAATGCCCGGCTGCGAAGACGGGAAAAGTTGAAATTCGCGCGTCTGCCATGGGGGCAGTGTGAAGGATCCCATCCGCGCCGCCGAGCTGGCGGCGCGGCTTTCCTATGGCCGGTTGCTTGCATTTCTTTCGGCGCGCACGCACGATATCACCCTTGCTGAAGATGCCCTTTCAGATGCATTTGCAAAGGCTCTCGAGGCCTGGCCGCAAATGGGAGTGCCAGGCAATCCGGACGCCTGGCTGCTGACAGTGGCGCGTAACCGGCTCTCAGACGTTTTGAGGCGGCAAGGGCGGTTTTCCATAAAAACCGATCTGCCGGAGTTTGTGGTCGAAGAAACCTCGCCCAGTACCGTTCCGGATGAGCGGCTCTCACTCCTTCTGGTGTGCGCGCATCCGGCGATAAATTCAGACTTGCATGCTCCCTTGATGCTCCAAACGGTTCTCGGTCTTGATGCCGCTTCAATCGCTCGTCTGTTCCTGATTTCACCGACCGCTCTATCCAAACGCCTCGTACGCGCGAAGGCCAAAATCCGGGATGCGGGCATTCCATTCCAAATTCCCGAAAGCGAAGTCCTGAAAACGCGCAGCTCCGCTATCCTGGAAGCGATCTACGCCTTGCATGCTCACGATTGGCTGGACCCAACAGAAAATCTTGGCGAGGAAGCGTTCTATCTTGCCGATCTCTTGGCAAGATTGCTGCCTGACAACGCAGAAGCCCTCGGCCTTGCATCCCTGATCGCTGCCAATAGGGCACGTCTGCCAGCAAGGATCGTCGACGACGTGCTGGTGTCGACCGAAGACCAGGATACGGTTCTATGGGATGAAGATCTGATCGCGTATAGCAACCGTCAACTCGTGCGCGCGCATCAGCTGGGTTCAGTTGGAAGGTTCCAGATCGAAGCCGCTATCGAGGCTGTTCATATAGCTCGCAAGGAAACGGGTACTACCGATTGGCTTGCATTGAACAAGCTGTACCATGCTTGCCTGCAGTATGGCCCGACCGCAGGCGGTTTGGTTGCGCAAGCTGCCGTAACGGGTCGTTTGCATGGTCCTGAAGCCGGGTTGGCGGCGCTTGAAAATGCTGAGGGCACCGTGGGTACCGCTTTTCAACCTCTTTGGGCTGCCCGCGCGGACATGTGTGCTCGTCTGGGTCAATCCGAAAGAGCGGCAAGGTACTACGAAAAGGCAATATCCCTGACAACGGATCTGCCAAGTATCAATTTCCTTCGAGTGAAACTGGCTTCAGTGTCGAAGCCTTAGGCTTTCTGCAACGCATCGTTTCGATTGACCTTCTGCGTTTGGCGCTTGAATCGCACGCGGCCGGAAACTTCTTTGAGCGCCATAGGCTGGGATCGCATGTGACAAGAAGCGCCAATGGGCTTTCATTAATATATTTTAAGTTTGAAATTTTAGGCTTGAAGGAAATTCCGATCTGTGTTTCGCTATTCCTGTTCGTAGTAACGGGAGGAAACCATGCGGATTGCTTGCTTGGGCGGTGGGCCTGCCGGGCTATATTTTGCCATTTCCATGAAGCTTCGCGATCCGTCCCATGAGATCGACGTGATTGAGCGCAATCGTCCTGACGACACGTTCGGCTGGGGTGTGGTGCTCTCCGACGAGTCTTTGGAAAACCTTGCGGCAAATGATCCGGTCAGCGCCAAGGCCATCGGCGAAAACTTCGCTTACTGGGATGACATCGCGCTTCACTTCAAGGGGGAGCGGCTCGTTTCCTCCGGGCATGGATTTTGCGGTATCGGCCGGATGAAGCTGCTGCTCCTGCTGCAGGAGCGCGCACGCGAACTTGGCGTCAATCTGAAATTCGAGACCGAGGTCGAGAGCGCCGAAGACTATCGCCAGAACTACGATCTGGTGGTGGCCAGCGACGGTCTGAATTCCAAAACGCGGACGCTTTACGCCGACACGTTCAAGCCCGATATCGACCAACGGCTGTGCCAGTTTGTCTGGCTCGGTACGCACCAGAAATTTTCTGATGCCTTCACGTTCATCTTCGAGGAAACCGAGCACGGCTGGGTCTGGGCTCATGCCTACCAGTTCGACGATGACACGGCGACCTTCATTGTCGAATGCGCGCAGGAGACATTCGATGCCTTCGGCTTTGGTCAGATGAGCCAGGAAGAGAGCATCAAGACGTGCGAAGAGATCTTCAAGGATCATCTGGACGGCCACGCCCTGATGACCAATGCGAACCACATCCGCGGGTCTGCCTGGATCAGGTTCCCAAGGGTTCTGTGTGAAAAGTGGAGCCACGAAAATGTGGTTCTTCTCGGCGATGCAGCTGCGACAGCGCATTTTTCCATAGGCTCAGGGTCGAAGCTGGCCTTTGAATCGGCGATCGCTCTGGCTGACCTGTTGCACAGCGAGCCGGACATGCAGTCCGCCTTCGACAAGTATGAGCAGGACCGTCGGCTGGAAGTTCTGCGCTTGCAGTCTGCGGCGCGGAACTCGTTGGAATGGTTCGAGCATGTCGAACGTTATCTGCATCTCGATCCGGTGCAGCTCAATTATTCCATGCTCACGCGCTCTCAGCGGATCAGTCACGAGAACCTGCGTTTGCGTGATCCCAAATGGCTGGAATCGGCGGAGCGCTGGTTCATGGACCATGCCGGCGTCCCCTCGGATGCTCCGGTGCGTGCGCCAATGTTCACGCCTTTCAAGCTGCGGGAGATGGAGCTTAAGAACAGGATGGTCGTGTCACCCATGGCCCAGTACAAGGCAGTCGACGGCGCGCCGACCGACTGGCATTTCGTTCACTACAGTGAGCGCGCCAAAGGCGGAGCCGGGTTGGTATTTGTCGAGATGACATGTGTCAGTGCCGAAGGGCGGATTACACCGGGTTGCCCGGGCCTCTATGCCCCGGAACATGAGACTGCCTGGAAGCGGTTGACGGATTTCGTGCATTCCGAAACCGATGCAAAAATCTGTTGCCAGATCGGTCATTCGGGCCGCAAGGGGTCGACCAACATCGGCTGGGAAGGCATGGACGAACCTCTGGCGGACGGCAACTGGGAGCTTGTGTCCGCTTCGTCGATCCCGTGGTCCAGGAACAATGCCGTGCCGCGCGAAATTACGCGTGAAGAAATGGCGGAAATAAAAGCTCAGTTCGTGTCCGCCGCCGAAATGGCCGACCGTGCGGGATTCGACATGATCGAGCTGCATGCGGCGCATGGATATCTGCTGTCATCCTTCATTTCACCGGTCTCCAATGTCCGTACGGATGAATATGGCGGTTCGCTCGAAAACCGGATGCGCTGGCCACTGGAAGTCTTCCGGGCCATGCGGGCCGTTTGGCCAGCACACAAACCGATGTCGGTACGCATCTCCGCCAATGACTGGGTCGGAGAAGCCGGTATCACACCGGATGATGCTGTTGAAATCGCCCGGATGTTCAATGAAGCAGGGGTCGATCTGATCGATGTTTCGGCCGGGCAGACGTCCGTTGACGCGCAACCTGTCTATGGCCGTATGTTCCAGACGCCGTTCTCTGACCGTATCCGCAATGACGGTGGACTGACGACCATGGCGGTTGGGAACATTTATGAAGCTGACCATGCCAACTCCATTTTGATGGCTGGGCGCGCAGATCTCGTGGCCGTCGGTCGCCCGCATCTGGCGGATCCCTACTGGACGCTGCACGAGGCCAGCAAGATCGGTGACCGGAACGCCACCGACTGGCCGATGCCATATCTGGCAGGCCGCGATCAGACGTGGCGGCTTGCGGACCGGGAAGCGGAGATGCTGCGGGCATGAGTGTAGAAGGCCGGCATATCCTTGTTACGGGCGGTGGAAGCGGCGTTGGTGCTGCGTGCGCAAAGGCCTTTGCGAAGACCGGGGCGAACGTCACGATTTTCGGCCGCACGGAAGCCACGCTGGCGGCACAGTCGCTACCCTATCAGGTGTGTGACGTCACCGATCCGGATGCTGTCGTTGCGGCTTGCGATGCTGCACGGGCGGAACTGGGGCCAATTGATGTTGTCGTCGCCAACGCCGGTGCAGCGCAGAGCGTTCCTTTCGCGAAAATGAAAGCCGACGTGCTGCAGTCGATGCTGTCAGTCAATCTGATCGGTGTTTCCAATGTGTGGCAAGCTGCCTTGCCGGATATGAAGGAGAGTGGTTGGGGACGGATGATTGCAGTTGCCTCGACCGCAGGGCTCAGGGGCTATCCCTATGTCAGTGCCTATTGCGCCGCCAAGCACGCGGTAGTGGGATTGACGCGTGCGCTTGGAAAGGAACTGGCGAAAACCGGTGTCACCGTGAACGCGATCTGCCCCGGCTTCGTCGAAACACCAATGCTGGAGCGTTCGATCGACAACATCGTCGCAAAGACGGGGATGAGCCGTGAAGAAGCCGCCGACACCCTGAAGTCAGACAATCCGCAAGGCAGGTTCATTCAACCATCCGAGGTCTCCGAAACGGCGCTTTGGCTATGTTCGGACGGTGCAGCCTCTATCAACGGTCAGGCTTTGAGCCTTTCGGGAGGTGAGCTTTGACGTTTGATACGACCTCAAAGCAGGAGCCGCTATCCAAGGCGCGTCTGCGCATCTGGCTGAAGCTTCTGAAGACCGCCAATGGGATTGAAGGCGAAATTCGCCGGAACCTGCGCGATCAGCATGGAACCACATTGCCACGTTTCGACGTCATGTCCGCATTGGCCAGGTTTCCTGATGGCCTCAAGATGAGCGATCTTTCGAATTTTCTGAAGGTATCGAACGGCAATGTAACGGGTATCGTCGACAAGCTGACGGAAGAAGGTCTTGCGCTGCGCGTTGCGGTGCCGGGTGACAAGCGGGCACAGCTCGCGCAGTTGACGCCGAAAGGTCTGCAGGCCTTTGAAGAGCTGGCCCATCATCATGAAGACTGGATCAACAAGCTGCTGGACGGTTGGGCAGTTGAGGATATCGACGCTGTTTCAGCAGCGCTCGACGTGGTCCTGAGCCATCATTCAGATAAGGAGAGCGATCATGCGCAGTGACGTTTCACATTTTCGCTGTGACATTGCAGACGGCATTGCCCGGATTGCTCTGGACAGACCTGAGCGGAAGAACCCGCTGACATTCGAAAGCTACGCGGAGCTGCGCGACTGGTTCCGGGACCTTCATTACTCTGACGACGTTCATGCGGTTGTTATCTTGCCCAACGGCGGAAACTATAGCTCTGGTGGGGATGTGCATGACATCATCGGCCCGCTGACGCGCATGAACATGAAGGAATTGCTCGCGTTCACTCGAATGACCGGCGATCTGGTCAAGGCCATGCTGGGCTGTGGCAAGCCAATCATTTCGGCGGTTGACGGGATTTGCGCAGGTGCCGGGGCGATCATGGCAATGGCATCGGATCTTCGGATCGCAACGCCGGATGCAAAGGTTGCCTTCCTATTTAACCGGGTTGGCCTTGCCGGTTGCGATATGGGAGCCTGTGCGATCCTGCCTCGGATTATCGGCCAGGGACGCGCCGCGGAACTGCTTTACCTCGGACGGTCCATGAAGGCCGAAGAAGGATACTCCTGGGGCTTCTTCAACTCTGTCGTTGAAGCGGACGCGTTGGACGTAACTGCCATGCAGATGGCAGAGCGGATTGTGGCGGGTCCTACTTTCGCCAACTCGATGACGAAGACCATGCTGGCGCAGGAATGGTCGATGAGCCTGGAGCAGGCGATCGAAGCCGAAGCACAGGCTCAGGCGATCTGCATGCAGGGGAATGACTTCCGCCGGGCATACGAGGCGTTCGTCGTGAAGGAAAAACCGGTGTTCGAGGGCGACTGATGGCGGACAAGACTTTCCTTCAGTGGCCGTTTTTTGAAGACCGGCACAGAGATCTGGCTGCCGAGCTTGAGAACTGGGCGAAAGCCAATCTTGCGAATGTGGGCCACGAAGATACCGATGCCGCGTGCCTCAAACTGGTCAGGGATCTTGGATCCGCAGGTTTCCTGCGGCACTCGGGCAACCCGGATGGAGACCTTGATGTCAGAAGCCTGTGCCTGATCCGCGAAACTCTGGCGCGCCATGATGGGTTGGCAGACTTTTCCTTTGCCATGCAGGGACTTGGAACCGGGGCGATTTCCCTGTTCGGGACAGATGCTCAGAAATCCGAATGGCTGCCGCGCACACGTTCGGGGTCAGCGGTATCAGCCTTTGCGCTGACAGAGCCGCAGTCTGGTTCGGATGTTGCAAACTCGACAATGACCGCGACCGAGGACGGTAACGACTACGTTCTGAATGGCGAGAAGACCTGGATTTCCAACGGCGGTATCGCCGACCTCTATACGCTCTTTGCTCGCACGGGAGAGGCTCCCGGTGCCAAGGGCCTTTCAGCATTCATCGTTACGCCGGATCTTGCCGGGTTCGAAGTGGTGGAACGTTTGGAAACAATTGCTCCGCATCCCCTGGCAACACTGCGCTTTTCCGATTGCCGAGTTCCGAAAGCCAATCTGATCGGCGCACCGGGCAGCGGTTTCAAGGTTGCCATGTCCGTTCTGGATATCTTCCGATCGACGGTCGCCGCGGCAGCCCTCGGCTTTGCCCGCCGTGCACTGGATGAAGCCTTGCAGCGCGTGACAGCGCGCGAGATTCAGGGAGCGCCTCTTTTCGATCTACAATTGGTCCAGGGGCACATTGCTGACATGGCGATGGATGTCGATGCCGCAGCATTGTTGATCTACCGGGCTGCCTGGACAAAGGACAGCGGTGCACCGCGAGTGACGAGGGAAGCTGCGATGGCCAAGCTCTTCGCCACCGACCAGGCGCAACAGGTGATCGACAAGGCAGTCCAGCTTCACGGAGGCGATGGCGTCCGGTCCGGCACGGCGGTCGAGAAGCTCTATCGTGAGATCCGTGCCCTGCGCATCTATGAAGGTGCATCGGACGTTCAGAAAATCATCATTGCGCGTCAGACACTTGGCGCTTTTCAGGGAGACTGAACCATGCTTGGTCCTTCCGCACATATCGATACCTTCACGCGGGACAATCTGCCGCCGGAAGATCAGTGGCCGGAATTTCTTCTCCAAGGCTTCGACTATCCTGAGCTTCTCAACGCCGGTGTCGAGCTTACCGACAGGATGGTCGAACAAGGCTTTGGCGATCACACTGCCCTGATCGGCAATGGCAGACGGCGTACCTACAAGGAGCTTGCAGACTGGACCAATCGTCTGGCCCACGCTCTGACCGAAGACTTGGGCGTCAAGCCAGGGAACAGGGTGCTGATCCGCTCGGCCAACAATCCGGCCATGGTTGCCTGCTGGCTGGCTGCAACGAAGGCCGGTGCCGTCGTCGTCAATACAATGCCGATGTTGCGGGCAGGGGAACTTGCCAAGATCGTTGACAAGGCGGAAGTCGAGTTTGCCCTGTGTGACACGCGCCTGATGACGGAACTGGTGAGCTGCGCGAAGGATTCATCGTTCCTGAAAAAAGTGGTCGGGTTTGACGGAACCTCCAATCATGATGCCGAACTGGATCGCCTGGCTCTCGAAAAGCCCGTTCTTTACGATGCGGTTCCGACAGGCCGGGACGATGTGGCGCTGCTCGGCTTTACGTCCGGATCGACCGGAACGCCGAAGGCAACCATGCATTTTCATCGGGATCTGCTGATAATTGCGGATGGATATGCGAAGGAAGTCCTCGGTGTGACTTCCGATGATGTTTTCGTAGGCTCTCCACCGCTTGCTTTCACCTTCGGCCTTGGCGGCCTTGCAATCTTCCCATTGCGCTTTGGTGCCGCCGCGACACTGCTGGAAAATGCAACGCCGCCGAACATGATCGACATCATCCAGAAGTACAGAGCCACGGTTTGCTTCACCGCGCCGACGGCATACAGGGTGATGTTGCGCGCGATGGAAGAGGGCGCCGATCTTTCATCACTTCGAGCTGCTGTTTCGGCGGGAGAAACTCTTCCGGCTCCCGTTTACGAAGCGTGGATGGAAAAGACCGGTAAACCGATGTTGGACGGCATCGGCGCAACCGAGATGCTGCACATCTTCGTTTCCAACAGGTTTGAAGATCACAAGCCGGCCTGCACGGGCAAGCCGGTGACCGGCTACGAGGTGAAAATCCTGGGGCCGGACGGCCAACCGGTCGCCGATGGCGAGATTGGCAAGCTGGCTGTGCGTGGTCCCACCGGCTGCCGCTATCTGGCTGATGACCGTCAGCGCAAATATGTCGTTGACGGCTGGAACATCACCGGGGACAGCTTCTCGATGAGTGAGGACGGGCATCTCCATTTTGCCGCTCGAAACGACGACATGATCATTTCCGCCGGTTACAACATCGCCGGGCCGGAGGTCGAGGCTGCGCTTCTGGCACATCCTGCGGTTCTGGAATGTGCCGTCATCGGTATGCCGGACGAAGCGCGGGGAGCCATCGTTCAGGCCCATGTGGTTCTGGCAGAGGATGCCGAACCCTCCGATGAGCTGTGTAAAGAGCTTCAGGATCATGTCAAAGCAACGATCGCGCCGTATAAATATCCGCGGTCGATCGTGTTTGCCGATACTTTGCCGAAAACCGAAACAGGCAAGATCCAGCGTTTCCGGCTCCGGCCGGACGCTTGAGACTTAATACCTTCAACTTCTGCGGAAAGGGGCACGCAGAAGACCAATAAACAACTGATTGCCCTATGCTTTTGGAAACTTGTTAATACAAGTGCCATTGGCCTGAAATAAAAAAACGAGTGGGAACTGCAGGCGTAAAGATCAATAGGAGCAAGTTATGAAGTTGGTGACAATGGCGGCAGCTGCCGCACTGGCGGTCGGACTTTCCGGCGCGGTGGCCGAGCCGGTCAAGGTCGGAATGATCACGACCCTGTCGGGTGGCGGTGCCGGTCTTGGGATCGATGTACGGGACGGCTTCATGCTTGCCGTCAAACAGGCCGGAAACGAAGACCTTGAAGTCGTCATCGAAGACGACCAGCGCAAACCGGATATTGCCGTTCAACTGGCAGACAAGATGATCCAGTCCGAAAAGGTGGATGTGCTGACCGGCATCATCTGGTCGAACCTGGCGATGGCCGTCGTTCCTGCGGCGACCGCACAGGGCAAGTTCTATCTGTCACCAAATGCCGGACCGTCGATGCTCGCGGGCAAGGGCTGCCATCCCAACTATTTCAATGTGGCATGGCAGAACGACAACCTGCACGAAGCCGCCGGGGCCTACACAAATTTTGCCGATCACAAAAACACTTTCATCCTCGCGCCGAACTATCCGGCGGGCAAGGATGCGCTGACCGGGTTCAAGCGCTTCTACAAGGGCGATCTGGCGGGAGAGATCTACACGAAGCTGGGACAGACGGACTACGCAGCCGAAATTGCTCAGATCCGGGCATCAGGTGCTGACAGCGTGTTCTTCTTCCTGCCGGGCGGCATGGGGATTTCCTTCCTGAAACAGTACAAGGACTCCGGTGTCGATCTCCCGGTAGTCGGCCCTGCCTTCTCCTTCGACCAGGGTATCCTGCAGGCGGTTGGGGACGCGGCTCTCGGTGTTGTAAACACCAGCCAGTGGAACAAGGACATCGACAACCCGACCAACAAGGCGTTTGTTGAATCGTTCCAGGCCGAATATGGCCGTTTGCCTTCGCTTTACGCCTCTCAGGGTTTTGACACTGCGAACCTGCTTCTGTCTGCGATGGAAAAGGCTGACGTCAAGGACGCCGACGCGTTTCGTGCCGCGCTGGAAGCTGCCGAATTCCAATCCACCCGTGGCGAGTTCAA
>JBCCVB010000115.1:0-22876 GCA_039195965.1 Pseudomonadota bacterium
GATCAAGTACAAGCCGCTGACGCGTTGATCGGCGAGCCTTGCAAAACGAAATTCAGAAAAGGCGGCCCCGGGCCGCCTTTTTTGATTTGATTTGCCAAGTCTTTACGAACGCTATCTTCTGATTGCATGCTGGAGCCGGTTTCCCGGTCAGGGTGAGTTTGCGCTGCTTCGGGAACCATAGAATGTGTGGCTGCAATCGTTCGGAAAGGCTGGTTCAGGTTAGTCGATGCTTCAGCTGGTAATGCGCGCTCTGACCGGTCTTCAGCGCTACGACCCGGGTGCCTTGCGCTTGGTGCGCGGGATCGACATGACGCTGACCATTGTTGCCTCCGTGCTTTTGACGTTGCAACTCGCTCGTATTTTTCAGCCTGCGGTATCGGGTTTCGACCTTGCAGTGATTGCAGCCGGTGCAGGCTCCGGCGTTCTGGTCTTCACGCCTGTCTCGACCAGGAAACAGGAAGCATCCGACATACTCTGGCTGGGCGCCATATTGACGATCAGCTTCGCAATCGGCGCGAGCGTCATCTCCTTGTTCCAAGATACCGCCATCCCGGTTCTTCAGGTCCTGTGGATCGCGGTAATCGCGATCGGCTTCGGCATGGACGGTCTCGGCCCGTTTTGGCTGCGCGCCGGACGATTGCTGGCAATCTTCTGGATCTTTGTCGTTGTCGCGAGCAACCCCGTCGCACCCGGTCTCTGGTTGCCCGCCATGGGTGTCCTCGGGACGGCCTCTGCCTTTGTATTCCGCATTCTTCTGTGGCGGCCATCGCCCGAAAAGACCTTCATGCGTGTGGAAAGGACCAATCGCAAGGTCATGGCAGAATATCTGCTGAAGGCGGCCACGGGAGATATCTCCGACCTCGGTTCACGCAATATAGGTCTGTCGCAACTGACCGCCCTGCGTGGTGAGCTGGAAACCTGCACTCATCTGGTTGACCCGAAATGTGGCCTGAAGGTCTTGTCACCGGAAGCGGCCGCCATGATCCAGCTTGCGCTGGAAGTCGTTAGAGGCGCTGTTGCCGCCCTGTCAGATCAATGCCGCGCCGACTTGATTGAAGGTGCATCCTACCGGGAGACCGTCCAGAGTCTGAGCGATAGCCTTGAGACAGGTGAACAGGTTTCAGCAAAGCCGGCGTTGGAAACCATCTGGTCTCGCCCGTTGGCTGATCTGTCACGCGATGATCAGTTCCATCTGCTCCGCATTGTGCAGGCCTTTCAGCGGCTATGGCTGCGGGCCCAGGCGACCGAGAGCATTCCACCTGGCCAGGGGAACTCCGGCAACTCTGCATCTTCGCGCTGGTGGAAAAAGGTCTCCTGGGAGCTGGCACTGCAGGCAAGTGCGGCTGCGGCAGTCTGCTATGGGCTCGGATCCTTTTTCGGTTTGAGCCACATCTATTGGATCACAGTCACGGTTGTCGTCGTCATGTGCGCCAGTCTTGGGGCGACCGTCAAGAAGACGGCTCTCCGGACCGTGGGAACAGCCGTCGGGGTTTTCATCGCGCTCGCCGTCGAACCCGTTCTGGCCCAGTTTCCGGAGATCCGACTTCTCCTGGTTGTCCTCTTGCTGCCTCCAATTGTCGTTTTCCTGGAGCGGAATTACTGTATCGCCTCCGGAATTATCAGCTTCGTTGTGCTAATCGGACTACAGGCCCTGACGGGAATGCCGGTTGCCGAGTTCTGGCCACGCCTTTACGACACATTGATTGGAGCCGCCGCAGGGCTGTTGGCGGCCTGGGTGCTGTTGCCGCGGCGGAGTTCAGAAAGCGTTCGCCGGCTCGCGATCGATTACATCACTTCCTGTTTTGACTACCTGAAGGCAGAGGGCCGGAGCGAGCAGGAAGAGAAAAAGGAATATGCGCAGCTGAAATCAGCGGCAAACGGTCTGGTGACCGCCGCCCAGGATTATCGGGCGGAGCAATCACCCTGGGCTTCGTTTGCGACTTCAACCGACGAGTTGGACATCATGGTTCTTGTGCTAGCCGACTATGTCGTTCTCTATCGGCAAGCTCGCATGACATTTGTCACGGAGGCCGGAAGCAATGAGTTTGACCCGCCACTTTTCCCTATTGTCGCCAAATTGGACAAACGGATGCTCGACGAGTTTGAGGCTGTGCTGGCGGGGAGGGAAAAGCAGTCAGTTCCCGGTCTGATTGAAGAATGGACGGACATGGTTCCGCTTGTCGGGACCAGGGGAACGAAGTTCATGACCGACTGGGTTGCGATGCTCTACTATGCGCGCAAGATTGTCGGGTGTCTCGATGGTTTGAAACGGGACAAGAAATGGTCCTCGGCACTTGCACTTGATCAGTGATCTTAAAGTGCTCCATCTTTGTCGATAACATTTTTTGAATTAGTTCAATGCTTTGGATTCATAGGTTCAAGTTCAATCGATGCTTCAGCTGATACCCCAGACATTCGCGCGCTTTATCCGCTATGACCCTGGAGCCTTGCGGCTGGTGCGTGGAACACATTTGATGATGACTGTTGTTGTCGCCGGATTGCTGGCCAATCAGCTTGGACGATTTGCTGATGGTTTATCGGGGTTCACCCTCTCGGTGTTGGCTGCTGCAGCCGGTGCGCATTGCCTCTTGTTCACGCCAATATCGACACGAAAGCAGGAAGCCAACGATCTGGTCTGGCTGGGGCTGATCATGACTGGTCTTGCTATTTTCGGGATGGCGTCAGGACTGGCGGCGGGCAAGAACTCAGCTGTCGTTCTTCAGTTCATATGGATCGCGATCATTGCCATTGGATTTGGCATTGAGGGGTTCGGCCAATTTTGGTTGCGCGCGGGGCGCATGGTCTCGATCTTCTGGCTGTTTGTGATCATGTCGAGTGTCTCCGGTTTGCCAGGAATTTGGTTGCCGGCGATGACGATTTTTGGCGCCGTGCTCGCTTTCGTAATCCGCATCGGTTTCTGGCGACCGTCTCCGGAAAAGACCTATCTGAGGGTTGAGAAGGCAAATCGTCAGGCAATGGCCGACTACCTGAAACTGGCCGCCAATGGACAATTGTCGATCGACAGGCGCCGCAGGTTGAATGTCTCCGATGTTGCAAGTCTGCGTTCCGAGCTGGACCTAAGCATTGATCTGATCGATCCGAATGCAGCGCTCCGAGGCCTGACAGTTGAATCGGCTGCAATGATGCAGCTTGCGCTGGAGGTCGTGCGCGATGCCATGGCAATGCTCTCACCCGAAAGCCGCGCGGAACTGATCCAAAACGCTACCTTTCAGGAAGTGGTCGATCAGCTTTTTGAGAGGATAACAACGGGGGAGACACCGGTTGGAGAATCTCCATTTGACGTGAATTGGCCGGAGCTTGAGACCGGTTTTCAGAAAGGCGACAAATTTCAGCTCCTGAGAATTGCGCAGGCTTTCGAACGGATTTGGAAACTCGCCGAAGGAGCGTCCAAACTCCGCCCGGAAGAGGACAATGCGGTAGAGCCGAAAACTGCGCCCTGGTGGCAGCAGGTCTCCTGGCGTCTTGCCGCTCAGGCCAGCGTCGCTGCCAGTGCAGGCTATGGTATCGGCATCTACTTCAACCTGAGCCATGCCTATTGGGTCACCATAACGGTCATTGTCGTGCTGTGCGGCAGTCTTGGCGCGACTATGAAAAAGACTACACAGCGGACACTGGGAACAGCGGTTGGGTTTCTGTTTGCAATTCTGTTGGAACCGGTGCTCTCCGGGTATCCCGATATCCGGATTGGGCTGATTATTCTCCTGTTACCTCCAATCATTGTTCTGTTTGAACGCAATTACGGCATTGCCGCCGGGATAATAAGTTTTCTTGTGTTGATCGGACTTCAGACGCTGACAGGCTTGCCGGCAGTTGAATTCTGGGCGCGCCTTTACGATACGCTGATAGGCGCTGCGGTCGGACTGACGGCGGCCTGGCTGCTTTTTCCAAACAGAAGTGGCGACAGTGTTGAGCGGCTGGAGACAGCCTATCTGAACACCTGTTCGAGTTATCTGGAGGCGGATAGCGGGAAGGCAGGATCGGATACACTCGATTACACTCAGCTGAAGGCGACAGCGCACAAACTGCTGGCGACCGCTAGGACCTATCGAACCGAACGCGCACCCTGGTCGTCGTTCACCAAGTCCTCCAGCAAACTGGATACTCTGGTCGTCCTGTTGGCGGACTATGTTGCTTTGTACCGCCAGGCCAGGGCCAACGTGCAGGCCGATGCGAACAAGTACGCAACCGTCGAACCGGTGGAAACGCTGGTAGGCAGAATGGACAAGCGTATCCAGGATGAAATCACCGCCGTCCAGAAGGGAAAAGGCAAACAGACCGTTCCCGGGTTGGCTGAGGAATGGCGGGCGGCGATGCCGGAAATGACAGAGACCGATACGCATTTCATGACCGACTGGGTTGCAATGCTGTATTACGCCCGAAAGGTTATTCGTTGCCTTGATGGTTTCCGGGAGGATGTCGGCTGAATCGCGGAACCGGCTGCGACCGGCAAGCGCTTACTGCTCTAAACCTTTCAATTATTTAATCTCCAAGCCATTGTCCCGCTACAATCTAGAAGGCAGACTGTGTTCTATGTCACAATCTGAACGGGATGCTCGTGCGAAGTTTGCTTGTCAGCAACCGGGCGCCCGCCATTGCCCGGGAGGAGGTATTTGACGATGAACAGTTTGAAAATAACTCGCGGAATGATTGTAGGTGCCGGTCTGTTGGCCGGAATTGGATTTGGAGCAGCCCAAGCGCAGCAGGCACAGCCGGTCAACGCCGATCCGACACCGCCGCCAACTTACGACTTCGTGCAGCAGGCCGGTGAAATGAAATTCGATGGCTCGACCATGACGCTGACCGGCACGGATGCAGGCGTCTTGTTCTTCAGTGATCGGCCCTACCGCGTGGGCGGTCAGCTTTCAAACAAGGATTTTGCAGGCTTCTGGCAGGTTGAAGACGGCTTCAAGGGAGACCCTCCAAATGCGGTGGTCAGCATCCTGAGTGAGACCGGCAAGGTTCCCGCGCTTGTAGAACTGACCTCTGCCAAGACCGAAGGGTCCTCCATGGTCTATGGCGTGAAAGTGCTTCGAGGCGAGCTGCCGGACAGCGCCAAAGGCGTTGCGCTTTTCATTGACCGCAGCCCGCGCCCGCATACCCAGCATCAAGTCGGTCATCCGCAACATCAAGTCGGCCATGCCCAAGGTTCCGTCGGGTTCTGGCCTTATGGGCCTTATTGCTACCATGCGCCACAGGACCCGCGCTGCCGTGCCTGGCATCACCCATATCATCCGTACCACCCATACTACCCGCCATATCCGCCGTACCCGCCCTATGGTCCTTATTACCATCCGGGCGCCTATGCAGCCGGCGTAGCGACGGGAGCGGCAATTGCCAGCGCGGCCAATCAGCCCACCTACTACTACTATCCGATCCCGACCGGGCCGCTGCCGCCCAATTGCTGGATAAACTCACAGCACACGCAGATGGTCTGTACGGTGAGGTTACAATAAGGCAGTTGCGACACGTCCATAAAAGCCCGACCCCGCGATCCAATCGCGGGGTCTTTTTTTGGGTGGCCGGTGTTGGCATGATTGCGATCAGAGAAGCAGGGCAACCCTTGTGATTATCCGCTTATCGGCATGACTGTCGGGAAGAGCATGGATCATCTTGTTTGATGCGTTTTTCAAAATGATTTGTTGGTCAAAGAGCGAAATGCAGCCTAAACCTCAGCACGGATAGACCACAGGAGAACTTCATGACGGAACAGCTTGCACTTTTGCCCGAGGAAATGCGGATCACCTCCAAATTCAAAGTTGCAGGCAAGGTGGAAGGCGTTTTCCAGACGACTTCTCCGGATGACTTTCAAACGGTCGCGGTCGATACGCTTGAGCTGACCTTTGAAGGTGTCCCCGGAGACCGTCATGCCGGTTACACCCGTCGCTCCGGTGGTCGCGAGCCCTGGTATCCACGTGGCACGGAAATGTGCAACGAGCGTCAAATCTCAATACTCTCGCTTGAAGAGCTCGCCGTGGTGGCCGAGCGCATGGAGATTGAAGAAATTAGATCGGGTTGGATTGGTGGCAACATCGCCATGTCGGGTATCCCAAATCTTACCCAGGTTCCCCCACGAACGAGACTGGTGTTCGAAGGCGGGGTGGTCATTCGCGTCGACGGTGACAATCTACCTTGCCGATTTGCAGGGGCGGCGATAGCGGAAAACTATCCGGGCCGGGAAGGATTGGATCTCCTGTTCCCGAAAAAGGCCAATCGTTTACGTGGTCTGGTCGGCTATGTGGAAATTCCGGGCGCGATCAGAGCGGGCGAAACCGTCACCGCTCATATACCGGAACAGTGGATTTACGAGCGGAGTTGAGTTCGGGGTAAGGGAACCGTGTGTCATGACGCTTTGTGAATCAGAGCGTCTGATCCTCGTCCAGAGAAACTTCCTTGTTGCATCCCCAGTTGCGGAGGACTTCATTCATCTCCTCCGCAACGAAGTAGCGTGCAGCGTCGCGGTCATATCCTTCGTCCAGCAAGGCATCGTATTCCGTCAAATCATGCCGGATATGGCTGGTTGTCGCCTGCCAGAGCGAAATTGACGGTGGCAAGTGGCGCAGATGGCCCGCAAGAGCCAGGTCAAGAATAGCTTCAGCATCGCGCATCGGAACGCGCGGCAGCAGGGCTCTCAGAGCCTTGCGCATGTCCTTTTGTCGTTTGGTTCCACCTGTCATGTTCTCCCGTTATCACGACTTCAGCGAAGAGGGGAAGTATCGAACCTCTTCAAGCGCTGGACCTTTGCAGCTTCGCTGTGTCGCTGAAACCGACAAGAGGAAGACCGGCGACGGTCCTTGTTGCATGCGCACTTTCATGGACTTCATCAAAGGGAAGAGCAGGTGCAAAGAAGAAACCTTGCGCAAGCTTGCATTCAAGGGTTTCCAGTGCCTCGAGCTGGGTGCTCTTTTCAACTCCTTCGACAATGCATGCCATCTGCATGGACCGGCACAGGTTCACGATGGATGTAATAACATCTCCAGCGACCTGCTCGCTGATGCCGGAGACAAAGCTTCGGTCGATCTTCACGCAATCAATCGGCAGGCGGTGAAGGTAGCCGAGGCTGGAATATCCGGTTCCGAAGTCGTCGAGTGCCAGTTTGACGCCTGAGTTACGCAGTTTGCGCAAGCAGCTTTCCGCGGCTTCATAGCTGCCGATGACAGATGTCTCGGTAATCTCGAATGTGATCAGTTTCGGATCGACACCGTTGCGGTGAATGATTTCCAGAAGTGTGGCGACCGTTTCCGCAGACGTGATGTCGTGTGCTGACAGGTTGAAAGAGAGATAGAGATCTCCGGGCAGCGACTTGATCTGGCGGATGGCCTTCTCAAAGAGTGAAATCGTCAGCCGGTTGATCAGTCCTGTGCGTTCCGCGATGGCGATGAACTGATCAGGTTCGACTTCCTCAAGAACCGGGCTGTGCCAACGAACAAGCGCCTCAAACCCTACGATAATGCGCTCCGGCAACGAGACAACCGGCTGGAAATAGACCTTGAATTCGCTTGTCAGGTTGGCGCTCTGCAAAGCGCTTTCAATGGCACGCTCAGACCTGATCTTGGCTTCATGGCTTTTTGAGTAGATCGTGGTCCGGCCGCGTGAATTCGACTTTGAGTTATAAAGGGCGTAGTCGGATCGATCGAAGAGCACATGAGCAGACCTGCCAGCTTCCGGATAGATCGCGATGCCGCATGATGCGCCAATCGTGAGCTGCAATTCTCCGAAACGATAGGGCGCGCTGATGCAATCGCAGATGGCCTGGCCAATAGCCGATGCGTTGGCTGTGTCTCCGGTGAAAAGGAAGCCGAATTCGTCTCCGCCAAGCCTGCAGACTTCAATGTCGGCAAGCTCCATGAACTTCAGACGATCACCGACCTCGGCAAGCAACTGGTCACCAAGCTTGTGTCCGTAGGTGTCGTTGACCGGTTTGAAGCGGTCCAGATCCAGAACGCCAACCGCAAACCGTCGCTCGGTGTTTTCATCATCTTCAATCAGGCTTTCCAGGCGACTGAAGAAGTATCTGCGGTTGGGCAATCCTGTAAGCGCGTCGGTATGGGCGAGACGCCGGTTTTCTTCGCTCAGGCTTTGCGTTTCCCGTTGTTTTGTCGCAAGGGCCTCCTGAGATCGAACCAGCTTGCAAAAGCTGGAATATCCGTTCAGCAGGACCTTGAGGACAACCAGAAAGACGAGAAATATGTTGAGCGCGATTGCAAAGTAAACGTCCTTATCAAGGCCGACGTAATAGACGAGATACGGGACGGTCACGATGAGCATGACCAGGATTGCTGCCTGGGGCAGGTTCATCAGGCAGAAAACGCAGCCGATCACCGTAATCGCGATGAAAAGCGCAATATGACCTCGCTCTTCAGGACCTCCATATCCGTCGAGACTGAGGGACCATGCGATGTAAATGACCGCGATGACGCTGCCAAACACCACCGTTTGCCGCATTTTCCTGATCGCTTCATCCGGTCCGGGAGATACCTTGCCTGCGCGCAACCAGGCCACAAGCCTGAGCGACGTAACTGCGAGCATCGGGATCAGAACACCCACCGTCATGTAAAAGGGAGCGACATCGTAATGCGTGTATGACACCGCGACCGCATTCACCATCAAGAGAAAGTAAAGAGCGGGAATCTGGGTCTTCAGCGCATTGTACTGGGCTTGAGCGAGTTCAGGATACCTGGGGTCAACCAGCATCCATCGTGCGAAGCTCCGGAGCTTGCTCATAACTCTGCCCGCCGGTAGCCAGTGCCGAAAATAGACCAAAAGAATAATTGGCGCATGGATTCAATGATCCGTAGAATTTGTAAATCTTGATGGAAAAGATATTTGATCGGGTCTGAAAATCGAGTTAACCGAGCGAATAGTTTCGCGATAAATGCTGATGGAGATCTATAGGTCCAGCTTGGGAATGGTCAGGCTTTCCGCTGTTCAAAGTTGACATGTCAGCGCAGCAGCGGAGTTTGCAAACCAGCCTGATTTGAGACGCCACCACTTTTGCCAGCTGAACAAACGATGGCTAATAAGGAAAGCTAACTATTTTTTTATGCGCGAATAGCATTATATTGGCGTCATGGCAGATCGAACGCGCACACGGCTATTAAATGCTCTCAAGTCTTCCGGCCCGCAAACGGCTGCGGATCTGGCCAAAGGTCTCAATGTCACGTCGGTAGCCGTAAGGCAGCATCTGGACGGATTGCATCAGGATGACCTGGTCGGCTATGAAGACATCAAGGGCTCCGTGGGTCGTCCCAAAAGAGTGTGGGACCTAACAACCGCCGGTCATCAGAAATTCCCGGACAATCATTCCAATCTGGTGCTGGGACTGTTGACCGGTCTCAATGATCTCTTCGGTGACGAAGGATTGGAGAAGCTGATTTCTCACAGGGAAGCGCAGAGCCGGAAGTCATATCAGGAAGCGATAGACAGTGTGTCTGACCTTGCAGGGCGCGTTGACAAGCTGGCGGAACTTCGCAGCCAGGAAGGTTACATGGCTGAAGTCATCGAGCAGGACGATGGCTTCTATCTTGTTGAGAACCATTGCTCCATCTGCGCTGCCGCCACGGCTTGCCAGGGGTTTTGCCGGTCCGAGCTCAGACTGTTCAAGGATGTTCTGGGACCGGATGTGAGTGTCGAGCGCACAGAGCATCAGTTGTCCGGCGACCGGCGCTGTGTCTACCGGATCGAGCAGCGGTCTCAGCTGTAACGACCGCTTCCAGTCCGCTGGATTAAACGAACTTTTCAGGAGTATTGCGGGTGTCAATCGCAGGACCGCTTTTGGCGCAACTTGTTGACCGTTACTTCCGCCCCTTCGAAGCGCATCTGAAGCCGCTGGATCTCCCGGTGGCGCCTTTGCCGGACGAAGGGCCGCTTCGTCTTGTGCTGCATTTCGCAAGAATGTTCAGGTGGCAACTGGTGATCGTCTCGCTCCTCGCAATGATCTCGGCAGGTTTGGGCCTGGCGGGCATATGGGCAATCGCATTCGTGGTTGACGGTGTCACCGGGCAGGGGGCTCGGGTCTTTCTTCTGGAAAACAGCTGGTTGCTGCTCGGATTTTTCGTGCTTTTCGTGATCATCGATCCGCTCGCATTCCTGTTGCGCCAAACCTATGCCTTTCAGACAGTCCGTATTCTCTTGCCCGCTGCCATGCGCTGGCAGGCACACAAGGCGGTGGAAACGCAGGATCTGGCTTTCTTTGAGGACACTTTTGCCGGACAGGTTGCGTCGCGAATTGCGCAAGTGACGATGTCGGTTCACCGGCAGATGATGCTGGCGATTGAAACAATTCCCCGCCTTTTGATTCAGTTCGGTGGCTCATTCATTCTCTTGCTCGCAATGGCGTGGCCATTGGCAGTTCCGGTCATGATCTGGATCTTGGCGAATATCCTGGTCGCCTGGCTGGCCATTCCCGCCTATTTGCAGCGCTCGGCCAAGGTTGCGGCCGCAAACTCGCGGGCGACGGGCGCCATGACTGACGTTTATTCCAACATTGCGATGGTCAAGCTGTTCGCAGCAGAGGATTCCGAAGCGGGGGCCATTCGCAGAGTGATTGGCGAGACCATCGACACCCGTCACAGTGAAAACCGCTCATACATATTGACGGATAGCGCTGTCTATTTCCTGAACGTTTTGCTGATCCTGGCTGTTGTGATTATCGGCTTCAAAGGGCTGATGGACAGCTGGGTCACAATCGGGGAGTTCGTCGCCGGACTGACGGTCACGCGTTCCCTTTCCGCTGCATCCTCCAGCTTCATCGGCGTTGGGCAATCGATTACCAGCACTCTTGGCACGATCAGGGACGCCATGCCGATCATGACCAGCCGGCCGGAAATCACCGACCGTGAAAACGCCGCAGTGTTGGAAGTCTCCAAGGGGGAAATCCGTTTTGACAACGCGACTTTCTCTTACCAGAAAGACCGCAGGCCGGTTCTGGAGGGATTCAATCTCCACATCCAGCCGGGCGAGCGGGTCGGTCTTGTTGGTCTTTCCGGCGCCGGCAAGTCGACGGTGATCTCCCTGCTTATGCGCTTGCGCGACGTTTCCGAAGGTCAGGTTCTCATCGACGGTCAGGACATACGGGACGTTACGCAAGCCTCTCTTCGCAGTCAGATAGGCGTGGTAACGCAGGATATCTCACTGCTGAACCGCTCTATTCGCGACAACATCCGATACGGTAAACCGGAAGCGTCGGATGAAGAGATCAGAGCCATTGCGAGGGCTGCTGAGGCACTCGAGTTTATCGGCGAGCAGCAAGACAGCAAGGGTCGTTCAGGCCTCGACGCTCATGTGGGAGATCGTGGCGTGAAGCTTTCCGGGGGGCAGCGTCAGCGCATTACGATCGCGCGGGTTCTCTTGAAGGATGCCCCAATATTGATCATGGACGAGGCGACATCGGCGCTCGACAGCGAAGCGGAATTGGCCATACAGCAACATCTCAGCCGTATGATGGAGGGGCGGACAACGCTCGCCGTCGCGCACAGGTTATCGACGATAGCCGCCATGGACCGCCTCGTGGTGATGGACAAGGGGCGGATTATCGAAGAGGGCAGTCACCAGGAACTGCTGAGGCGTGGAGGCCTGTACGCGATGCTTTGGGAACGGCAGTCCGGAGGTTTCCTGGCGCTCGGAGCGGCCGAATAATGGGGCAAAAACGCGCCTGAATTTGGTGTCCGAGGGCCCGGCAAACCTATTTTCGTTTCAAGATAACCCTCAGATGCCACTGTTCGAAGGCATAAGTATTCGTTTTCTCTTCGTAGAGTGCTTCCACCCGGCGGAAAAACTCGGTCTCAAGGCGGTCGATTTCTTCTCTTTTCCCTGAACAAGAGGGCGCAAAGAGCTGATTTCTCAGAGTCGAACTTGCAAAAGCATGTGCGAAGCCGCAGTAGCGCCGGGCATAGTCTGCAGGGTCTTGAATATAGGCACCAAAAACATCTCCCCCCTCGACCTTGTTGCCGACCTTGACGAGTTCAATTTCGTAAGCTGCCGCGAGTTCTTCATCAGTTTCAAACGGTGACCTGGCTTCTTCTTCGCTCAGGAACCAGAAGCTGAAGACAAACTCGTCAGCTGTTTTTGCGTCAAGCAGGCCGTCTTTCTTCATGCTTGCTGTAACTTTTTGGAAGGCGCGGTAGACCCCTCGTCCTGAAACGGCTTTGCCGTTTGGATCGTCTGGTGACGGAACGGCGCCAAGCGTCGAGACGAAGAGAAAACCTCCGGTCTGCAGCTCCTTTGCGCGTCGCTTCAGGAAGGTGGACCAGTCCTGAAGTGCCTTCTTCCGCATTTGCAGATGAGCCTGCTCCGGCAGGTCGGCGAACCAGACCGAGTTCGGGGCATTTATCCTGAAAGGTGAACTGAGCCAGTGACTGGCTGCAAAACAGGTGGCAAGGGATACTGACCCGGACGGTACCATTTGATCGAAGAAGGTTCCGACGGAAGTTGTCACCTGTGGCGCATGTTCGGCGTCCGCATAGCCTGTCTTGCCAAAGACTATGCCGATGAGGGCATTCCAGTCGTTTCCCGGTTGATCGGCGTGACAGACTGTAACTTGCTTGTTCGCAGAAGACTTGCGCCAGGCTTCGAGTGCCGGGCGGACCGTTTCGACCGCACTTTGTCCCGGACCGCAGCCGTAGTCTGTGATGTTCAAGACACCTGATAGGTCTGACAGTCGGTTGGCAAGTTCGAAAATGACATCCGAATTTCGAAGCGTGTCCTGCCTTTGAGCCAGGGAATTGTCGTCGTAGTCGACCATCCCTTCGGTCGCTCTGTCTGGAGCTGTTTTCTGAACCATGACATTCCCCACTTTCGCGAATGTATTGGCTGCCGATACGAGGCTTTGTGCGTTCAAATCCGCTTTAGGATTGCTTTCAAGTGCCACTGCTCGCAGGCATATTTGTTGGTTTTTTCTGCATAGAGTGCTTCGAAACGCCGGAAAAACTCCGCTTCAATCTCGTCGGCTGTTCTCCCGCGGCCTGCAGACGGCTCAAACAGGTTGCGCCTGAGTGTGGTGCCGGCGTAGGCGCGCGTATAGCCCGAATATCGCCGGGCATACTCCGAAGGATCCGACAGACAGTCCAGGAAGAGATCTCCACCGTCATCCACATATTCGGCCTCGATTGTGTCGATCTCATAGAGTTTCGACAACTCATCGTTTCGCTCGATAGCCTGCCGAGCTTCGTCTGCAGTAAGGAACCAAAGGCCGAACACAAAGTTGTCCGCAGCATCCCGATCCAGTTCGCCATCCTCAACCATGGAAGCGACCACTGCCTGTTGGGCGCGGTAGTTTCCGCGCCCCGCTGCTGCTATGCCGTTGATCTCACCTTCCTGCGGTACCGCACCAAGCGCTGAGACGAACAGATAACCACCAGGTTGCAGTTCCTGCGCCCGCAGGTTCAGAAAATTCACCCAATCGCTTTCCGCGAGCTGCCACATTTTCCTCCGGGCCTCACCGGTGAGATCTGCAAACCAGATGGTTTCCGGGGCATAGAGCCGGACTGACTGGCTCAGCCAATGGCTGGCGAAAAAACAGGTTGCGATCGTGACCGAATTGTCAGGCATCATTCGCTCATAGAATGAGCCGACAGAAGTGCGAACCAGAGGTGCATCCGCTTCGTTCGCATAACCACTATCGCCGTAAATCAGCCCCATCAGGGCATTCCAGTCATTGCCGGGCTGGTCTGCGTGGCAAACGGACTGGTTGTTATGGGGAAGGGAACTCCAGGCCTTAAGCGCCGGACGAACCGTTTCGATCGAGCTTTGTCCCGGACCGCATCCATAATCAGTGATGTTCAGGGGATGGCTCTTGGTCGCCGCCCGATTGGCAAGGTCGAAAATGACATCCGAGTTGTGCAGGGCATTCTGTTTTTGCGCGCGAGAATTCGCGTCGTAGTCAACCATGCCTTCCGTGGAGCGTTCTGGTGCTGTTTCGCGTGTCATGTTTTCTTCCTGATTGTCCGGACAGACATGGCGCTGACCCTTGCCTCAGAGGCAATGGTGACCGAAATCAACGTAACAAGGAAGGGTATGCATTCCGGTTTCAACTGGAGGCGGGCCATTGACTGAAAGTTGAGATCACTTCGTGCCCGGAAAAGTACCGCTCTGGATGCTCCCCAAACGACAGGATTGCCAGTCTGATGCTGCGCGTCGCGATTGGGAGAGCGACTCAAGAGGCAATCGAGATTTTTCCAGTCGGCTGCAAACCGCGCAGTCGTCTGCAAGCTATGCAAACCGAGCTGCGCTTCGTCTCGGGATTTGAGTTCGAGTGCAATTTGGGATTGGTGTGCGCTCGATGCTTGATATGTAAAAGCTTTCCTCTGGGCTGTTGATTTTACGAAACCCAGCTGACAATACTCCCGCATGGACAAGAGAGACCGAGCCGTACTGTTCAGAGAGCGCCTGTCTGACGCATTGCGCAGCCGGGACATGAACCGCAGCGATCTGGCTCGTGGAGCCAGGTTGGATCGCTCGACAGTGTCTCAGCTCCTGTCAGAAGATGCTCCACGATTGCCGAACGGTCAGGCTTTGGCGGCGATTGCCACAGCGTTGAGCGTCTCGTCCGACTGGCTCCTGGGTCTCTCGACCCACCGGGGGGCAGCGGCGGAAATTCTCGATCAGGCGGTCCAGGTTGCCGAAACAGATCGGCATCCCGTCGATGAACACCTGCTGGCATGGTACCGCGATGCCGTCGGCGCCAAGATCAGGCACGTTCCGGCAAATCTTCCCGACGTTCTCAAGACCGAAGCTGTTCTCGCCTATGAATATGCCGGCGAAACGCTGCGTACGGCAGATCAGGCGATCACGGGAACACGCGACCAGCGCGCACTTTTGGGGCGTGCCGATTCCGATATGGAAATTGCGCTCTCGCGGGAAGCTCTTGAAGGGTTTGCGCGTGGAGAGGGCATGTGGACCGGCTTGTCAAAGGAGGCTCGTCGGGAGCAGTTGGAAGTCATGGGGCACATCCTGGACGACCTTTACCCCTCATTGCGCCTGCACCTGTTTGGCGCAAGTGACAGGTTCTCTGCGCCTTTTACCGTGTTTGGACGGAAATGGGCGGCGCTTTACATGGGCCAGCGCTATCTGGCCTTCTCAAACACGCGTCATGTCCAGCTGTTTTCCGGTCACTTCGACGACCTTGTTCGTCATGCGGTTATTCGCTCCCATGAAGCTGGCGATTTTGCTGCCGGCTTGGCCAAAGGGATCGAGTAGGTCCGCTCATCGCGCTGCGTCCGCTCGCATAAATCCGAAGAAATTTATCCAGAGACAGGCGAGCTCACGCCTCCTGCACTGGTCTCCGCCAGTTCAAAACCGCGCGCATGACCATGGAAATGCTACCTTCGCAGTGGGTGATTGATTTTTCATGGGCTGCACAATTTTATCGGGAATTATTTAAAATTCTCTGCAAAAACATATATTTATTTTTGCGTTCCGTGACTCTTATGAGTTGTGATGTAGCGACTTTTGTCCTTTTGATAGCAATTACTCTTGACAAGCATTAACAAATGTCCACATATGTATACGTATCGATACAATTAGTGACATTCGGGAAGCTCATGCCAAAAAGCATTCCAATAAGCGTCAGGTTGAACGATGACGATGTTTCGTTCCTGGCAAGTTATGAAGTCCAGGGCGCGCGTACGCCGAGCGACAAGTTGCGAGAAATCCTGAGGGCTGCCCGAGAGAGGGAAGAGGGCATTCAGGATGTAGCTGCGTGCGAAGACCTGCTGAGGACAATGATCCGGCCGGCGGAGAAGGGTGTTCGACAATTACAGAGGGAAACCGGGCAAAGGTCCGATTTTGTCATCAAGCTGTATGAGCGCTTGCCTGAGATGTTTGCTGAACTGATTGCCTCGGCTCCTGGGCCGGGAAACGACGCGCAGGAACTGAAAAAGTTCGAGGCGGCACTTTCAGCCGAACTGTTCTCGCTGATCGAAGAGATTTTCGATCTTGGGCTGACGACACCGAGCCGGACCTATGATCCGGAACTGATGGATCGGAGATTGGCTCCGATATTGGAAATCACGCGGCTTCTGGAACAAAGACGCCGCAGTGCAGACCGAAGTGACACCTGATTGAGGAGCTGTTGCGGCGCGACGTTTGCGAGCCAAAGCAGCGGCTGAATGAAACAATTTTTTAGTGAAGCGGAAAGGTAGGAAAACATGGCAGAGGGTCTTGTCACACGCGTAAAGCGTCTTGTCTCCGGTGGCGTCAACCAGCTGGTGGATTCCATCGAAAACACTTCCCCTGAAACAGTGATGGCTGAAGCAATCCGGGAAGTGGACCGGGCTGTCGATCAGGTGCGTGACGAACTTGCCGGCGTGCTGGCGAACAAGCACCTGGCGAACACGCGCCTGGGCGAAACCACATCGCGACATGAAGAGCTGCAGGGTCAGATTGCCCTGGCAGTCAAGCAGGGCCGGGATGATCTGGCCGAAGCAGCGATCGCCCGCCAACTGGATCTGGAGGTTCAGATCCCGGTACTGGAATCTGCCGTTGCCGATGCAAGTCGCGAAGAAAAGGAGCTCGAAGGGTACATCAGCGCTCTTCAGGCACGAAAGCGCGAAATGGAAGCCGAGTTGTCGAACTTCCGCAGGTCCCAGCAACAAAGCGCTAGCGACGGTGCGGCAGCTGGAACTGCGGCTCCCAAAGACAGCGTCGAAGGCAAGACCCGCAAGGCGGAGGAAGCCTTTGATCGCGTGATGCAAGGGGCGACCGGTTTGCCTGGTGGCATTTCGAGCGACAAGGCCGATGCGACCAAATTGGCGGAACTGGAAGATCTAGCACGCAAGAACAGGGTCTCTGAACGCCTTGCAGCTTTGAAGGCGGCAGCGAGCGACGGTTAAACATGATCGAGTTCATCTTAGCCGATCAGAACACACCTTTCGCCGTCGCTCTGGGGCTGATGATTGCCATCGCCCTGGCGGAAGGCGTGGGCACGCTCATGGGCTTGGGGCTGTCGAGCATGATCGACAGCCTGTTGCCGGAAGTCGATTTGCCGGATGTGGATGTTCCGGACATCGACGCTCCGGATTTCGATGCCGACATCTCCGGTGGTGCGTTACCGGCGGATCTGGAAGTGGTTGGTACCGGCGCGGACGCAACGAGCGCCGGTCAGGGGATCTTTACCCAGATTCTCGGATGGCTGTGCTTTGGAAAAGTGCCGGCACTGATCATTCTCGTGATCTTCCTGACCGGGTTCGGTCTGGCCGGCTACGTCTTGCAGAGTGTGGTTCATTCACTAAGCGGCTGGTTGCTGCCGGGTGTCGTTGCCTCTGCAGGCGCTTTTGCAGGTGCATTGCCTTTCACCAGGGTGACCGCTCTCGGATTGTCGAAAGTCATGCCCAAGGATGAAAGCGATGCGGTCTCCCGCACAACCTTCGTCGGCAAACCTGCGCTGATTGTGCAGGGAAACGCGGAAAAGGGTCTGCCTGCACAGGCAAGGTTGAAAGATGTCCACGGCCAGAACCACTACTTGCTGGTCGAGCCGGATGTCGATGGTGAAGTGTTGGAGCAGGGAACAGGCGTAATCATCGTTCGCCAGCTCGGGTCACGCTACACCGCAATCGAAAACACCAGTGCAGCACTGTCCGGCGCCAGCGAATGAGCGCGGTGCCGGGCATCTCAAGTTTTATAGAATTGATGGAAGGAGAAAATGGTTATGGACCAGTTCGTAGGCATAATCATTCTCGTGGGTGTTGGGTTTATCGCCCTTCTTGCCGTTGGATTGATCGTTTCGAGACTTTATCGCCGGTCTTCCAAGGAAGTTTCGTTTGTAAGAACCGGGTTCGGTGGGCAGCGGGTCGTCATGAACGGCGGCACGTTGGTGCTGCCGGTGTTGCACGACATTATTCCGGTAAACATGAACACGCTTCGTCTGGAGGTGCGCAGGTCCAACGATCAGGCCTTGATTACCAAGGACCGCATGCGCGTCGACGTCCTGGCCGAGTTTTACGTCCGCGTTCAGCCGACAATTGAATCCATTGCCAACGCTGCGCAAACTCTTGGCCAACGGACAATGAAACCCGAAGCCCTGCGTGAGCTGGTGGAAGGTAAATTCGTTGACGCCTTGCGTGCGGTCGCGGCCGAAATGGCAATGGAGGAACTGCACGAGCAACGGGTGAACTTCGTCCAGAAGGTTCAAGCGGCTGTTTCCGAAGACATTCTGAAAAACGGTCTGGAGCTCGAGTCTGTTTCGCTAACCGGTCTCGACCAGACCAACAGGGAATACTTCAATCCTGAAAACGCCTTTGATGCCGAAGGCCTGACCAAGCTTACGCAGGCCATTGAAGAGCGTCGTAAGAAGCGAAATGATATTGAGCAGGAGACGGAAGTCCAGATCCAGCGCAAGAACCTGGAAGCTGAGCAGGAACGCCTTCAGATCAACAGGGATGAAGAGTTCGCCAAACTGGAGCAGCAGCGTGAAGTCGAAATCCGCAGGGCGGAGCAGGCTGCTCTGATCGCGAAGCAACAAGCGGATCGCGAGCGCGAAGCCGAAGAAGCAAAGATCCTGGCCGGCCAGAAGGTCAAGGAAAAGGACATTGAATCGAACCAGGTCGTTACCGAGCGCCAGATCGCAATGGACCAGCAGGTGCGTGAGCGGGAAATCGCCAAGGAACGGACCGTTGAAGCAGCCAATGTCGAAAAGCAGAAGCTGGTCGAGTTGGCGGAGCAGGACCGTGACATTGCGGTGGCTGCCAAATCTCGCGAGAAGTCGGAAGCTGAAGCTCAGGCTGATGAAGCTCGGGCAATTGCCGCGCGCGCCTCGGAGCAAGTGGCGACAGCTCGCGAAACCGAAGTTGCAGAACGTGAGAAGCAGATCGAGTTGATCGAAGCTCGCAAAGCGGCGGAAATGGATGCCGTTGCTATCACTGTGGGCGCGGAAGCTCAGAAACAGGCTGCAGCCGATCACGCTGAAGCCGTTCGCATCTCCGCAGAAGCAGAGGCTGCCAAGCAGCGCATTGAGGCGGAAGGTTCGGCCGCAGCCGACAAGCTGCGTGCTGAAGCTGAGAAGGCGCTTTATGAAGTTGAAGCTGCGGGCCAGCGGGCCATCAACGAGGCTGCCAATCTGCTGTCGCCAGACCAGATCGCCATGCAGGTTCGCATCAAGCTTCTGGAGCAGCTGCCTGAAATCATTGCCGAAAGCGTCAAGCCTATGGAGCAGATTGACGGCATCAAGATCATCCAGGTGGATGGCATGACCGGCGGTGCTGGTGGAGCCATGAACGGCTCGCACTCCAACGGCTCCGGCGGCGGCAATCTCGCCGATCAGATGGTGTCTTCCGCGCTGAAGTACCGCTCGCAGGCACCGCTGCTTGACGCAATGATGAAGGAAGTCGGACTTGACGGCTCAGGGTTGAGCGGACTTACGGCGAACCTTGGAACTGCTCCGGCGGTGATCGAAGACGAGCCGTCTGACGTCGGCAGCGAAGAAGAGCCGACTGGTTCCTCGGGAGCGGCACCGGTCGAGAACGGCGCTGTTGCTGCAAAGCCGTCAAAGGCTGAAACCGGCGAAAGCTCACTTCCCGCTTGACCGGAATAGAGCTTCTCGAACACCAGAAGGCCCGGCAAACAGCCGGGCCTTCTTCGTTGCTGGCCGGAGTTGATTTTAGACGGGTACGGTCCAATTTCGCCTGTAATGCGCGGAGTTTATGAACACCGCGCGAATGTGACATTAGCAACGTCAAATCGATAGAGATTGATCTGATGGATGTCCTAATGATGGCTCCGGTGATGATGCAGGGCCTTGGCAACGTCGATTGACTTGGCTGCTTCGAAGCTGTCGGCAACGGCCATGTCCCAATAGGTCGAATAGCCGGGGATGTCGTGAGCCTGATCGAGCAGGGCGCCTTTTTTCAACCAGGTGAGGGCGGAGCTGGCCGGCATGATCGCCCGTTGGCCTTCCCGGAGAAAGAAGTGTTCGGGTTTGAACTCGCGTGGATGGCTGAGGCCCGAGGCGGCCGTGAACGCCATCAGCGATTTCAAGGTGTTGCGGTGGAAGTTGGTGACACGTTCGACCTTGTCCGTTACCACAAGTGCTTGTTGACGTTTCGGGTCCTGCGTAGCGACCCCGGTCGGACACCGGTTTGTATGGCAGCTCTGGCTCTGAATGCAGCCGACAGCGAACATGAAGCCCCGGGCACAGTTCACCCAGTCGGCTCCAAGCGCAATCGTCCCGGCAATGTCAAAGGCGCTGATCAATTTGCCGCTGGCGCCGATCTTGATGTCGTCCCGCAGACCGGAGCCAACCAGGCAGTTGTGAACGAATGACAGTCCCTGGCGCAGGGGGGTGCCGAGCCGGTTTGCAAATTCGATCGGAGCCGCTCCGGTGCCGCCTTCAGCACCGTCCACGACAATGAAGTCCGGTTTGATGCCTGTTTGCAGCATGGCCTTGATGATGGCCATGAATTCCCAGCGGTGTCCGATACACAGCTTGAAACCGACCGGCTTGCCTCCGGACAAGTCCCGCAGGGTCTTGATGAAATCCAGGAGTTCCAATGGCGTGGAAAAGGCAGAATGCGATGCAGGTGAAATACAGTCCTGACCGACCGGAACACCGCGCGCCTCCGCTATTTCTTCCGTCACCTTCGAGCCGGGCAAAACGCCGCCATGGCCCGGTTTTGCGCCCTGGCTCATCTTGATTTCGATCATCTTGATCTGCGGATCAGCGGACTGTTTCTGGAATTTTTCCGGGTTGAACGTCCCATCGGCCGAGCGACAGCCGAAATAGCCGCTACCCAATTCCCAGACAAGATCACCACCACCTTCTCGGTGATATCGCGAAACGCTGCCTTCACCGGTATCGTGAAAGAAGTTTCCGGCCTTTGCACCCTTGTTGAGCGCAAGGATTGCATTCGCGGATAGAGAGCCGAAGCTCATCGCCGAGATGTTGTAGAGCGATGCAGAGTAGGGTCTCTTGCAGTCCGGACCGCCGATGGTCACCCGAAGCTCGTCGTGGTTCTCAGGCTTGGGGCAGATGGAATGGTTTACCCAGCCGTAAGAACTTGCATAGACGTTCAGCTCCGTGCCGAACGGCAGCACATCTTCAATGTTCTTGGCCCTGTCGTAGACCATGGAACGGCGTTCTCTTGAGAATGGTCGCCCATCCTGATTGCTTTCAAAGAAGTATTGCCGGATCTCGGGTCTTATCGCCTCGAACAGGTAGCGGAAATGTCCGGTTACCGGGTAGTTGCGCAAGACAGCATGCTTGATCTGGTGAAGGTCCAGAAAACCGATGATCGAAAGAACGGCAAAAACCAGAAATGGCCAGAAAAAATGCACATTCCAGGCGAACATCAAAATGAAGCTGACCAAGGCCAGCGCCAGGCATAAGACAAAAACAAAATAGCGGGCGGGAAACACGGGTATGTGACTCCTCGAGGTAAAAACCTGAATGCTTGCTTTTCTAGTTGTGTCAGGCCGCAAGCAAAAAGGGAAGGGTCAAGACCTGCAAGTCGGCGATGAAAAGATGAAATTTTTGCAATGGTTAGCAGGATGACCGGCATGAAAACGGGACGTTCAAGCACTTGCGCTTGAAGCTAAGGACTAGGCAGGAACCGTGGTGAACTGATCCAGCAGACGGATAGCTGTTCCTTTCGCTCCGAGTTCCCTGGCAATAATGCCGGAAGCTTTTTCGGCTCCTGATTTGTAATCAGGATTTTCCAGGTCTTTCAGTGCCTTGGCAAGATTTTCAGCTGTCAGTTTCTTTTGTTTTATCGCAGCAGGGCCGGCACCGATGCGGTGAATGCGTTCGCCCCAGAACGGCTGATCGCCGAACACGGGACAAACCAGCGACGGCTTGCCCCAGCGGATCGCTTCGTGTGTGGTTCCGGCGCCTCCATGATGAACGATGGCGGCACATCGGGGAAACAGCCAGCTATGTGGAGCTTTGTCGAGCAGAAGGACGCGGTCGGCCAGGTCTGCAGGCAGTTTCTCCCTGATCATGCCACCCCAACCGGTCGCGAGAATCGCTCTGTTTCCGGTTTTGGACAGGGCTGTGAGCACCGTATCGGTGAGATGTTGCGGATTTTTGCTCGGCATCGAGCCGAAGCCAAGATAGGTGGGGGCAGGCCCGGATTGAAGAAAGGTCTCAAGCGCTTCAGGCGGACGATAATCCGGGTCCGGATCAGTGAACCAGTAACCGCATGAAAGAACCTCGGGTGGCCAGTCTTCCGGCGTCGGAACCAGCGCGCTTGAGAATGCTTGCAGCGAGAGCGCTTTGCTCCCGTCGGGCATATACCCGTCTATCTGTTCCTCGGGCCTGTTGATTTCCGCGATGGCGTCATCCTGGAGCGACCTGACCAGGGGGCGAAGGCCTGCCTTCATCAGCCACCGGCCCAATACGTAGCTTTTTCTGTTCAGGTAGGATCCGAGATTCGGCACGCCGAAAAGAGCGATCGGAAAGTCCCCGGTTGGCGCTGTTACCGGTTGAAGCGAGGTCGGAAGGGCTGGGATGTTCAGTCGTCTCGCAACCAGGGTCATGACTGTTGCTTTCAGATTGAACAGGATCAGGTCCGGTTTCTCGTCCAGTCCGATTTGCCACAGTTTTCGGGCGACTTCCTTTTGCAGGTTTATGTTTTGCCGTGCGGACTTGATCATCCCCTTCAAGGAAAAAAGGGCTTCGCGAACTTCCGCGGTTTGCAGGAGTTCCTGGTAGTTTATCGGGGCGGGACGGGCACGAGCTCCGGCCGCTTCGATCATGTCATCAAAACCTTCTCCGGTCGTTACAACAACCTCGGCATCGCGCGCGGCCAGTTCTCGCGCCAGAGCCACGTAGGGTTGGACATCTCCGCGTGTGCCAAGGGAGGCGATAAGGACTTTTGGTCTCATGTCAGTCATAACGGGTGCCTGGAGGCGTTTTGGAAAGAGGTGAAAA
>JBCCVB010000116.1:0-22807 GCA_039195965.1 Pseudomonadota bacterium
GGATAATCTCGTAAAGATGGGCATCGTTTCGTCGCAACGGCCGCGAAAGCAGAGAGCGAGGGAACGAAATTCGATTATGTGGTGCTCCGAAATTCAAGCGCCCCTGGTACTTCTTTTGAAAAGCAGACGTGTTCTGGGGAGGCGTCGCCGCCAACTCGATCAGGATAGGCGGAACCTGCATATCAAGGGCGTGCTCAAGCTGTCTTGACGCCCAGCCGACCCGGGCAAACATGTTCTGCCGCCATTCTCCCCGACCTTCCAGGATCGGCCATTCCACATATCCGCTGGTTTCCGTTTCCATGAAAACCATTCGGTATGCATTGGTTCTGATGGGGATGAACTTGACCCAGGCCTGGCAGGCATCCCGCAAGGTGGGAGCACAGGCAAACAGGTAGTCGAAAATTGAAAAGCAGCCGATATCGATGTTGTTGAACAGGTCGAACATGGCGGCATCGTCGTCAAGTTCGCTAGCCACATGTTCGAATACGCCATGCCATGCGGTTATCGGTACGATACCCTCGGGATCTTCCAGGCTGGCCAGTTCGAAGTTGTACAATTGGGCGATATAAGGCCAGTCCAAATCCAGATTTGAACAAGTATCGCGCAGAACACGGAAAACATCCGCGCGCGCCCATTCGCCTTCAAGCGGCATCCAGTTCTCCAGCCGACCCGTGCACCTATCTTTAGGGAAATTTGCATGACAAGTCAGTGTGGATCAAGTTGTCCCACAAATTGCTAACATCTATTCTGCTGAATATACGAAAGTATAAAAATACCGCCTCCCGAAGGAGGCTGTGTAAGTATTTTCCCTAAGCCGCTACTTTTTCAGACTTTTCGGCTTTTGGAGGGAACTTGCCGTAGAAGGTCGCGTTTTCCTTGGCCATCTCGCGCAACAGTCTGTTTGGTTTGAACCTCGGACCCCATTTCCGGGTGAACTTCTTGCAAAGTTCGACAAATGCCGGAGTTCCCATGGTGTCGATATAGCTGAGTGTACCACCGCTATAGGGAGCGAAACCGAAGCCCAGAATTGAACCGACGTCGGCTTCGCGGACATCCGTGAGGCACTTTTCCTCAAAGATACGGGCCGTCTCCAGCGCCTGCATGACCAGAAGGCGCTGCTTCAGCTCCTCGATATTGAAGCTTTCGGCGGACTTCGGCTGTCCGGTCACGTCCGGAATTCCGGGCCAGAGGCTCTTGTCCTTGCCCTTGTAGTCGTAGAAGCCTTTGCCGTTCTTGCGGCCGAAGCGTTCCTGTTTGACCACCATCTCTTCGAGGATGTTGTCCAGCGGTCCTTCGACATATTTCACGCCGAGATCCTTGCGGGTGGCGGAAACGATCTTCCAGGCAAGGTCGAGAGCCACTTCATCACCCAGGGAAAGCGGACCGACCGGCATGCCCGCCATCTTTCCGGCGTTTTCGATCATCGCCGCCGGCACTCCGTCAGCCAGCATCATCAGGCCTTCACGGATATAGGTCATCACCACGCGGGACGTGTAGAAGCCACGGCTGTCATTGACGACAATCGGTGTCTTCTTGATGGCCTTGATGTAGTCAAGCGCCATGGCCAAAGCCCGATCCGACGTACGTTTGCCCAGGATCACCTCAACCAGCATCATTTTGTCGACCGGCGAGAAGAAGTGAATGCCAATGAAGTTCTTCGGCCTTTTGGAGGCCTGTGCAAGCGAGGTGATCGGCAAGGTCGAGGTATTGGAAGCGAAGATTGCCCGCGACTTCATCACCGCTTCGGCCTTCTCCGTAACGGTTTTCTTGATATCGCGGTCTTCGAAAACAGCCTCGATCACAAGGTCGCAATCGGCAAGAGCCTCATAGTCGACAGTTGCGTTGATTTTGGAGAGAAGTTTTTCCTTCTGCTCTTCGGTTGCCCGTCCGCGTTTGATCGCTTTGCTGATCAACTCTTCGGAGTGAGCCTTGCCCTTGTCGGCGGCTTCCTGATCGCGGTCGATCAACACCACGTCGATGCCAGCCTGTGCAGAGACATACGCGATGCCTGCTCCCATGAAGCCTGCACCCAGAATGCCGACCTTCTTGATCTTGTTCGGACGCTGATCCACCGGACGACGTGCCAGCTTGTTCAGCTCCTGCATGGAGACAAACAGCGAGCGGATCATGTTGGCAGCTTCCGGTGTCTGCAGCACCTTGGCGAAGTAACGGCTTTCCACCTGAAGGGCGAGATCCATCGGTAGCTGCAGACCTTCGACGACCGCATGCAGTAGATAGCGTGCACCCGGATAGTTGTCGAAGGTCTCGCGGCGGTAGATCGCATTCGCGGCAGGCCAGAACTGGAAGCCCGCAGGAGAATAGATCTTGCCGTTGGGCAGCTTGTAGCCCTTCTTGTCCCAATCCTTTACCGGATCGACCCCTGCATTCAGCATCTTCTTCGCAACCGTAACCAGCTTCTTCGTGCCGGTGACTTCATCGACCAGTTTCATCTGCTTGGCCTGTGGTGCGCGCAATGTGCGGCCCTGGAGCAGGAACTGCATGCCTTGCTGACCATCGGTCATGCGCATCACCCGCTGCGTTCCTCCGGCACCAGGAAACAGTCCGACCTTTACCTCCGGAAGGCCCATCTTCAGGCCTTCATCGACAACGCGGCCATGACAGGCAAGGGCGAGCTCGGTTCCTCCGCCCATGCAGGTTCCGGAAACAGCAGCAACGAACGGTTTGCCGCAGGTTTCCAGTTTGCGATAGACGAGCGTCAGCTTGCGTGAACCGTCAAAAAGCGCCTTGGCAGCAGCTTCCGGGTCCTGCGCGCGCTTCAAATGGAAGTCTTTCAGCAGCCCTTCCAGCATGGTCAGGTCGGCACCTCCGGAAAACGCCGATTTTCCGGATGCAATGACCGCGCCCTTGATGGCGTCGTCACCCACGACCTGATCGATGATCGCGTCAAGTTCATCCATGACCGTGAGGTCGATCACATTCATGGATTTTTCCGGCATGTCCCAGGTGATCAGGGCAATGCCGTCGTCGTCGGTCTCAATGGTGAAGTTCTTGTAGCTCATCTGAATATCCTCCTCGGGTCAGGCGCCGGTGGAACGCGTGCGGTCGGGCTTCAAGTGCGCGCGCTGCTGCGCTGCCGACTTCGTGCCTTCCGCGACCACGTCGCCCGTGTGTTTGGTTTCTGCTGGTTCAAACAACATCACCCAGCATTCGTCTTTCGCGATCGGGTTATGCTGGACGCCCTTCGGCACAACATGCATGTCGCCCGCATTCAGGACGACGTCGTTCCGGTCTCGATACTGAATGGTCAGGCTTCCCTTGACGACGAAGAACAACTCATCCTCGTCTTCATGGTCATGCCAGACGAATTCGCCTTTCAATTTGGCGAGCTTGACGCTCTGATCGTTGACGTCTGCCACCACACGGGGCGACCAGAAGTCGGTGATCTGGGCAAATTCCCTGTCGATGTTGCTGATCATGGGTTCAGACCCGTTCGATGATCGTTGCGGTTCCCATACCGGCGCCGATGCAAAGGGTGACCAGCGCCGTATTGAGATCCCGGCGTTCCAGTTCATCAAGAACAGTGCCGAGGATCATGGCCCCGGTCGCTCCGAGTGGGTGACCCATTGCGATTGCACCACCATTGACGTTCACAGTCGCCGGATCCAGATCGAAGGCCTGCTGGTAGCGCAGAACAACCGAAGCAAAAGCTTCATTGATTTCGATGAGGTCGATGTCCTTCATCTCCATCTTGGCGTTCTTCAGAAGCTTCTCGGTCACATCCACAGGGCCGGTCAGCATCAAAGCCGGTTCGGAACCGATATTGGCAAACGCCTTGATCCGGGCACGGGCCTTCAGGCCAGAGGAGCGGCCGGCGGTGCTGGAGCCGATAAGGACCGCCGCCGCACCGTCGACAATGCCTGAAGAATTGCCGGCATGGTGCACATGCTTGAGTGCCTCGATCTCCGGATGTGCCTGAATACCCACGGCGTCGAAACCGCCCATGCTGCCCATCAACTCAAAGGAGGGGTTGAGCGAGGCGAGGGACTGCATGTCCGTTTCAGGGCGCATGTGTTCGTCGCGGTCAAGGATCGTGATGCCGTTGATGTCTTTCACCGGGACGACGGATTTCGAAAACCGGCCTTCTTCCCAGGACTTGCCGGCGCGTTTCTGGCTTTCAACCGCATAGGCATCGCAATCGTCGCGGCTGAAACCGTATTTTGTTGCGATCAGATCGGCCGAGACGCCTTGGGGCATGAAGTAGGAAGGGATGGCGACCTGGGGCTCGATTGGCCAGGCGCCGCCGGAAGCACCGATGCCTACGCGGCTCATGCTTTCGACGCCCCCGGCAACCACAAGCTTGTGCTGACCTGCCATCACCTGGGCGGATGCCATGTTCACGGCATCCAGCCCGGAGGCGCAAAAACGGTTGATCTGCATGCCTGGAACCGAAGTATCGTAATCAGCGGCGAAAACAGCGGCGCGGGCGATATCGCCGCCGGCTTCCCCGACCGGATCCACGCATCCCAAAACAACGTCGTCCACTTTTGCGGTGTCGAGGTTGTTTCGGTCACGGATGGCTTCCAGTGCAGTCGCCGCAAGGCGGACGGAAGGCACTTCGTGCAGCGCGCCGTCCTTCTTGCCACGACCGCGCGGGGTCCGCACGTGATCATAAATATAGGCTTCAGGCATCAGATCCTCCTCTAGATCAGATCAGTGTCATTTTGCATCCGGCAACGGGTGGCCGGGCATCAGGTCATAAGGGTGTTTCCAGCCGGGCAGAGACTTGATCCTTTCCAGCCAGGCGGTGACATGCGGATAAGGCGCCAAATCGATCCCGAGCTCGCCGTCATAGTAGAGATAGCTGCACAACGAGAAATCGGCGCTGGTCGGTTTCGAACCGATGGCGTACGCGTTCTTGGAGAAATGTTTGTTCAGGATAGAGAGCGCGGATTGAGCCCGCCCATCCAGGAATGCGGTGACATCATTTTCACCGGTCTTGATCAGCGTTCGCATGAAGCGGAGTGGCCCGATGACACCGGAGACCTTCTGATTGTCGAAGATCGTCCAACGCAGCACTTCCCGGCGCTCGTCATCGTTATCCCAACCGAACTTGCCGAATGTTCCGAACAGATCGTCCATGATCACAGCGGACTGGGTCAGAATCTTATCTCCCTGGACAAGAACAGGAACTTCGCCCATCTCGTTCAAGGTGTTGCGGAATTCTTCGGTGCGGGTCTCTCCGTTGAAGAAATCGACCCACTTCGGTTCCCAGTCTGCTCCGCACAGCTCCAGCATCAGGGCAACTTTGTAAGAGTGCCCCGACTGCGCCATGCAATGAAGAACGTATTCAGCCATAACTTGAAAATCTCCCTGACAAATCGAATCCGGAGCGAGCCTACACCGGGAGTTTCATATTTGCTTGGGTTGATTTCCGGCCCGGAACAAGCCGGGCCGGGCGAGATCAGAACGCGTCTGCGTCAAGGGACATGATTGTTTCGGACCCGGAGGAGATCCGGGCCAGATGCGCTGCAGTTTCCGGCATGGTTCGTTCCATGAAAAATGTGCCGAAAGTGAGTTTGTTTTCCAGCCAGTCTGTCTTGTCTCCCGCGCCCTGCGCCAATTGCTCCTTTATGGTCTTGGCCATCTTTGCCCACATGTAACCAAGGGCGACGAGGCCGAAGAGGTGCATGTAGTCGACAGAACCCGCACCGGCATTGTCCGGATTTTTCATGGCATTGTTCATGAACCACATGGTCGCGGCCTGAAGATCGTCTGCGCCTTTCTTCAAGGGGCCCGTGAAACCGGCAAGGTCCTCATTGTCCTTGTTTTCCTTCAAGAAGGTGTTGATCTCGTTGAAGAAGCTCATGACCGCCCGGCCACCATTGGCAGGCAGTTTGCGGCCGACAAGATCCAGAGCCTGGATGCCGTTGGCGCCTTCGTAGATCATGGCGATGCGGGCATCGCGTACAAACTGCTCCATCCCCCATTCGGAGATGTAGCCATGTCCGCCGTACATCTGCTGCGCATTCACGGCGTTGGCAAACCCGGTGTCTGTCAAAACACCTTTCAGCACCGGAGTCATCAGACCCATCATGTCATCGGAGAATTGTTTTACGCTTTCATCGTCTGACCGGTGAGAAACATCGCCATGCAAGGCGGTCCATATGATGAAGGCGCGCGCGGCTTCGTTGAACGCCCTGATCGACATGAGCGTGCGCCGAACGTCCGGATGAACGATGATCGGGTCTGCGGGCTTGTCCGGATTTTTCGGACCCGTGAGAGATCGTCCCTGAAGACGATCCTTCGCATAAGTTACTGCATTCTGATAAGCCACTTCGGACTGGGAAAGTCCCTGGACGGCGACACCGAGGCGGGCTTCGTTCATCATGGTGAACATGGCCCTGAGACCCTTGTTCTCTTCGCCGACCAGCCAGCCGCTGGCATCGTCATAGTTCATGACGCAAGTCGCGTTGCCATGAATGCCCATCTTGTGCTCGATGGAGCCGCAGGAGACGCCGTTGCGCTCACCAATGGAGCCGTCGTCATCGATTTCGTTTCGGGGGACGACGAACAGCGAAATGCCCTTTGTTCCTTCCGGCGCACCCTCGATGCGTGCCAGCACCAGATGAATGATGTTGTCCACCATGTCGTGCTCGCCGGCGGAAATGAAGATCTTCGTGCCTGAGATCTTGTAACTGCCGTCAGCCTGCGGCACGGCCTTTGTGCGGATCAGGCCGAGGTCGGTACCACAATGTGGCTCGGTCAGGTTCATGGTGCCGGTCCAGGTGCCGGCGATCATGTTCGGCAGATATTTCTGTTTTTGCTCTTCCGTGCCGTGAAACGTCAAGGCGGCGACCGCGCCTGCCGTCAGTCCCGGATACATGGAAAAGGCCATGTTCGCGGAAGAAGCGTACTCGTTGAAGATGGTCGCCAGCGTGTGCGGCAAACCCTGACCGCCAAAGTCCGGGTGTGCGGAAAGCGTTCCCCAACCGTTTTCGCAAAATGCCTTGTAAGCGTCGGAAAATCCTTTTGGGACGGTTACCGTTCCGTCGTCATGTCGCGTGCAGCCTTCCTGATCACCGCTCTGGTTAAGAGGCTGTAGAATTTCCTCAGCGAACTTTCCGCCCTCTCGCAGGATTGCCTCGACAAGGTCCATTGGAGCGTCGGAAAAACCTGGCAGGTTGGAATGACGTTCGTATCCGAATACGTCTTTCAGCAGAAAAAGAGTGTCTTCAACGGGCGCGGAATAGCTCGGCATGGAAATCCTCCCAGATCTGCCGGTTTGTTTGTAGTTTACGTTTCCGTAAACGTCACCTTGAGCTCTATATACGCGTCTTGATTGGCTCCGGCAAGTGGTGTCCCAAGGGAAGGGATGGCAAAAAAATATGCCCAAAACATGCATATGTGAATGATTTTGAGGCCTGGGTGCGCCGGAATCGTGTCCCGATGACGAAGTTTTGAGGATTTTCGCAAGGTGCGCTCAAATGGTTGCGCAATTGAACAAGACCAATTTATGCGGGATGGATAAAGAAAAACGCCGGACCTTCGGCCCGGCGTTTGATTGATGAATTCGATTGTCCGCAGCCGTTATCGCTCTTCGGCTTCCTTGTGCTTAAGCATTCCGGAGACGATTTCCACGGTGCGGGAAAGTTCCTCGATCGCCTGCTCGATATCCTTGCGCTGATCTTCGAGGACCGAAATCTGCTCATTGAATTTGGACAAGGCAACGCGCAGCTGAGTGACCTGACCGTCGCGCAGATCGTAAAGGTCGAGCATGTCTCGGATTTCAGACAGGGAGAAACCGACCCGCTTGCCCATCAGGACCAGTTTCAGGCGCGCCCGGTCACGACGATTGTAAATCCGGTTCATGCCGTCGCGTTTGGGATTCAGAAGACCCTTGTCTTCGTAAAAACGCAATGTCCTCAGCGTGCAGCTGAACTCTTTGGCCAGGTCGCCGATAGAGAATTGGGTTTTCTTGGTGCTGTCGTCACTTGCGGACACGACATCCACAAGATCGTCTTCGTTCAGAATTGAAAGCGCTTCGCTCATGGCAGTTGGTACTCGATTTCCAGCCGTTGTCCGGCTCATTGTTGATATTTTACGGTTCTGTGAAACCGGTGCTGAGGAATTCGTCTTCAGCGTGTTTCCGTTGACTTATGTGAGTGCACAGTAATTTGCCGGTTTCTTGGCCTCTATTTAGCTTACGTTTGCGTTAAGGTCCAGTGGCGTAAGCATTGCTCCTTATTATTCGTTAACGTCTGGGCAACTGATTCGCCCCAAATGCGGTGATAAATCCCTGATTTTCATTCGAAAGCACTTCATTTTCGCAATTAGCAAGACCGGTTAACGCCCTGTTTACCCTAAGTCGACAAAGTCTATTAAAACGCTGCGCCTTGTTCCGTCTTTGGGGGAGAATGAGAGCAGCCTGCAAAATCAGCGGCCTGGAGGGCCGTAAATCCAGGGTCAAGATATGCCGGCTTGGAAGACACACGAGGCAGGACGCCACGGCCGTGACGCGCACGAAAGCGACGGGTTCTACGAAACGCCGCACCGGGAACCGGCGCGCAGCCGGATAGAGCGGTTGACCCGCACTGCCACAGCCCTGGGGCGCGGGATCGATCCGCACTCGGAAGGTCGACGCGACGAAGATCTGGACGCCGTCGCTGATGAACTGGACCGGTTGCTGTCAGAGCAATCCGATGCCGTTCCGCCCCGGCCTGCGGAACCTGTTCGCCCGGCGCGCCCTGTTCCGCAGCGGCGTGCCCCGGTTCGCGAGGCAGGCAGGTTTCATCGTGAAACGAAAATGGACGACGTCATGGGAGCACTGGACCGCCTGGACGAGCAGGTGAAGGGTCTGGTGAATGCTGACATGCCGAGAGAAAGTTTCCGCCATTCCCCAATCGGATCGACACGCCGGTCAGACCGTTACGCCATGGAGAGCACAACGCTCGATCACGGATTTGCGGAGCCTGAAGACTACTATCCGGAAGAAGACGGCGAAAACGCCTATGGAGCGGGATACGAATTTGGCAATCAACCTGTCAGCGCGAGGAACGCCCGTGCGCGCCGCGATGCATCCATGCATGTCTACAAGGACCTCGGACGCAGAATCGATGCTCTGAGAGCGCCCCAGGAACAGGCGCTAAATCAGGTTCGCGAGGAACTAGGCTCCCTGCGGGACGCCCTTGGTGGCATCTCCCGTGGTACGCACGAGACTGTAAGCCGGCAGAACGCGGAGCTGCGCCGTCTGGCTGACATGGTCGAGCGTTTGAGGGCTGACAAGAAAAACGACCAGTTGGCGAAGGAAGTCCGCCGGGAAGTTGCCGACCTTAAGGATATGGTTGGGAGAACCAATGTGGAAGGGGCGCTTCAGACGCTCGAACATGGCTACTCCCATATTCTTCAGCGACTGGATGAACTTTCCAGGGCTTCGGTCGATCCGAGGATCTTGAAGGGCGTGACTGCCCGGTTGAACGAAATCGAGGATGCCTTCGCTGCGTTGCCGCGCTCTGAGCATATGATTGTGCTTGAAGACCGCGTGGTCACCATCGCCGAGCGAATGGAAGAGCTGCTTCAGCGCAAGGGACACGCCGATATAGAGTCCCTCAGGGCTGAACTGCGCGATGTGCGCGGTTTCGTTGAGCAGATTGACATCAAGGGCCTGGTCGAAGGGATCGACGACCGGATGAAATTCGTCTCCAGCCGCCTGGATGACCTGGAAGTTCTGGCACGCGAGCAGCGCGGCCTGGACTCGCGTCTGTCCGCGATGGAAGAACGGATGCCGGAGCCGGAAACGATTTCTCGGTTGCAGGGCCGTCTGGAAGACATTGTCGGCATGATGGCGGACGATCGGGCCAGCCCAGTCGATCATGAGCATATGTCTCAGGTAGATCGACGCCTGAACGAGATTGTCGACCGTCTGGACCGGATGGAGCAGGCGCCCCCCATGCCGTCCGCTGATGCCGGGGCATTTGAAGCGCTGGAGCAGCGTCTCGAGGGGATTTCCGGCAAGATCGATGCGATTGAAAAGAAAACGTCGCGGCCCGTTCCGGTGCTGGATGCCGCGGCGATGCGTTCCGGAGCAGGTCAGGACAACAAATTTCTGGCTCAGCTCCAAGAACGGTTGAACGACCTGACGGCACGTCTCGACCAACCTCAGGACACCGTTACGACTTCGGATCTCGACAAGCTGCGCGAAGAGATTGGCTCCATGCGTGCAAGCGTGGCGGCTCCGGTCTCAACGGATGCGCTGGAAAAGCGGATTTCCGACCTTGCGCAAATCGTCTCGAAGGGCGGCGATGCCTCGGATGACGAGCGTTTCGAGCAACTGGGGGCAAAGGTTGCTGCTCTTGCTGAGCAGATCGAAAGCAATTCGGCGAAGGCACTTGATGTTGAGCAGATTTCGCCGGTTCTGGAAAGGATCGAACACGGTCTTCAACAGACCCGAACCGATGTTGCCGGAATTGCCACAAAAGCAGCGCAGGAAGCCGTCGCTGCTGCTCCGGAAGGTCGGAGCGACCAGTACGAAGATGCCATCAATGCATTGCAGGGCGATCTGAAACGCCTTCTGGACGCTGCTGAGGGCAGCGAGGAAAGAACCCGCAATACCTTTGACGGAGTAAAGTCCGTACTCGGTTCGTTGACGGAGCGGTTGGACAACCTGGAGCGCGTTGACGGACCGCTCAAGGCTCAAACCGCAACAGCAACAGCTGCGAGCTTTTCTCCCTTCGACCTTGAGGAAGCTGCCCCGGTATTCACCAAGCCGGCGCAGCCGAAAGCGGGCGAAAAGCCAAGCATGCTTTCCGAACCGGAAGCTGATCCGCAGGAAAATCGCGCGCGGGATCGCAAGGCAGATTTCATTGCCGCTGCACGCCGCGCCGCGCAAGCAGCATCCGCTGAAGCGGCAAAGCTGGAGAAAAAGCAGAAGCTCAGCGCAGAGCCTGAAGATGCGGACGAAGAGCGTGGCAAAGCTCGTATCGGTTGGTTGCGCAACGTCCTGAAACGCGACAAAGCCAAGGATCAGGACGCCAAGAAGGACAAGACGCCCGTAGCTTCAAAGGATACGGTCGAAGTTCCGAGCGAACCAGATCTGGGACTCAGCAACGAAGATGTGGCTGATGCGGCCTATGAAGCGCAAGACACCAAGGTGCTGCCCGGCGACCGTCCGGCCCCTGAAGCTTCACAGGCATCTGGCAGCCGTCGCCGCGCCATTCTCTTTGCAGCCGCCGCAGTTGTTCTGGTGATGGGAACTCTCCAGGCCTACCGTTTCGTTGCGGGTTCATCCGACGGCGAGCAGAACCTCGCAGCTGCGCCTCAGGAAGAAGCACAGCCTGTTGTAGCATCTGACGAACCGGCCGAAGCATCGGTTGCAATTGCTTCCGCGACACAGGTTGCCCCGGCCGGTGAAGCTGAAACCGGATCTGCTCCGCCAAATGCGGAGGAAGCCGCAGCGCAGGCAGCACCGGCAGCGACAGAAGCAACTCCGAAAGTCGAGTCTGAGGTGGCCGCCAAGACTGCCGCGGAACCGGAGCCCGCTCCGATTGCAATGCCGGACAAGGTTCAGCCTGCTGCAGCCAGTGGTACAGCGGCCACGGAAGCGGAATTGGCATTCGCGCCGCCCGCAGGTGTTTCCAGCAGCTTTGGCGACAAACCAGCCGACAATCCGACGAGCTTCACGCCAACAAAGCCAGCTGCAGCGTCGACGAATGATGCACCTTCCGCATTGATCGCGAGCCTGCCGCCGGAAGGTATCGGGCCGATGGCACTACGCAGTGCGGCGGCAAGCGGAAATCCCGCAGCCGAGTTCCTGGTCGGTGTCAAATACACGGAAGGCAATGGTGTTCCGGCCGATATGGCGAAAGCCGCCGTGTGGTATCAGAAGGCGGCGGACAAGGGGCTGCCTCCGGCACAATACCGCCTCGCAAGCCTTTATGAGAAAGGTCGCGGTATCGGCAAGGATCTGCCGAAGGCCAAGGCGTGGTACGCAAAGGCTGCGGAAGCCGGAAATGCGAAGGCCATGCATAACCTTGCCGTTCTCTACGCCGAGGGCGGAGGAGGCGAGCCAAACTACGCGTCAGCTGCAAAGTGGTTTGAAGCAGCAGCAAATTACGGAGTGAAGGACAGCCTCTTCAATCTGGGCATTCTTTACGCAGGCGGTATCGGGGTCGATAAGGACCTGGTCGCCAGCTACAAGTGGTTTGCGATTGCCGCCGATCAGGGTGACCCTGAGGCCGCCAAACGCCGCGACGATGTTGCCAATATGATGGATCAGGAAACGCTGGCAAATGCACGGCTGGCAGTCGAAGGGTTCGCACTGACGGCACCGGATGCAGCAGCCAACAAGGTAACGCTCGAGCCTTCATGGTCTGATGAGGCGTCGCTACCTGCGGCCAAGGCCTCGGTAACGACCGTTGATAACACTGCGATGATCAAGGAAGCTCAGGACAAGCTGAATTATCTGGGTTTCGACACCGGAACACCCGACGGTCAGATGGGCCCCCGCACCCGCAGTGCGATCCGTGCATTCCAGCGCAGCCTCGGTCTGACAGAGACAGGTGAAGTGGATAAGAAGCTGATTGACGAATTGAATAGTCAGGCGATCTGATTTCCTGTCTCGAAACTGGATGCCAGAGGTGTTCAGTTGGAGTTTATCTGCAGCCCCTGCCAAATGGCCGGGGCTGTCTCTTTTTGGATAGCATGGTTCACCAAACAATTAAGCCGGACATGAGTATCTCTCAGCCGACCCTGTCGTGATGAAGAGCGATCGATTTGACATCTGCTCAGACCAAGCAGCTTCATTAATGCCACATCGATAAAAAACATGGCACCAGTTACCGAATTGACCAGCCTGATGGAATGAAACAGCACTGTGCACTGGTTGACACGGTGACGGCACGGGTCTTTAACCAATTTGGTCTAACTTCCGAGATCACTAACCAGTCCCAAAGCAGTTCAGCTGCACGAATAACCGGCGTAACCCTGTGCAATTATATCTGCCAATAGCCGAAATCCCGGTCAATATCTTCGTGATATTCGGCATGGGTGGTGCTGTGGGGTTTCTCTCCGGTTTGTTCGGGATCGGGGGTGGCTTTCTGCTGACACCGCTGCTGATCTTTTCCGGTATCCCGCCAGCAGTTTCTGTCGCAACGGTAACGACACAGGTCGTAGCGTCATCGGCGTCAGCCGTGATGACCTACTGGCGGCGGAAAGCAATTGATTTCAAATTGGCGACCATCTTGTTGGCTGGAGGTGTTTTCGGCTCTCTGATCGGCGTTGTGCTCTTCGATGTGTTGCAAGCGGTCGGCCAGCTCGATGTGGTCATTTCGCTTTCCTACGTGACTTTTCTTGGAGCCATTGGCGGGCTGATGCTGTTTGAATCGGTCCGCGCGATAAGGCGTAGAAAGTCCGGAGCAGCGCCAAAGGCCCGCAGGCCGGGGCAGCATAATTGGATACACGGACTGCCCCTGAAAGTGCGGTTCCGCCGGTCGAAGCTCTATGTGAGTGTCATTCCAGTTGTCGGTCTTGGGGCAACGATCGGCTTCCTGGGTACCGTTCTTGGTATCGGGGGGGGCTTTATGATGGTTCCCGCGCTCATCTATCTTCTGCGCGTTCCAACCAACATCGTCATTGGAACATCTCTGTTTCAGATCTTGTTCACGATGGCTGCTGCGACGGTCTTTCACTCGATGGGAACCAAGACCGTCGACATCGTTCTTGCCATGACATTGATGATTGGTGGTGTCATAGGGGCCCAGTTTGGCGCGCGCATGGGACAGAACCTTCGCGGCGATCAATTGCGCCTGTTGCTGGCGCTTCTGGTGCTTGGGGTCGGCATGCGCTTTGCGGTTGATCTGTTGCTGGTACCGGACGACCTCTATTCCATTGCCATTCGCAAGGGAGCGGGCGCATGACCAGGATCATGCTTCTGCTCGCGACCGCGCTTTTCATTATCACCGGATCGGTTCGGGCTCAGGAGGAAAACCGGGACTTGGTAACGGCCCTGTCATCGGACATGGTTTCCATTCAATCCAATTTCACCGGGACAGAGATCGTCATTTTCGGGCAGGCGAGTCATATTGAAAGACAGCCCAACGCACCGGGCGGCTTTGAACTCGCCATCATCGTTGAAGGTCCGCCGCAAGACATAACCACGCGGCGCAAAGGCCGTTTTCTTGGCGTTTGGGTCAACCGTGAAGCGGAAAAGTTCCAGAAAGTCCCGTCTTTCTATGCCGTTGCGAGCACGACAGATATCGGTGAAATCGCACACAGGAACATCCTCGACGAATATGGCATAGGGCTCAATCACATCAATCTGGCAGTCACGGGCGTCTCCAATGTGCCGTTGTCCGATCGCGACGACTTCCGGCGCGCTTTCATCCGGCTGCGTCAGGATATGGGGCTCTATTCCGAACAGGAGACTTCCATCCAGTTCCTGACCGACACGATGTTCCGCACCAACATTCCCCTTCCGGCCAACATCCCCGTCGGTGACTACAAGGTCAAAAGCTTCCTTTTTAATCAGGGCAATCTGGTATCGCAGACAGAGCAGACCCTTGCGGTCGCAAAGATCGGCTTTGAACAGATTACCTTCGAGCTCGCCCAGCACTATTCACTTGTTTATGGGCTGCTTGCGGTGTCTCTGGCGATTTTCACCGGGTGGCTCGCGGGTGTCATATTTCGAAAGGATTGACCGTCGGTTTTCATAGCCTGGGTCTGACGACGCGCATTTCACCATCGCCGAAGGTCAAGTGCTGCCTGTAGATTGAAAAAACAGCACTTTTGTCTGGAACTCGGTGATGCCGCCGCTATGCTGCCGTAACGTATATTTTAAACGTTCAGGCAGGGCAGCATGGCCGACCAATCCAATTCCGATATTTCGAAAGACGAACAGGTTAATGCGGAGCCTTCCGTCGACGCCAAGGTGATTGATATTGCCATCCGCCTGGGTGTTCTCGGCCTTTTTGCTTATTTCTCGCTGCAATTGGTCGCGCCATTTTTCCTGTTCCTGCTTTGGGCGGTGGTACTGACTGTCGCGCTCTATCCCGTTTACAGCTGGCTTGCGAAAAGGCTGGGGGGGCGCAAAGGTCTGTCTGCCACACTTGTCACACTGGTTTGTCTGGCAATTGTTGTCGGCCCCGTTGCTGTCCTCGTTGTCAACCTCGTTGAAACTCTGCAGACTTGGTATCACTCAATCGCCAAGGGCAGTTTCAGTTTGCCGATGCTGCCTGAAAAACTGGCCAATCTTCCTGTGGTCGGAGACAAGATTGCGGAGATGTGGGACCTCGCCAGTCGCAGTCTGGAACAGTTTGTGGTCAAGGTGGGTCCGACCCTGGTTCCGGCTGGCGAAAAGGTTTTGTCGGCACTCGCCAGCTTGAGCGGCAGCGTGCTTTTCTTCATGGTTTCAATCATTGTCGCAGGCTTCCTGTTCGTCCCCGGGCCTGCGCTCGCATCAGGAGCAAAGCGATTTGCCGACCGGATCATTGCACCGCGGGGAGCGGAGTTTGTCGATCTGTCCGGAGCCACCATTCGCAACGTGTCTCGCGGTGTGATCGGAGTTGCGGTGATCCAGGGACTTTTGACCGGTATCCTGCTTGTGCTGTTTGCCGTACCGTTTGCCGGCGTGTTGACCTTCGTGACGTTGATCCTTTGCATCATTCAGATAGGGCCGGCGCTCGTCATCATTCCCGCAATCATCTGGGCGTGGAGTTCCTGGGCGGTTGTTCCTGCCATCATATTCACCGTACTTATGGTGCCGGTGATGCTGATCGACAATGTGCTGAGGCCGCTTCTGATGTCACGCGGCCTGGATGTGCCGATGCTGGTCATCTTGATCGGCGTTTTCGGCGGAACCCTTGCCTATGGTCTGCTCGGCCTGTTCCTCGGCCCGGTCATTCTGTCAGTCTTCTACGAGCTCGTGATTGCCTGGGTGAAGGTGCGGGAAGAGACTGACAAAGAGGCGTAATTTCTACTTCCGGCAGAATCGTGTACCCACGTTCAAGTGTCTTCGATGAATAGAAAATTGACCAGACTACTCTGGCTGGAGCGTCTGAAATCGGTCCTGATCGTGGGAGCTGTGGGTCTTGTTCTCCTGCTGCTTTTCATCTTTGAAATCGAAAGGCGCAGCGAACTTGCCAAGGCCGAGTATGAGGAAGTTACCGGCACACTGCTACATCATACCCGACGACAAGACGACGAAGGCTCTCACACTGCAATCCTGACCATTCGACTGGAAGACGGGCAGGACATCACGATTAAAGCTCGCAAGCCATCGATACCTGCAGTCGGGTCACAAATTCGGTTGATCAAGAAACAAACGAAGAGCGGCCGGGTGACCTATCGTCTTGACTTCTTCCAGGTCAAAACCGGAGCCGCTTCTGGGTCTTGAGTACTCTCACGCCTGTGCAACTCGTCTGGAGTTACGTCGTTCAATCTCCGACCAGACGGCTTGCCGTAAAGGGGAACAGTCGGTCGTTACCGAGCATGAACACAGAAAACTGACGACGGCGAAAGATCATGCTGTAAGCACTGTGCGTGACGTTCAGGCCACCTGTAAGAGCGCCAAAGGCGGGGAGCACCAGACGGGTTCCATCGGTAATGAAACAGGACCGGCGGATAGAGCGGCCGAAGCGGCGCACTCGCGCCGCCGGATGCAGGTGCCCGCACACTTCGCCGGCAGTCTCTTCCGACCCGATTTTCTCGATCGGCTCGTGGCGGAAGGTGAGGGGACCGATCTTTGTCTCGTCTACGGTTTCACCACACAGGCGCACCGGAGCGACCGGGTCATGGTTTCCGGTCACCCAGATCCATTCCCGGCCAAGCTGCAAAGTGGTCAGCATAGCGCGGTAAGGGGCAGGCAGTCTGTCGGAGCCGTCTGCATCATGGAAGCTGTCACCCAGACAGATAACTCTCGCGGGATCAAACGCGTCCATGACGCCAGCCAGCTTCTCAAGCGTCGCACCGGTATCGTAAGGCGGCAGCATGATACCGCGGCGCGCAAAGCTGGACCCTTTTTCCAGGTGCAGGTCGGCGACAATCAAGGTCGACTCGTCCGGCCACCACAGAACACCGCTGTCGTGCAGGCCAACCAGTTGACCGTTGACCTGAATGTCGTGACACACCGGCGCAGCGGAATATTTGCGCAGATGAGATGTCAGAGCAGTCATTCCATTGCCTCCAGAACCAACTCCTCGGCAGCCTCTTCCAGCAACATGTCCATGGCTTCTCCGTAGACCGGTTCTTTTCCTATTTCCAGAAGGATAGGGACGGCGAGGGGAGAGACGTGCGGAAGGGCAGTATGGGTGATTCGTCCACGAATTCGGGCAAGAAGTTCCCCGAGGCGCGAGATATCCAAAAGTCCTTCGGCAGCGTCGTTCCAGGTCGCCTTGAGCAGGATGTGGTCAGGTTCATGGGCACGTAATACATCGTAGATCAGGTCCGAGGATACAGTAACCTGCCGGCCCGTTTTCTCCTGCCCCGGATGGCGACGCTCGATCAGCCCGGCTATCACGGCACAATTACGAAACGTACGTTTCATGAGGCTGGATTCGGCGAGCCAGGCGTCGAGGTCGTCGCCCAGAATGTCCTCTTCGAAAACCTGGTCCAGCGAAATGCGGCCGGAAGAAAACAGCAGTGACAGGTCTCCCAGGCCCCATACCGACAGGGCATAGTCATTGGCGACAAACCCCATGGGCCTTGCACCCAAACGCTCAAGCCGCTTGGTCAGCAGCATGCCGAGCGTCTGGTGGGCCAGACGGCCCTCAAACGGGTAACAGACCATGTAGTGCTTGTTGGCCCTTGGAAAGGTTTCAACCAGCAAACCGTTTTTTTCCGGCAGAACAGACTTGTCTCTCTGGATTTCCAGCCAGTCGCGCACCTGATCGGGTAAGGCCGGCCAGGAAGAAGGCGTTGCCAGCATGGTCCGCACACTTTCAGCGAGATAAGTGGATAGCGGAAATTTGCCGCCCATATAGGACGGGATCATGGGGTTGTCAGTCTTCGCACGCGAAACATAGGCTTCGCTCTCGCGCATGCCTTCGAACCTGAGAACCTCACCACCGAAGAGAAACGTGTCGCCCTGTGACATCTGTTCGATGAAATACTCTTCGATTTCTCCCAAAAGGCGCCCGCCGCGCCCGACAGGCGTGCGCCGCCCGTCCGCCTTGGACCGGACCAGACGCACCTTCAGCATCGGCGCTTCGACAATTGTGCCGACATTCAGTCGGTACTGCTGGGCGATCTTGGGATGCGCTATGCGCCAAAGGCCGTCTTTGCCCTTCCGCAACTTGGCATATTGTTCATAGGTCTTGAGCGCGTAGCCACCGGTCGCGACGAAATCCAGCACCTTCTCGAAGGTCTCCCAATCCAGGTGCCGATAGGTTTCCGAAGATGTGATTTCCTCGAAGGTGACGACGGCATCGAGTGGGTCCGAACAGGCAAGTCCGAGAATATGCTGGGCAAGCACATCGAGAGCCCCCTTGCGCAAGGGAGGCGTGTCCTGTTCACCCCGTTTGGATGCCGCCAGAGCTGCCTGGCATTCAAGGACCTCAAACCGGTTTGCCGGAACCAGGATGGCTTTGGAGGGCTCATCCATGCGGTGATTGGCCCGGCCGATCCTCTGAGCCAGACGGCTTGCCCCCTTGGGCGCGCCGATATTGATGACCAGATCGATGTCTCCCCAGTCGATGCCCATGTCGAGTGAGGACGTGGCTACAACAGCTCTTAGAGCCCCTGACGCCATTGCCGCTTCCACCTTGCGCCGTTGTCCCACATCCAGTGAGCCGTGGTGGAGCGCGATCGGCAATGTCTCGTCGTTGATGCGCCAAAGCTCCTGAAAGACCATTTCTGCCTGACTGCGCGTGTTCACGAAGAGCAGTGAAACGTTATGCTCCTTTATCAGTCGGTACATGTCGCCAATGGCATAGCGGGACGAATGGCCTGACCATGGCAGGCGTTCCTCGGAATTCAGGATGGAAATATCAGGCTGTGCCCCGCCGCTGACTTCCACGAGATGTGACAGCGACCTTGTTTCTGTTTCGGATTGTTCGACCAGATAGGCACGCAGATCGTCGGGTGCGGCGACCGTTGCCGACAGCCCTACGGTGCGCAGTCCGGGCGAAAGCCGGCGCAACCTGGCGAGCCCAAGGGCAAGCAGGTCTCCGCGCTTGGATGTCACCATGGCGTGAAGTTCATCCAGAATGACTGTTTTCAATGAGGCAAACAGCTTCGCGGATGCTGGATCCGAAAGAAGCAGGGCAATCTGTTCGGGAGTTGTGAGCAGGATATCGGGCGGATTGAGCTTCTGGCGCTGGCGTTTGTGAGAAGGGGTGTCGCCGGTTCGGGTCTCAAGTCGCACCGGCAGACCCATTTCAGAAACCGGTGCTTCAAGGTTCCGGGCAATGTCGACGGCGAGGGCCTTCAAGGGAGAAATGTAAAGCGTATGAATGCCGTTGCCCGCCTGACCGGGTTTCCGTTTGCCTCTTGCTTCAAGCTCTACAAGACTTGGCAAGAACCCGGCGAGTGTCTTGCCGGCACCTGTCGGAGCAATCAGCAGCGTGGAATGGCCTTGCGCAAGTTGATCGATCAGCTGCAACTGGTGCACTCTCGGAGACCATCCCCGTGAAGCAAACCAGCTTTGAAATCGATTGGGTAGAAGCGCTGCATCCATGAGTTTGTTTTAAGACACGAATTTTGAAAAGGCGAGCATTTCAGACTATGAATGTTCTTATTGTGTTCCGCCCAATGCGTTAATGTATCATGGCGGGACCCGAGGCAATGATCTTGAGGCAAGCTGCCGGGAAGGATGACGATTACCTGATGTCCGAGCTTCTGACGCTCACACCGGCTGGGCTCTATTGTCCGCAGGCCGACGCCTATATCGACCCTGTGCGCCCGGTGGAGAAGGCGATTGTCACCCATGGGCATGCCGATCATGCGCGTGCCGGACATGGAGCGGTTCTGGCAACGCAACAGACGCTTGACATCATGGCGATCCGGTATGGTGAAAATTTCTGCGGGCGCCCGCAGTCAATCGACTATGGTGAAGTGCTTGATGTCTCAGGTGTTGCTGTTTCGCTTCATCCCGCCGGTCACGTGCTGGGCTCGGCTCAGGTTCTTATGGCTGCTGGCGGGCATCGAACCGTCGTTTCAGGAGACTACAAGCGCCAGGAAGATCCAACCTGCGCCCCCTTTGAACTGGTGCCCTGCGACACCTTTGTTACCGAGGCAACGTTTGGCCTGCCGGTTTTCAGGCATCCACCAGCCCGTCAGGAAGTTGCTAAACTGATGTCGTCGCTGGAGCTTTTTCCCGAACAGACACATCTTGTCGGAGCCTATGCCCTTGGGAAAGCACAACGGGTGATCGCGGAGCTGCGGGCGGCGGGTTATCAGAAAACGATATATCTGCACGGGGCGCAGGAAAAGCTGACGAGATACTACCAAGGCCAAGGGGTCGAACTGGGAGATCTGGAGGCAGTCGGCAAGCGCGGAAAGGAACTTCAGGGCGAGATCGTTGTCTGCCCCCCAGGGCAGCTAAGCGATCGATGGGCAAGGCGTTTCGGCGATCCTGTCGCAGCAATGGCCTCAGGGTGGATGCGTGCTCGCGCTCGAGCCCGGCAGCGTGGTGCGGAACTTCCACTGATCATTTCAGATCATGCGGACTGGGACGACCTGTGCCGCACGATCGTGGAAACCGGGGCGGAACAGATCTGGGTTACGCATGGCGCCGAAGAAGCACTTGTCCACTGGTGTGAATTGAATGGACGGCATGCCCGGCCACTCAATATGATAGGGTATGACGACGGTGAAGACACCGGTAATCCGCCAGCCCAGGAGGCCTAAGGTTCAATATGAACGGGCGGACAGGTTGTCCGATCTATTGGGGAGGCAGTCATGGCGGATGACGACAAAATCACGAACTCTGATGAAGAGCAGGTCAGCGATGTGGCTCAGGGCCTGAATGGCGACGCGGAAGAATCCATCGCACAACTTTTTGATGACTATCAGGCTGGCTTCAATGATTACGACGCGGACAGGATCTGCGATTGTTTTGCATTGCCTGCGATCATCTGGCAGCACGAAAAAGGCCACGTTTTCAATGATGACGAAGAGTTGCTCGAGAACATCGAAGCACTTTTGAAAGCGCTGGAAAAGGAAGGGGTGACCCATTCCGACTTTCACGTCAGTTCAAGCCATGTGAGCGGTACGACTGCGTTGGTCACTCTCGATTGGAGCCAGGAAACGGACGATGGTGAAGCGATCTTTGAGTTCACCTGTCACTACCAGTTGATTCACGACGGTTCCAATTGGGTCATCGCCTGCATCATCAATGACTAGAGCAAGGAAGATTTCGCATTCGCTTTGGATTACCACCCTTGTCCTTGCAGCCGGCGTTTCCCCACCTGTTGGAGCCAGCACGGTCGCCGCTGCGGCTTACGGGGCGCTGACGGAAGCGCCGCAAGACCTGAGAGACTGCGAACTCCCGGAAAACGTGCCGGGGACCATACTTCTTGAAACCGGGTGCCGCTACACGCGCAGTATTACCATTTCCACAAGCGACGTGGTTCTTGACTGTCAGGGCGCTACAATTGCCGGAATGCACAGACGAGGCATCATTATACGGCCTGGTTTGAAAAATGTGACCGTCAGGGACTGCCGTCTTCACGATACAGGGGGAATTCTGATTGAGGGACAAACGCCTGAAGACGATCCGCAATCCCGGGAGGTCGCGCGTGCAGGCTCATCGCAAGGCGTGGTTCTTGAACACCTCACCATAACAAACTCCTTCATGACCGGAGTTTTTGTCGATCATTATGTGGTGGGCGCGGTCATACGCAATTCGATTGTCGCCGACGGTCATCATGTCGGGATCTATCTGGAACACGGGTCCCAGAAGAATACTGTCTCCGGCAACCTGATCCGAAACAATGGCCTGTTCACGAACTTCGGTATCAGGCGAATTGGCCCGACCCGCAGGGAGGGCTTGTCGGTCGACGGATCTGCCTTCAACCTCATTGAAAACAATGTCTTCGACAGCAATGCGTTCGGCGGCATCTTTCACTACAAGAACTGCTGGGAGTTCCACACCACGAATCCGGAAAGCCGTCCACGCCTGCAGGGTTCGGACGGCAATGTCATTCGGGGCAATGTCTTTAGAAACATGGACATCGGCATCTGGGTCGCGTCGCGCCAGTCCCGTGACCTGGTGATGTGGGATTGCGGCGACAAGAGCCCTTACGAAAATCCGGTACCTCTCGAGATGGTGATGGGGGAGCGGGAGTGGGGACTTTCCGACGGCTTCCAGGGTTACCATTTCAATCCGGAGCTGATTGCGGGCTTTGTCGACAAGCGAGCGCTTTCTCCGCGTTGGCCTTTTCCGTCGAAGCTGCATCTCTATGAGGATTTTGCCAAGGACAACATCTACGAAAACAATTGCTTTGAACGGCTGGAAACGGGGATACGCATTGAAGATGACGGCAACGTTGTCGCAGGCAATCGTTTCATCGGAGATTTCGAATATCTCTATCTCGGCAGTCCGTTTCGGGCGAAGTTCCTGGAACGGCCGATCAAGGACACCGTAATCGCAGACAATCGATCGTTCTCGCCATCCGGTCGTTCGTTCCTGGGAAACAGCTTTCTGGCCGACGGGGAACACACCGGCACCGTCATTGAGCAGCCAGACGTCGGCAATCTGAGCAACTCCGGAGGAACAACCTGCATTTCTGGCCCGTCATGAGGCGCAGGCGTGTTTCGGGAATCAGTGTTTGAAATAATGAAAAAGGCCGCAAGCACATGTGCTTGCGGCCTTTTTCATTATTTCAAACACTGATTCCCGAAACACGCCTGCGCCTCA
>JBCCVB010000117.1:0-22570 GCA_039195965.1 Pseudomonadota bacterium
CGGCGCTCCTTTTTCCTCGACCGGTGCAAAACGCGCCCGCAATGCCGGAAACCTCCACCACATCTGAAGAAGCTCCTCGGACCAAAGCCGAAAACGAAAAGCCGTCTGGCCACGTGTCGGCAAGCGATGTTGATATCTTGAAGGCTTTCGCGGAAGGAGCAGGAATACCGGTCAGTGTCCTCGAAGGGCGAGAGCCCGAGGAATTTGCCCGTGAACTGGGCGGCGTTCTCCAGGAGATCACCTCGGACCTGATGGGGCTCTTGCAGGCTCGCAGTCAGGTCAAGGCAATGACACGAAATGCCAACCGCACGCTGATTAGTCGAAGCGGCAACAATGCCCTGAAATTCTCGCCCACGTCTCAGATGGCTCTCCAGACAATGCTGGGTCGGAACGCGGAGGAAAACGGTTACCTGCCATTGGCAAAGGCCATGACGTTGGCATTCAAGGACATACAGAAACATCACGTGTGGACCTATGCCGCCATGCAGAAGGCGGCTGCCCGGTTCGACGCGACGTTGTCGCCAGGTGCAATCGAAGGCGAAGGCCAGATTTCGAAAGGTGCGTTCGGTAACCAGAAAGCAAAGCTCTGGGATCGGATGCAGGAGCGCTGGACTTCTCTGTCAGGTGCTTATGACGACGGGCTTGTCGGCGTATTCACGCAGTATTTTACCGAAAGCTACGAGGAATTGAGTGACGCCGGTTCGGACGAAACCGGCGATGAGTTTGATTAAAGACGTTTGAACTGAAACCGCGCGCGAGCGCGGCATGAATAAGGAGCAGTGCCTCTATGTCGTGGTATAGCAAGGTTGCATGGACCGAAGGCCTGTTTTTGCGGCCACATCATTTGCAGCAGAGTGATCGATATGTGGAACACCTGCTGGATGAACGGGTGCGATTTGCTTCTCCTTATCCTTGGGGATTCTCCGACATAGAAATTGATCAGGATGTCGGGCAGCAATGCCGGTTTGCTCTTCGCCATGGCAGGGGCGTCTTTCCCGATGGAACGGTCTTCAATTTCCCGGCGGACGGTACACCGCCTCCCGCAATCGATGTTCCCGAAGATGCGGCGGGGCAGATCGTCTGGCTTGGTATTCCGGAGACCACCGTCAATGCGGTTGAAGTGGCCAACGGGCGTGATGATGCGGCAACTCGATATGTCCAGGGCAGGGAAACGATCATCGATTCCACTTCCGCCATAAGACAGGAAGAGGAAATCGATGTCGCCCATCCGCGGCTGACTTATTCCATACGCTCAACTCCGCATCCCGGCCAGGTGTGCCTGCCTGTTGCCCGGATCACCGAAATCAAGGATCGCATCGTCATAACGGACGGAACCTTCGCGCCTCCGGTTCTGGCATGTCACGTCCATCCCGTGGTAACCGGGTGGATTGATTCCGTGATTGGATGGGTCGAACGGAAGCTGAGCGAACTTGCACGATACGCAGCCGATACATCTGCAGGTGGCGGACTTCAGAATTTCGACTACCTCACCCTGCAGATGCTGAACCGGATCCATCCTCAACTGATGCATTTGCGCAAGTCCGGATACGTGCATCCCGAGAGGCTTTACTCGGAGTTCCTGCAGCTGGCCGGAGAGCTGGCCACATTTGCTACTGAAGAGCGCCGTGCAAGAAATTATCCGATCTATGATCATGACAAGCTGCATGAGGTTTTCAAACCGGTTCTCGCTGACATTCAGGCATTCCTTTCAGCTGGTTATGATCGCAGGGCAATCCGCCTGCCGCTCGAACAACTCGCGCCGAATGCGTTCAAGTCGACAATCGTCGACCGTAACCTGTTCACACAGGCGAGTTTCGTTCTGGAGGTGGCTGCCCGGCGGCCGCTAACGGAAATTCAAAATGAGTTCCCGCGGCTGTTCAAAGTCGGGCCTTTCGGTCAGATGCGCCAGATTGTCTATTCGAATCTGCCTGGAATTCCTTTGATCCATATGCCGGTTCCTCCTGCACAAATTCGCGCTTTGACTGACCGGGTCTACTTCAGATTGGACAAGACAACACCTCTCTGGCGCGAGTTCAGTCAGGACTCTGCTGTGGGCTTGCAGTTCTCCGGGAATTGGCCGGACCTGCAGCTCGAGTTTTATGCCATCCGGGAGGGGCGCTGATGTCGGACAGAGACGACCCCTTTGGTGTCTCCAAGCGAAAGGGCAAGACAATCGTCCGACCCAATCCCGGTGGGCGGTGGAGCGAGAAACAGCCTGCAGATGCGCCGCAGCCGCCGCAGCATTCGCCCGTTCCTCCGGCACAGGTTACTCCTGGAAGCACGCCGCCGGGGCATCCTGCGCCTTCGGGATCAACGTCCGACCCTTGGCAGGGCGGTGGCAATGCAGGACAAGACCCATGTGCTCCCACTCCTGCCGGTTACGAGTACGGGCAGCAAAAAGCACCGGACCTCAGAACGCCGCCTGGAAGCGGGCAGCAACAACCTTCGCCAGCTGCAACAGGGAACGCTGGTCAACTGGCGCAAACGCCTGATCTCAGTCAAATCCGTGTGGCGAACAGAAATCCTGTTTCCCGCGCAGCGGCGCCGCTTCTGCTTTTGCTGGGCAGATTGCATCTGACAATGACGGACGCGCAGTTCGATGCGCTGATGCGCGACGTCTACAACGCCATCAAGACCTTCGAAAAGGAACTTCGCAGCGCCGGCATCACGGATGATCAGATCCGGTCCGCAGCCTACGCCCTTTGCGCAACCTCGGATGACATTGTTCAGAATCTGCCATCGGCAGGACGTCACCAGTGGACGCAATATTCGATGCTGACGCAGTTTTTCGGTCAGGCAACCGGAGGTGTCGAGTTTTTCCAGTTACTGGAAAAGGCAAAGCAGGATCCGGGAAGAAATTACGGCGTGCTGGAAGTCATGCATGCCTGCCTATCTCTGGGCTTCTACGGCAAATACAGAGCCATTCAGGGAGGACAGCAGGGACTGGAGAGGGAACGACGCGACCTTCATGAAATTTTGCGACGTGTTCGTCCGAGACCGGGGGACGATCTGTCACCGCATTGGCGCGGGCTTGAACTTCTGCAAAAACGGACGCGATTTTCCGTTCCGCTCTGGTCCGTGGCTGCTGTGGCGGCAGCGTTGCTGCTTGGCGGATATGTGACCTTGATGCTGTTGCTGGCCAGCGGCAGCGAGGTCGTTGCCAGCCGGGCTACCGCACTTTATCCCACCGGCCCGGTCGAATTGGCGCGTGAAGGCTATCAGCCAAAACCGCCGCCACCTTTGCCACCTGCCGACGATGCTCCCATCGATACGCTTTCGGCGCAGCTGGCGGGTCTGGAAGGTCTTGAAATCGCGCAGGCAGGGCCGGCCATCATGTTGCGTATGCGAGCGCAGTTTGACGTTGCTGCAGCAACCCTGCGTCCTGAGTTCCAATTGCTGGTGGAGCAAGTCAGCAAAACCCTGGACGAAGTTGACGGTGAAATTCTGATTGTTGGACACACGGACAGCGACCCGATCCGCAATAACCCGCGGTTCCCTTCAAATTGGCATCTTTCCGTTGAGCGGGCGAAGTCGGTTGCCGGGGTGATGCAATCCATTCTGCAGGCGCCTGAACGTGTTCAGGTTGAGGGCAGAGGAGCTGACGAACCCATTGCTCCCAATACCAACCGCGAAGGCAAAGCGCTCAACCGCCGTGTGGAGGTCTTTTTGAAACCGCCACCCAAGGGGTTGCTGATCGATAACTGAATCAATTCCGGGGCAACCAAGGAATAAGGCAATATTGATGAAATTCTGGCTCGGAAATACGGCGATTTTGATCGGCATTCTTGCCCTGGCCGCATTGGTTTGGTTCGGAGGACCTTTCCTGGCGATTGCCGGTGTGCGCCCGTTTGAACCCTTGTGGGTGCGCTTGCTTTTGATCCTTTTTGTCGTGGCGACAATAGGCGGGTGGACTGCCTACCGCATCTATAAGCGAATGGCCGCCAACCGCGCATTGGAGCGTGAAATCCTCGAGCCCAAGGCTAGCGAGGAAGACCTTCAGATCCTTTCTGAGCGCATGAAGGACGCTCTCAAAACACTCAAGACGGCAAGCGGCAATTCAAGAACCTATCTATACGATCTGCCCTGGTACCTCATGATCGGACCACCGGGGGCAGGCAAGACCACGGCGCTGATGCATTCGGGTCTGAAGTTCGCGAATGCGCGAGGCAAAGGTGAGGCCCAGAAACTGGAAGGATTGGGCGGCACTCGCTATTGCGATTGGTGGTTTGCCGAGAATGCGGTGCTGATCGACACGGCCGGACGCTACACCACGCAGGATTCCGACGAAGAACATGACCGTGAGGCCTGGATTGGTTTCCTCAACATTCTTCGAAGGGCAAGACCGCGCCAGCCGGTCAACGGTGTCATGATTTCAATCAGTCTCGAAGACCTGATGACGCTTTCGGATGCAGACCTGAAACAGCACACGGATGCTATCCGGTCACGGCTGATTGAGCTCTACAAGACGCTGAAGATCGATTTCCCGGTTTATGTCATCTTCACCAAGGCGGACACTGTTGCCGGTTTCATGGAATTTTTCGGATCTTATCCCGAAAGCCGCAGGAATCTTGTCTGGGGAGCAACTTTCCAGACGCGGGAAAAGACCAAAAACATGGTCGCTGACACACCTGCGGAATTCGACCTGCTTGTCGAACGTCTGAATGAGGAAATGGCAGACAGGCTTCAAGAAGAGCCTGATCCACGTGCGCGACTGATGCTGTTCGGATTTCCAACCCAGATTGCTGCGCTGAAAGACCGTGTATCTGGCTTTCTTAATGCGGTTTTCGAACCGAGCCGATACTATCCCAACGCGGTTCTTCGTGGCTTCTACTTCACGTCAGGCACGCAAACGGGAACCGCGATCGACCGTGTTATCGGTTCCATGAGCCAGGCATTTGGAACCGCCTATCAGGCGGCAGCCATGTCGGGGCAGGGCAAGAGCTATTTTCTTCGCGACCTGTTGAACAAGGTAATCATCGGTGAAGCCGGCTGGGTCACGCACAACCGACAGGCGGTGCGAATGGCGACGGCCGCGCGAGTTGCGGCATATGCGGCGATTGTGTTGGTCACTGTTGGTCTCGGCAGCCTCTGGGGGATCAGTTATCTCAACAATCGGGCTCTGATCGACGAAACTGCGAAGGCTGTTGCTGCAGTCAGCGCGGAGGGTGAAGGCGTTCTGGATCAGAGGATCGTGCGCGATGACAGCTTGCGCGATACGGCGTACATCCTTTCCCTCTTGCGCGGGTTGCCCGCCGGTTACGACAGCCGAAACGATCCAACACCTTTGATGGAACAATTCGGACTTAGTCAAAGAGAACGATTGGAAGCAGCAGGCATCACGTCTTACCGAAGTGGGCTGGAACGGTTGTTACGCCCGCGCTTGCTGCTCAGGATCGAGGAGCAGATGACCGAAGTTCTGGACAATCGGACAGGTCCCGGTGGCCAGGATATCGACACTCTCTACAATCTTGCCAAGCTGTACAGAATGGTCGCAGGTGACGCGCCGGAAATCGACAAGGACCAGATCAGGAATTCATTCCGCGCCGACTTTCTTCAAAGTTTCCCCAGTGCTCAGGGCGAGGTGTTGCGGAATGAGCTCAACACCCATGTATCGGCCATGTTGGACATGGATTTCGGCGGCAATGTACTGACAGATCAGTTGGATGGAGTGCTTGTTGCTGAAGTCCAGCGGGAGCTTGCCCGGGTTAGCCTGGCCGAGAGAGGTTATGCGCTGCTGAAGTCTCGGGCGAAGGGCCTCGCAAGTGAGGACTGGATAGCTGAGCAACGCGGTGGGCCGGACATGGAAACCGTGTTTGAAACCGAAAATGGCGACACGCTCGATACTATCGTGGTCGACAAGTTTTTCACCTATCCAGGCTTCCATTTGTCGGTACTCCCCAACCTCGCGGGAATTCGTGAAGAGTTGGAACGTGATCAATGGGTGTTCGGTGACATAGGTCAGGCAGATGCGTTTGCCGATCAGTATCAGTCGCTTCCTGCGGAAATTCTGACGCTCTATACGAGAGATTTCATTGCGGCATGGGAGCAGGCACTTGGAAATCTGAAATTCAAGTCGATGCGCAACGACAAGCCGCTTTACACCACACTGCAGGCGGTTTCAGCGCCGACGTCACCGGTTGTGCAACTTCTTGAAAGTATTCGCGGCGAGACACTTCTGACACAAGATGTGTCTGCTGAAGGACTCGCCGGTTCTCTTTCCGGGACCAGTGCCAAGGACGCCGGCACTGAGGCAGCCCAAAAGGTCTTTCAAAGATATGTTCTGGATACTTCCGGCGGCCTGAAGCGGATCGGATTGGAAGCCGGGCTTAAAGCCCTGGCGCCGGGTGGAGTTTCAGGGGCATTGGGAGCAGCAACAGGTGCTGATGGACCCGGCATCATTCCCGGCAAGTCGATAGAAGATCACTTCCGTCCTTATCATGTTCTGGTTGAAGGCGAGAACAGCCGCAAGATCGATGCTCTGTTGCTCAACTTCAAGAACATTCTGGACAACCTTCTTATTGTCGCAAATAACCCGCTTCAGAGCGAAACCGCAAACTCCAACGTGCAGATCCAGGCGTCGCTGCTGAGGAGCAATGCGACCCGTTTCCCGCAGCCGTTCGACAAGCTCCTGCTGCGGGCTTCCAAGGAGTTCGATGAGGAGTACAAGGAAACATCGATTACTCAGCTGAATGAAAAACTGAAATCGCAAGTCGTTGACGCTTGTCGAAGCATTGTTGGCAGGAACTACCCGTTCACCAACGGCCGGTCCGAAGTTGCGATGACGGAGTTCGCCAAGCTGTTTTCACCCGCGGGGATCATGCAGCAGTTCTTCGACCAGAACCTTAAGGGGCTGGTTGATACGTCGACCCGGCCCTGGAGTTGGAAACCCGAAGTCACGCAGGCGGATCGACTGTCGAATGCGACATTGAGGCAGTTTGAACGAGCAGACCTGATCAAGCAGGCGTTCTTTCCAACTGGAAATGCATTCCCTTCAATAGGATTGCAGGTCGTACCGCGGGCGTTGTCGCAACAGGCGGATGCGGCCAGTCTCGAGGTGAATGGCAATCTGGTGCTTGTCACCCGTGGCCCCGGGTTCAATGCCGAGATCGAGCCGTTGCCCGCGAGTTTCGATTGGCCGAGCAACACCGCAACGCCACGCGTCGTGTTGGTGATACAGCCCGAAGTGCCCGGTTATCGTTCCCGGCAGGAAATTCACGGAGACTGGGCGTTTTATCGGTTCGTTCGTGCCAACAGGGTCAGTTCCGGTCAGAACAAGTTTGTCGTACGCAAGACCTTGGGAGGGCGACAGGTCGCATTCACCGTAACGCTTCGCACGAAGCCCAATCCGTTCTTCTTGTCTGCGGTTGGCGATTTCAGCTGTCCAACGAGTTTCTGAGATGTCTGCTGGGTACTTTGGCAAATTGCCGGCGCGCGCGGACTTTGTTACCAGGGGGTGTCCAGCCGGATTCTTGAAAGTCTGGGAGCCGTTCCTGATAGGAGGGATAGCGCGCTCAAGGCTCGATCTGAAGGATGCCTGGCAAAAGGCATACATGACAATGCCAATCTGGAGGTTCTGGCTTTCATCTCTAGGATCCGGAGGTACTTTTGAAGGATGTGCGACTGGTGCCTTCATGCCCTGCGTGGACAAGGTAGGCCGAGAGTTTCCCCTGACTGTCGTTACGCAACTGGTGTCGAACAGGGCCGGAAGCATCGCACCGGAAAAATGGTATTGCGATATTGAAGCCGTACTACTGAAAACCCTGGAAGACGGTGAAGATCTATCTGGTTTTCAAGGTGCTGTTTCAGGGCTTGTGGCTCCCGAGGCATCTGCTCGGCATGTGACTACGCAACGATCGGCGAAGCTGGCCCACAGGCCTGACGAGTGCCACAATTTACAATCTGGATTTTGGTGCGCGGTTGCAGGCTCTCAATTTGCTTTTGAGTGCGCAGGTCTGCCTCACGCGGAGGAATTTCAATGGTTGTTGTTGCCTGAAAATCATCCGGTGGCCGGAACGCAATCAGCGGCGGCAGGGAGTAACCACGGGCGATTTCAGTCGGAGGATCAGCGGACATGAACCAGGCGGCGAGTCAACTTCTTCGTGGGTATGCCGTGGGTCTCACCCATGTCGGAAGGGTGCGCGAGGAGAACCAGGATGCTTATTTTGTCGATGAGGGCAAAGGTGTCTTCGCGGTCATGGATGGGGCTGGTGGGATGAAAGATGGGGCACTTGCCTCCGGTCTGGTCAAAAATGCCCTCAATACGATCCACGTCCCCAGAAGCGCGGAGGATCTTCTTGAGCAGTTCGAAGGTCGGGTTATCCTGGCAAAGGAGCAGATCGAGCACGCGTCGCAAAAGGCAAATGGCGCGGCCATGGGAACCACAATTGCAGCACTTTTGACGTTCGGCGGAAATTTTGCCTGTTTGTGGGCAGGAGACAGCCGCGTCTATCGACTGCGCAATGGCCAGCTTGAGCAGCTGACGACAGACCACACAGAAGCACAGGAACTTGTGGACCAGAACGTTCTGACACTTGAAGAAGCAAGAAACTATGCGCGCCGTCACGTCATCACGCGTGCGATCGGGTCGGGGATCGAATTGGAGCTGGAACTCGTTTCAGGCAATCTGCGTTCGGGTGATCGTTTCCTACTTTGTTCCGACGGTCTTACAGGGCACCTGGATGACACGACAATTGGGACATTTCTTATGAATGCCGCGCCAAATTCGAGCGCAAGAGACCTGTTGAATGGCGCTTTGGAGCGCGGTGGGGCCGATAACGTGACCGTTGTGATCGTTGACATAGACGGTGTTGCTTCGGGTGAAGGAGCTCCTCGTCGATGAATGCTTCTGACAATCTCCTTCCGCCTGGTACGCGCCTGAACAACCTCTACGAGATCGTCGAACACATTGCTGACGGTGGCATAGGTACGGTGTACAGGGCCAGGGACATCGAGAGTGGAGATCCGGTTGCAATCAAGGTGCTCCTTGCCAACTTCGCAAAGGACGCAATGATCCTGGATCTGTTCAAGCGCGAAGCAAAGATCCTGCGAAAACTCAAGCATGATGCTCTGACGCAGTACTTTGTTTTTGCAAAGGAGCCTGAGCTCGGGATCTACTATCTGGCGATGGAGTTTGTTGGAGGTCCATCGCTCAGCACACGGCTAGAATCCGGTCCACTGGAGCCGGAAGCGGTCTACCGGCTGCTTAAGCGTCTTGCCTCTGCCTTGCAGGCGGTTCACGACAGGGAAGTGATCCACCGGGATCTGTCACCGGACAACATTATTCTCCAGAACGCAGACGTCGGTCAGGCGAAGATCATCGATTTCGGCATCTCACGTGCGAATACAGGTGGTCCAACGATCATCGGAGACGGTTTTGCCGGTAAAGTGAATTACGTTTCTCCGGAACAGGTCGGAATTTTCGACGGCAAGGTGACGCCGCGAAGCGACATCTACTCGCTTGGTCTGGTCATTGCCGAAGCTCTGACGGGCAAACAGATCGACATGGGTGGAACACAGGCGCAGATCGTCGAAAAACGACGCATGGTTCCGCCACTCGAAGGAATAGACAATCGATTTCGGCCGCTGCTGGAGGCGATGCTTCAACCTGACCCTGCCAATCGACCTGCATCCATGTCTGAAATTGCAGAGTGGACGCTCGGTGCACCCATGAACACCGGCATTTCGGACCGGACGATCGTCAAAGCCCCATTGCCCGCGCAGGAAAAGTCAGTAACTGATGAGGAAGGACCTCCGGTCAGGTGGGGACGCCGCATTCTTGTAGCGGCCTCATTGTTGGGGTTTGCAGGCCTGGGAGCTGGAGGAGTTTATTTCCTGGCGGGACAGACCGTACCTGAACAGGAACCTAAGCCCGTACTGGTCGCCGAACCGCGTGAAAACGCACCATCAGCACCGAAAGTAGCCATAACGGAGCAACAGCCTACGCATGCAGAAGAAACCGGTGAGCCCGCGGTCACGCCGACGACACCACCGACAATCGATCAACCTGGCGAAGACACGCAACTAGCCGCGAAAAGCGGGCAGGACGATGTGAAGCTACCTGCGGTCAATCCGAGCGAAATCAACGTGGAGGAACCGCTTTCTTCTGAAGACCGGATTCGAAAGTTTATCAGCAGCTACAAGGCGGGAGATTGCATGTATCTTCAGCCGATACAGATTGCCAGCCGCTCAGCAGAAATCGAGGGGTTTGCCTCAAGAACGCCTCCCTTTATTGCGTTCGACAGCGATTTCACCCAATCGCAGGGCTTCGAAGCCAAGATACAGGTTAATTTGGTTACCGATGCTCAGTGCCCGGCAATTGCATTTATGCGAGCAACGCCTCAGGGAAGTGGCAAGACCAAACTGCTTCTGGATATGCAGCGCACTGTTGTTCCAAATGTTAGCAACATGGCTGGCCGAATTTCGGGTTTCAAACCGGAGGCCGGGGAGCTCGGGTTGCTGTTTGTCGGCAGTAAAGGGGAGGTTGTGAATCTGTCTCCATTTCTGCAAACCGATAATGGCGGGGCAGGGTTTGTCGTACCTCTGAACCTGACCACGCCGGTTGAGGAAACAGGTCTTGTCATCGCCCTGGTTGGCCCGGATATGCCTTCGCAACTAGCCAGTAGAAAGGAAAAACAGGCAAAAGCGTTCTTCAACGGCTTGCTGCAGAGCGCAACGGTCTTGCGAGCAACCGCGACGACAGTCAAAGTAACCCCTTGATCATATTGAATTCCAAGGTCAGTTGGATACGACGAACAAGGCATGAAGCGCTATACGAAACCGATACATTTGCCAAAACCGCTGGCTCACAGGCCCGCAGACAGTTCGCTGGCGCTGATCAATGTAGTGTTTCTTCTGCTCTTGTTTCTGTTGGTTGCCGGAACGTTGCGACCGCCGTTGCCTGAGGATTTCGAATGGGCGGAAACAACTGTCGAGGAGGGTAGTGGAGACATTCAGCGCACTTTGGTGCTCACAAGAACCGGCGAGCTCTGGTTTGACGGCGTGCCCCTGGATCGCCAGGGTGTAGCGGATTTCCTGGAAAGCCTCGGGAGTGAGGTAGGCCATCTTTCGATCCAGGTCGACAAACGCGCGAAAATGGCTGAAATCGCAAGTCTGGCCGACCTTCTGCAGACCCATGGTGTCAGGCGAATGACACTCGTGACCGTCGAGAAAGAACAGCCGTGACGGCGGCGGTCTACAATCAGGGTAGTAGCTGGGCCATTCCGACCTACATCTGGCCAGCAGTTCTGGGTATTTCCGTCGGCGCACATCTGGCATTTCTGATGTACGGTCTGCCGGACCTTTCCGTAACAGTTGATGAGCGGCAGGATCAGCTGGAGACTGAAGTCATAATTGAAAGTGGTGGTCTTGAGTTTGATCGAATAGCGGCCGTGGAAAGCGTCATGACCGAGGAACTGGAACCGGAGTCCGCATCTGTCGTTCCTCAGACAAGCACCAGTTTGCCCGTGCAATCTCAAACAACCGCGGTACCAGTTCCTGTCGATGAAATGGAGACGCTTGAGCCGACGAGACCGCAGGCTGAACTCTCGAATATTGTTCAGCCCTCCGCTGTCGACAACGTCTCGTCTGCTGAAACTACCCATATCCCGGCAGAAACCGTCGCTACTCAGCAGCCCGTCGCAGTGCCGCAAAGTGTTGTGAATGTCACAGCAGCTCAATCTGTCGAAACGACGATGCAAACCGTTTCACCTTCTGCGTCGACGCAGGTCGTTCCGGTTCAGGAAGCTCTCCCGATCGAAGCAGAGGAACGCGAAGTTGAGGAAGTTTCCCAGCTTGAGGTCGCCACTGCAGTTACGACCGTCGGCGAGAAGCAGAAATTCGTGCCGTTGCAACCGGCTACGGTTTCGAAGCAATCCGCGAGCATTCCTGTTATTGGTGGTACAGATCAACCGAAGGCCCAGACAGTTTTGTCGGCTCCAGTAGCTTCAAGTTCATCGAACGCAACGGCGGTACAATCTGTAACAACAAGCGTTTCTCCTGTCACCGTCGCTCCCTCTGCCTCAGCCATTCGGCCAACTGGTGCTCCGCAGTCGGTGACCGCTCCCTCGGCGAAGGTGGTTCAGAGTGCTCAAGGTATTTCGGCATTAGCATCAAGTGCAGACGCTGACCCGGTTTCTGTCCAGTCGAAAATCGCTCCCTTAGAGGCGGTCCAGCCCTTACAGCAACAATTCGCGGCAGTTGCGCCTGCCGAAATTGACCGACCGTCCTTGGAACCTTCTATACCTCTCTCATCGAGCGTACCTGCCGCATCCATTGCTGGAGAACCGACGCAAAACGTTGGCCCGGTCGAAGTTGCCAGCATTGATCCACTTGCAAAGGTGACTGCCTATGTCGCCGGCTACAACGCCGGAGAATGCTCGCATTTGACGGTAATGGCGGCAGGGCCAGGCAGTGCAGCGGTAACCGCATTCGGGTCTTCAATTCCAGCCTTCATGAAGTTTGACAAGAGATTTGCCGCCGATCAGGGATATGAGGCCAATATCGAAGTGCGGTTGGTTACGCGCCAGCAATGCGCTCTGCTTGATGCGCCCGGATTGATTGACGGTGTGGAGGCGGCGGGGCTCGTAGACCTCGATGCAACGGTCGTGAGAAGCGGCACTCGTGTTTCAGGTGTAATCCAAAGAGACCTTCCGCTAGGCAGAATCGCAAAGGCTGAAGACGTAGGGCTTGAGCTTAATGGCAAAGGGCCACCAGAGCTCTACGTTATTGACGATGCAGGCCAAATTCACGATGGACGGGGATATATATTACCTCAATCCAATGCCATAACCGCCGGCGGCTGGCGCTTTTCAGTCCCTGTGACACTGATTTCATCCGAGCTGCAGGAAACTGCACTCGTTCTTGCAATCTGGAATCGGCCGCAAAAATATCAGCCTCAGCGCTTCGGATCGTTACCGGCCAGCCGCATCTCGGATGTTCTGGAAAAACCAGGTGTCTACTCGCTAACGGCATTCAAGGTTTCACGATAACGGTTGTTGCGGGGCAGCGTTCGCAGTGAAGACACCCGTCAACAGAACTTCCAGCGCAGCTCGTTCCTTTTCCAGTCTGGTTTCAAACCAGGTAACGGCAACGGAAACCGGGATGGCGACCGCCAGTCCACTTGCCGTGGTCAAAAGTGCAACCCAGATACCACCGGCCAGAGTGCTCGGGTTCGCTGTTGCTCCAGATTCCTGCAAGGCCTGAAAGGTTTCGATCATACCGAGCACTGTTCCGAACAGTCCGAGCAATGGAGCGATCTGCGTGACGAGATCCAGTGCCTTCAGCCAGCTGGCCAGTGCGAAGAGCCGATCTGCAGCCCGAGCAGAAATCTCTTCACGCAGACGTTCCTCCCGTATATCGCGATCCTGAAAGGCAAGGGGTTGTTGGTCGAGCTGCAGGATGGAATCCATGGCGCTACGTACCAGAGCACCGCAGAGGGACTGGTCTTTCAGCAAAATCTGGGTCGCTTTGGCACGTTCGCCCGTTCTCCACAGCGTCACGGCTTGCCTGACCAGACCATGCCGACCAACGCGGGCACTGGAAAACTGGAAGGTCTTGGCCAGTATCACGGCGAGCGCCGCGATGGAAATACCCAACAGGACCAGAACAACCGGCCCGCCCAACTGAAGCAGGGAAGAAGACGACTCAACCATTCAGGTTATGTTCCTTCATGCTCTTGAGGACAATCTTCAGTCACCAAATTGAATTGAAGTGCGGTTTTTAAGCTCAAGCAGATCCGGGCAGTAAACATCCGTGATGCTTGGTGGCACACAGTTCAGCACATCGTTTATATGGAGTCTGGAAATGCTGTCGCAGGCCTTGCCAGCCAAATCAAATTGCAGAACCTTGGTTTTTCCCGCGGAGATCCGCGAGAAATCCAACCTCAGGAACTGATCGACCAATCCCTCGGAATTGAACGCAACCATTTCAAGGCCAAGCTGGTTCATTGGGCGCTCCAGCCCATTTGTTGCGATGACGGAAAGGCGGCAGCCGCCGTCCTGAGTTGGTTGAACGTGATTGAGTTCCAGTCCGATCTTCCCGGAAAGTTCCTGCGCATGAACTGGCGCAGCGATTGCGGCAAACAATAATCCAATGACAATATTACGAACCGAAAAACGCATTAAAGTCCCCCAAAACATAATGTCAGTTTCTCCAGCGGAAAGGGTAGGCGGAGTTGTTGCGCGGCTAAGCGCTTCAATTCAGTCATAAGAAAGCAAAACGGTCCAGTCTTCTGCTCCGTCTGTTTCAATCTTGAAAAAATCCGCTTCTATCAAACCTCTTTGCCAGCACTGATCTCCATCATACAAAACGAATTTTTCTTCGCGAATGCAAAGGGTAATGTCACCGGCGAGGCGGCTTTCGCCAAATCCGTCCGCCACGTGAAGATAGTAGCGGGTGTTCTTGAGCGGCTCTTGAAGGATTTGGCTGCAGGCATTTGACGTGATCGTCCACCAGCCTTCGGTGCGCAAGCCGTCTTCCGTGTCGTAACCGATCGCGATGTTCACCAGGTCAACAGAACCGTTGCAAACACGTAAACCGGCGTGCGCGAGGGAAGGGCTCAAAAGCGCAAACGCGAACATCATGAGTCCGACGCTCGAAACCCCTTGCATTTTCACGTTTGGTTTGTGCCTTGAGCAGAAAAGGCGTGCAAGCTCCATCTATAGGCTTTCATTCGAATTTAGCTGGAGTTCACGCTAAGGAAATGTGGTCTGGCGGTCAATTTGCCCTACAGGATTGAGGTTTAGGCGTTTCTAGGTGACATTGAATGGCGACGAAGATCCTTGGCAACTGAAGACCTGACGAATGATCTTGATAAAAAATCCGATCGGAAAACGAAGGCGAATACCGCTGATGCCACTGATCGATGTCATTTTCATTCTTGTCATGTTTTTCCTGCTTTCATCCACATTTGGAGTTTGGCGGCCTTTGGAAGTCTCTTTGGGAGAAGAGACACATACGAGCCGTGAAACAGAACGGTCAGATCTGGGTGCGCCTTCGATCCTGATTGCCTATCGGCCGGCGGCTGATCAATCTCAAGAAGTTCTGACCGTGAATGGCATAGATGTTTCGCTTGAGCAGCTATCTGCCGAGTTGGATCGTCTGGCTTCTCTTGGTGCAGAAAGTGCGATTCTTGTTCCGACCGAAGGCACAGAGTTTCAGCAGGTGATCAACATACTCGATGAAGCAAGGTCTTCTCGGCTCAAGAAAGTGAGTCTGAAACTTGAGTGACTTGCGTGCCAAGTTAAGGCACGAATGCAAAAAGGCCCGACGAATGCCGGGCCTCTTGTTCTGATTATCGGCTTTGATCAGCGTCCGATCGCACCACCCAGAATGCCACCGACGACACCACCGATGAAGGCTGCACCAGCAGGATTGATGGCTCCGCCGTTGTTGTTGTTCGCGGGGACGCGCTGCGGTGCCGTGCCGTTCGCACCCGGCTGCCGGGGAGCAGTCGTGCTGCGCGAGGCTTGCTGGCGGCGCTTTGCAGCTGCAGCAGCGGCCTGTTTGCGTTTCACTTCCGCTTCATATGCTGCGTACTGAACCGCTGTTTGGGTCGTCAGCAGTGCATATTGCGCAGCGGTGAAGTATCCCGTTGGAACAATACCGTTTGCCGTTTGCCAGGCCGAAATGCCTGCCCTTGTTTTCGGACCGAATGCTCCGTCTGCGCGGCCGACATTCTGGCCGGAGAGGTTGAGGCGTGCCTGAACCTGTTTGCGGGCAGTGCGGTTCCAACCGAGTGCGGCTTCGGTTTCAGGTGTCCCTGGAATGGCCTTTTGCGGATCAGGTAGCGTTGAAACAACACCTGCTGGTGCTCCGGTCTGGGCGCCTGGTTGGGTTGCAGCAGGCGGTGTGACTGTGGGGTTCACAGATGCCACCTGGTTCTTCGCTTCCAGACGCTTGATCGAATTGCGCGCGAAATCCGCGAAAGTACCTGACGGGTATGCAGACAGGTAAGCCTGATAATCTGCAACCGTGTTGCTGGATTTTGCTGTTTCCCAGATCAGTTTTTCGCGTTCCCAGGCAATGTTGGACTGGGCCGCAGTATTTGCTGTCGCAGCGCTTGCAGCCGGCTGCTGAGGAGCTGATGTCGCGGCGTTGCCAAGAGCAGCAACTTCCGTACCGGTTTCCGTTGTACGCTTGTTCAGAAACACTTCACCGATCAGCGAAGCGTTGACCCAGGGGCGTTGGCGTTTCTCGGTTGCATCATAGACATCACCTGTAACGCGGGTCATCACGGTTTGGATCGAAGCATTGGGCGTGTCGATATGCCGGATGAGCGCGGAAGTAAACGGTGAGTTGCTGCCATCTCCGTCAAGTGCGACGTCGCCGGGGCTGGTCGCAAACGCAATAACAGAACCTTCACCACCGGTTTCCTCGATCTTGATTTCGGCAAGACCGGACCCGAGATTGCTCGAACGGCTTGGGCCCATGCGGCGGGCGAGCGTACGCGCCAGCGGATTGTCACGGCAAGCATCGAGAAACACCATCTGCACTTTCACGTCCTTGGACATCTGGCGCATGATGAAGTCAACCGAGATGGTTTCGAAATCGAGAGAAGTTTCGTCTTCAATTTTCGCATCGATCGGGACGAGAAGGTTCTGTCCGCCAACCTGCATGCCGTGTCCTGCATAAAACAACAGGGCAATCTCGGCACCATAGGCTTTCTTGGCGAACTCCATGACGGAGCGCCGCATGTCATTGTAGCTTTGGTCCTGACCCGCTACGACATCAAAGCCCAGGCTGCGAAGTTTGGCAGCCATTATAGTTGCATCATTCGCCGGATTGGGAAGCGGCACCGTGTGCTCGTAAGAACCATTTCCAATCACCAGCGCAACCCGCTTGGCCAATGCCGGGGCCGTCCCTGCAATAAGAATTGCCAGCACGGCGATCATTCGTTTGAACATTCTCTGTCCTCTCGTCGATCATTTTTGCCTGTCGGTTGGCCCGATCTTGTTTCGAGGACCAACTCCTCTTGTCAAAAAGGAGTACCTCGAACGGCTGTATGCATCTGTAATACGCGTCACAGGAAGGATAATTCGGTGAAATCAGCCCCATGACCACCGGAACCGGTCGTGGAAAGGACCGGTGTACGCACCCCTAGAATCTGCCCGATACTATAGCCAATAGCGTTCCTGAACACCATGAGAAGTCGCAAGAATCCGCACTTAATTTGAAACGATGGTTTAGAGGATATTGATGGGGTTTCAAACTCAGTCGGCCTATTGAAAACCAAATGTACATTTCGAAAATCTCGTCGAATCCCTGGTTGGCTTCGACCTGCTCCTGTGACGACAATCACGCAAACTCCAACAGGCTTCTGTTAGCATCCAGGTGTCGTGGGCCGGATAATGGCAGTCGATCAAGGCTGCGCTCCGGGAGATCTACATGGTTGGAAAAGCAGACATACTGAGACATATGCGTCCTGAACATCTTGGTGTCTTTCAGTCCGCGGCCAGACTCTACAATGTCGCCATTCTGGTCAGACGGACAAACACCGCTTCACTCCAGCACATTGGTGAAAGCTATGCGTCACCAAAGCGACTGGATTGCAAGGCAAAAACCGCAGATTTTGACGTAGTACCCCGGGGGAGCCGACTTGCACCTGCCAAGAGGGGCTGTATCGCAGGACTTGTCGTTGACCCTGCGATGGTTGGGGAGCAGGCCTATTCAGACGGCAAATACGCCAAGGCAACAAAAGCATGGGCCGATTTTTCGGGGCAATTGAGGTCCGAAATGTCGTCCTATGACAAGCAGAAACAGTTCACCTACATTCCAAACGGCGGTCTCTATTTCGTCGAACGTGATCCAGAAGATTCTTACTTCGGCTGCGTAAAGTTTTCTGCCAACTCACTGATCACTGCAGGGAAATGCGTCCACGGTGATTTTGACCTTTACGGCATTGTCGACATGACGGCCCCGAACGAAGTCGTCCGCGTGAAGGAAGAGCGATTGGGGCAAACGCACGCAAGATCACCCAAATTCGTCGACGTTCAGAACTTCGTGAACAGCAGGATCGGCGTGCCGATGATCCTGCATGGGTCACAGGAAACATATGCTTCCAAGCATGAAGACGATGATTTGGATGTGTTTTTTCCGGACGGCAGAGTTGAGTTTGCAGGGCCAAGTGCCGCAAAGATTGCTGAGTTTTACGAGCGTAATTTTCCGGGACGGACGCTGTTCAGAAAGGATGATCCGGCTCAGAAGATCAAAGGGCGGTACGTATCACCGAATTCCCTATAGCGAGACACGCTCTTGCAGCTCTGCTTGAGCAATTCAAATAACGGAAGAGTGCCAGGAAAAGAATGGCACGCCCAACGGGACTCGAACCCGTGTTTCCGCCGTGAAAGGGCGGCGTCCTAGACCGCTAGACGATGGGCGCGCGGTCGACGCGGCTGCGTCGTGGGGAGGCTTATAGGCGGGAATGGACTTGCCCGCAAGAGCCTTTGCGACAATTTTTTGCAAGCCCGGTTTTCCGGGCCTGCGCTTGTTGAAAACTTGGTTGTCTTACCACTCGCCGACATTCGGCATGGAAGCCCAAGGTTCTTTGATTTCAAGGGCTTCGCCCTTTTGCAGGATCTCAAAGGAAATGTTGTCCGGCGAACGAACGAACGCCATTCTGCCATCACGTGGTGGACGATTGATCGTCACGCCCTTTTTCTGAAGGTTTTCACAATACTCGTAGATGTCATCGACTTCATAAGCCAGATGACCGAAATTGCGACCACCGGAATACTCCTCTGGATCCCAATTGTAAGTGAGTTCGAGCAAGGGAGCCATGTTTGCCTTGCCAGCTTCCAGGTCGTCGGAGCCTGCCAGGAATATCAGCGTGAACCGGCCTTTCTCGCTCTCGTGACGGCGGATTTCGATCATGCCCATCTTGTTGCAATAAAAATCCAGAGAGTCTTCAATGCTGGTTACGCGAACCATCGTGTGCAAATAACGCATATCTTGTCCTTTTCCTCGATCGAGGGACATTCCGGAAGGCGCCCGATCGGACCATGACTATTATCACCTGCTTGTCCGAAGCACGAGACTTTGTCCAACAAATTTACAAGGAGCCGGACCTGCGGATCGTGGCGTTGACCGGGGCGGGAATTTCAACTGAATCAGGAATACCGGACTTTCGGTCCCCGGGAGGGATATGGACGAAACGTCAACCGGTTCAATATCATGATTTCCTTTCTAGCGAGGAGAGCCGCCTCGAAGACTGGGAGAGGCGGTTTGAGATGCTGGAGTATTTCGGAAAGGCGACGCCGAATGCTGCGCATCTCGCTTTGACGTCGCTTGCATGCTCTGGACAACTTAATGCGCTTATTACCCAGAACGTCGATGGCTTGCATCAGCGTGCCGGCTTTCCCGATGACCGGTTGATCGAGATCCACGGCAACTCGACATTTGCAAGCTGCCTGTCCTGTGGCCAGCGAGCTGAACTGGAAGATCAGCGCGCATATGTGGAAGCCGGTCGCAGCCCCGTCTGTCTAGATTGCGGAGGACTGCTGAAGGCCGCAGTGGTCAGTTTTGGACAGCAAATGAATGAATCAGACCTTTTGAAGGCTGCTGACGTTGCTCAGGACTGTGACCTTTTTCTCGTTCTCGGGTCGTCACTCGTGGTTCACCCAGCAGCTCAGTTGCCGGTCATAGCAGTGCAAAGTGGAGCCGAATTGGTGATTCTGAACGGCGAAGAAACACCGCTGGATTCGATGGCATCCACAGTTATCAGGACGCCATTAGCGCAAACTTTTGCAGGATTTCTGCAAGATTTCGCACAAAATCGCTAAATGGTCTGTGGTTAGTTAAAGAATTTCGCTTCTCGCTTTAGTGCGCAATGTTATCCTTTTGTTAGGAATCGGTTGAAAGGTGAGTCGCAAACTTCCTTCAGCCGGGTGATGCGGACCAGAGACGGGACAAAAAGGCTATGGGGGTTAAGACCGCACGGGAGCCCCGCGCGCTCGACACATTGACTGACGACGTTGCCGTTGATGTTTTCGAGGTTGCCGGAACAATAAAGTGGTTCGATGTCGGGAAGGGCTACGGCTTCATAGTGCCTGACAACGGCGAAGACGACATTCTTCTTCATGTGACCTGCCTCAGGCGGGACGGCTACCAGACAGCCTATGAAGGCGCACGCGTCGTTTGCGAAGTGCTGGACCGACCCCGTGGATTGCAGGCCTTCCGTATTCTTTCGATGGACGAGTCCACCGCGACCCATCCTTCACAGCTGCCACCCTCCAGAACGCATGTTCAGGTCGTGCCGGAAAGCGGTTTTGAAAAAGCCACTGTCAAATGGTTCAACCGCGTGAAAGGTTTTGGTTTCCTGACCCAGGGCGAGGGCACGGAAGACATCTTCATTCATATGGAAACCCTGCGCCGGTTCGGTATTACGGAATTGCGTCCGGGCCAGGACGTGATGGTTCGCTTCGGGCAGGGACCGAAGGGACGGATGGCCGCCGAGATCCGACCGGTTGGATCCGGAACGCACATTCCCGCATCTCACTGATCGCAAATCATATCTTTTTGATGAAATTGGAATTGGCCGGACTTGCTCCGGCCATTTTGTTTGTTATGGATTTGACGATCGAAGTTTTCCAGGGAACAGAAGAGCTGATGCATCCAGCTCATTCAGCAAGGTTGATGATTTTCCCTTGAGGCCAAACGTTGCACCTAGGTACATCACGATGAACTCTCGCTTGTTTCCCAGTGTTTTGTTGAGCGTCACGCTGGCATTTTCGTTATTGATGACAGCGGTTCTTGTAAATGCGGCCAATGCTCAAGAGGCGCTTTCAACGGAAACACTTTTGGTAAAAAGCGGTGAAGCTGAGCATCGTTTCCTGGTTGAGGTTGCTGCTACCGACATTGAACGCGCTCGCGGGCTCATGTTTCGGGAAGAAATGGCAGCCGATCACGGCATGCTTTTCATCTTTGAGGGTGAGGGGGAGCGTTTCTTCTGGATGAAAAACACACCGCTTCCGCTGGATATCATCTATGTCGACAATGCAGGACACATTGTCAGTATTGCAGCGGAAACGACCCCATTTTCCGAGGCTGTCATACCGTCCGGCAAACCAGCCAGATTTGTCCTGGAAGTAAATGCCGGGATCGCAGAGAAACTTGCGATCAAAGTCGGCGACCAGATTTCGAGCCCATCGATGAAGGCTGAATAATCAAACTGGATTGCTCCCACCTGACAAACATAGTCCGCCACATGGGAAGAGGGCGGTATCCACAAAAAGCGAAAGAAACACATTTCAATCGCTCTTGACGCACGTCTCGAACGCGGATAAACCGCAACCCATCAACGGCTCGGGGTATAGCGCAGCCTGGTAGCGCATCTGGTTTGGGACCAGAGGGTCGCAAGTTCGAATCTTGCTGCCCCGACCACTTCCTCCCTTTAAAAATTGTAATAACGGCATCGCAGCCGGTTTCCGGTGCCGCGTGTTTTTTGTGCGTCGGGAAGGTCTGGAGCGCTGGCCTTCATTCCGGTCCGCATTGGGCGTTCGTTGACGGCACTTTGCGATGAACTGGGAGAGGCAATGCCTGCTTTCTGCCCGGTATCAAGATACGTCGCTATCGCGCGCGGTCCTGAGCGATCTAACCTGGCTGGCTTCGTTCAACATTTTTTGTCGTGAATATTGAGAAACTTGTTTCCGGGTGAACTCAAGCGATGACACCATAGGATGACAGAATGCTGTATTTCTTCAGGAGGCTGCGATGGATGAAAGATGTCTCATAATTACCGGTGCATCTTCTGGTATCGGGGCGGCGCTGGCAAAACGATTTGCTGGCGAAGTGGCGGGGCTGGTGATCCACGCCAGACGATCGAAAACCGAGCTTGAGGACGTTGCAGAATTCATAGAGCGCAAAGGCACCAAGACAGAACTGGTTTTGGGGGACCTTGCGGTTCAGGGAACTGCGAGCAAACTTGTGAATGCTGCCGAAAAGCGTTTCGGCAGGCTGGATGGTGTTGCCGCCAATGCCGGGTTTCCGGTCTTGAAATCGCTCTCCGAGGGATCGTTGGAAGACATTGAATATGCATTCAAAGGCAACCTTTTCAGTTTCTTTGAACTGTCAAAGGCCGCTGTTCCGCTTTTAACGAAAGCGCCGGACCCCCGCATTGTTGCGGTTGGCAGTTTTACCTCACATGTTTTCCGAACAGACATAAGGCAGTTTCCAATTTCAGCGGCGTCCAAGGGAGGCTTGGAAACGGCTGTTCGCAGTCTTGCCGCCTCGCTGAGCGACGATGGCATCACGGTCAATTGCGTCGTTCCCGGTTTCATTCGCAAGGATGAGGGAACTCGCGACGGTGTCCCACAGAAAGAGCTTGTTGAGATGATGCGCCAGATACCGCTCGGGCGCGTTGGTGAACCCAATGAAGTTGCGGCGGCTATACGCTTCCTGATGTCAGCCGAGGCTGCCTACATCACTGGCCAGTGCCTGCATGTAAATGGAGGCCTGATCTGACGGCCTGAACCTCAAAGCAACCGTCCGAAATCCAGCTTCAGCTCAATCGCTCAATACCTGTACGTCGGGGCGAGAATTTTGCGCTGGGGCATCAATTGCTCTTGCATTCTGGGAC
>JBCCVB010000118.1:0-22525 GCA_039195965.1 Pseudomonadota bacterium
TTTCGACGCCGGCATGGACTTCATTGACCGCAACAAGGATGCCGATGACTGGCTCCTGCAAATCGAAACCTTTGACCCTCATGAACCATTTCACGCTCCGGAAGCCTATAAAAAACAATTCGATACTGGTTGGACCGGTCCCATTCGCGACTGGCCAAGGTATGGCCGGGTAGATGAACTCCCTGAAGAATGTGAAGAGCTGCGCGCCAACTACTACGCAACTGTTTCGCTTTGCGACGCTCTTCTGGGACGGCTGCTGGATCAGTTCGATCGCGAGAATCTATGGGAAGACACGCTCCTGGTTGTCACGACCGACCATGGTTTTCTGCTTGGAGAGCATGATTTCTGGTCCAAGAACCGGATGAACATCTATGAGGAAATTGCGCATATCCCGCTCTTCGTACACGATCCGCGAAGACCTCAAAGCCACGGAACGCGTGTCGACGGTTTGACGCAGACAAGCGATATCGCGCCAACCTTCCTCAAAGCTTATGGCGCCGAGGTTCCAGAGGAAGTATGCGCCCAGTCGCTGCTGCCGATGCTTGACGGTGCCCCATCGTCCTATGAGGCGATCCTCTATGGCTATTTTGGCGGGGCAGTGAACGTCACTGACGGACGCTACACCTACCACAGGTATCCGCCGGACCTGCAGACGCAGGAAATCTATCAGTACACACTGATGCCGACACATATCTACGAACCCTTTGCCATCAAAGAGTTGCGCGAAGCAACGCTGGCCGAGCCCTTTTCGTTTACCAAAGGGACGCCTTTGCTACGTGTTCCGGTCAAGCCGGGTACTGCGATGTCGAGGGCCTATGGGCCGGATTGTTTCATCGAAGATGATACCCGCCTCTACGATCTTGAGACGGATCCGGGCCAGCAAACACCTTTGATTGACGCTGAAGTCGAGGCCAGATTGGCGGACACCATGGCGCGGTTAATGGAAGCGTTCAATGCGCCGCCGGAAGCGTTCGATCGGCTCTCGCTACACCAAAAGATGAGTGCAGCAGAATGACTTCCGGCTGGCCGATTTCCGAACGAGCGCGTCTGGAAGCTTTGGTTGGCGACCGGCGGCAACTGGCATCAATCCGCCAGGTTGAGCTTCAGGACGGGGCGGAACGCGGTGTGCGCGCGCTTGTTTTTTCGACCGGCGCTGGGCTTGATTTCTGGGTGCTTCAGGATCGCAGCATGGATATCGGTCTGCTCAGTTGGCGGGGGATTCCAGTTGCGTGGCATCATCCTGACGGCTTTGCGGATCCGGCTTTGCGGCCATCCTCCGGTGACTCGGGAAGAGGGGTTCAGCGAGCGCTGGGTGGTTTCCTCGTCACCTGCGGTCTGGACAATGTGCGTCAACCGCGCGGTGATTTTCCGCTGCACGGTTCCCTTCCGTTTACACCGGCACGCTTGATCTCCTCTTTCGAGGACTGGTCATCGCCAACACCTACCCTCGTTGCCGAAGGCGAAATCGTTTCCGCCCATCTGGGTAAATCCTGCTACCGGATGCGCCGACGCATCGAAGCACCGATCGCCGGATCAAGCCTCACGATAAAGGACTGGGTGGAGAATATCGGACCGGACGAAGCCGAGCTCATGATCCTCTATCACATGAATTTTGGTTTTCCGGTTGTGGCCCCCGGAACGAGCATTTCGTTGAACAACTCACCGATCCCATTCAAGGAACCCGTGGCGTCCGACTACACACGCGCCGACCTTGAGGCAGACTGCCGTTCTTCCGCCGGCACAAACGGTCGCTTCCAGGTGGACCTCCAACGGGATGCCTCCGGACCATGGCCCGGTATCCACGTAAGACTTTCAGGAGAGACAGCTGCACTGCCGTTCACGCAGTTCTGGCGCGATCCACGCCCGAGGCGAAATGTCCTGGCGATCGAACCGGCAAATTGCGATCGCAACGGCGACGGCACCAGCGGTCCCGGCATGACACTGGCGTCCGGTGAAGTGTGGACATCCACGCTGCAAATCGATTTTTCCGGACCTTAACGGACGACCGAAAAAGGAAGCACCCATGGCAACGGTATCGCTGCAAGGCGTCAACAAGTCATTCGGCAGGCACAAGGTTATCAAGGACATCAGCCTTAATATTGAGGAGGGCGAATTCGTCGTATTGATTGGTCCTTCCGGCTGCGGCAAGTCCACTCTCCTGCGTATGATCGCCGGTCTGGAAAGCATAACTTCCGGCGAACTGCTGATCGACGGCGAGCGCATGAACAACGTGCCGCCGCGTGAGCGTGGGATCTCGATGGTGTTTCAGTCCTATGCGCTTTACCCGCATATGACGAGCGAGAAAAACATGTCGTTTTCGCTGAAAATAGCAGGTGTCCCGGAGGCGGAGCGAACGCAAAAAGTCCAACACGCCGCTGATATCCTGGGTTTGTCTTCCTACCTCGAGCGCTTGCCGCGGCAATTGTCCGGAGGACAGAGGCAACGTGTCGCCATGGGCCGGGCCATCGTTCGCGAGCCCTCCGTGTTTCTGTTTGACGAACCACTTTCCAATCTCGATGCAAAACTGCGTGTGAAAATGCGGGCGGAGTTGAAGGAGCTGCATCAGAAACTGAAGACGACGACAATCTACGTTACACACGATCAGGTGGAAGCGATGACACTCGCCGACAGGATAGTTGTGCTGCGCGATGGAGTGGTTGAGCAAATAGGTGCACCGCTCGACCTCTATGACAATCCTGCCAATGCATTTGTGGGAACCTTCTTGGGGTCTCCGTCGATGAACCTGTTTGACGGAGAAATCCGCCAAAGTGATCCGGACGTGGTTTACTTGCCCGATGGAGAAAGTTTCACGTTGTCCCGGCGGTCAGCACAGCGGGGGCGCGTACAGGTCGGCATACGGCCCGAAAACCTGAAACTGGTTTCATCATCGGAGATCAACACCATCACTGCCGAGGTCGTCGTTGTTGAACCGACCGGGAGCATTACCGAAGTTGTGCTCAGAAAAGGTCAGCGTGATTTTACTGTTACCTCGCCCGAACGGCTGAAATTGCGGGTTGGAGAAACCGTATCCTTGGCCGCCGACAATAACGCGATCCAGGTGTTTGATGCAGATGACCCGATTTTACTGGAAGACAGTGCGTGACAATACTCGTCAGGCAAGATCGCTAGTCGGTGCTGCCACCTTGAAACCATAAACATGCCCCAGGAGACTATCTGCTTACCGTGCTTCCGATCTGAACCGCTGGGAGTGTCTCAACAGATTTGATGCGCCGCCTGGGATATCCCCAAACGACGCGATTTTGCCGATAACGGTAAGCTGCTTGGAGGGATGAACCCGTTCTCCCTACGACCGCGCCGCACGCAGTTCATTCAGGCTATTTTGGATATCATTCGTTGTACGGTCAATGGTGCTGGCGACCAGATTGGTCTGTTCCGACACCGTTTGAACGCTCCGCGCGATTTCCTGAGTGGCGTGGTCCTGTTGCTCGACTGATGCAGCAATGTTGGAGGCAATTTCCTGCGCGAAATTGGTCACTTCCGTGATGTCACGTATCGCGCCAACCGCACGATTGGCTTCATTTTGGATTTCGCTGATCTGACCTGCGATCTCCTGAGTGGCCTGAGCGGATTGGCTTGCCAGTTGCTTCACTTCGCTGGCCACGACTGCGAAGCCCTTGCCTGCCTCGCCGGCCCTCGCGGCTTCGATGGTGGCATTCAATGCAAGCAGATTGGTCTGTTCGGCAATCCCATCTATGAGTTGCAGTACTTCGCCAATCCTCTCTACTGATTGGCCAAGCGCACCAACGATGTCCGCAGTGTCGCTGGCATTCCTGGAAGCCTTCTCAGAGGCTTCCGCCGATTGCTTTACCCGATTTGCGATGTCGGTGATCGAAGTTGCAAGCTCTTCGGTGGAAGAGGCGATCGATTGAACATCCCTTGCTGCATTCGCAGCCGACGAGCCAACTTCTTGTGAAAGGGAACCTGCCAGCTCGCCGACACGTTCATGCAATTTCATTTGGCGTTCGGTTTCGAGTTGCGCAATTTTCTGATCGTGAATGTCAATCAATGAACCGCAGGCCCGCTCCGCCATACCGGAGTTACCGCGCGACACGCCTCCGATCGCTCTGAACCAGCGATAAGAGCCATCCCTTACCTTGAGCCGGTAGCTCACATCGTATCCGGTGTTTCCGGTACTATCGTTCAGACATGCACCGAAGGCGCCAAAGGTGTGTTCAACATCTTCCGGATGCAGGCGATCTGACCAGGAATGTACCTGGTCAGGAAATCCCTGATGGTCGTTATGCTCATATCCCAATAGATGCCGAAACTCCTCGGACCACTGCCATTTGCTTTCAGCAGCCATGGGATCGCCGTCGGCCAAAACGGCATCCCATAATCCAACTCCGGAATGACGGTTGAGAAGCTGCGATCTTTCGAGCGAGTTTTTCTCAGCATCGATATCTATCAACGCTCCGCACGCACGCTCAGCTATTCCCGACGGCCCTCTCGCCACGCCACCGATGGCTCGAAACCAACGGTAAGAGCCGTCTTTCATCATTAGACGATAGGCAACATCGTAGCCGGTGCGCCCCGACTTATCATTCAAACATGCACCAAAAGCGTCGAATGTCGGTTGCGCATCTTCTGGATGAAGTCGGTCGGCCCATGAGCCGACAATATCGGGAAATCCAGTGAAATCGTCCGGATCAAAACCCAAGATGCGGCGAAACTCGTGAGACCATCGCCATTTGCTCTCTGGTGCCATCGGATCACCGCCAATCAGCACCGCATCCCAGAGACCTACGCCACTGTGTCGGCTTAAAAGCTCCCAGAGTTCTGTAAAATTTTGTGACATTTTCCCATCAGCTTCCGTAGATTTTCGACGATTTGTAAAATTTTGTAACAGTTTTTCTGATTGATTAGACTTGAATAGGCCAAACATTTACGAATCACTTTCTTTAAGTTTATGGTATTTATTTGTATTTCTGGTATTTATTCTTTAATTGTTCGTTTAAATTTGTTATATCTTCTGCAGAAGTTTGTCAGTCAGCACTCAACGCAGTTTGCCTGACGAGTGGTCATTTCACGCAATAGCAGACAGGTTCGCGGTTCAAATGCTCAGTTTACTCACTGCATTCGCCGGCATCGGATTGGAGACGATCAGCTGTACCTTCGGCTTGAGAAGGCAGGACAATAATGGGTTGGGAAAACTAGCTTTGATGGAGTGGTGCCCCAGACCCGCGGCAAAGCAGATCGATTCAGTGCTGCTGAGTGTCGGTGTTCGCAATCAAGGCTTTTTCGACCCAAGAGGCTCAGCTCGCAGCACGCCTGTAACCTTAGGAATCGGACCCTTTTCATCATTGAGTTTAGGTCAATATCTGTCTCGGCACCTGGGCACTCTGAGCTAGCGATGTTCAGCCTCAAGCTTTCAAAGGACCCGCAACTTCAAAGGTCAAACCGGAATAAACTCGCGATATGGTGCACAAGGTTCCACTCCATCACTATGAAACAACTCTGACCGTCATCAAAGTAGAGGGAGGTATTGAAATAACGAGGACGTCCATCAAGTCACCAGCAGCGGTTTGCGTACCTCAACTGGGCAGCGTCTACGAACTCTACGATCTGGTGGATGGCAAAGAACTTAGGGGTGTTGTGACGAAAATCTCACATAAGAATGTCGTCAAAAAAGGTCCTGTGTTCGAGGGCGCTCTAGAAGTCACCATCACGTGACGCTCTTCATCCCTCTCCAGTCTGACGCTTTGACCAGGAAGTGTATGAGAGTTCGAGCATGACAAATTCTTCGGCGGTCTCCGAGACAAACGAGAAACGACGTTTTACCGGGCCCACTTGCTCAAATCCGAGCTTGTTAAGGAGTTGAATTGAAGCGATGTTTGCGATGTGAACCTGAGCTCGAAGCGGCATGTCATCTGACTGCGCAAAGTGAGTTTCAGTCAACCACTTGACCGCACAACCGGCTAAACCTTGTCGCCAGTATTTGCGGGCTATCCAGAATGTCAACTGGCTCGCGAGTGAAATCACGCCAGCAAAATCACCGTTCCATTCCAGCGTTTTTGAAACCTGCCCAGGACCACACAGAAAGTCCAAGTAAGTATTCAACGCCTCATCGTCCAAAGGAAAAGGTAAAGCCGCCAAATATCTTGCAACTTTCTTGTCTGCAAGAGCGGTTGCTATCGCTGTACTGTCCTGGCGGGAAGTCGATCGGAGACGAAGAACACCGCCGGGAAGCAAGACCTTCGCCTCTCCTTCCAGCGCAGTATTTATCCCTGGGTCATCTGCTCTTGTCATGTCGACCTGATATTTAAATCTTTGTTATCGCGCCAATATTTACGTTCCTCGCCCGTTCACACTGAAGATTTCCGGCTTCCAACACATGTCCAGTTTGACACAGCGACTGCCAAGATGCTGAAGAAAATCCCCCATCTTTAATTTTCTTTTCCAAAATAAACAAAATCCAGGAAAATTAAGTGTTTTTACGAACAAATGCTGGACATGTTCAAGACAAATAAGTAAAATTCTAGATGCGCTAGGAAAATCATGCGATGGCCTAAGGTTGAGACTTAACGTAATCGCTGGAAAATATTACCGGGAGGGATTGCTAGTGCGTCAGATAATCGCTTCTTCGACAAGCTGATATACTTCTCTTTTGAGGCATATACTCAATATTTCACTGTTTTACTTGCGGTAAGGACATGAATATTGGGTAATCCGTCATATGATTTGTTTGCCGTAGAGGGAAGTTAACAATGGTCCTGGAAGCAATCGAGATACGCTCACTGGTCCAATCACGAACAAGGAGATGAGAAAGTGGTCAACATTTTCTCCAAGAAGGAAGGTCCGAGGCGTGAGGATGTCGAAGCAAAGCGGTTGATAAATGAGAATCGCTCAACAATCTATCGACTCGCCGACCAGCTTAGCAACGGTGGCTATTCCCGCTCGCGTGAAAAAATCAGGCGGTCCCGACAGGAGCCGAAACCCGACGGTCTCGTGTTCCACTTCCTGGGTGGTTCGGCAAAGCAGGAAGAGCCGGAACCTCGCTTGCGGATCAGCCCGAACAACCGTGTGTTCGTCATGGATGTCAATTCCGGTAAGCAACTTCTGTTTCTTGGCGAACTGCGTGACCGTCAATCATTGCGTTACTTCGCTCTGGCGACCAAGGAAAACGGCTTTGTCTCCCCCATCGAGGATGACATCAAAGATACTCTTCGGGACCTCGACGGTATCGTTATTGAAACGCCGGACATTCAGGACAAATTGCTCGACGTGATCCGGACCAGGCTTCAGTTACCTTGAAGCCACGTTCACGGGAAGCAAACCACGCCAGCGAACAACAAATCTGATCGCAGCCAGGGACACCGTTCAAAATGTCTTCGAGCTATTTCTCATCACAGAAAACAGTTAACGCCAAATCGCGGCCGACGAGTACAGTCGGCGCGGAACGTGAAACCATGCGTGCATGGGAACAATATGTCGAAGGCCGATTGGATGCTGAGGAAATCGAGCGCGGGTTGACTGGCGTTCGTCCTGAAATCCTGAAGTCCTGGGACCGAAGTGCGGATTTTGGCATCAGCGCGTTATCTGAAGCGACGTCGAAAAAACTGAACGCCGATAAAGTGTCGGCACTGAACAAAAAAAATCAATGTCTGGTCAATGCTGCTCAGGCGGCCTTTGCCCGACTGGCCCCTCATCTGGCAGAATCGGGTGCAATACTGATCCTTACGGATAAGAACGGCACGATCATCGACATGATTGGTGATCCACACACCATTGATGAAGGTCGCAACATCCATCTTGAAATTGGAGGTGTCTGGGCAGAAGGTGCAATTGGAACAAACGCGATCGGCACTGCGCTTAGTACGGGAACGCCGTCATACGTTCATGCCTCCGAGCATTTTTGTCTCGGCATAAAGGCCTGGACTTGTGCCGCATCCCCAATTGTTGATCCACTCGACAAACACATCGTCGGCGTCGTCGACCTGTCCGGACCGCCCGATATCTTCCGGCCACATAACCTGGCGCTCGTCGTTGCGGCCGCGCGCGAAATCGAAATTGCGCTGGCAGAGGGTTTGCGCGAGGAACGAGCGGCGCTTCTCGAAGCATTCATCGATTCACCGACCACACATAACAGTAGCGATGGCGTGGTCCTCCTTAATCGAACAGGCCGGATAATCTACAGCCGGAACACCGACAGCATGGCCTCCAAACGCAAGGACGATCTTGCAATTGGAAGAAAGCTGTTGGCGATGCAGCCGGAAATGACCGGAGGGCAACTGGCTGATGCCCTTCCTCGTGAACTGGTCACCAAGGGCGTTGAGCTTTTGCGCACCGGTGGTGAAACACGTGGCGCCGTCCTGATCCTGCCCGGTCGCAGTCAAGCGGCCAGTGGTGTGGGACAACAGCACAGCGTTAAAATTCCTGCGCGTGCGGGCGTCGTTGAAGAAAATATCGAAATCATCGGCAACTGCCCGAAAATGCTGGAAGCGATGGATTTTGCCCGCCGTGCGGCAGACGCCAATGTGACCGTTCTCGTTCAGGGAGAAACCGGTGTCGGCAAGGAGCTTTTTGCGCGGTTGATACACAGTCACCACAAAAAGCGGGGCGCACCTTATGTCGCCGTCAACTGTGCCGCGATATCAAGTGATCTGATTGGTGGCGAATTGTTTGGTCATGTCGCAGGTGCGTTCACGGGAGCATTGCGGGAAGGAAAACCCGGCAAGTTTGAGTTGGCGAATGGCGGAGTGCTCTGCCTTGACGAAATTGGCGACATGCCTCTGGAATTGCAGTCTTATCTGCTTCGAACGCTGGAGCAGCGGGCGGTTTATCGGATTGGATGTAACCGTCGCCGCGCCATCGATGTCCAACTCGTTGCGATGACCAACCGGAACTTGCGGCTCGACATCGAGGAAGGCACGTTTCGCCGGGATCTCTTCTACCGGATCGGTGCAATTGTGATCGAAGTCCCGCCGCTTCGCGAAAGGGGAAATGATATCCAGTTGCTGGTTGATCAGTTCAACCGGACTCTGTCCAGAAAGTTCGACCGTCAACCACTGGTATTCGATGATAGCGCCAGGACGGCGTTCAACTCCTATCGTTGGCCCGGCAATGTTCGTGAGCTTCGCAACACGATTGAAAGGCTGTGCCTGTTGTCGAACAGCGAACGCGTAACGATGTGGGATCTGCCGTCGGAAATCACGGCGCCGGATGACGATATGGTGTTGCCGGCCGACCGACCTGCAATTCCGGCAGATCAGCTGAATCTTGACGAAATTGAATCGATCGCCATTCAGCGGGCTATTGAAGTTGAAAACGGCAACCTTTCCAAAGTCGCTGCTTCGTTGGGAATTTCCCGACCGACGCTCTATCGCAAGATCAAATTGTACGGACTTGATCGGGGAAAATAGGTTACCCCAGACACGAATGAACCGGTCTGAAGTCTGGCACGCAGCTACTGCAGGTCAGCGAAAGCTCTGTAGATGCTTCCAGTCCTTGACGTTTGATCCTGCCGGATTCCCGATCAGTTCTCCGGAGTCCTTGATGAATTACCTTACCGGCGGCAGTTGCAACAATCGCATTTGCTGCCGCCGGAAAAACTGCCTTGACCAACTTACTGGACGATATCGCCATGTCCGCCAGCTTGAGGACGACAAGTCCTCTTGAGGCCTTTCCTTTTTCAAATTCAAATCCACCAACCTTGCGGCGAGACCTGACGTTCGTTCCTGGTCAGAACATCACCTCGCCACCATTTGGAGAAATGCAGCTGCCGTGGAAGAAACTGCCCTCTGGCGAAGTCAGCAACACCACCGCCGGCGCAATTTCTTCGACTTCGGCAAAACGGTCCAGAGGAATGGCAGCCTTCAAGGTATCCAGCAGTTCGTCTGACAAAGGTGTCAAAAGATCGGTGTTGGTAACACCAGGCGCAACCGCATTAACGAGCACGCCGGTTCCAGCACATTCGAGTGCGAGCGCACGGGTCAAGGTGGCATTCGCCCCTTTGGCGGCGCAATAATGCGTCAGCGTTGGCGCTCCCTTGTATGCCAGCTGCGAGGTAATGTTGACGATCCGGCCACTGCCGCGCCTGACCATATCGCGATAGACAGTTTGAGCCATGAAAAACGTGCCCTTCACATGCACGTCCAGCATACGGTCGAAACTTTCCTCGCTGATATCTTCAAATGCCTCGGTGATGTTGTGCCCGGCGTTGTTTACAAGAATGTCTATCTCACCCAGTACTTCTTTCGCAGAAGCATAGAAGTTCTGAATCGCGGAAACCGAGGACACGTCGCATTCTGCTGCATAGGCCTTTCTTCCCAATGCCTCGATAGCGCTTACGGTCTCCCTGGCCTTTTCATCATCGCGGAAGTGGCAAAAAGCAACGTTTGCGCCTTCAGCCGCCAACGCCAGTGCGATGCCGCGTCCGATTCCCCGCGATCCGCCGGAAACGATAGCGTTTTTTCCTGCAAGTCTTTGTGATGACATGGTTCTCTCCTGTTTTTCAAACTCATTTGGATGTGACTTTGCCGACGGATAGCCTTCGAAAACGGGCATCTGACGCAAAGGCCCAAAACGCCTTGCTAAGCCTGTCCGGCAGTCCCTGGATCAATGCGGCACAAGCCGGTCGCACCGACTTTGTCAGCAACTCCGTCGGGTGCGTTGATCGTCGGAGCTGCAACATTTTCGATCTTGAGATCGATATTCATCTCCGGGTCGTACTCATGGGGCCTTGCAGCTTTCATGACAGGTTCCTTTCTCGGTTATGGAAAGGTTGGCGCATGTGATCCGCGCGCCAAATCGAACGTCAGGGGCGCCCCAACAGTTCCGCTCCTCCGCCCAGTGCAGGACCCGCAGTGGGATCGGCTTCGCCTTCTTCTAGATCGCCGACCAAGGTCTCGGTCGTCAGGATCAGGGTGGCTACGGAGGTTGCGTTGACCAGCGCACTGGCGGTGACGCGAACGGGGTCAATCACGCCGGCAGCAAACATGTCCTGAAATTCGCCGACAGCTGCGTTGTACCCGTGCCCCGGAGTAGCTGACGTTACCGAGGCAACAACTGAGTCCGGATCCGCTCCGGCGTTGCTGGCGATACGGGCCACCGGCTGGGTAAGCACAGACCGGACAAGCTCCACACCGGCCTTTACGTCGGCCTCGTTTTCAGAGGCCAGGTCCTTCAAGACCCAGTCAATCTGCGCCAATGCAGTACCACCGCCGGCAACGACACCGTCTTCGGAGGCTGCCCGAACCGCTGCCAAAGCGTCATCGATCAATTGAATTTTGCGTTTCTGTTCCACCGGCGTGAAACCGCCTGCATAAATTACCGCGGTGCCGCCAGTCAGCTTGGAGAGGCGTTCACGGAGCTTATCCTGTTCAATGTTGGGCGGAGCCACTTCGTATTGACGTTGGACCTGCGCACGGCGCGACGCGATCAGGTTGGGGTTGCCCTCCCCCTGAATGACACTTGTCAGCGAAGCGGAGACCCTAACTTTTTTCGCGCCACCCAGCTGGGCTGGAGAGACGTCCTCGATTTTCTTGCCAAGTTCCCTGGAGATGACCTCACCTCCGGTCAAAATCGCAAGGTCGTCCATCATTGCGGTACGCCAGTGACCGTATTCCGGCGGATGAACGATCAGGTATTTTCCAGGTCCACCGCCTTCAAGGAGCTCAATCACGACCTCGGGTGCGATCTCTTCGGCAATGATCAGAAGTGGCCGATCGACCTTTGAGGCGATCTCGCGCACATTGTCGAGAATGTCGGGTTCCGAGATCTTGTGATCCGTCATCAGGATCAACGGGTTGTCCAGAACCGCTTCCATATTGTCGGGGTCCGTCACCATGTGATGCGAGATGTAGCCGCGTTCGAAGGAGATACCTTCGATAATCTCCAATGTGGTGTCGACCGTAACGCCGAAATCCGCGGAGATGATACCGGTGCGGCCAACACGTTCGAACGCTTCGGCGACCAATGCCCCAAGCTCGGGATCCGACGCCGAAACGCCGGCCACCGCCCTCAGGTACTCCGGGTTTTTCTCACAGGATCGGGAAGACTCGTCGAGGCCCTCGATGATTTTTGAAACCGCGAGATCAATGCCCTTGCATAAATCGACCGGCTTCACACCATTTGACGTTATCTCGACGCCCTTCTGGATCAGAGCGTTGGCAAGGACGATCGCGGTCGTCGTTCCGTCACCGGCAACTTCGTTTGTCTGCATGGAAACTTCGCGCACGACTTGAGCGCCCATGTTTTCAAACCGGTCAGACAACTCGATCTCCGATGCGATTGACACGCCGTCCCGGGATACGATCGGAGTTCCCACTGGCCGGTCGATCATCGCGTTCAAGCCTTTCGGTCCGAGCGTCGGTTCGACGGCGGCTGCCAGTTTTGCGACACCTTTTGCAAGTGCCGTACGGGCGCTGCCGTTATGAATAAGTAGTTTGGCCATCATCTGTCTCCTTGAATTGGATAGACCGCGGGCGGAACGCAGTTACCTGCGGCTGATTTCAGACAGAACCAGCATCCCGGGGGGGAACGCGCCCGTGAATGAAGTCGACAAGTGTCGGGCCATCCGGTCCGATTTCGACTTCTTTGTAGCGACTTGATTGCAACCCACGGCAAAGCGCACCGTTGAATTCCATGTTGATGCGGACGGAGCGCAGCTCGCTGAGATGCTGGCGCAGATTGTCGGGCTCGATCCGGTTTCCGGACCAGGTCACGAACACCGGGTCCTTCGACAAGAAGGCCAGGCCGTGCGAGATCAGCAATGATCGGTAACGAGGTTTTTGCTTTCGCTCTTCTTCGCCCTGAAACTCGATCCGATCGAACTCGGACAGTTTCATCGAGACGATCTCTTCAGCGGAATATCCGATCTGCTGCATCGCCAGCAGGATGGTTTCCTGCCGCCGAATAAACGCCTTCTCTAGAAACTTGAGCTTGACGGCTTCCAGACTTTCACCGTTGCAATACTGGGAGAAAACCTCGTCGAAGCAGCGGTTTCCGTTGACGCCGGCATTGACCTTGTCGTCGAAACAATGGTCCTTGAGCGTAACCGTCACGTCCCGCACCCAGCTCAGCTCGGCAACTTCCTGCTTGATGCCAAAGGCCATCAGAAAGGCGAAATTCGGTGAGCACCAGTAGGTAGGAAGTCGAAAGTCGACTTCCACCTTCTCGGCGTTGAGGACGTCGACACGCTCGACGAAACCCATGTCCGTAATGGGTTCGTCAAGCTCAGGATCCGACACGTTCTCCAACTGCTCCCAGACCACCAATGCCAACTCAGACTGTTGAACTTCGTGAAGCATGGTTTCACTCCGCGGCAATCTGGATCGGCGACGCATTCAACTGCTGTAGCTTGGCGGCAACGTCGATGTTGTAGAGTTGGGCGGCATTCAGGCCGAGGATCTTTTCCTTGATGTCGTCCGTCAGCTGCACCCCGCTGCGTTCCGCGGAAATGTCTTCCGGAATTTGATAGTTCCAGAACTGGTCGACAATCCAGGCAGGCGTCCAGATGGCATAATCGGAACCGAAGAGGAGTTTGTCCTCACCGACCCACCACAACAGTTCGGAAATGACTTCGCCGAAGTAACGCGGGCGCGAGTGGATGAATGGCAGAGCCACAGCAAGACCGGCATAGACATTGGTCTCCTGTGTCGCGATCCAGCAGAAATCATCCAACCGGGGAAGACCGCAGTGCTCGATGATCCAGTTCAGGTTCTGAAAGTCCGTTGCGGCGTGATCGACATCATGAACATCAAACGCGTCCTTGTTCAGCGGGATGATTGTCGGCCCTTTGTGAACATGGATGTTCCTGATGCCGAGCTTGTCGCATAGCTCGAAACATTTGTAGGCAGCCGGATCGTTGAGCGCCCATCCCTTACTGTCACCGTTCCATTCAGCGGTGTACATTTTCACACCCTGAATATCGAAGTTCTCCTTCATGTAATGGATGTATTCCAGCGCTTTTTCGCCATCTCGCGGGTCAAACGACCCATTGACGATAAAGCGTTCTGGATGGCGCGAAGCCATAGCGCTGCTGCGCTCGATGCTGGAGAACCCGTTCTTGTAGAAGTCGTTGAGATAGGTCGACTGGATGATTGCCATGTCATCCGGACCGTCCACGAACAGGTCGCGATAAACATCGTCAGCGGAGTATTTCTCGAACTTGCTTTTCTCCCAGAGTTCAGTCTCGGGGCTCAAGTTCGTGTGGTAGGCATAGAAACAGTCGATGAACTGTTTTCCGTGCACGTTGGCCTGGTTTTCCGGGCTTCCATCCCAAAAGTGGGTGTGGCCGTCGAGAACAAAGATCTCTTTGCCGTCTTTGGTCCTATACATAATGCTCCTCCATCATTTTGCTTGGGTTCAGGCAAGAAATACGTGCCGCAGGCCGACGATATACTTTGATGACCTGCGGCGACTTCGTTACTCGATGTATTCGAAAACATCGTCCATGTTGCCGAACAGGATGACGGTATTGTCATCCACCCGGACCATCCGGCCGTAGTGGGTGGAGGTGTTGACCTCAAAGATTTCGGCGGTCATTTCGCGTCCCAGAAACTCGCTGATCTCATCCATCTTGAAAATCAGCTTGCCCTCGCCATCGATGCGAATAGTGGCGGGGTTGTAGGTGACCGTAACTTTGGGGTCTTCCCCCATGAACTCGGCGATCGCGCGTGCCTCGACGCTGTCGTTCATGGTCACACCGCACTGGTGTGAGACCGTTTGCTCGAACTTGATCTCGTTCATAGACTTGAAGATGTTCTGCTTTGACGAGTCGCGTGCAGTATTTGACATTTGGGATACTCCTTAGATTACCGGCTGAGGCCGAGTTCGCCGAGAATCTGGCCAATTCGCTCCTGCGAAACGGCTTTGACGTCCTCAAATGCGACGGGTTTCGAATGGGGCTGCGACCAGATCGGTTGCAGTGCATTGACCGCCTTGCCGGCGAGCGAGCCGTGTTTGGCAATCCAGGACTGAAACAGGTTTTTGTTGTGGTTGGCGTGCTTCTCGTCGGTCATCAGCACGTACATCAGGTCGATCGCGTTCGCGAGATTGCGTTCGTAGTCAGCCTCCGCAGCTGAGATTACCGGCGGTGTGATGAAATCGTTGTTGGCTGCGGCCACCTGCATGAAGAACCCTGAGCGGACGAGCTCGCCAACCAGCGGTTCGAAGATGATGTTGATGGCAAAGTATTGCTCCAGGTAGTCCTCGCTGCCCATGATCGTTTCAACCGCTTCGCGGGTCGGCTGCCAGATTGGATCCTCCAGCCAGGTCTTCTTGCCCAACTCATCGTCCCAGCCTTCGATGTCCATGCCGATTTCGGCGAGATACAAGGTGATGTCCTGTGTAAGGCGCATCTTGTAGCTGGAGTTGGTCAGCGTGGCGTTGTTGATCATCTGGGTATAACCGTAGCGCTGTGCTTGCATCAGCGAGGTTCCCAGGCCGAATTCCGCGTGCTTCCACGCTCCCAGATGGGCCTGCAGGATCCGGCACCAGGCCTGGTCGAAGGCGGTATGCGCTCCCGCCTTGCGGGCATTGGAGATGACGTTCTGCACCATCGTCACGATTTTGGATTGACGTTGGTAGTGCGTGCGTTCCCACTCCTGATCCGGCGCGCGGAAAGCATGCCAGTTTGAGCTGAGCGCAGCGGTGTTGTCCTTCTGATAGGCACCGCCGCCCTTGCCGCCTTCAAATTCAATGATCCAGTTCTGAATCAGGTAGCGGTCGGGGTCGGGTTGCACGTCAACGGTGACGTCCTCGTAATGGGTCGCCCGTCTGCCGCGCGGTTCAAAATAGTTGAATTTTCTGCTGCCCGACCCAGCGAATGTCGCCGCTCCCGCAGCTCCGGATCCAACCGAACTTGATGTTGCTACCATGATAGCCTCCCTCTCTGAGATTGCTCATTCCACTAGCGATCGGCCCGTCTCTCAGTGGGCCGATGAACCGGTAGTTGGAGTGAATTTGTCGAAGAAAATGCGGTCGGTATCGAAGTCGTGCATGAACAGGACAGGCGTCAGTGCATCGATCATCGGCGGTGGTCCGCACGCATAGACATCGCCTTCACCGTCGACACCGATTTCCTTCAGATGACGATCAACACACTCGTGCACAAATCCGCGTTCGCCTGACCAGGTTCCATCCTCGTCCGCATGGCTGAGTACCGGAATGAACTCGACGTTCGGGTGCGCGTCCGTGATCTTCGAAATTTCGTCGAGCTTGAAGAGGTCCTTGCGTGTCCGAGCGCCGTAGAAGAAATAGACCGGGCGATCTTCGCCACTTGCCAGATGGTCGTTGAGGATCGACCAGACAGGCGACATCCCGGACCCTGCTCCGACTAGGATGAGCGGTCCGTCTCGTCCTTCTCTGCGGAAGCACATTCCATAAGGGCCTGTGACCCGGACTTCGGCTCCGGACTTGATCCCGCCGTCGTCGAGTTCGTTTGAGAACTTTCCATTCGGGTATTTTTTGATGATGAACGAGAGATTTTCGGTTTCGCTCGGCGGATTTGCCATGGAGAACGAACGTGTAATCGTCTCCCCCGTTTCCGTTGTGACCGTGATGTCGACATACTGTCCCGCCCAAAACTTGAGCGGCGCATGGAGTTTCATTTGAACGCCGCGAATATCATGCGTCAGCTTTTGAAAATCGACGATTTGGCCGGAGAATTCTTTTACTGGGATCGATTTGGACAGGACCTCTTCATCGTAGTTCAAAAGCTCAAGTTCAATATCGCTGTAAGCTACCGTTCGGCACATCAGGACATGGCCGCCGTCACGCTCCATGTCGTTCAACGCGAAGGTGGAGTAGCTCAGCAGTTCGGTTTCGCCGTCGAGCTGAACGCATTTGCACGCCGAACACTGGCCTTCCTTGCAGCCATGCGGCAGCGCAATTCCCTGGCGGAACGCGGCGTCGAGGATCGTTTCATCCTCTTCCACTTCAAATTCCACACCTACTGGCTCCAGCCGGACATTGTAGGTCTCTGACATCAGTTCAGTCTCCATCTTCCGAATTGCCGTGACGCCAAATCACGGGCCGGGGAGAACGGAGGCCATTGATGGCCTCCGCACTTTCTTAGTTGCAGGGATTGATGGTGAAGCCCTTGCGGTACTCGGCAACGTGCGCGTCACGATCGGCATCGGACATGGCCCGCAGCGCATTCAGTGGCGAAGCCAGCTGATGACCACGGACATGCTCCAGTTTCCACTGGTCCTTGTCGTGGAAGCGCAGGTGCGGCTGCGGAACCAGCGTTTCACCGTCTTCACGGACGAAGTTGAGATCCTTGATGGCATCCGCCAGATCCCAGCCGTCATAGACGGTTTCCCACTCACGCTTGCCGGAGAACTTGCCCATGGCAGGCGTCGGACGCCCCTGATATTCGTCAGCAAAGGCTTCGACAGCAGTCCAGCGATCCAGTTCATGCGCAAAGGTGTGCCACTCACCGTCGATCTGGTCGATAACCAGGTCTTCGCGGACCAGGCAGGGCACCAGGCAGGACCAGCAGCGATGCGGATAGGCGTAGCCGGTTTCCTCGTTGAAGGTGATGACCTTCTCACCCGGTTTGCTGAGTTTGGCGTACCACTTCCAGAACTCGCCGAATTCGTCGTACCAACCCGGGTACTTGTGCTCGAACCACTCGAAGTCCTTTTCGGTCTGGCTATCGATCCGCCAGAAGTTCAGTGGCCAGCCAACTGCAAAGAACTGGGCAACCTTGTGAACATACTTCTTGTCGGTAATCCGCTTCCAGGCTTCCTGGACATCGTCGTGGTGGATTTTGACGCCGTATTTTTCAAGCGGCAGCATGTACGTGCGGTAATAGTCCTCGAAAATCCAGCGGTGCCACATTTCCGCATAGGATTCCTTCTCCTTGTCGCGGTTGGTGGTGCCGTATTCGATGAAAGTACCAATGGCAGCGTCAACGATGGCGTGGTTCTGCCAGAACGCATAGCGAAGATCCCGCTCAAGAAGCAGGTGGTTTTCCGGTTCCTTCAAGGCGGCCATCAACAGGGAGTGACCGTTGCCGATGTGACGACTTTCGTCAGATTGCACCGACAGGAACACGGTCGGCAAAGCATAGTCGCCGTTCCGGGCTGCTTCCGACGGCATGGCCACGAACAGCGTGTTGGTGAATGCCGTTTCCGCGACAACCGTCAGATACATGCAGGCGGCGGTCATGGTATCGCCAGTGATGAAGCCCTCACCGAACTGGCGTCCGATGGTGGTCGCGTAACACTTGCCGAATGCTTCTTCGGTGATATCGAACCCGGCCGGGTCGATATAGTTCTCCATGTACCACTTCTTCAGATTCATCTGGATCGTGGAGTGGCGGAACTCATCGACCATCTGCATGGTAAAGCCGGTCCGCAGATCCTCACCCGGTGCCAGGCGTGCGACCATGGACATGGAACGCGCGGCGGAAATTTCCGGGAACGGGATGATCGCAAGGAAGAGCTTCATCCATTCGATCCAGCGAGGCTCGACATTGCGGAACATGTCGCCGCGCAAAGCAGCATCGAGTGCGCCGTAAACGCGGTTGTCTTTTTCTTCCTCCATCGGGAAATAGGACCGAAGCACCTGCTTCATCGGATCGCGTGGTGCCTTGGTAATCTTATAGTCCGTCGGAAACGTTGATGCTTCCTGGACGTAGGTCGGGTTCCATCCAAGGTCCGATATTTTCTTTGTCGCCTCTCCGACGGAAATCCCCCGCTGGGAGGTAATCTTATTCAACGTAATCGCCATACCTTGAGCCTCCTAAAGCTCTAACCGGTAACCCGGCCGGTGGATGGCAGCAGACAGCTGCCTGAATAGCCGATCCAAAACGTGCAGGCCGTAAGGGGCATACCCCTCGGCAACACGGGATCAGACAGATGACGGCAAAGGTTGAATCGAACCGAATCGCGCTGCGGATCTCCCGGAAATGCACTGCTTTCGCCGGCTGCTGGCAAAAGCAGTACTTAACCTCCCTCGTCCTTCGTTCTTGGCGGCTCCTGCAGTCAGGAGCACTGTGTTATGCCGTCGTAATTGCAAGGGAGAGACCAGTTTTGGGTCTGAAGAGACTTTTCCGCGCAGATAATTATGTATTTCCACGTAGATTGTTGATTCTTATAGAGTTATTTTTTTGAAAAAATTGGGTTAGTTATAAGAAAAATTCAGATTTTTTCTTTGGAGAAATCAAGCAGACAAATTTTTGTTGCAGAAGTTTACACTGGTTTACATAACTGTCCGCGTGTCCATGCCGGATAGAACACTATCTCATCTATTTACTTGCAGCATTTCAATGAGCCCGGCATAGTTTCTGTCTGGCTGAGACGTGAAGTTTCGCGCGGACATCAAACGATTTCAGTCTCGTACGCGTTGAAAGACCGTATGAAATCGGGCTGCCTTAGGCGTATACCGAGCTGCAACTCGGTATGCTGAGAACCAGGTCCAGAGGCACTCTGGCAAACTCATCGGCACCTCATGTCATGACTTCCGATAGACCGAGCTCGTTTATGCGCAGTTATCCAGGCGCATCACCGCAACTTATCGCCAGAACCCAGCAATTGTGGTCTGCAAAGGGTCTCGATCTTGAAAGCACCTGGCTTCAGACCATCGGCTCCTTGAGAGGATTTCGGGTTTCCGACAGTCCCAAGACCGATATCAGCAGCGCGCCTATGGATGCGTTTTTTCTTTTCGACCAGTCTGTAATCTGGGTTGCTTCGCTCCATGCGGCAAGCAATTGCGTCGAAGCTCTACCAAAAAAGCATCTCGACCGAACGCAATGGTCCAGCTTGCAGGCCGTTACCTATCGGTTGCTTGAGCAACTCGATGCTATTCGCCTGCTGTTTCTTGCAGATTTGCCGATACCTTCCATGCAGATTGCACGATCGATTTCGGAAGACGCGGATATGGCGCTGGCGTTTTTGGTTCGCCGCAAACTCGCTCATCGTTTCACGAATTGCAGTTCGACCGAGGAAGCGACCGAATTCTGGAGGCGTCACATAGCAGGTGGCCGCGCTTTTCGCGTTGTTGCAGACAAACTTTATGAGGTTGGGCTGGATTATGGCGCGCAGGGAGACTACTCCGACTGGCGCCGCAACACACTGGCGATATTGGGAACGGCCGCCCACACGTCCTTTCTGAAGCAGTCATCGCTCCGAAGCGATTCATCGATCACGGGACAGTTTCAGGAAACCCGTGACTGCCTTGAATTCGTAACACTCAGACTGCACGAAATGTGTGCCTACTCGAGCGTTCTCCAGGAACGATTGTTGCAGGACCTGGATGCTCTAAGGCAGGAAAAATCGCTGCAGCAGGAAAGCTATGCGCTTGCAACCGCAGCGGCTGCGGTTGGTGAAATCACGATAGACCATTGGCGCCGCACCGTTGCCGAAGAGCCCCTTGGCTAGAACCGGTGCGGCTCGTTACTCAATGGCGGCTTTCAGCGGATGATTTCGTCTCGCCACCCGCAATCCACTGAGCAGCCATCACAAGGGCCCCCATCGCAAAATCCTTGCCGTGCTCATCGATCATTTCTTCCGACAGCTCCGCGATCCGTTTGAAGTAACGGTCCTTACTTTCCTCTTCGGGCGTCAGCTTTCTTTGCTCTTCCTGCATTTTCTCCTCCTTTATTCGTGTTTGAACATCTGCTTCGGGAAGGTGACGATGCTGCATCCACCGGCTTTGTCACCTACGGACAAATGTTCACCGTCCGCAGACCAGCTCAGTGTCGTTACGGCCTCGCTGGAAGCGTTTCTCACAACCAGTTCGTCCGGTTTGCCAACGCCGGTCACCGTGATCATTCCGTTCTGGTAGCCAGCTGCAACGAGCGCCTTGGTGGGATGTGCGGCGATCGCGTCGATCACCACAAAACCTACTTTTCCGGAGGCCAGCGGCGTTCCCGGCTCATCGTTTTGCGGCAGATCGGATGCGGCCCACCCTGCCAACCGGAATGCACCCGATGCAACAAGCGCCTTGCCGGTTTCGCTGAATTCAACGCATCGGACCTCATCCGGAAACCTGTCAATTCGCTGCACAGAACCATCGACACAGCCGATAATCAGCAATGCCCTGTCCGAACATCCGCATGCAACGTGAGTGGCGGCGGCATTCCAGTTCATCACTGTCACATCGCCCTTGCAGTCACCGCACCACAAAATCTCCGGTTCCCTCGACAGATCAACGATTGACGCAGCGCCTTCCCCCCAGGCAACAACCTTGTTGCCGTCCGGGTGGACCGACAGACAAGTCACTGGATGGGCCAGTTTCAGGAAACCTGGTGAAGTGTCGCGATTGGGCTCAAAGATTGAGATCTTGTCTCCTCGGGCAAATACCAAACGCTCGCCGTCAAAATCGCCACCCAGTGCCGTGATCGCCCCGTCGCCTGTCGAAGTCCGCTCAATGACCTGCCCGCGTGCGGTTACCTGACACACGGTTCCATCTCTGCGGACGGCGGCAAAGCCTTGCTGTCCGCAACGGATGACGGGCAAATGTGTTGCGGTGGCCAATTCAGGAATGATCGGCGCCATGGGGTCGATCGTTCGAGGGCGGATGGATGTTCTGCCGGTTGTCTCGTCGATGGTCGTACGCCGATCCGGCGACTCAGCGTCTGTTGTCCGGACAATGGCCAGTTTGCCGGATGCCAGCAAAAAACATGCGAATTTGCCGTCTCGGCTAATTACAGAATGAACTACCTCATCCTCTAACGACCAAGACATGGCCAGCAGCTCGAATACGGACAGTCCACGTGCACTTTGTTCATTCATGACATTTTCCATTCGTTTTCATCTCGGCCAATGCCTGGTCGATCCGGTCCAGCTTCACGTGCAGCGCATCCATAAGTGCCTGGTTGGTTTCAAGCTCGGTGAGCGCCACCTCGTGGCCGTCAACCTCATCAAGTTCCTTTCCTCTCATCAGAGCCAGGAAATCAGCTCCTCCGGTGAGCTGCAAAAGCCTGTGATGTTCGGCATTGGCAACGGCCAGCTCCTGCACGACGGTTATCCGTTGGTGGAGCAGATCATCGAACTCTCGTGATTGACCGGACATCTTTCGCTCCTATATGCACGGGGCCGCAGCAGGTAAGGTTTGGAGGGACTTTTCATGCAGGAAACAGCAACAAGACAATTCATTTTGGCCGTCGCCGCCGTTGGCAAGAGCGTTTTGGGCGCTGGCCATCCACTGCTTGACCAGATCGAAACTGCCGAACGCTCTTCCGATCCGCGCGTCCTTGTCGAGATTCAGGATGCTATCGGCGCGCTTCCCGAACAGTCCCGCGACGACCTGCTCAAGGCCGTGCACAAACATATGCGCGAAGACCTGTCGATGATCTGGAATCAGCTGCCTTTGGGTGGAAACAAGAGCGCGCATTGAAGACGATTTTTCTACCGGCACCAGACTGAAAAGCGGGGTCGTCGCGATATCCCATTGCATGGCAAAGCTCACATTATTGGGGTCAAGGAAGCCGGTCTCTGTTTCTCGCTGCTCGGAAACACTGTCTTGCTGAATGCGCGGCTCTTTTACGCAATTACTCTCAGCAACTCCATAATAACAAATTGACCATTTCAGGGAATATTAAATAGTAATAAAA
>JBCCVB010000119.1:0-22371 GCA_039195965.1 Pseudomonadota bacterium
TGACGGTGCTTGGAATTGAAACCAGCTGTGACGAAACGGCAGCTGCCGTGGTTCAGGGCCCGTTTCAGAAAAAGATTCTCTCCAACACAATTCGCTCGCAGATTGATGAGCATACGGAATTCGGGGGTGTCGTTCCGGAAATCGCGGCCCGCGCCCATATAAACATTCTGGACCGGATCGTTGCCGAGGCAATGCACGAAGCCGGATGTGACTGGGACGATATCGATGCAATTGCCGCAACGGCCGGCCCCGGTCTGATCGGCGGCGTCATCGTCGGCTTCATGACCGCCAAGGCGATCGCAATGGCGGCCGGAAAACCGCTGATAGGGGTTAATCACCTTGAAGGCCATGCCCTGACAGCGCGACTGACCGACGACCTTGAATTCCCGTTCCTGCTACTGCTCGTCTCCGGCGGCCACAGCCAGTTTCTGCTCGTGCGCGGCGTCGGCGATTATGAGCGTCTTGGCACAACCATCGACGATGCTATCGGAGAAGCATTCGACAAGACCGCCAAGCTCCTCGGCCTGCCCTACCCAGGCGGCCCGCATGTTGAAAAAATGGCGGCAAACGGCGATGTGACACGCTTCAAGCTTCCACGCCCACTGCTTGACAGGCCCGGTCTCGATATGTCCTTCGCCGGCCTGAAAACCGCGCTACGCACGCAGGCCAAGAAACTTGAACCGGTTGACGACCAGACGATTGCAGACTTGTGCGCTGCCTTCCAACGCTCTGTCTCCGACGTTCTCGCAGCACGTACGAAATCGGCGCTGAACCTTTTCCGGGAGCGTCACCCGGATGCCGAGCCTGTGATTGTTGTCGCCGGAGGCGTTGCAGCCAATCAGGAAATAAGGAACGCACTGACTTCGGCCGCAAGCGAGGCTGACGCGCGGTTCGTTGCTCCGCCGATGCCCCTTTGCACTGACAATGCCGCGATGATTGCCTGGGCCGGCATCGAGCGGATGCAGACCGGCCCGGTCGATGCCATGGCTCTGTCCCCTCGCCCCCGCTGGCCACTCGATGCGGCAAATGCCGGCATTCTTGGAGCAGGCAAAAAGGGAGCCAAAGTCTGACGAACCTTGCGTCTCCGGCGAAAGGTCCGCGACCGGCAACACCCAGAACTCCTTCTTTCCCTGTCACGGTGGTTAATCAGGACTGCCCCGTGTGCTTCCTCCCGATCAGTTTTTCCGTGCACTTCAGACCATTAACTCCCGGAACTTCAAACGCTTTTCACAAACTTGCTCTTTTGTGCGAACCGGAAGACTGCAAGAGGAAATTCGACATCATGAAAATTCACTACAAGGCTTACGTTTATCTGACATGCGGCACAAACCTGCTGGTGTTTGACGAGCCGGACACGCCCCATCTCGGTTGGCAGGTGCCCGGCGGCACGGTAGACCCGGGAGAAAGTTTCCTGCATGGCGCCATGCGAGAATTTGAAGAAGAAACCGGGCTGACGCTGGATGTCGCCTTCGACCATTTTTCAGATCAGGACATTCCTTTCGAAACCATTCAGCCGGTAGGGCAGTTCAAATCGGCCCCGAATCGCCCCCTTACCGGGCGCCACATCAGGCGCAATTATCACGTGAAGGTCGCCCGGCGCCCGAAAGACGAATGGGAACACTTTGAAATGCACCCAGGCACAGGGGTCGAGCCGTTTCGCTGCCGTTTCTTCTGGATTGACCTTTTTGGTTCAAAAGCTCAGAACATGGAAAACTTCTTTGCAAGCTTCGGGGAGCCCCTGACTGCCTTGCGCGAGCGCCTGCCACGGCTCAGAAAAGCCGCTTAAGGCTCAGAACCCACACATGAAGCTGAATTGGCATGAAAAGTGGAAAAAGGCGGCGAAGAAGCATTCGCGCAGCGGGCTTGCTGCCTGTTAGAGGATGCTGACAATATGAGGCGAAGGCATAATCACGCCGATCGGACTTGAGGGGTCGGCCCTGCTCCGGCTCCGCGAAAGTTTTGAAAATGAACCACATTTCCTGCACTTTCGTTCCCTAGCCATGAGCGCTTAGGATAAAACCGATTCTGCCTCATTCATGGGTCCACACCCAAGACCAACTGCCGCAAGGACCCGCCGGTGAAAACCTACCATAAAGCCTACGTTTATCTGACTTGCGGCACTGAACTTCTGGTGTTTTCCGAACCGGATCACCCGGAAGTCGGATTACAGGTTCCCGGCGGAACACTCGATCCGGGCGAAAGTTATCTTCAGGGCGCTCGACGCGAATTTGCCGAAGAAACCGGACTGACCCTGGACATTGCACTCGAGTTTCTGGCGGATCAGGATCATATCTTTGAAAATGTTCCGGATTGTCTCGACGGATTGCATCGCAGACGGCATTTTCATGGGCGAGTTCGCGAAAAACCTCTGAAAGAATGGGAACATTTCGAGATGTCGCCAAGCGCCGGCGGACCTCCCATCCGATTCCATCTACACTGGATTGACTTGTTCGCACCGGATGTACCGGTCGACTCCCGGTTTTTTGAAGGTTTTGGAGCGCAACTTCGGATTCTTCAGTCGCGCATGGAAGGGCTAAACAATGGGCGCCATTAATACAGTCGGCGTAATCGGTGGCGGAGCCTGGGGAACGGCTCTGGCGCTCACGGCAGCACGCGCCGGAAGGAATGTTCGGCTGTGGGCGCGAGATCCCGGAACGGTCTCCGACATAAAGGCCAAACGTCAGAATTCGCGGTACCTTCCGGGAATAACGTTCGACGAGGATCTGAATGCCACCGGCACGCTGGCCGAAGCTGCGGACGCAGATGCCATTTTGCTGGTCACACCGGCACAAACCACGCGGGACATGCTGGCAGCTCTCAAGGAGACCGGCAAGGTGCGCGGTCCTGTTGTTCTGTGCGCGAAAGGTATCGAGCAGTCGTCAGGCAAACTTCTTTCACTCGTCCTGGATGAAGAGCTGCCGGGCATTGAACCCGGTGTGTTATCCGGACCCAGTTTTGCTGATGATGTTGCCCGGGGCTTGCCCACGGCCGTGACGGTCGCTGCAAATTCGGCAACAACCGCGCATAGTCTTTGCGAAGCGTTGCGCTCTCCGTGTTTCCGCCCCTATGCCTCAACGGATGTGCCCGGAACACAGATTGGGGGCGCGCTGAAGAACGTTCTGGCAATTGCGTGTGGCGCAGTTGTCGGGCGAAAACTTGGCGCCAGCGCCCAGGCTGCATTAACGGCGCGCGGTTTTGCCGAGCTGACCCGGCTTGGAACGGCCATGGGGGCACAGGCCGAAACCCTCACCGGTCTTTCCGGTCTTGGAGACCTTGTCCTGACCTGTTCTTCCACGCAGTCGCGCAATTTTTCATTCGGCGTCCGGCTCGGAGAGGGCTTTCTGGCTTCCGAATTGATCGCAGCCGGCGGCAAGCTTGCAGAAGGCGCCTACTCCGCCCGGGTTGCAGTCAAGCTTGCGCAAGAAAGCCGCATTGAGGTTCCGATCTGCGAGACAGTCGCCAGGATGATCGACGAAAACCTTTCCATCGACGATGCTCTCAACACTTTGATGGCCCGGCCATTGAAATCGGAAACGGAAAGCGTCTGATCATGAATTTGGGGCATTGAGTTTGCCATCTTGCGGACCTAGGTTCGAGTAAGTTTCGACAACCAAAGGTCATCACTCATGCTTTACGCCTTGATCTGCACCGATAAACCTCATGCACTTCAGGTTCGTCTCGACAATCGCGACGCCCATCTTGAATTCCTGAAGGGTCTTGGCAACGGCCTGAAAGCCGCCGGACCGTTCATGGACGACGACGGTAACATGACCGGGTCTCTGGTGGTGATTGAAGCATCCAACCGGAACGAAGCTCTTGCGATTGCCGAAGAAGATCCCTACGCACGTGCCGGACTGTTCGAAAGTGTCGAAATCCGCCCATGGAACTGGGTGGTCAAGAACCCGGAGACAACATAAGTGCAATACTGGCTGATCAAATCCGAACCGGACAAATGGTCTTGGGAACAGCAGAAAGCCAAGGGCGACGCCGGCGAACAATGGGACGGCATCCGGAACTATCAGGCGCGCAACAACATGCGCGCCATGGAAATCGGTGACAAGGCGTTCTTCTATCACTCCAATATCGGCAAGGAAGTGGTGGGCATCGTCGAGGTTTGCAGCGAAATCCATCCGGACAGCACCACGGATGACCCTCGCTGGGAATGCGTGGATTTCAAGGCTGTGCGAGACATGCCCAAGCCGGTCACGCTCGCGCAGGTGAAGGCTGAGCCACGTCTTTCCGCCATGTCCCTTGTCACATCCATGCGCCTCTCGGTTCAACCGGTCACGGAAGAAGAGTGGAAAGTCGTTTGCGAAATGGGCGGCCTCAGCGTCCCGGCCTGACCTCAGCAAATCGAACTGAACGCAATTGTCCGGAGGGCACATGCCCCGCATAACGGATCCGGTGGATTTCATCCGCCGGGAAACCTTGGTCAAACCGGTTCCGCACGCGGAGGAAATCCGCCTGCATGTCGCCGATGAAGCCATGGATCTGTGGTTGAAGACGGAAGAGGAGCTGGGCGACCTCGGACTTGCACCGCCGTTCTGGGCATTCGCCTGGGCAGGCGGACAGGGACTTGCGCGCTACATCCTGGACACGCCCCAATTAGTCGCAGACAAACGCGTGCTGGACTTTGCCTGTGGCTCAGGTCTGGTCGGCATCGCAGCCATGAAGGCAGGAGCGCTTTCCTGCCACGGCGTTGATATCGATCCTTTCGCGATCGCGGCGGCAACACTCAACGCGGGCCTTAATGAGGTCTCGCTCAGTCTGGAAGCCGCGGACATAACCGCGACCGGCGCTGCCGACGTTGACATCGTTTTTTGCGGGGATGTCTTCTACGACAGAGCCATGGCTGGAAAAGTCCTGCCATTTCTGGACCGGCTGCTCGACAGAGGCATTGACGTTCTGGTGGGAGATCCTGGACGGTCTTACCTGCCGACATCTCGTCTGACCGAGCTTGCTGACTATTCGGTTCCGGTCGTTGGCGCTTTGGAAGACAACGAAATCAAACACACGCGGGTCTTCCGCGTGGAGAAAATTTAATTCTTCGCAGAACCATTTTCTGCATCAGTCTTGCGATTTGAGGCGAATGGCAAAAGTTTTCCCCTTTTGGCACTTTCCCTTTTTGCAGCTTGAGATAGGTTACCCGCACAAGCGTCAATCGCATATTCTTCCTTTCAGTGGTGTTCCCAGGAGTTCTTCATGCCCATCGTAAACCGCCTTGCTGATCTGGCTGACGAGATCACGGTCTGGCGCCGAGATATCCATGAAAATCCGGAGATTCTGTACGAGACAGTCCGCACTGCGGGCAAGGTGGCTGAGCTTCTGGAAAGTTTCGGTGTGGACGAAGTCACCACCGGCATCGGCAAGACCGGTGTGGTGGGTGTCATCAAGGGCAGAAACGGCGGCAAGGGCAAAACCATCGGCCTGCGCGCAGACATGGACGCCCTGCCGATCGAAGAAGCGACCCACAAGCCATATGCGTCCAAGGTGCCGGGAAAAATGCACGCCTGTGGACATGATGGTCACACGGCGATGTTGCTCGGCGCTGCCAAGTATCTGGCTGAAACCCGTAATTTCGACGGAACGGTCGTCGTGATTTTCCAGCCTGCCGAAGAAGGCGGCGCAGGTGCCAAGGCAATGATCGATGACGGGTTGATGACCCGTTGGCCGATCGACGAGGTCTATGGCATGCACAATTATCCGGGCATGCCCGTTGGCGAGTTTGCGATTCGCAAGGGCCCGATCATGGCGGCGACGGACGAATTCCGCATCACCATTACCGGAAAAGGTGGTCACGCAGCCAAACCGCACCAGACAATCGACCCGGTCGTTATCGGTTCGAAGATGGTTTCCGTTCTCCAGACCATCGCCAGCCGCAATGCCAACCCGCTCGATTCGGTTGTCGTGTCCGTAACGGTGTTTGAAGCCGGCAACGCGTTCAATGTGATTCCCCAGGAAGCGACCCTGCGCGGCACCGTGCGCACACTGAGCCCGGAAATGCGGGACCTTGCTGAGCAGCGCATGACCAACATCGTCAAATCCATCGCCGAAGCGTTCGACGCGACTGCGGAGCTGAACTTCCGCCGCGGTTATCCGGTCACGGCGAACCATGATGACCAGACCGACTTTGCGGCAGACATCGCCGAGGGCATTGCCGGACTTGGCAAGGTCAATCGCAACATTGATCCGATGATGGGCGGCGAGGATTTCTCCTACATGCTTGAAGAGCGTCCGGGGGCATTTATCTTTGCCGGCAACGGCGACACGGCCGGTCTTCATCACCCGGAATATGACTTCAATGACGAACTGATCCCTGTCGGATGTTCCTATTGGGTAAAACTCGTAGAGACAGCATTACCGGCAGCTGCCTGACAATTTCTATGATATGAAGACGCCGGTTTCGACCGGCGTTTTTGTTCAGGTTTCCATAATGACTCTTTCTCCTTTCAAGCTTTCATTTCTTGCGACCTATCTGCTTGTCGGCGCCGTTGTCGGCGTCCTGATCATCCACCCTTTGAATCTGGTCGTCATCTGGTGGGAGCTGTCACGCTTTTCCGAAACCGCGCCGAACCTGTTGGAATTCCTGTCGGCCCGGCTGTGGCTCGTTCTCCTGCCACGTCATTTGGATGTGGCCGTTGCCTACACGTTCGTCGGAGCCATTGTCGGCCTGACCTTCGGCATATTCAGCCGGAATTACATGCGCACCTCCGAAGCCTATCGTTCCTTGCGTGAAGAGCACACGGTTCTGATCCCGGATCTGATCCGGGGTGGAGAGACTGATCGCGTCGAATTCAAGTCCTCCCTGCGTTGGGATGTGAAGGAAAACCGCATAAACCGGAGCCTTGAAAAGGTCATTGCGAAGACAACTGCCGGTTTTTTCAATGCCGAGGGCGGTATTCTTCTTGTTGGTGTCGATGATGATGGGAGCGCACTCGGATTGGAGAAAGATCTCTCGACCCTGAAGAGTCCGGATCTGGATTCGTTTGAACGCACGATAAACGACATTGTGTCCAAGAATCTCGGCGGCGATCTTTGCCCCTATATCCACACGGTGTTTGCGAAAGTCGATTCAAAAGACGTAGCGATGATCATCATCCGCCCGGCGCCCAGAGCGGTCTATCTGGAAGAAGGCAAGTCCTCGATCTTCTACGTTCGCAGCGGCAATTCCACCCGGCAGCTTGATGTCCGCGAAGCCCTGAGCTACGCGAAAACACGCTGGGCCTGACTTGATGAGCCTGCTGTCAGCGATCCTGCCTGACCAGATCAGCACACTTGCATCCGTAGTCCTGATCATCGTCAGCTTTTTCACATCGGCACTCACCGCTGCGGTGGGGCTCGGAGGTGGCGTTTCCTTGATTACAGCGATGGCTTTCCTGATGCCGGCAAGTGCGCTTGTGCCCGTCCATGGTGTCGTTCAGATCGGCTCCAATACAGGGCGTGCACTTGTGCAGCTGAAGTACGTCGACTGGCTAATCGTTGTTTGGTTTGCCCTGGGTGCGGTCTTCGGGGCGGCTCTCGGCGGCTCCATAGCTGTGGAGTTGCCGCCGGAAGTTCTCAGGGCCGGGATTGGCCTTTTTGTGCTTTGGGTGGTCTGGGGCAAGAGACCGAAGTTTGGCAAAGCGCCCAAAAGAGCAATGGCGGTTGCTGGATTTGCGTCTACCTTTTTGTCCATGTTCTTCGGTGCTGCCGGCCCGATCGGTGGCGCTGTCCTGTCGACATTTGGCCTGACCCGCCACGGCTTTGTTGCCAATCAGGCCGTAACCGCAACGGTCATGCATGTCTTCAAGATCATTGCCTTCGGCGCACTCGGCTTTGCATTCGCTCCGTGGGCCGGTCTGATCGTTCTCATGGTCACCAGCGGCTTCCTCGGAACACTTGCGGGCAGCAGGTTGCTTGGCAAGATGAACGAAAAGAGTTTCAAGACGGGTTTCAAATGGGTCATGACGGTGCTGGCGCTCAACCTGCTGTGGGAAGCCGGGGCGGATTTCTTCGGCTTCTGACCCTCCCCTTTGCTATCTTGACCGTTCCGGAAGCAATTCTTGAGTTCTTTACAACTGGCTTCACCTTGAAAGACACGTTCCGACGCGGTAACTGAGCGCGATCAGTTTTTTAAAATAATGCGGGATGGAGCGTCCATGGCCTCTCAAAATCTTCTGCTGTTGCCGGGTGACGGCATCGGCCCGGAAATCATGAAGGAAGTCAAAAAGGTTATTTCCTGGTTCAACGACAAGGGCGGCATGTCCTTCGAAACCAGCGAGGGCCTTGTTGGCGGATCTGCCTATGACGCTCACGGCCAGTCGATCTCCGAAGAGGACATGGCAAAGGCCATGGCCGCCGACGCCGTTATTTTCGGTGCGGTGGGCGGTCCGAAATGGGACGACGTGCCTTACGAAGTCCGACCGGAAGCAGGTCTTTTGCGTCTGCGCAAGGACATGCAGTTGTTCGCCAATCTGCGCCCTGCGATCTGCTATCCGGCGCTCGCCGATGCGTCTTCCCTGAAGAAAGACGTTATCGAAGGCCTCGACATCCTGATCGTTCGCGAATTGACTGGCGGTGTCTATTTTGGTGAGCCGAAGGAAATCACCGATCTCGGCAACGGCCAGAAGCGCGGTGTCGACACGCAGGTTTACGACACTTACGAAATCGAGCGTATTTCCAAAGTGGCTTTCGAACTTGCCCGCACCCGGGACAACAAGGTCACGTCCATGGAAAAGCGGAACGTGATGAAGTCCGGTGTCCTGTGGAACGAAGTTGTCACTCAGACCCACAAAAACGGCTACGAAGACGTTCAGCTGGAGCACATGCTGGCCGACGCAGGCGGCATGCAGCTTGTTCGCTGGCCGAAGCAGTTCGACGTCATCGTAACCGACAACCTGTTCGGTGACATGCTGTCCGACGTTGCCGCGATGCTGACCGGTTCGCTTGGCATGCTGCCGTCCGCGTCCCTCGGCGCTCCGGACGAAACCACCGGCAAGCGCAAGGCGCTCTACGAACCGGTACATGGTTCGGCTCCCGACATCGCCGGTACGGGCGCTGCAAACCCGATCGCAATGATCGCCAGCTTCGGAATGGCACTGCGTTATTCCTTTGAGGAGATTGCGGCAGCCGACAAGCTGGACAAGGCAATTGCCAACGCCCTGGACAAGGGCCTGCGGACCAAGGACATTGCCGCTGAGGGCGAAGCGACCATCACGACCGCCGAAATGGGTGACGCGATTGTTGCCGAACTGGACGCTCTGAGCGCGTAAAATCAAAACGCCATTTGCACATCAAGCCGCCAGCGAGTATCTCGTTGGCGGCTTTTTCTTTCCGGACACGCTGGTCACATGATCGAAGACAAACTTACGCCCTTCCTCGGCAACTGGATTCTCGACACCGAAGCAAGCGACTTCGAGCAAGGCGAACCGCCCAAAAGCGCGACGCTCAAGATCGAAGACAATTTCGGCATGGCGATTTTCACCATGAACCAGGTCTCTGCCGACGGAGAAGTGACCAATGACACCTTCGAGGCGGTTCCCGACGGGCCGGAGGTCAAACTCGGCAAGAGCGGGCTGGTCGATGCCATGCGCCTGGTGTTTAACGGTGACCGCAATCTGGTTTCCGAAGCGCGCCGGGGCGGGCTGACGATCATGAAAGCCGAGCGGGAGCTTTCCGATGACGGCCAGACGCTGACGGTAACTCAAACGGTTCATCTCGTTGATGTCGCCAGCTTCACAAACATCTCCGTCTACCGGAAGGCACAATAGAAAGTCTCAGGCTATGAAACAGATTATCGGTGCCGTCACCCTCGTGGTTCCGGACTATGACGATGCGATTGCGTTCTACGTCGAAAAGGCCGGCTTTGACCTCATCCAGGACACTCAGCTGTCGGAAGACAAACGATGGGTATTGATTGCTCCGAAAGGGAGCTCGGAAACCAGGCTCTTACTCGCAAAGGCCGACGGTGCCGCGCAGGTTGCTGCTATCGGCAATCAGGCGGGTGGCCGGGTCGTCCTCTTCCTGAACACCGATGACTTTGACCGCGATTATCAGGCGATGACGGAAAACGGAGTTACGTTCCTAGAAGAACCCAGAACCGAAGTCTACGGCAAGGTAGCCGTCTTTCAGGATCCCTTTGGAAACAAGTGGGACCTGATCCAACACTTCTGATCACTCACCACGAAGGCACGACCAAGGCATCACGCCCGTGCCCTCGCCACTTTGCCGCTGAACAGCAAAAGCGTCAGACCGAGTGTAACAACAGCGATACCCAGCCATTCCTGATAATCCGGCACTTCACCAAGCACCGGAATGGCGAGCACCGCCGCCGAAGCAGGAACAGCTGCTGAAAATCCTGCTGTCGCCGTAGGTCCCAGATGAGTGGCCGCGAGCGCAAACATGATCACAGCTGCAAAACCTGGTCCAAGTCCCTGGTAAAGCGCCTGGAACAGGATCGTGGAGAGGCCGGATTCCGCGAGACCTGATGGCAGAAACAAAAGCCAGATAGGCACAAACACCAGCGCGTTGGGCACATTGACCAGCGCGAGGGCTTGCCGGGGAGTGATCTTCCAGTACCGGACACCAAAAATATAAACCGCCAGAACCGCCGAGGCAGCCAAAAACAGCATCACGCCGAGGAGAATACTCTTCTGGCTGCCTATGAAGCCGGCACTGCCAACCAGTGTTGCGCCGGCAACAATCACCATAAGGCCTGCAGCCTGGGAGCGGTCAGGCAAACTTGCGGAAAAGACGGCGACCAGCAGAACCGTGAACACCGGAAGTGAGCCGTTTGCGAACACCCCGGCATATGCGGCCGAAGTTTCGTTCAGTCCCCAATACATCAGCAGTGAATAGATGATGCCGGGGCCGCACAAGGACATGAGAAGTACCGCCTTCCAGGGAAGGTGACGTGGCCACCATTTCAAGACAAAGGGAAGCGTAATTCCGCCGGCAACCAGAAATCTCAGACCGGTCATATCCATGGCAGTAAGGTTCGTTTTCACCCCCGCACGGGAGAACACGATGAAACCCGACCAGATGAAAAGAACGCCAATTGCGCAGGCCAGGCCAAGTTTTCTGTTCTGTTCCACCGGAGCCTGATTCTCCAAACGCATACCCGTTCTTTAAAATGTTTGATCGAAACTCACGCCTGATCTTCAATCTGCATGGCTGAGATTGCCCGCCGCATGAAGTCCAGGAACTGGTCTATCTCGTCCTCGGAGAAACCATCCAAGGCGACTTTGTTCTGTGATACAGCTGCCTGTGTCGCCTCACTTTGCAACGCCTTTGCACGCTCCGTCAGATAGATAAGCTGTACGCGGCCGTCTTCTTCTGACGGTTTACGGGCAATCAATCCGTCTCTTTCCATCCGAGCAAGGGTATTTGCAAGCGTTGCCTGCTCAATATCCAGCAGCTGCACCAGTTCCTTTTGAGTTCGCCCGTCCTTGGCCCAAAGCGCCAGAAGCGCTGGAAACTGCCCCGGCGCCAGCCCCAAAGGCTTGATGCGCCGCTGCAAACCCGCAGCGAACAGGCGGGCCATGTGATTGGCGAGATATCCGGCAGACGAATCTTTTTCAAAGGTCATCTCTTGCATATACGATATATAGCATACTATATAAATAAACATAGCTTGCTATATAAAGGAGAAAATGATGAGCACGAAACTGACCCGCAGAACCCTTAACCTGACCGCCGCAGCGGCATTCCTGGGCCTTGCCGCAGCGCCCGCCATCGCGACTGATGCTCAAAAGGCCGAGCCGGTCACACTCATCAATGCTTTTGAAGTGCCAGCAGATCAGATCGAAGAAACCATTCTGTTTTGGGAAAAGGCCCGGGATTTTCTTCAGACACAGCCCGGCTACATTTCCACACGGCTGCACCAATCACTGTCCTCTGACGCGAAGTTCCAACTTGTGAACATCGCTCTTTGGGAGAGCCCTGAAGCGTTTCAATCCGCAACCCGCAAGATGCGCGAAAGCGGATTAGGCACGGGTGAACGCAAAACGGTCTTCCACGCGGCCCTCTACAAAGTCGTACGAACCGACGAGGGGGACTAGAAATGACCATCTCGGGATCTGGAATAAACCGAGTGCTGCACTGGCTGATCGCAGCATGCGTTCTTGCTGCGCTTGGATCGGGATTTGCAACGACGCGCTCACCAGCTTTTGCACTTCCCGTGCTACAGGCTCACTTGGCTTTCGGGCTGTCGGCAGGCTTGCTTTCGCTGGTCAGGGTTCTGATCTGGTTTGCCAAGGGCCCGCCGCAGCCGGTCTTTCATGCCACCTCAAAGCTGCAATTCCTAGCCAGCAAGCTGGTCCATGGTCTATTGCGTCTGTTGCCATTGATCCTTTTGATCAGCGGGCTTGGCATGATTTTCTTGTCCGGATCCCTCGAGGCAATCGCAACCGGCACTCTGACGGGGCTGACTGCATTCTCGAACCTTCCGCCCCGCAATCCTCACCATGTGGCCGCGCTGCTCTTGCTTGTTTTGACAGGTCTGCACATTGCCGCTGCACTATGGCACTCCTTGCATCGAGCGCGACGTGAGCCTGGCCGGTCCTGATGAAAGGCGTCCCGTAAACAAAGACCCGGAAGCAGATCGCGACCGGGTCTTCTCAATCCTGACACAGAAAGCGTTACTTATGCGGCAGCAACTTCTTCCAGGAACTCACGAACCTCCTCGCGCAATTCCTCGGTACGTCTGACAACATCGCCCGTCCGACTTCCCATGTCAGCCGCGGCATGGCTTGACTGCTCGGCGATTGCTTCAACCCCTGCCATATCGTCCACCACAGACCTTGTCTGCTCCGCTGCTTGCAGGACATTGCCCTTGATGTCATCCGTCGATTGCCGCCGCGTTTCCAGATCCGCCGCGATTTGCGTGGTGTAGTCCGTCACCTCGCCGATATCGCAAATGATCTTCTGGATCGCATCGACAACCCGCACCGTACGCTCCTGAACAAGCGAAACCTGCTCGGTAATCTGATCGGTCGCGGAGGCCGTCTGTCCGGCCAATGTCTTCACCTCACCGGCAACGACTTCAAACCCCTTGCCGGCTTCCCCTGCACGGGCAGCTTCGATCGTCGCATTCAAGGCAAGAAGGTTTGTCTGATCCGCAATTGCATTGATAATGGAGACGATGTCGCCAATGGCGTTCGATATCTCCGAGAGGCTTTCGATTTCGGCGTTCGCAGCCGTGGCATTCCGGTTTGCAGCCTGAGCCATATCCGTCGCGTCATGAGCGCGTTGGCTGATCGCGGCAATGTCATTTGCCAGAACTTCAGCTGCGCTGGCCACCGCATCCACGTTTCCTGAAGCTCCGGAAGAAGCGGCCGCAGTATCGCGGGCCTTTTGATCCGCATCCTGCGCGACATTCTTCAGAGCACCTGACGTGTTTTGCATATCCCCAAGGGCGTCATCCACATCGGTCAGCAGTTCTGTAATCCGCCCCCTGAATGCTGAAATCAGATCATCGATCTTCTGCTGCCTGTCCGCTGCTGCCTGCCCCTCTTGCCGCTGACGCTCCTTTGTGAACTCCACGGTCCTGTCGCGGTAATATCCAACCGCGCGCGCAATGTCCGAAATCTCGGTATGACCATAAGAAAACGGCAGATCTCCCTCGACCCCGTCTGAATCCGCCAGATTTCTGATACCGCGGTTCAGGGATTCAATGCAGTAGAGAATGGAGCGGCCAAAATACCAGGATGTTCCAAAGGCGATCAGAAAGACGACCCCGAGCGCAACCGCAACGCCCCACATCCGCACGCGAAGATCAAAGACCATAGACTGCAGCCGGGCCTTTAACTCTGTCTGGCTGACCGCATGCAGACCGTCGATCGCTCCCAGGAATGCGGCATATCGATCTCGAACCGGCTGGAGATCGAGGGTTGTCCCGTCGGCTCCCTGCCCGACTTTCGAAGCGATCTTGGAAAGAGCACCCTGCAGATTGCCATTTGCCTGTCGATAGGTCTTCGCCGCCTTGCTGAACGCCGTTTCCTGACCTTCTTCAACGGCACCCGGCCCCGTCTTGGAAATGGAGCTGATCTGATCGGCCAGAACCTTGAACTGCCCGGCCCCGACAAGAACCGACATGGAGTCGAAATGACTGAGTTCGGTTTTCTTGGCTACATTCTCGCTGTTGCGAATAACAGCGTGGGTGCGAACAACCAGATCCGACAATTGTCCGGACACCAGTTCCGCAAGCAGATTTGTGGATTGAGCCGTGTTTGCGGCAAGTCCCGCTTCACTGCCGATACACGCGATTACCTTGTGTGCCTGGGAAAGCGCCTTGGACGGCGAACCGGCTGCCTTTTCAGGTGTGCAACCTGCATATTGGGCAAGTGCAGAGTTCGGAAGAACTTTATCCTGCCGCATGATGCCGGAATTCCAAACCGCGTCCAGGGACGGCAGGCTTTCCAGTTTCGCCGTGTCCCGGGCAAGGTCCTTGTATGCAGACAGGATAATCCAACCGGCGCAAAGCACGATCGGCACTGTCAGCACGATGACAAGGACAAACAGTCGTTTTCGGATTGTCATGGAGAATCTCGCGAATCACCTTGGAACTGATTGGCAAGAAAACTACGATCAAATTACCAATAAATTCGAAACGCGCTCAAAAAGGCCGGATTAAGCCAATTTTCTTGACCTTTCACTGATGCCATCCACCCAAAATGAATGAAGGCCCGGCAACCGGAAGCTGCCGGACCCACTGTCAAGACTTGGGAGACGTGATGCTGAGTTTAGTTCAGACGCGTTGCCGGTCCGAGGTCAATCAGCTGAGTTTCGCCCGGCGCATCATCGACACCGTCATTGTCTGTCAGAAGGATCAACCGGCCGTCGGCCGTGACGGCGAGACCTTCCGGTTTGTCGAGAACCCAACCCTTGCCTTCGGCCATTGCCGGCAGAACATCCATCGCAAAGCGTTTCTTCAACACCGGCAGGCTCTCACCATGAGCGGCCGGCGTCAGACCTTCCAGAGATACAACGGTGATCTGTTTGATCGCCGCATCCTCTCCGCCTTTGTTGTCACGTTCCAGAACGGCGAATTTGCCTTCACCCAACGAGACAATTTCAGACAGTCCGACCCAGCCACCGGCTGCACTTTTTGGCGCATCTAGCGGGTAATGAACAAAACCCCAGGTCTTGTCTGCCGGATTGTAGATCGCGATCTTGGTGTGCCCCTTCGGATCGTCTTTCCACTCGCGTTGAACCGCAACGGCAACCATTGTCTGACCGTTCATTTCAAATTCGGCCACACCCTCGAAGGAAAACCGCTTGGACTGCGCGATCAGGCTCTGTGGCAAGGTGATCTCTTCCTGCACAAGGCCTTTGTCATCGACCTTCAGGAGCAGATGCTGACGTTCTTTGTCCGGGTGTCCTTCGGACGCCAACCAGAAACCACCTTCGCTGGAAACAGAAATACCCTCCAGATCAAGGAGTTCCTGCCCCGCACCGGTTACATCGACGTAGGAAACGATCTTTGCAGGTGTTGCAGAGATGTCGAGTGTGTAGATCCGGCCGGTCTTGTAGAAGCTGTCGTTAACGGCATAAAGCTTGTTCGGATCTTTGGGATCGGCAGCCAGCGCGGAAAGCGCTCCCCACCCGATCGGTGCTCCCTTTTCCGGATCGGTGATTGACACGACCGATGGATAGGTCGGAGCCTTTGCGCCGAACTGATAAAGCCCGATGTGGGAACGGACACCTTCTTCGGCATCATCAACTTCGTTTGCAACAACAAAGAGATCGCGGCTCGGGATGGCCAGAAGACCTTCCGGACCGACATGGGTCGGCAGCAGCTGAACGAATTCAGGCGCAGCACCGGTATCCTTGTAAACCGCAACAAAGTTGCCGCGCTCGGAGTTCACGAAGATCAGCGTTTCACCGCCAAAGGAACCCACCGCGACACCTTCAGGCTCGGTTCCCTTCTTGTGGGCACGCTTGGCTGGATAATGACCGTAGGCCATGCCCAGGTGTTCCATCTGATTGCCACTGTCGAACAGCACTTCACCCTTGGAGTTCCAGATGGTGAAGCCACGGGAACCGCCTTTGTAGTCGCCTTCGTTTGCGGTCACGAAACGCTCGTCATCAATCCAGGCAACAGCGTCGGGTTCACGCAGGACATTTTCCGCGCTGCCGGATGCATCGCTCATACGAACTTTTTTGACCGGAACGTTTTCCGCCGTCGCTGCACCGGCAGAAAAATTCGCTGTCACCTTGCCGGAGGCAAGGTCGACGATCGCGATGTGGTTGTTTTCCTGAAGGGTCACGACAGCCTGGTTCTTGGAATTGATCGAGACGAACTCAGGTTCCGGATCGCTCGGGGCAACTTCCGCCAAACCGGTCAGGTCGACGATGCGGACCGCATCGCAATTGGTCGGGGCACCGTTTTCGTCCAGATCGAAAATGGCGAGATGTCCGGCGGGCATTTGCGGGATGGCACCGTCATTCAGATCTTCATCACGTTCGTTCTCGATCGCAATAGCGACGAACTTGCCGTCCGGAGAAATCGCAACGCTGTCAGGCTGTCCCTTGGCGTCACACTTGGCGGTAATGCCAAGACCATCGAGAGCGATTACCGCCAGATGTCCTGATGCATTGACGTAATCGACGCTGGTATTGACGCCTGCATATGCGGCCTTTTCACCAACGGCAACGGAAGTCGGCTCACCGCCGAGATCCGTGCGGCCGATCGGCTGCAGGTTGAGCGGGTTCGCGGCATTGACGAAGACGATCGCGTCCCCAGGGCTGTCAGTAAACGCCAGCGTGCGTCCGTCCTTTGACGCATAAATGATCTCAGCAACTGTTTCCGTCGCCTTGTCAGCGCCTTGAGGCAGCGTGTTGTACACCGGGTATGTGTTGATGCGCTCAAAATAGTCCGCCTGAGCTGCCGATACAGCACCAAGGCCAAACAGAACAGCAAGACTGACGCCTTTCAGGAAACGCCCGCGAAGATCTGCCATTGCAATAGCTCCCATGTTTTCGGGTTGTGGTGGCGGCAAGCTAGAGACGCTCATTGCAATAGCGGTGACAGTTGCGTGAAGGTTCCATGACACTTTCCCGCATAAAATATTCACACCGATCCGGTTGCACTGCCTTAAAAAAGACTGGACAACACCCTAGATATCTCTAACGTTTGGTGTTTCCACACCTTCCTCGCGTATTACGCGAAAAAATCGGATAATCTTATGCAGATCGGTTTTGTCCGCTCCGCCATCGTGCTGGGGCTTCTTGCTGTTGTGGGTCCGTTTGCGATTGACCTCTATCTGCCTGCGACACCGCAGATCGTGCGGGACTTGCAGACGGATGATGCAGGCGCTCACCTGACCTTTACGGTCTATTTCATTGCGTTTGGCGTTGCGCAGCTGGTCTACGGCCCAATCGCGGATTCGGTCGGTCGCAAACCGCCCATTTTTATTGGACTGGCCGTGTTTATCGCCGGTTCCGCAATCTGTGCGATGGCGGACGACGTGACCGCACTGACCTGGGGACGCTTCGTTCAGGCGGTTGGTGCGGCCGCACCGATGGTAATCGTACGCGCTGTCGTTCGCGACCTGCATACCGGAACAGCCGCAACGCGGCTGATGGCGCTGGTGATGCTGGTCATCAGCATTTCACCATTGCTTGCTCCGCTCACCGGCAGTTTCATCATCTCCTTCGGGAGTTGGCGCCTGATTTTTGGTGCGCTCGGCTTGATCGCTCTTCTTGCCATGATCCTGACTGCTTTGCAGCTGCCGGAAACGCTGCCACGAGATATGCGCAGTCGGATTGATGCAACGGCTCTCATTCGGAGCACGATCTTCCTGCTTCGTGACGGCAAGTTCATGGGCCTCACACTCATTGGCGGCTTTTCGCTGGCAAGTTTCTTTGTGTTCATAGCGTCGGCACCCATGGTCTATATGACCACGTATGAACTGACCCCGACGGGCTTCAGTCTGGTCTTCGCAGCAAATGCGGTCGGTTTCTTCGCCGCATCCCAGTTCGCTGCGGGGCTCGGTCAGAAATTCGGCATGGGGCGTGTCGCCTTTTGGGCTGTATTCGGCTTTGCCGCTGCAACCTCATCGCTGTTCATGCTGGTCTGGTTGGGCTTTGATGATCTGCCGGTTCTCATGTCGCTGTTCTTTGTCGGCAACACCTGTCTCGGACTGGTCATTGCACCAACCATGGTCATGGCGCTGGAAGAGCACGGCGAACATGCGGGCATGGCATCGTCTCTGGGTGGCACGCTTCAGATGGTTGCCGGCGGACTGATGATCCTCATCTGCAGCCCGTTCTTCGACCGTACGCCGCTTCCGCTCGTCGGTGCAGTGGCGACCTGTGCCCTGACGGCTTTCGTCATCGCCCTTCTGACCTTACGGCCCGAGCCGCAAGGCAATGCCCCGGCCCGGAGCTGATACAAGGGCTCAAGCAGAACTGCCGATGTCGTCCAGCATTTACCGCAAGGGCAGCTTTCCGAGCGACGACATCGGCAAATTCGTGAATTTCGAGATCTATCCTCGATGATTGCCTAGCTCCAAGCCACAAATCCTCGAGCCTGGCGATCAGCAGCCATCCTTCCCGTCCCTCGACAAGCACGACATTTCTTCTTCTCACAGGTGCAACAGCTGGTGTTCAGATTCCGACACTCGCAAAACCGGACTTGTTTTCACCTGCCATAGCTGATGATCTGAGCGAATGTTGTCGCGAGCCTCGCCTCGCGAACGCATTCGTAATCATTGTGGACCGGCCCCGGTCCCCGGCAGATCGAAGACCCACGAGAAGGTCATGAGCATGGTTGAGCAGGATTTTCCCGAAAGCGAATTCGCCTCCCGAACAGAACGTGCCCAGCGCGCCATGAAAGAGGCTGAGCTCGACGCTCTTTTCCTTACGACAGAGGCCGAGGTCAGGTATTTCACCGGCTTCAGAACTCTGTTTTGGCAAAGTCCCACTCGCCCCTGGTTCGTAATCGTCCCGTCAAAGGGAAAGCCGATTGCGGTTATTCCCCAGATCGGCGCGCATCTCATGTCCGCAACATGGATCGATGACATCCGGGCGTTTTCATCGCCTCACCCGACCGATGACGGCATCAGCCTCCTGGCGGAAAGTCTGAGACGAACGGGAAGGATCGGCATGTTGATGGGCCGCGAAAGCTCCCTACGCATGCCCCTTCGAGACTTTCAGGCGCTGCAATCCCGTCTGCCGCTGGCGGAATTCGTCGATGCCACGGATCTGGTGCAACAGTTGCGCATGGTGAAATCCGAACATGAAATTGAACTCCTGCGAGACATTTGCAGCATCGGATCGGCAAGCTTTGCCAACGCTTCCAGGCTTTTTCATGAAGGGCAGACGCTCAAAGACGTCTTCAGGTCTTTCAAGATCGAATTGCTGCAGCAAGGCGCCGACGATGTCCCTTATCTGGTCGGAGGTGCCGGCCAGGGTGGTTACGGCGATGTCATTTCACCGCCTTCGGACCAGAAACTTCTGAGCGGCGATATTCTGATGCTCGACACGGGAGCCACCAAGAACGGGTATTTCTGCGACTTTGATCGCAATTTCGCAATCGGCCATGCGGATGATGCTGCCAAAACCGCTCACCGAAAGCTGGTCGAAGCCGTGAAAGCGGCCGCAGACGTTGCTCGCCCGGGCCGAACATGTGCCGACCTTTTCAGAGCCATGGCACAAACGCTTGGGCAATCGGACGGCGATGTCGGCAGGTTGGGTCATGGCCTTGGCATGCAGCTGACCGAGTCGCCCTCCATCACGGATTTCGACGAGACGGTTCTGCGTGAACGCATGGTCATGACTCTTGAGCCGAGTATCGATCTCGGCGGCGGAAAGATGATGGTTCACGAGGAAAACATCGTCATCAGGGATGGTGAACCTGAGTTCCTGAGCACCCCGGCGGCATCGGAAATTCAGGTACTGACCAGTTAACGGGAGATGGACGGCATTATGAAACTGGAATTTGACTGTGATGAAGGACTGGGTGGAAGAGCTGCTCTCGGCCTGATCGTCCTGCAGGCCGACGAAACGATCGAAACCGAGTTCCGTCGTCTGTTCGACCTTGACGACGTCGTCCTTTACCACACGAGAATCGAAAGCGCGCCGGAGGTCACACCCGAAACCCTGATGCAGATGAAGGCACAGCTCTCGAGCTCTGCCGCACTTCTTCCAGGCAACCGCCCGCTTGACGTTGTCGCTTATGCGTGTACGTCCGGCGCCACCGTCATCGGCTCGGATGCGGTCGCCGCCGCCGTGCGGGAAGCGCATCCGGGTGTGGAGGTCACGAACCCGGCGCGTGCTGTTCTGGAGGCGTTGCGCCATCTCAACGCTTCAAGGATTGGTGTCGTCTCTCCCTATGTCGCCGAGGTTTCAGAGGCTGTCTGTACGTTGCTGCGTGAAAATGACATGACACCGGTAACTGTCGGTTCGTTTGGTCAGGCCGAGGAAGCTGTCGTTGCCCGCATCACAAACGACTCCGTCGAAAAGGCGATTTGTGCCGTCGGCGCCAACCCGGAAATTGATGCCGTTTTTGCTTCCTGCACGAATTTGCGCACCTTGCCGGTGATCGAGGCATGCGAACGCAAGCTTGGCAAACCGGTGATCAGCTCCAATCTCGCGCTTGCCTGGCACATGCTGACGTTGACAGGTATTGCGACCAGGAACGTCGGGCCAGGCAAACTGTTCAATTCTTGATGACGGCCCGGAGATGAGCGATCCCAGAATTGCCGAAACAGACGAATATTTCATCTGGCATGAAGAACGAGACAACCATCGCTATCTGGTATTGAAAGGACCCTGGCAAAGTCGTTTCAAGTCGATCATGGAGCAATTCTCAGCAACTGGACTTAGGTTGTCCCGTTCAATGGGTTGGCGGAACGAACCGCTGACCTTCCTTGAGGAATTGCCGGGGCTGACCGGTCTTGAAATCTACGACTGGGATGTCAGGGACGTCACACCGCTGGAAGCACTTTCCTGCCTGCAAACACTCGGACTTCAGTGCCAGTTTACCAGCGCGCCTGATTTCCTGTCGTTTTCGCATTTACGGAATGTCTTCGTAACCTGGCGCCCCAAGGCAGAAGCTCTACTGGAGCACAAGAGCTTGATCCGCCTGAACGTCGAAAACTACCCGGGCGATGATCTCACGCTGTTGGCACAGCTGAGCCGGCTCAAGGAATTGCAGCTCACATCCAGGAAACTCAGTTCGCTCCAAGGCATAGACCACCTGACTTCGCTCACGCATCTGGATCTTTATGCCTGCCCTAAACTGAATTCGATCGAACAGTTGAAAGCCTGCCATCGGCTGGAAACGCTGGAGATTGAATCCTGCAAACAGATCGAGACCTTGAACGGTATCGAGGCACTCAGCGAACTGAAGACACTACATCTGATAAATTGCGGGAAGTTGCCCAGCCTTGGACCGCTGGCCGGGTTGCGGGAGCTTGAGCGATTTCACTTCCACGATGGCACAACGATTGTGGACGGTGACATGTCGGTACTGCTTGAGCTTCCCAACCTGGTCGCGGTCAGTTTTGCGGACAAACGCTCCTACACGCCTCGACGGGACGAGGTCCTCAATCACATTGGCTCAAAACTACTGCAAACGTCCGGCCGCCATCTCGATTGAATCCAAACTGTCACGCGACGACAATTGATCCAGCTTGTCGAATGGCATGTTCATGAATGCCGACAGGCGATTGTTCAAGGTCCTGTATGTCTCCACATAGGCCATTTCCTGTTCCGGGGAGTTGCGTTTTGCCTGCTTGGGATCAGGGATCGGCCAGAGCGCGGTTGCCGGATGCCCCGGCCAGACCGGACAGGTTTTCTCGATGGACTGATCGCAGAGCGTGAAGATGAAATCCATCGGCGGCATTTTCGCCTGGATCAGATCTTTCAGGCTCTTGGCGTGTGCGGCTTCGGCGTTGAAGTTAAGCCGCTTCAGCAATCCGATCACTTCGGGGCGCACCTGTCGATCGGGTTCCGTGCCTGCCGAGAACGCACGAAAGCGCCCGTGCCCTTCCCTGTTGACGATGGCTTCGGCGATAATGGAACGTGCCCGATTTCGCGTGCAAAGAAAGAGGATGTTGTAGGTTTCGCCTGGCATGGTCCTTGCCCTCCCATTCAGGCATATTGCGACACTTCATCAAGCTCGCATTATATCACATCGTCAATTGTTGGAGTTCACAGTCAGGCGACCAGGTTTTTTCCGCTGAAAACTGTCGTTTTTGACAAGGTGTGGCAGCCTGAGCAGGATCATCGACGCGCCCCAAACCTGGACCGCAGTTTCGTGCAATTCCACAGGGTGTGTGCTGCCTTAAGTCTCTTTCAAGCAACAAAATGAAAGCCAATCATGTATTCGTGTTGCATTCCTTGTTGACTTCAGGGGATTTCCGGGCAAAAACACCGCCGTCTCAA
>JBCCVB010000120.1:0-22258 GCA_039195965.1 Pseudomonadota bacterium
ATAATATAGGGGTGACTTGATCGCAATGAGCTGGTGACCGGCTGCGATAATATGTCCGGTTTCCGGACGATAATGGCAGTTGCGCTTGATTGACGTCTTTTGCGGAGGACAAAGCAAACAACCGCCATCAAACTGACCGAAACCGGCAGATTGAAGCGGTTGTTTTCAGATACAATCTCCGGGCTTAATCCCCTGGTTCAAAAGCGCGCTGTCAGAGCAAGGCGGAACGCTCTGCCAACCCCTGGGATGAAGGAAGCCTGTCCGGCTTGTGCGGTATCGGTTACCAGGACTGATGAAGCGTAAACCTCGTCAAAGACATTCGTTACTTCGCCTTGCAGGCTAAATGTATCGTTTATCTTGTAACCACCACGCACATCAAAAGTGACCCAGCTGTCTGCAAACTCGGTATTGGCATTGTCCACCGGTGTTGAACCGGGCAACCATGTGACCTTTCCTTCAACATATATGTTCTGATTGAAGTCATAGTGAACCAGAGCGTTGATTACGTGGTCAGGCGCGCCCGCCAGCCGATTGTTTCCGTGTGTGGGATCGTCCACGAAACGGAAATCCTGGTAGGTGTATCCCAGTCGGACTTTGAGATTGTCGGTGATCTGCTTTGCCAAGCCAAGCTCAACGCCGAAATGTCTCGTCTTGTCTGCGTTGGTGGCTGCCAACCTGTTGCCCGATGAATCGCGAAGGCTGAGCAGTTCGTCGTCGATCCATGAGTAATAGACAGTAGCATCCCAGTCGAAACCCGAATGATAGCCTCGCGTGCCGGCTTCCAGTGTGGTTGCGGTTTGTGCATCCAGATCCGGCGTCGCGAACGCTTCGCGCATGACGCCGTTGGCGGGTGCGCCTGGGCTGAAGAAAGGCGTTCCGTTTACGGTTGCGAGAAGATCGTCATGTGTTGGCGGTTCGAAGCTCCTGCTAAGGGCTGCGAAGAATACTACTCCCGGAGAAACTTCATAAGTTGCACCCAGACTTGGGCTGAAACCTGCAAAATGCCGCGAGTAGCTTGTGTCCTGCGCCAGTGCGAAGGCATTTTGTTGGGCGCCTGTCACAGGGTTGAACCCTACCACCGGGCGCAATCCCGGGCCGAACTTGTCATCACTGATTCTGCTTGCGTAGGTGAATGCGACGGCAGGATTGATCGTGAACCTTTCATTCACGGGTATGTTCAGGCCGCTGTGCAAGGAAAGAGTGGCAGACTGCAGGTCGTTGTCGCCGATCTGTGCAGCTTTGCTGCCCTTGATGTTTTGGTAGAAGCCCCTTTGAGCGGCTCCGTAGGATAAAAATGCGGTGGATTCGAACAGAGGAAGAATGGAATCGTTGTCCGGATCATATGCGTATTTGAGGACGCCGGTGATATCTCCGCCATCGGTTTCCTTCAAACTCGCTGCGATCGGCGCCATGAATGCATCTTCGGTGTAAGTGCCTCCAAGGCCGGTTTCAAAGATATGGTTGCCGTAGGTTGCCGTTGTGCGGTTTCCAAGACGGAATTGCCGTGTCTCCCTGAAAGGACGGTCACGCTGCACATCAGGACCCGGATTGGTGATTGTCAGACCGCTGGGCCCCGGTGTGACAGTCGGGCCTCCATAGATTTGTTTTGGGTCGTCTTTCAGAGCCTCTTCATTCAAAGGTCCGGGAATGTCGAACTGCAAATCAGTGAACCCGGCGAAAAAACGCGTTTTGACAACGTCATTGACCCCGATACCGACATTGAGGTTTGCATCCAGACGATCCGACTCGTTGTAAACGCGAAAACCGTCACCATGCTGGTAGTTGAATTGGCCAAGCAGGTCGAAGTTATCAATCTGCTTTCCAACCTCAGCAATCCCGGAAAATTCGCCGAAACTGCCACCGGACAAGGTCAATCGGGCAACTTCATCGTTACCGGCAGTTGGCGAAACAAGGTTGAGCCCACCACCCAATACTGTCGTTCCGAGCCTGTTTGCCGTGTATCCCCGGTAGATTTCAATAAAATCGGCAAGGCCTGGGTTCATCAGTCCGATAACGTAGGAACCGTCGGCACGGTTCAAAGGCAGACCGTCCTTAAGAACAAGCACACCGCGTTCAACCGGGCTTTGCTGAAGGCCTGAACCGCGGATTTGAAGGCGGGGTTGGTCATTGCCGCCGAAAAAGTCCTGCACGACCACACCGGGAGAAGTGCCGATTGCATCGCTGACGGTCACATTCGCCATGCCTTCATAGCTTTCGTGGCCAACAACGGCAGTCCCTCCGGCCATTGCGTTCAGCCGGTCTGCAGCCTGGCTCTGGGCAGAGCCGCCATCGTCTGTGAAGACATAAATTGTATCGATATCAATCACCGCGCCCGGAGCGGCAGATTGTGAAAGTGCTGGATTGATCGTGCCCGCAAGCGTGACCAGTGCTGTCGTTACAACCCAGAACCGCGATTTTCTGCCATAAGATAACAAATGGCAGGAACGAGTTTGGTTCTGTTGAGAACGCGTGATTTGATGAGTATTCAAAGCCCCGATATCCCCTTGAACATGTCAAGTGTGGTTTCGGCAGCCTCCCATCGCCGGATCCACAGTTCAGGGGCAAGTTAGTTTCAAAGGTCACCAAGCTCCGCTCCATTTGGGTCAAGTAGAACTCCAAAAGGAAAAATTATTGGTCTGACGTACCGGAGCAGGCATAGAGATAACCCCTTATGCTTGCGGTCCTCACGCATTGAGAGCTGCGCCCATCGCCAAACTGGAATATCCGTGAATTTAATCGTCTCTTGGCGAGCTTTCGAGCTGATGGGAGCGACTGTGCAGTCTCTTCGTGATCTCGGCGAAAGTGTTCATAGCGAGAGAGCGATCAGAAACATGCGCCGGTTCCTATCGGAGACGACCTGTCTCCCCTATGTGACATAGAGGAGATCAGGTTGGTCATTGTTTTCAGCGGTTTGGCTTTCCTGCAACGATGCGGTCGAGGATCAGAGCGCAGAACAGGATCGCCAATCCCGCGAGAATTCCCTGTCCGGCGGCGGCATATTGGAGCGCTTCCAGAACGTCTTCACCAAGGCCTTTTGCTCCAATGAGGGATGCGACGACAACCATGGCCAGGGACAGGAGAATTGTCTGGTTCACTCCGGCCATTATTGTTCTGGTTGCAAGAGGCAAATCCACCTTCCACAAAAGGTAACGTGGGGAAGCTCCAAAGGCGAGAGCGGCTTCACGTACCGTTTCGGGAACCTGTTGTAGCCCGAGTACGGTGAAACGGATTACTGGCGGGCTTCCGAAAATCATCGTTGCGACAACGCCAGCCGGCTTCCCTGATCCGATGAAGGCAACCACCGGAATGAGATAGACGAAAGAGGGCATGGATTGCATGAAGTCGAGGACCGGGCGCACGACTGCAAAGAGCTTTGGCCGGCGGGCGCATAATATTCCGAGTGGAATTCCCAGAGTTATGGAAATCAAGGCTGCTGCGCCAAGCAGGGCAACCGTGGTCATGGCCTTGTCCCAGAAATCCAGCAGTCCGAGGTATGCAAGAGCAGCGCCGGTGAAGATGGCCACCCTGGCACCTGCCGACAGATAGGCGAGCATGATGATGATGAGTGCCACAACCGGCCAGGGAGTGACCACAAGCACCGTTTCGACGCCGTCTAGCAGGACGCGCATTCCGAAAGTGAGACTGTCAAAGAAGCCACGGCCTGCTGTCTTGGCCCAGTCGAAACCGGCCTGAACCCAGTCTCCGACCGATAGCCTCCAGTTACGATTGTTCGGGAAGGTCTGTAGCAGGGAAATGGCGTCAGGCCTTGCAAATTTGATGGCCGAGAGAACGACAACAATCAGAGAGAGTACGGCGGCGATCACAAGCCGAACAGGACTGAAGCCGTTTGCGACCGAGTTGTCCGATCTCCAGCGCGTGAATTGTCCTTCCAGCACCCAGTTTGCGGTTGCAGCGCTTGCGAATTTGAATGCCGCCAGCAGGACCAGGCCGACAATAATGTAAGTAAAACCGGTTGCTGCAGCCGCAGTTGTGGCGGCTTCTGCCTCTGCGAGTGCGGTTTCAAGCGATTGGGCAGCGCGTTTCAATGCGTCCAGCGAACCGGAACCCGCTCTTTCGGCCGCTTCTATCTGCTGACGTCTGAGTTCCAGGGTTGCGGCAATGCTCTCGGCTCGCTCGCGCGAGTCGCGTCCGAGATCTCCGAACAGTCCGTTTGCAAGTTGAATGAACGCTACTGTCTCGAGAACGAGCATGGTCAGGAACCAGGACCAGATCCCTCGGGCGCCGAACCAGATTGGTCCGAGCAACCCGGCCGACCAGTTCAGCGTAAAGCGATACCCGGGTGCTTCCATCATGTAATGGAAAGTCTTGCGGTAATAATCGACGCCGGAGCCCACGAAGTTTGAGATCAACGCATCCAGCTTGGTTGTGTCCGTTTGCACGTTGTCCTTCATGACAATGCCTCACCACCGCGACCGCCCTGGATCGCCTTCATCAGACTGACGCGATCGATGATACCGACAGTCTCGCCGTTGTCCTCCACGGCAATCAGGCCATCGCCTTCAACGCTCAGATCGATCAGGTCATTTAGAACGGTTTCGGGATGTGCTTTGGGGACATCCTTGCTTATAGCGCCTTGCTGAGCCTGGTACTCTTCCACCGGAGACATGACCGAATGGGCGAAGATCAGATTGAGTTTCGAAATGCCCGCTACAAAGTCGGCGACATACTCATCTGCAGGATTGAGGACGATATCCTCGGGTGTTCCGATTTGAACAATGCGGCCATCTTTCATGATCGCGATGCGGTTTCCTATGCGGATTGCTTCATCGAGATCGTGTGTAATGAAGATGGTGGTTTTCTTCAGTTCGGCAGACAGCTCCATGAACTGGTCCTGCAGCTGCTTGCGGATCAAGGGGTCAAGGGCTGAGAACGGCTCGTCCATGAGCAGAATGTCCGGGTCCGCGGCGATTGCCCTTGCCAGGCCGACACGCTGCTGCATGCCGCCGGACAGTTCATGGGCAAACTTGTCCTCCCATCCGGTGAGTTCCACCAGCGAAAGTACCCGGTCGGCTTCTTCCCAGCGTCTGGCCTTTCCGGTTCCTCGGATTTCAAGCGGCATGGCGACATTGTCCCGAACCGTGCGATGAGGCATCAGACCGAAATTCTGAAAGACCATAGCGACCCGACGATTGCGCAGCTCTCTCAGCTGCGTATCGTTCAGCTCCGTTACGTCTTCGCTGCCGATGAGAATATGACCGTCCGTCGGCTCAAGCAGGCGGTTGATGTGACGAACCAGTGTGGACTTTCCCGAACCGGACAGACCCATCACACAGAAAATCTCGCCTTCCTGAACATCGAAGGTTGCGTCCGCAACGCCAACGACGCAGCCATACTTCTCAAGGACTTCAGATTTGCTGAGGTTCTCGTTTCTGATTGCCGCGAGTGCTTCTCCGGCCCGGTCGCCGAATACTTTCCAAACACCGCGAACACTGATCGACACGGCCGCGTCCATGACATCCCCCGGGGTTAGTCAAAAAAGACCCGGCGCAGAAGCGCCGGGCAGTTGCCAGTGGTCAGTTAAGTCCAAGCCAGCCGTCAACAGTCTCGGAATTTCCGGCAATCCATTCAGAAACAACCGGTTCGATTTCCTTTTTCTGTACGACAACCTGATAGGTCAATTCGGACAGATCATCCGCGCTCATGTTGATGTTCTTGAGGAAGGCAGCCGCTGCAGGCGCCCGTTCTTCAAGAGATTTGGAATGGGCAACGCGGACGGTCTTGACCTGGTCACCTGTTGTTATCTTCGACTTCTCGTACCAGTCGGCGTCCTGGTCAGGTTGAACGATCGTGTACTGCTGCGAATCGAACTCCGGCTCTTCCAGCATCGTCACATCGTAGAGAGCGTGAACGTAGTGAGGTTTGTAGCAGTAGAAAACAACACCCTGCTTGGCATCAACCGCATCTTTCAAACGCGCGTAGAAGACGGTTTCATCCTCGGTTGTTGGCTCCAGAAAGGTTTCGATGCCGTAGTCGCGAACTTTCACCTTGTGAACATTGGTGGACGCCCAGCCAGAGGCCCCAACCCAGATCTCACCTTTTCCGTCATTGTTGGCGTCGAAGAGTTTTTGAGCGTCCGGTGTGCCCAGATCAAACACAGATTTGATGCTGTGATCCGTTGCCATGTAGGTCGGCGTGCAAAAACCGGATCTTCCTTCATATGACCCTTCCGACAATACGACCGTAGACTTTTGGTCGACGTATTCATCAGTGAAGGACTTCTGATTTGGCAGCCATACATCAGGATGAACGTCGATATCGCCTCTGCCTCCATCCATTGCTGCAAAAATGACGGCGTTTGCTCCGGGAGCATAGCCGACTTCGCCACCCAAACGGGAAGTGATGACCTGACCGATCAGGTTGGCCATGATCTTTGCTCCCGGCCAGCTCGGTTCGCCGATCATCACTTTGTCGGCGGCGTTCGCCGAAACAGATGAGAGACCTGTTGCGATCGCAAGAGTTGCTCCCAGTAGTACTTTTTTCATCGCGTCCTCCTGTCTTTCGATATTGCGTTTTTCACGCGCGTGCGCGTTCCCGTTTGGGGTCGAAGAAGGGAAGTTCATGAACACGGGCCGACAGGCGTTTCATGTGACCGTCGAGGCAACCAACCTCCAGTTCCGTGTCGATTTCTGAATGTTCTACGGCAAGTCGGCACATGGCGATTGCGGCGCCGTGCAGGGGTGAGCGCGTCGCGCTTGTAATGACGCCGACCTGGTGATGACCTGAGAAAACCGGAGCCCCATGAATCGGAACTTCGGCTCCTTCAAGTTTCAGTCCAACAAGCTTTCGGCGGATTGCAGTTCCGTTGCGTTCCAGCGCTTCGCGTCCGACAAACGGTCCCTTTTTCATGTCGACGGCGAAGCCCAGACCAGCTTCCAAAGCGTCAACTTCGGGCGTGAATTCAGCTCCGGCGACCATCAATCCGGCCTCTATCCGGATAGTCTCAAGCGCTTCGGCTCCCATCGGCTTGATTGAGAAGTCTTCGCCAGCCTCCATGATCGCGTCCCAGATCTCCAGAGCAGATCCCTGGTCGCAAAAGATCTCGTAGCCCAGCTCACCGGTGAAGCCCGTCCGCGTCAACATGAAGGCCGGACCTTCCCGGTCATGAAGGCGGGCGATGGTAAAGCCGAACCACTTGATGTTCTCCAGCGAAGGTTGATGCGGTTGAGTGAAGACGATGCGTTTCAAAAGATCCCGGCTCTTTGGTCCCTGGATCGCAAGGTTGGGCATGGACGACCACTGGGCCTTGACCCAGACCTTGAGGCCTTCACTTTTTGCAACCTGTTTGAGTTGCCGGGCACTTTCTTCTGAACCGCAGCACCATCTGAAGAGATCCGGTGCGAGCCGGAACAGTGTGCCATCATCGACGACAGATCCGGTGTCGTTCAACATAAGGGCATAGACGCCACGGTTGACGGAAAGCTTACCGACGTTGCGTGTCAGGCAGGCTTGTAAAAGCTGTTCGGCATCCGGCCCGGCAATATCGTATTTCCGTAATGACGACATGTCCTGGACAGTGACGGCCTCTCGACAGGTCCAGTATTCATCAAGCGTGCGAGTGCCGTCATAGGAGGTCGGAAGCCAAACATCGCGCGCGACATGAAAAGAGCTTGTGAGTTTGCTTGTTCTTGAATGAAAGGCGCTTTCGCTTGTCATGACTGGTGCACTCTCAGCAAACGGGCGATGGGCGATTGCATGCTGGATCGTTTTTTCCGGCTTGTAGATGCGGACATGTATGTCGGTCGGGTTCCAGCCATTGATCGGGTCGATGTCGTCAGGGCAAGCAGTTGTCACACAAAGAAGATCGGTCATTGCGCGCATGACCACATAATCACCGGCACGCGACCAAGCTTCGTCTGATTGCAAACGGTTGTCTCCGGGCAGGATCCACGAGTTGAAAAAGAAGTTGATGGCCGGCCATGCACTGCGGCGTCCGATGCCGTAGGGCTCAAAGGCATTCGAGATGTTGTCCGAGCAGTTCAGGTGACCCGGGAAACCCCGTTCTTCATAACCGCGTGCCGTGCAGGCCAAGGCAAACGTGTCATGCCTCCCCACGGTATCCTGAACAACCGAAAGGAGAGGGCGCATGTCCTGGTCGAAGAACTTGTCGTAAAGACCGGGGGCAGGGTAACCACCTCCAACAAGTGTCCGCGTGACGGTTGAATCGATATACCTTTCCAGGCCCTTATCCAGAGCGTCTGCACGCAGGGCCATGAAGTCCGAGCATTGCCGACCTTCCACGTCGAGGACCTGAATCAGATCACCTGTCTTGACTTCGTAAGCGTGCGCCGTGCCGCGATTGACACGAAACTCGTCGCGGATGTCTCCCAGAGGGTCAGATAGCCGGGGTGTCGACGTGTTGAGTTCAGACACTTCCACAAGGACCGAGCCACCGCCGCCATGCTCAAGTGCGCCGTTTGGGCGGGGAAGGACAATCCATAGATCGCAGTCCGCCGGTGCCCGAAGTGTAAATTTGGTGTCGGGAATTCCCGATGGAGCAAACACACTTCTGAAGACGGGCGCCTGTTCGGAAGATCCATTGGCGAGCAACCAGCCACGCAAGCCTTCTCCGTCGATACCGTCCGGAATGCCATTGGATCTGCTGAAGCCGATTTCACTGCCTGCCAGCGCATCCTCGCCTGATTGCGTGAAGGCACAGATCAAGGCAGCTATGTCGCCGTCAACGTCCGTCAGAGTAACCAGAGCTCCTTCGCGGACCCACATGCGCTTCGTTTCGCCGCAGTGAATCTCGAACACCTTCGTTCGACCCTTAATGTCGAAACCGGGATATCGCGCTCCCCTTGAAGACAGACCACCTGAAACAGGTGCATAAATCTGCATTCGATCAACTCCGTCGGTTCTTGATCAGCGGTAATTGGAACCGGTTCCATAATTTGAACTGGAACCGGTTCCAATTGTCAATAACCTGTAATAAATTTCTTTGGTGTTCTATGAAGCCGGACAAGATGGAGACGAATGGATGGAAGAACCATCCGGCACAAAAAAGCTGGGCGTGCGGGCACTGGCCAAGATGACCGGTTACTCGACAGGCACAATCTCTCGAGTACTGAACAATTCGGCATTGGTGAACAAGGAAACGCGCCGCCAGGTTCTGGAAGCTATTGAAAAGGCTGGCTATACGCGCAATCCAGCCGCACGCGCACTGGCAACGCAACGCACGAAAACGATCGGTGCCGTCGTACCCACACTTGCTCACTCGATCTTTGCGCGTTTTCTGAACGCGGTAGAGCAGGAACTGGCCGGACAAGGATATGCGCTTGTCATCGCGACTTCGGGCGGTGATGCCGAAGCAGAAGAGCGGCGAGCCCGTGAGTTGATTGATCTGGGAGCTGAAGGTCTGATCCTGTCAGGTGCAGAACACAATGTGGCTCTGCTTGAGTTTCTTGCAGCAGGAAACATTCCCGCGATCTGCACAAGCGTCTGCGACGGGCAGAACGGATTGCCGGCAATTGGCTATGACAACGCCGCGCTGGGCTCAAAAGCTTTGCGCTTCCTTGCATCGCGAGGACATGAAAATATTTGCGTCGTCCACGGACCCGCAGAAAACAACGACCGTACAAGATTGAGAATTGACGGCGTCCTGGAAGGCGCACGAGGGGTAGGGGCTGAGGTTCGTCTATTCGAAACCTCGCTTGATGTTGCGGGTGGTGCGAGATCCGCCGCTGAAATTTTTACCAACCAGCCACAACCGGCAAGCGCAATCCTCTGTTTGTCTGATGTTCTTGCGCTCGGCGTGCTTTTCGAAGCCGGCCGACACGGCATTGTGGTTCCGCAGGATCTGTCTTTGATGGGGTTCGACGATCTGGATTGGGCAGCCCACAGCGTGCCGCCTCTGACCACGATCCGACTGCCGACTGCACGAATGGGTACCCATGTTGCGAAAGCACTGATGGGGAGGCTTGATGCGGCAACAGAAATCAAGACGCTTCGGCTTGATGCCGAAATAGTGGAACGGGAATCTGTCGCCGACGTGCGTAAGAAATAGGTAAAGACGAGAATACGAAAGGCCAGCCGATCTCGACCTATGTCAGGCCTGACATTTTCCCGTCGTCTACCAAGGGGGCAGTGGTTGAAAGTTGCCTTCAAGCAGTCATGCCAGTTCGAACAGCGCTGCCGCACCCATGCCCCAGCCGACGCACATGCTGACAACTGCATACCTCGCATTCCGGCGCCGACCTTCAAGCAGGGCATGTCCTGTCATTCTTGTTCCGCTCATGCCATATGGATGACCGATGGAAATAGCGCCGCCATTCACGTTGAGCCTCGCGGTATTGATTCCGAGCTTGTCCCGGCAATAGACAAGTTGTGAGGCGAAAGCTTCGTTGATCTCCCACAAATCGATGTCATCAACCGTCAGTCCATGTCTTTGCAATAGTTTTGGTATTGCAAGCGCCGGTCCAATCCCCATTTCCTCAGGTGCGCAACCGACAACGGACATGCCCCGGAAGAGGCCGAGCGGTTCGAGGTTGCGCCGGGTTGCTTCGGCAGCCGACATGATTACACATGCGGCGGCTCCATCGGACATCTGGCTGGCATTGCCTGCAGTCACTGCAGAGCCGCCTTCAAGAACGGGATCCAGTGCAGACAGAGCTTCTAACGTGGTTTGCGGTCGATTGCATTCATCTGCATCTAGCGTCACGGTCTCGTCGTAAAGCTGATTGGTTGCCTTGTCCTTTGTGCGCTTGATGGTTTTTACCGGTATGATTTCGTCTGTAAACACCCCATTTTCCTGGGCCTTCGCCGTGCGTTGCTGGCTCAGCAGCGCGTATTCGTCCTGTTCTATTCGGCTCACGTCATATCGTTTGGCGACCAGTTCTGCGGTTTCCAGCATGGACATGTAATAGCCGTCGCGAACCGACGAAATGCGATACTGACTGCCGTTCCAGTCCGAATTCTGTACGAGTGAAATACTGTCTACCCCACCGGCAAGGACAATCTCGCTTTCACCCGTGATGACCTGATGTGCGGCAATGGCAATTGCAGAAAGGCCGGACGCGCACTGCCTGTCGATGGTCGCTGCGGCGACGCTGTCCGGCAAGCCGGCGGCAAAAACCGTATGTCTAGCAGCATTTATCCCGGTAGAACCCTGGGTTAGTGCACAGCCCATTGTGAAGTCTGTGATTTCAGCCCCTTCCAGTCCGGCCCTGGAGATCGCCTCGCGAACGGCATGAGCGGCCAGAACAGGACCTTGTGTGGCATTGAACGCTCCACGATAGGCTTTTGCGATGGGCGTGCGGGCAGTGGAGACGATTACAGCGTCGCGCATGAGTGTTCCTCTAGAGTTTTTCCAGTCCACACCAGTCGGCGATGAAGAGAACTGTTGCCTGGGTGACGCGCCTGACTGACTCCAGATCCACCCGCTCGTTGAAGCCATGAATAGCCTCTGCTTTCGGACCGTAAACCAGCGCTGGGGTATCAGCATAAAGACCGAAGAAGCGGGCATCTGTTGTTGCAGTGATTGCGACCTTGTTCAGATCCCGTCCCGTCACGTCATGATGGGCCTGTTCCAGTGTGCCGATAGCTGCAGTGGCTGCGGCGTCTTTGTCTTCAGGCAAGGCATAACCTTCCGCGTGGAAGCCGTGATAGATGATTTCAGGAGCATTCTTGCTTAGGAACGGGTGCGTTTGCGCCGCTGACTTCAACACGTCTTCAATTTCGAGCTTGGCTTCATTCAGGTCCTGCCCCGGAAACAGACCCATACGCACGTCAAAGACGCACCATGCCGGTACAGAGCTTGTCCAGTCGCCACCCTGGATCTTGCCCACGTTCAGATTAAGTGCATGGTTGTGATTGCAATAGTCCTCATGACGGTTCTGAGGCAGGTTCCAGCGATGTTCCATTTCGTGAAGCGCCGTGATCAGAGGGATTGCAGCTTCAATCGCATTGGAGCCGCTTCCCGCATAGGCGACATGGGTTGGCAGGCCGCGCAGATGCACCTGGAACCAGAGAACGCCGAGCTGTGCGGTTACGAGATCTTCGGCGAAAGGTTCGGGGATCAGCGCGGCATCTGCCTTGTATCCGCGTTGCAGGCAGGCGAGGGCACCGTTGCCGGTGCATTCTTCTTCAACAACCGATTGGAAAAATACGTCTGCAGCAGGTGCAAGGCCCAGGGACCGCAATGCATCCAGGGCAAATAGGTTAGCTGCCAATCCCGCTTTCATGTCTCCGGTGCCGCGCCCATACATCCAGCCATCTTCCACTCTTGGCGTGTAGGGAGGTGTCTCCCACATTTCGAGCGGACCTTCGGGCACGACGTCGATATGACCATTCAGGATCAGGCTGCGTCCTTTACGCGTTGTTGAGCGGTGAGTACCGACAACGTTCACCGCATCGTCGTAGTTACCGAGGACGGGCGAAAAACCGGGCAGGTTGGCGATTTCGTCAACATCGATCTGCCAACGATCGACCTCCAGGCCGCGGTTCGCCAATTCTGTTGCCATGAAAGTCTGTGCCGATTGCTCGTTACCCCGGGTTGAAGGGTGACTGCTCAGTTCACTCAGAAAGTCGATTTCCGCATCGAACAGACTATCGACTGCGTTCATGATGGCGGTCTTGTGCTGCGTATCCATGGCAAATCCGATCAGAAAGTTGGCAGGGGTTGATCTGGCACGATCAACTTTGCTCCGGTGGCAGCAATCACATCGTCAAGGGCGACACCTTCGGCAATTTCGCTGAGGCGCAGGCCTTCAGGCGTGACATCACAGACAGCCATGTCGGTATAGATCCGGTCCACACAGGTGCGCGCCGTCAGTGGTAAGGTGCAATTGGAAAGGATCTTGGGATTGCCCCTCTTGTCCGTGTGGGTGGTGATCACCCCAACCCGGCGGGCCTTCTGTGCCAGTTCGATCGCGCCACCCGCGCCAGGCGTAAACCTTCCGGGGATCATCCAGTTGGCGAGATCTCCATTACCGGCGACTTCGAACGCCCCCAGAAGCGTGAGGTCGAGACGGCCCGACCGGACAATGGCGAAGCTGAGCGCACTGTCGAAATAGGATGTGCCGGGCACGGGAGACACATACGCTCCGCCTGCATCGATCAGATTTCGGTCTGCCTCGTCATTCGCAAGGACAGGACCGACACCGGCAATGCCATTTTCCGAATGCAGGCAGACGGGCAGGTCTTCCGGAACGTGTCTGAGAACCTGTGTCGGCAGACCGATACCCAGGTTGACGGTCATGCCGGCCTTGATGTCGGCTGCAGCCCGTCTCAGCATTCTGTCCTTAGCGCTCAACGACACCATAAACCTCCATCAGTTCGGGAAGGGCAACAACGTCATCGACGAAAGGTCCGGGCAGGTTGACGTCATCCGGTGTGATGCCACCAAGGGGAACCATGGCTTCCGCCTCCGCTATGGTTCGGGAAGCCGCCATGCCCATCAGCGGATTGAAATTTCGGGCAGTGGCCGTGAAGCATAGGTTGCCGAATGGGTCGGACCGGTCGGCATGCAACAATGCAAAATCAGCTCTGAGAGCCGTTTCTACAATGCCTTCCTTACCGTCGATCATGACCTGCTGCTTGCCTTCCGCCATGGGCGTTCCGATGCCGATGTCGGTCACGAACCCCATAACTCCAGCACCGGCAACGCGGATGCGTTCAGCCAGAATACCCTGTGGTGCAAACTCCACTTCAATTTCGCCCGCGTTCATCATTGCAACCGCATTGGAATTCAGGCCGATATGACTGGTAATCAGTTTTGCGACCTGTCCATTTTCCAGCAGCCAGTCAACGCCCATGCCCGTCTCGTTGGCGTCGTTCTTGATGATAGTCAGGCCACTTTGCCCCTGACGTACAAGTTCACGGATCAGGCAGAACGGCGTACCCGGCACCCCGAAGCCGCCAAGCATGATGCTTGAGCCGTCCTGGATCTGGGAAATTGCCTCTTCAATCGAGCGGGATTTATCCGGCATTGGCATTAGCGTATGACCTGCAAGTTCATTTCGTTCGCCATGACGTCAAGGCTTTCTGTCAGAATTTCCATTATCTCGTTCACTTGCTCACGAGTGACGATCAAGGGTGGACAGACCAGGAAGTGATCGCCTTCGTGACCTCCGCGTGTACGGCGTGAATATATGATCAAGCCACGCTCATACGACAGATCAACAAGTCTGTTGAAGGCATTGAAATCTTTTGGCAATGGAGACATCGTTTCACGATTTGAAACGAGTTCGAATGCAAGAAGAAGCCCTTTTCCTCGCACGTCACCGATGAAGGGATAACGGTCCATGAGGCTGGCCAGTTCCTGTTTTAGAACGTCACCGATCTTTGCCGCATTGCCGATCAGATCCTGACGTTTCAACTCATCCAGAACCGCAACACCGGCGGCACATGCCAACGGATTACCTGCATATGTGAAACCATGCATGAACCCACCCGCGTCAAGAACCGCGTCTACAATCGAAGTCTTTGCGACCATTGCACCCAGCGGGGCGTATCCGGCGGCAAACCCCTTTGAAAGGGCCACGATGTCGGGTGTTATTCCCCAGTGCTCGGATGCCACGAACCTGCCGGTGCGCCCGGCTCCGGTCATCACCTCATCGTAGATCAGAAGAATGCCGAACTCGTCACAGATCTCGCGGATGCGGGTGTAGTAGCTGTCGGGTGCGACAAGCGCTCCGGTTGAAGCGCCGCCGACGGGTTCCATGATGAAGGCCAGAACACTGTCAGGCCCTTCTTCCAGGATCTTGTCACGGAGCAACTCCGCATACTTCAAGCCGCGCTGTTCTTCGCTCAGATTGTCCTTGTCCAGATAACAAAGAGGTGCCGAGATTTTCGGCATGTCAGGGAGCAGGGGAGCGAATGGTTTCGATAGTGGATCATATCCTGTCAGGGCCACCGCCCCCAGGGTTCCTCCATGATAGGACGGGAACCTGGAGATGACCTTCCATCTGCTGTCCTGTCCCTGTGTCAGGGTATACTGCCGTGCGAGTTTGATTGCGCTTTCGACCGCTTCCGAGCCTCCTGAGACGAAGAAAACCCGATCCAGACCATCAGGCATCAATTCGGCTGTCTTGCGTGCCAGTGTCTCGGCAGCCTCGTTTTGAAAGTGCAGCCGATATCCGAAGGTGGACTTATCCATTTGCACCTTCATCGCGGCAATGACATGCGGGTTTGAATGGCCGATGTTGCTGACCATTGCACCTGACGACCCGTCAATGTAGCGCTTGCCCGAAGTATCCCACATGTAGATACCCTCGGCCCGATCCAACATTGGACGTCCCAACCGGGATTGGTAGAACAGGTTTGACTGCGCCATTTCTAGGTCTTTCTTTCGGTTTGGTCCGAGGTCAAATTTCATTTGCGAGGGCGGCCAGTTGCCTGAATTGAGGGCCGTCGATTTTCCGGATCTGCTCATCTGTGGCCTCTGACAAACCGATCCTTTCATAGGCTTTTTGAGCCGCAATATTTTCAATGTCGACTGACAGACGCAGATAGCTGGCGCCCTGGTCGGCTGCTTCCTTCGCCACCTTTGCCAGCAACGTTCTTCCAAGCCCTGAGCCGCGAGCGATTTCCGTTACGAAGAGATCCTGGACATAGACACCGCGTTGTCCTCGCAAGCTCGAAAAACTGTCGAAGTAGAGACAAAGACCAACCGCCACGCCGCGATCCTCTGCGAGGAGAGCGCTGAAAAGCGGGCGTGAACCAAGTCCGACATCCTTGAAGTCGTCAGGGCTCGCAGTCAGCTTTTCGGTATGACCCAGGTATTCGCTAAGTTTCTGGATCAACTCAAATATAGTTTGCGCATCATCGGGACCGGCATGCCGAAAGGAGTAAGCCATTACGAAATCACCCGCCGTTTTTGACGTTTCCAGGTCGAACAGAAATTGAACTGATTTCTCTACGAAACATTTCTTTCACGGTAACTCTAGCCTTGCAGATGTTTGCGCAGGAAGTTGCGAGTGCGTTCGTGGACCGGATTGCGAAACACCACGTCGGGGGAGCCTTCCTCGACGACGTAACCTCCGTCCATGAAGACGACCCGATCGCAGACGCTTTCGGCAAACTTCATTTCATGGGTGACGATGATCATGGTCATGTGCTCTTCGGCGAGCTGTTTCATCACAAGGTTGACTTCCTCGACAAGCTCCGGATCAAGGGCTGATGTTGCTTCGTCGAACAGCATTACCTTGGGTTTCATCGCCAAAGCCCGCGCAATCGCCACACGTTGTTTCTGTCCTCCGGACAATTGACTGGGGTAGTAGTCGATCCGCTCCAGCAATCCGACGCGGTCGAGTTGCTCTTCGGCCAGAATATTTGCTTCCGCGTCCGAAATGCCTTTCAGCATCTTCGGGGCTAGCGTGATGTTGCCCCGAACCGTCAGATGCGGGAAGAGGTTGAAGTGCTGGAACACCATTCCGATGTCCTGACGCACCTTGTTGATGTGCTTTTCGTACAGGCGATACGGCAGTGCCTCGTTGACCTGCGTGTCCTCAAGCCAAACTTCACCCGAGGTCAGTGGGTCCAGATCGTTGATCGCTCGAAGCAAAGTCGATTTGCCCGAGCCCGACGGGCCGATGATGGCAACGATCTCGCCCTTGTTCACCCGCAGGCTTATGTCGTGCAAGACCTCGAGAGAACCATAGCTTTTGGCAGCGTGCCGAATGTCGACAAAGGGTTGGTCTGTCATGAAACTCACTCCCTGCGCGGTCTAGCGCGCAACCTGAATGCGGCGCTCGATACGGTGCAGTCCTGCTTCCAGAGCCAGGTTGATGACGTAGTAGCAAGCAGCTGCAGCCAGATAGAATTCAAATGGACGGAATGTCTTGGAAATCGCCAGCTGCGAACTCAGAGTCAATTCCGTGACGCCGATAACCGACACAAGGGCACTGTCCTTCAGAAGCGCGATCATGTTGTTGCCGATTGGGGGTACGACCGCGCGAACTGCCTGCGGTACGATGATCTTGCGGATTGTTTGTGCCTGACTGAGGCCCAGTGTTCTACCGGCTTCGTATTGTCCTTTGTCGACTGCCCTGATGCCGGCCTGGATGATGTCGGAATTGTAGACCGCAAAGTGCAGTCCCAAGCCGATAATGCCGGCGACAACGGCCGGTAAATCGATGCCGATCTGGATCAGGCCGAAATAGATCAGGAACAACTGCAACAACAGCGGCGTTCCCATGAACAACCAGGCAAATGTCTTGAAGGGCCAACGAATAACAGCGGGCGCGTAGAGCGCGATGACGGCAAAGAGGATGCCTCCGAAGAAACTGAGCGCTGCGGCTGCCAGGGTGATGCCGATAGTCCATGCAGACCCTAGCAGAAGCCGATCCAGGTATTCGGGGACAACCGCGAAATCAAGACCCATTGCTGCCCCCGATCCAGAAGTGTGCTCCGGTCATCTCAGTGCCACCTTTCCGTCAAGGAAAGTGATGCCAAGGCCCACCACGTAGATGATCACCATGTAAAGAGCGCCGGCGAGCAGGAACATTTCAAACGGCTTGTATGTCGAGCCGATGTAGCGCTGCGCGGTGTAGGTCAACTCCACAACGGAGATTGCCGCGACCAATGCCGTGCCCTTGATCTGGGCGTTTATGTTCACACCAAGGGGGCGGATCATCAGCCTGGCAGCTTGTGGCAGCACGACTTTGCGCATTGCCTGCGAACGGCTCAGTCCCAGCGTGCGGGCGGCTTCGGTCTGCCCCTTGTCCACGGCGACGATTGCGCCTCGCATCGTCTCGGTCATGTAGGCGCCGATATTGACACCAAGCCCAATGACGCCTGCTTCAAACGCATCCAGCTGAATGCCGATTTGCGGACCGCCGAAATACAGGATGAAGAGCTGAATCAGGGCAGGTGTGCCCCGGATGACCGATACGTAGGCGGTACCGACAGCGCGCAGCAATTTGTGCCTGGACAAGCGCGCGTACGTTCCAAGAGCACCACATATGAGGCCGAATGCGGTCGAATAGACCGACAGCTCGATCGTCACCACAGCGGCCTGCAGGAAATAGGGGAAGACGCGCAGGATCAGGTCGAAATCCATTGCAGTTCCTCGGTGAAGCTAAAACCGTGAGGACGAGCCCGGTGAAAAGGGGAGAATTGGCACCGGGCCCGGTGGATGAGTTAGCGGATGTCGCCGCCGACCCATTCCTCGGCAATCGTCAGATACGTGCCGTCCTCCTGCATTGCATCAAGTGCAGCCTGCATTGCCTTGTGCAGTTCAGGATTACCTTTGCGGATGGCGATACCGGCCTGATCCGCGATACCTGCCAGACCGGACGTATCAAGCTGAGTGATCGCGTTTACGTTTTCACGGATCGCCAAGAGAACAGGGATGTCATCGGTTACGATGGCATCGATACGGCCGTTATCAAGTTCGAGCAGCAATTCGGGAAGTCCCTTGTAGGTGCGCACATCCCAGCCTTCCTGTTCCTGTGCCCACTGCTCGTGGGTTTCACCAAGTGTTACTCCGATCTTGCGACCTTTGAGACCAGCCAGATCGGCAACATCCGATCCTTGTTTGACGAATATGCCCCGGCTCATGCGGTAATAAGGACCAACGAAGTCTACCACCTTCTTGCGCTCATCCGTGATCGACATGGAGCCCACGATAGCATCGTACTTGTTCGCCAAAAGGCCTCCAATGATGCCGTCCCAGGCCGTTGTCACGATTTCGACTTCTACGCCCAGACGCTTGGAGATTTCCGCGCCAATGGCGGGATCGAAACCGACGACTTCATTCTGCTCATTGACGAAGCTGAAGGGAGGGTATGCGCCACTCATGGCGATGCGCATGACACCGCTTTCTTTGATCGCGTCTAGTTCGTCGGCCTGAACTGGATTGGATACACCCAATGTTGCCACAGCCATAACCCCGGCTGCGAGTGCGGACTTGAGCAGGTTCGTAATGGTCTTCATGAAGTTGTCCTCCCTTGCATGTCACGAGAGCACCGTTCAGGGCGAAGCGGCGGGGTCCTCGATCGTCGCGAAAACACTTGCATGCGTAACAATCATAGGGCAAAAAAATAATTCAAATCCCAATGATAGATGAAATTTATGATGAAGCCTTACGAGCAACGGTTTCCCTGGCAGCTGGATTGGAACCTGCTGCGCACATTCATGGTTGTTGTTGATCAAGGAGGGATTACCCGAGCGGCCGAGTTCCTTGGAGTGACCCAACCGACAATCAGCAGTGCGCTGAAAAGACTGGAAGATTCTGTCGGTCAGTTGCTCGTTGTTCGGCGACCGAACTTTTTTGAAGTGACGCAAGCCGGCCAGACCCTTTACCGAGAGTGCAGTGCCATATACGGCTCGGTCTCGCAAATCCCCAGTCTGGTAAGTGAGACAGAGGGGCAGATAACCGGACACATTTCCATTGTGATGACCAGTCATGTGGTGTCTCCACACTTCGACAGGTTGCTGAGGTCATTCAACGACAGCCATCAGGAGGTGACCTTCTCAATCTCGGTTGCCGAGAGTAGTGAAGTCACGAACCGGCTGCGTCAGAACAGAGCATCCTTTGGGCTGTGTCTCATGCGTGAACCGGATCCCGTGCTGCGATCCGAACCACTCTTTCGCGAGTTCTTTGGTTTGTATTGCGGACCCAATCATCCGCTTTTTGGGCGGAAGAACATAGATCTCAAGGAACTGCGCGGAGAATCTTCAATCTCGTTTCAAACCGAAAGCGAGAGTGGTCCGCTCTATTCCGTCAGCCAATTGCGTGAACGGGCGCTCCTGAAGATCGCTCCAAAAGGGATTTCCGCAAACCTTCCGGAGATACGCCGGATGATCATGGCGGGGCTGGGCCTTGGTGCATTGCCGGTGCACATTGCCAAGAAGGATGTGGATCTGGGCAACCTATGGCCCCTGCCACCCTATGAAGATCTCCCTGCGGTGGACGTTTTCTTCGTTCTGAATCCGTCACGCAGCTTGAACCCGGCGGAAAGTCTCTTCATTCAACAGATCGAAAGAATGATCGCCGACGTGCCTTTCAGCGAGCGCACATATCGAAGCGGGTAGGGCACTTCCAACTGCCTGGAAAAAACGAGAGACTGTGCCTGTTTCCCTTTGGAGGCATGTCATTGAATTTGTGCAACCTTTATCGGCGTTCTGGATGAAAACCTGAGGTGTGAGTGCGTCAGCATCAGAGGTGACGTAGGTGCCTGTCAGAGTGAAATTGGAATATTTCGGTTCTATGTTGAGTTCCTGAAGTTGTGCAGGCGGGGTACGTCCGAACTTTTCACACATCATTAAATAACAATGTCATTCGCCGCTTTTTTCGTTTTCCGTGTATTTGTTTCAATTCACCTAAAACGTTAGATTCAACGTTTTCGAGTGCCACAGTTGCAGCTATAATGTCGAAATTGATATTTTATCCATTTGTATATTCATTTTGATTGTACCCAACACGGACCGCGCGGAATATTGAATGATTGCTCAAAAACAACTCAGTAACGAACTTTCCGCAGTCCTGTTCGCGGATATCTGCGGGTTCAGCCGCCTGATGGCGAATGATGAAGAGCGCACTGCCAAGCGTGTTGAGCATGCCATCAACCTGGTCAAATCCCTGGTGAAGGACTATGGCGGGTCGGTAAAGAATGTTGCGGGTGACGGTGTTCTGGCTCTCTTTTCCAATGGATCTCAATCGATAAAATTCGCCATACAGATGCAACAGGAGTGCAAAAAGGACGCCGTCTGGAATTCAGACAAGGACCCGATCCAGTTCCGCATTGGCATAAACCTTGGAGAAGTTCGCAAGGGTAAGATCGGCATTTTGGGGCATAGCGTCAATCTCGCGGCTAGAATTCAGGAAGTGGCGGCACCGGGAGAAATCTGCGTTTCGGCAGCGGTGAAGCAAACCGCACGTGGCTTGGAAAATGTGAACTTTCGTACGCTCGGTCAGCCGGCCTTGAAAAACATCGAAGAACCCGTCGAAGTGTTTGCGGTTGATCCGGTTATGGAAGGGCATACGGTACCGACGCCTGTCGTACACCGCAAACCGCTTGCCGACCGAAAGAAGGTCGAGAGTTCGATTGCCGTTCTGCCGCTGCGCAATGTTACAGGCGAACCGCAACTTACCCATCTTTGCAATGGCTTGACGGGTGACATTATCGGCAATTTGACCCGGTTTCACGACCTTCATGTCATTGCGCAAAGATCTTCGTCTGCCTTTGCAGAGAAATTTCAGGAACTCGGTGAAATAGCCCGCAAGCTTGGTGTGCGTTATCTCGTCGATGGCGGTCTTCAGCGGTCTGGTAGCCGTGTCCGCATCTTGGTGGAGCTTATCGAAGCGCAATCTGAACTGACCATGTGGTCCGAGCATTTTGATGGTGATCTGGACGACATCTTCGATTTCCAGGATGAAGTCACCGCGGTGATTGCCTCTCGGCTCTCGTTGGAAGTCAATGCAGCCGAATTGCTGCGACAGCGCAACAGTGCTCCTTCGGACCTGCAGGCTTATGGACTGATTTTGAGAGGCAAGGAAGTCTATCGGCGACCTGATCGCGAAACCAACTATCACGCTCATAGCTTGTTCGAGCTGGCATCGAGCGTTGATCCCAACTACGCGCGCTCTTATGTCGGTATGTCTCGCATGTTGAACGATGCCTGGCGATTTCACTGGGCCGACCCTCCCGAGACGGCGCTGGACAAGGCAATGAACCAGGCAGAGATGGCGATAGGACTCGCGCCCAGCGATGCGTGGGGCTATGCGGCATTCGGGCTTGCCTGTCTTTACAAGCGCCAGCATGAAGAGTCGCTTGCAGCTTATGAAAGAGCGATCGAGTTTAATCCCAACGACGCGGACGTCCTTGCGGAGATGGGGCACTCAGTATGCTGCTATGGAGACCCGGAGAGAGCGGCAAGTCTGATCAAGCGTGCCATGAGACTGAACCCCTGCTATCCGGATTGGTATCTTTGGCACCTTGGTGAGGCCTATTTTGACATGCAGGATTTCAAATCCGCCATCGGGACTCTTACCCAGATGCATGACAAGACTGAAGGCTACCGCATGTTGACCGCAAGCCATGCACTGATCGGAGATGTTTCAACCGCAAACCAGTATGCGGAGCAATTGATGGCGACGCATCCTGAATTTACCCTCAAGCACTGGGAGAACGTGCCGCCAGACCGCAACCCTGCCTCCCGCGAGCGCTTGATTGAAGGATTGAAGAAAGCCGGATTTAAATGAGCGAATACACCGGACACTGAAGAACGTAATGGATCAGACAACGACCGAACAACGACCGTATAACCTTCGAACTGCTGTTCCTTCAGATTTTTC
>JBCCVB010000121.1:0-22185 GCA_039195965.1 Pseudomonadota bacterium
AACTGAACCCGGCTCAGTAATCGCCGAGCTTGATGTCGCGGGAATATTCGCCCTCAACTTCCTTGGTGACTGCCTGGCCGCAGATGGTGGCGCCACGCGTTGCGTCATAGGTCAATGAAGGCGAGCCGGAGAGTTCCCAGCCTTTGTTCAGAGCCTGGGTAACCCGATGGCAGAATTCGCTGTCGTCTACGCCGGTGATGAACCGATAAAGCTTCATTTGTGTTTCCGTCCTGTCATGCGCGGGCCGCGATGGCGTCGGCGATGGCGATCACCCGCTTGCCCATTTCCGCATGTAACCGCTCCACCATCTTGCCGTCCACCTGGATTGCACCCTTGTCGGCATTTTCCGGCAAGTTGAAGGTCTCGTTGATCTTTCGGGCCCAGGCAACTTCTTCTTCCGACGGGCTGAAAGCAGCATGACAGGAAGCAATTTGCTTGGGATGGATCAGCGTCTTGCCGTCCATGCCCATTTCAGCACCCTGCGCGCATTCGGCAGCAAATCCCTCTTCGTCCTGAAAGGCATTGTAGACACCGTCAAGAATATCGATGCCTCCGCCTCTCGCTGCGGCAACACATGTCATCAGCCAGGGCGTCATCACCGCCCGGCCCGGCATCAACCGTGCGCGGGTTTCCTTGGCGAGATCGTTCGTCCCCATGACGAAGCAGGAGAGCCGGACTTCCGGATCCTTGCCGCAAGCGCCGATGGCTGCGGCATTCAGCATTGCTTCAGGGGTTTCCATCATCGCCCAGAGTTTCAGGTCATTCGAAGCGCCGTGGAGCGATAACAAATGCGCAACGCGCTGGAGATCTGCCGGTGCATTGACCTTGGGAACAAGGATGGCATCAGGCGCGGCTTTGACGGCCATTTTCAAATCGTCTTCGCCCCACGGAGTGTCCATGCCATTGATGCGAATGACAACTTCCCGCTCCCCGTAACCGCCGGTCGAAACCGCATCGCTGATCTGTGTACGTGCCAGTTCCTTGGCGTCCGGAGCAACCGCATCCTCCAGATCCAGAAGCAGGCAATCGACATCCAGTGTCTTTGCCTTTTCCAGCGCACGGGCGTTGGATCCCGGCATATAGAGGGCGGAACGGCGGGGTCTTAGCGGTGCGGTCATCAGCTGATCCTACGGGAATTCGAAACAGATTTCGGGCTAACCTAGCGGATCGGAAGACCAAACGAAATTCACCGAAGGGGGAAGATCACGAAGGCGCTCTCTGCGCCCGATTGCGGAAAATCATGTCCTTGGCCGCAATCACGGCACCCAAGGTGACGGCAAGACAGGCGATTGCGACCGAAAGGGTCAATGCCCCGAACCCGAATGCGATGAGCAACAGGGTCGAGAGCAATGGCGCCGAATAAGCCGCAGCTCCCAAAACCTGAATATCGCCGCGTTTGACACCAATATCCCAAGTGAAAAAGGCAAGGCCGACCGGAAACAGTGCCAGAGCCAACACGGATGCCCATTCCAAAGGTGCGCCGGGCCAGACGGTCTCTTCCAGCGCCAAATGACATAGAGCTGAAAGAAGCGCAGTCATCAGGCAAAACCCCGCAACAGCCTCTGTCGGGACCGATCCCAGGCGGCGGGACAAAACCGAATAGCTGGACCAGAACAGAGAAGACGCAACGGCCGCGCCATAGCCCAACGCCGAGCCGCCTGAAAACTGAATGCCATCACCACCGGTTATCAACAAGGCCGCACCTGCAAGTCCGAGGACGGTCCCGAGGATGTGATGCAATCGCAGCCTTTCACCGGGCAGAAAGGCGGAAAACAGCACGATCAGCAATGGCCAGGTGTAGTTGATCAGGTTGGCCTCGACCGGCGGCGCATTGCGAATGGCCGTAAAATAGAAAAAGTGAAAGCCGAAGAGACCCAAGGTGCCGAATGCCCACACGCCTGGTGGTTGACGCAACAGCGCAAGCTTGCCGGACACCACCAGCCAAAGCATTGCAAGTGTGCCGGATATGCCAAAGCAAAGGGCATTCAAAAGAAATGGCGGAACCTGTCCGGAACCCGCGCCGAATACGCCGAGTGTTGCCCACATGAGTACAGCGCTCAGTCCGATGGCCGTTGCCTTTACTCTTCCCGAGCCTTCCATTTCACCTCACTGCACAAACTTGCCCAACCGGACGACACATGCTCATGGCACGAAACGAAAAACATCGGAAGGCTTTCGCAGAATTTGATTCAGGTCCTTGATCCCGACTCCGGTTTCAGGACATGTTGGGCATCACTTCTTTGTCCTGCCATTGTCGGGGAATACATGACGACTACGGAAATCAAGGTCCTTGGACCAGAAGATGCCCATGAGCTTGCACCGCTCATTGCCGAAAACGCTCAAGCACTGAAACGCGGAGCGCCGCGCCGCCCCGACGATTTCTACGCAGAACGCATTCTGGGCGACAAAACCGCTGAAGTGCTGGGTGCCTTCACTGATGACAAGCTGATTGGCTTCGCTGTCTATTTCGACCTGCCGGAACTGATCACGGGACTGCGCATCGGCCAGATGGACGACATCTACGTTCATCCCGATTATCGAAACCAGGGCATTGGCCGCAAGATCATTGAGACCCTCGTTGCGGAGGGAAAGAGACGCGGCTGGCTGCATCTGCGCTGGATCGTGCCAGGCAAGAACACGCCTGCCGTCGCACTTTATGAGAAAATTGCCGAACCGGATCACCGCAAGAGCTATCTCATCCCGATCGACCGCGTCGCCGGCGATTGACGCTTTAGGCGTTCAATGACACCAGGGGACTAGGTCCCGGCCGCAAACAGCGGCGGGATCTGTCCCAATGGTAAAAAGCCTACCCTCACCACACCACGCTCGATCGCCACAGGCAGGCTGATCGTAGGAATGCCGTCGACCTGTGTTTCGGCAGACTTCAGGCTTTTCACGACACCTTCAACAAGGCCAAAGGCGTTGTTTTGCGGTGGAAACAGCGGCTTCAGTGTCTGCAGCAACTGCTCTGCATTGCCCAAGGTCAGGTTCAAGGTACCGGAGAGCGTGCCGTCGCCGTTCACCAGCAAATCGCCATTGGCTCCAACGCGACTTTCTCCAATGGCTGCCTCGAACAGTACCAGCCTGACCGGCAATTCGCCATTGTTAGCCTGAACCAATGTAACAAGGTCCGCACCCGCCAACATTGCAGCGCCGCTGCTAATCTGAACATGGCCACGCAGGTCGATCGTTTCTTGCAGATTTGAGACCGATTGCAGGTTCAAGGCATCGATCGTGGCAAATCCGTCCAGCGCATCATCCGAATTCGGCGCAGTTCTCAAGTGAATTTCCGCCTTTTCCGAAGAGATCAGGCCATTCGTCACAACGTTTTCGAACGCGAATTCCGGTTTCCGGATCACCGCATCGAGATCCCCGAGCGATTCCTGACTGAATTTGACGCTCGCCCGGGCGGTTTCCCATGTCATCTCGCCGGTGAAGGCCGCAATCGGCGCCGTCATCAGGATCGGGGCTTTCGCTTCCAGGATCACGTGCCAGGGATTGTAGATCAGCGCGACGGCCCTCAAGGACTGCAGAGAGCTGCTCGTACCGGCCCGGTCGAGTGACTGCATTTCCTGACAGGCAACCTCATAGCGGAACGGATATCCGGCAATCGACAGATCCGCGCAGGTCAGTTCAAAGCCATTTTGCGCCAGATTGCTCATTTGCCGGTCGAGCTGATCAGCAAGAACCGAACGGCCAAAGAACCACGCGGCGGACCAGCCCGCAATAACAATGACAATGACGCTCAGCAGCAGAATGTAGCGGCGTTTTGAAGACTTGGTGGGTTTGCTCACGGTCGTGGACACTGCTCTCATTACTCACTGTTGAAGCCGCCGGTTGTCCGGCGGCATTGAATAGACGGACGGAGATTGCTATTTCCGCACCTGCAAAAGAGAAGACAGGTCGATATGAGCGATTTTTGGGTATTTGGCTACGGTTCTTTGATGTGGAACCCGGGATTTGATCACTTGCGGTCGGAACAAGCCCTGTTGCGCGGAGCCCATCGGGCGTTGTGCGTCTACTCCTGGGTTCATCGTGGCACGCAGGAAAGACCCGGTCTCGTCTTCGGCCTGGACAATGGCGGTGCATGCCGTGGGATCGCCTATCAGGTTTCAGAAGAAATATGGCCTCAGACCCTTGAATATCTGCGTGCCCGTGAGCAAACCACGATGGTCTACAAGGAACACTGGCACAATATCGAGCTCGACAACGGCGAAAAGGTGGAGGCACTGGTTTACATGGTTGACCACGGTCATCCGCAATATGCCGGCGCCCTGCCGCTGGAAGAACAGCTGGGTATTGTCAACGGCGCAGTTGGTAAGTCCGGCGCCAACCCGGAATATGTCATAAACACCGCGGCTCATCTGGAAGAGATGGGCATTCCCGACACCGGACTTGGCTGGCTTGCACAGCGGTTGCGCGAAGACGACGAAGCTTGAGGCTTGTTATCCTGCGCCGCTCAGATCAAGTTCCAAACCGTCGTAGGCGGGGACGACATGAGCATATCCGCGATCCGCAAACCATGATTTCACAACCGAATAATCCATCTTCTCGTCCATGTGAGTGAGAAGAACACGGTTTGGCTTAAACCTCTCGACATGCTCCAGAACGGTTTCAGGATCACCGTGCGACTCTGAGGGCTCCCAATAGTCACAATCCAGTATCCAGATGTCGATATCCGCCAAACAGCGCCAACTCTGGACAGGAAATGACTTGACGTCAGAGCTATAGACAAAGCCACCTATTCTCACTCCCAGGCTGTCGGATCCACCGTGGTGCTGTGAGAATGGCATTATCGCGATTCCATTGGCCTCAAAGGCTTCATAGGCGCGAATTCGATGCCAGAAAATCCTGTATTGATTGTTTTCTCCGAAACCGACGACGCTGGTAGTTCCTTTTGTTTCTTCATCGAAAAACAAATACGGAAACATGCCTCGAATGAACGACATGCACTTATCGTCGGCATAAACATTCAAATCGCGCCTGAGAACCTCCTCCATGTAATAAGGGAGCTCTCCTATTCCCGCGATATGATCCCAATGGCCGTGAGTTATCACGATGGCGTCGGGCACCACGGTCGCCTGTGAAGTTTGAATCCGAAAGTCCGGTCCGATATCGATCATCAAGGATCGGCCCTCCTGCGTCACCAGAACTGAGGGCCGCGTTCTTTCGTTTTTGGGGTTGGACGGATCACACAACCCCCAGGCACCACCGGCCACAGGAACACCATAAGTGGCACCACATCCTAAAATCGTGATTTTCGTCAATTGATATTGCCTCTGGCCTATCGGACATCTCCTTCAGAAAGTGCAGGAGAAGACACTGCTCTCAATATAGGCCGCGTCTGCTCGACTTCTGTCAATCTTCGCTGACAGGCAAGGCGAACCGCAGGCTGATCACGCTATGTGTTGCAGCAACACGCTCGTGGCTCCATGCGCATTGATGGTCGCAAAAGAAGAAAGGCCGCGCTGATGCGCGGCCCTTTCTTGTTCAGAACTCCCAAAGTGAGAGTTGTTGGCTTATTTGTGCGGGAAACCAGCTTTTGCTGTTCCGTTCCAGTCGCCAATGAAAGGCAGGATCGGCTTGGAGCCTTTAGCGGAAGCAACATTGAATGCAGCCTGCTGGTCTGCGGTCAGACGCTCTTCGCCATTGTAGCTGCCTTGAACATCCAGGATCAGCAGACGGTTGTTGCGAGCGTCGCGAAGTGCTTTTTCATTGGCAATCTGCATCTGGCGGATGGTCAGCGGCTGGTCACCGGTTGCATCGCCATAAGCTTCACCACCGTCGAAGGCCAAAGCGCTACCTGCAGCAGCAGTAGAAATGAAAGCGGCGGCAAGCAGAGAAGATACAAATTTCTTGTTCGTACGCATGATTAAGCTCCGTATTAGTCAGTTTAACTTTAAATAGATGCGTCTTCGACAGTATCGTTTTCGCATCATGCTTACGTCCGTTGAACGCTGCACACCCAAAGTAGGTTCGATTTTTTTGAAAAAAACAGGTATAACTGATACGTGATCACGTGTTTACTTGGATAAACTACAAATCACGCGCCCGTGTTATTCATTTTAACTTGGATAAGTGACGTTAATATTTAAGAGAACGGAACAACACTATAGAATCCGGTGATCACACACGCTTACGCTATCCGCGGCAGCAGAAGCTTTCCACGCAGATCTGTCAGTTCCCGTCAAGCAGCGATGCTGAGGTTAAGCCGTCCGTGCCTCTTTAAGGGCATCGATCTTCCGCAGAACCGGCGACGGCCGAGGCGCATTGCGCGCTTCCTCGATCAGACGATCGCTCGCCGTTTCGATCGCTGTGACCATCTTCTTATGGAATTGATCTGCTGGCAGACCCGGCTCAATCGGTGGCAGGATCTCAACGACCACGGTTCCCGGATAAACGACCCAGGAGGACCGGGGCCAGTAAAGACCGGCGTTGTGGGCAATCGGCACCACCGGGCATTTCAGATCCTTGTAGAGATGTGCAATGCCGTACTTATACTTCGGCTCGGCACCGGCAGGACGGCGCGTGCCCTCTGGAAAAATCAGGATCTGGCGTTTCTCCGCAATCGCTTCCTTGGCTGCTTCCATCATCGCCGCCAGGGCCTCTGATCGTTTGCCGCGATTGATCGGGATCTGCTTGTACTTGGCCGTGTACCAGCCAAAGATCGGGATCCAGCGCAATTCCCGTTTCAAAATGAATGTCGGACTGGTGAAGAGGGGGATCAGCGTCACGGTTTCCCAGGCCGACTGATGCTTCATGGCTGCAATGAAGCCGCCCTTGGGCAGGTTTTCCTTGCCGCGCACCTCAATTTTCAAACCCACGGTCACCCGCATCAACAGCAGGAGAGTTTTCGACCAGACGGGAACAATCCACCAGCCCCAGCTGCGCGGAAGCAGCATGACCGGCGAAAACAGGATCATCTCAACGAAGGTGACGGAATAGAACAGAATTTGAAACAGTGTAGAACGCAGAAGAAGCATGATACCTGCAAAATGTGAAAGGCGTTGCAGCCGGCCCGTCCCCAACCGTTCAGCTATGATCCGACCGAAGTCAGCGCACACCCTTCACGGCAATACGTAGTCGGGCGACGATATACTTCACATATTCGCGCATGAGAAGCCGGAACGTTGCAGGTTCCGTGTACCAGTTGTCCAGATTCATTCCCGTGGAGAAGACCGGATAGTCAATCAGGTTCACATTGGGCAGTGCATCGGACAGCTCGACCCTGGCACGCGGCAGATGATATGCGCTCGTGACCACCAGCAGGGAATCAAATCCGTTCTTTCTGACCCAGCTGGCGGTTTCCACCGCATTTCCCGCCGTGTTGAGTGCAACACGATCCAGATCGACGCTGCCTTTTTCCAACGGCATGCTGGATGAAGTGACCGCCGCAAGCTGCTCACGCGTTGTTCCCGGATGCACGCCGGAAATGAGCAAACGGTTGGCCTTGCCTTCTTCCAGCAAACGCACCGCTTCGTTGACCCTGGCCTGACCTCCGGTCAACACAACGATCGCGTCCGCATTGGCGGTAACAGGTACTTTTGCCGTTGCAATCTGATGGGCAAAGAAGAGGAACTGCCCAATCGCGCCCGCCACCAGGGCGGCAATGACTGCAACGAACGCAATGCGCAACCCAAAACGTCTTTTGCGCCGTCCGCCGGTTTGGGAAGAGCTGGTTTCTTCCGCCGATTTTTCCGGCAACGCAGACACACGCCGTTCCGAAACAATTGGAACGCCGTCCTCCAAGGCTGGATCTGTGGCTGTGTCTGCGTGGGTCATGCGGCGACTATGATAAGTGATTCGGCCAATTTCGCGGCAGCCGACTGTCGCGACAAATTAGCCGATTACATTGCCAAAACCAAGGTTGTTTCCAGATTGCAAGAAAAGCTCCAAGTCTTTTTTTCTTCAAACAAGCAACCTTAGCCGGCCAACCTGTCTCCCGACAGACCAAATGCTCCGCAGAACTTGGAGTTTTCATTTACTTTTTTTCAGCGTCTCAATCCACCTTTGCAAGGTGTGCCTTGACCGCGAGGCCGGAGGTGAGAGCAGTCAGGATGGCGACCAGAAAAACCACGCCAAACACGCCGAAGTATCCTGGCAAGCTGACCGAAACAGTGCCGAACAGGGCCGACATCTGGTCTGATCCGGCTTGCCCTGCACCCTGACGGGTCAGCATGTCCACCACGATGAAACAGATGATTGCAGCGATGCCGCCGGAAACGCCTCCCTTCAGGCCGAGCATCAGGAAGTGTCGCTGGAATTCGCGTGCAATGAATGAATCTTCCGCGCCGACGAAATGCAGCACCGAGACCACGTCCTTGTTGCCCGCCATGGCCGACTGCGTGGCAAATACCACACTGAGCACCATGGAGCCCAGAACAAGGATCATGATGGCAAATCCACCGACCACGACTGCTCCAGCCATCGCCGACAGACGAGAAGTCCAGATCGAGTGATCATCAACGCTGGCCCCGGTCACCTGCTGCGAGACCTGGGCTCTCAGCTGCGCAAGGTTCAGGAGCGCCGGATCACCGACGGTGATCTGAATAAGGCGCGGTACCGGCAATCCGTCCAGCTGCAGCCCATCACCCAGCCAAGGCTCCAGCAGATCCTTGGTCTCTGCATCCGAAAGGGCACGTACGGATTCGATTCCGGAAAATTCCTGCGCAAGGGCGACGGCCTTGTCGATCTCCCGCAGCATGTCGACCCCTTCGGTCGGTCGGATCTGGATCGTGATTTCACGAACCAGATCGTTCTGCCATGCGTCGGCCGCGTCCCAGACGACGGACACCGCACCAACCGTCAGGCATGCCAGAAAACTCATGATCGCAACCACAAGGGTGAGGGCCCGTCCGGCGACAGACTGAGGCGGAACAATCGCAGCAGCAGGACGAAGCTTGGCTTCATCGATTTGTTGCTGACTTTGAGCGTCTGCGGGCGGTTTGCGCTTAGGACGCTTGGGGCGCTTCAATCGCTCCATGCGTTTCGGCGGCTTAACCTTGGCAGCAGACTCCCGCTTTTCATTTCGTTCTTCCGAATGAGCCATTCTGCTGCCTAGTCAAAAATGGAAAGACGTCCATCGGCCAAAACCATGCGCCGGGCGTCCACTTGTTCCAGCAAAGCAATATCGTGAGTTGCGATGACAACGGAAGTGCCGAGTTTGTTCAATTCAATAAAAAGACGCAACAGCCGACGGGCAAGAGGGGGATCGACGTTCCCGGTCGGCTCGTCCGCCAACAGGACTTCCGGCCGCGTGATCAGTGCCCGCGCAATCGCAGCGCGTTGTTTCTCGCCACCTGAAAGAACCGGTGGCAGCACGTGCATTCGGTCTCCCAGTCCGACCCACTTCAGAAGGTCGATCACGTCGGACCTGTATTCGGACTCATCCTTGCCGATCACTCTCAAGGGCAGGGCCACGTTTTCGTAAGTCGTCAAGTGATCCAGCAAACGGAAATCCTGGAAAACCACGCCGATCTTGCGGCGCAGTTTTGGCAGTTCCTGCTTGTCGATCACGCTCAGATCGCGGTTGAAAACCTTGATCAACCCGCGGGTCGGGCGCAAAGACATGAACAGAAGTCTGATCAGGCTGGTTTTGCCGGCACCCGAAGGCCCGGTCAGAAACTGGAAGGACTGCGGTTCGATCTGGAACGTCAGATCCTGCAGGATCTCCGGCCCCATCCCGTATCTCAATCCGACATTTTCGAAGCGGATCACAAATTTGACTCCTGTTGATGGACCGACGCTATAGCCAGCCCGTTAACGGTGCATTAATCATATAAATGTCCATTGGGGAATGGATCTATATGAAGAGATAGACATGGCACCGGATCTGCTGGCTTTTGTCCAAAAATTCCTGCCGGACTTCCGTCTCACGGGTTATGTAAGCAAACCTTCAGAGCATGCCATGGCGAAAGGTCTTCGCACATGAAGATCAAATGTCCGGACTGCAGTACGTCCTATGAAATCAAGGCGGAGGCGCTTGGTCCCAAGGGGAGAAGTGTCAAATGCGCCAAGTGCGGCAATCGCTGGCACGTCTCGCCAAGCGACGAGGACGAAGAAGGCACCGTTGATTTCAAGCCTGCTGCCGCTGAAACCTCCACGGCATCTGCGTCGGACGAAAAGTCATCCCAGAGGGACGAAGCGGACTGGGAAGCCGATGCCGCCGAGGAAACCGGTATCGCCGGCGACGATGCGGGAGAAGATGGGCCCGAAGCGGCAGGCGAAGAGGAAGACATTGCGGATTTCACGCCGCCTCCTGCTACTTCGCGCGCAAGTGTCGATGAAGAAAAATACGCAGCCGATCTCGCCAATGAAAGCGATGACGACGACGAGATCCCCAGCGAGGACATAGAATCCCACGCAAAACGACCGAAGATTATCGTCAATCCCAACAAGTTCCGGCGAAATCACATCGGCGCAATTCTCAACTGGATGTTCCGGCGCAACTATCGGCGCATTGGCGGGATAGCCCTGTTTGGTATTGCTCTCGCGGCGTGTGTTTTCTTCGTCCTGATGCGCGACAACATCGTCAAGCAATCCCCGGATCTTGCGAGCCTTTTCCAGATGATCGGCCTCGATGTGAACCTGCGCGGCCTGGAATTCCGCAACCTGAGAACGTTCACGGAAATCGAGGACGGCAAGCGGGTTCTTGTCGTGGAAGGGTCGATCCGCAATCTATTGAACGAAAACAACACGGTCCCGGGCGTTCGCCTGTCAATTCGCAACTCGGATTTGCAGGAAATTTACGCCTGGACTGTAGAGCCCCGGACAAAATCGTTAAACGGGCTTGACGAAACCCGGTTTAGAACGATTTTAGCCGATCCACCTGAAACCGCATCCGACATCCAGGTTCGATTTGTCGACCGCGGCACACGCCAGATAGTTCTCGAGTGACCATGACCGCCAATATTCATACTCTGTTCGACGAAGACGCAATTGCGCAGCGGGTTTTTGCGCTTGCTGAGGAAATTGCAGAGGGAAAACCGCAGAAACTGCTCGTGGTTGCCGTCCTCAAGGGCAGCTTCATTTTCGCTGCGGACCTCGTGCGCGCCATGCACAGGGTCGGCCTGGAACCGGAAATGGAGTTCATCCACCTGTCTTCCTATGGCGCAGGCACGGAAGGATCGGAAAATATCCGTATTTTGCGAGATGTCGAAAGTGACGTTAACGACCGCGATATAATTTTGGTGGATGATATCCTTGAATCCGGACGCACACTCAACTTCGCACGCGAGCGATTGAAGAAACGGGGAGCTCGTTCGGTCAAGGTCGCAGCGTTGCTGGATAAACCGGAGCGCCGCAAAGCTGCCATATCTGCCGATTATGTGGGATTTGCCTGTCCTGATAAGTTTGTCGTCGGATATGGTATGGATATGGGCCACGCTTGGCGGCAGTTGCCCTTTATTGGATACGTCGTTCCGTCTGAAGAGACTGCGGCAGACGGCAATACAGGAGAGTGAGCATGGCTCGCATTCTTCTCACCGAAGATGATGAAGCTGTCCGCAGCTTCGTAAAGCGCGCTCTGGAGCTTGACGGGCATTCAGTGGAAGTGGCGGAAGACGGCGGAGAAGCCGTTGAAACGCTGACCCGCGAAGAGGGCAGCTACGACCTTCTATTGTCCGACATCAAGATGCCGGTGATGGATGGCATTGCCCTCGCGCTGCATTCAGCCCGCGATTATCCGGATCTGCCAATACTGCTGATGACCGGTTTCGCCGATCAGCGCGAACGCGCAAACGGACTGGATGCGCTGGTACATGACATCATCACCAAGCCGTTTTCTCTTGCCGATATCCGCAGGGCAGTCCGCGAAGCGATCGCCGGGGACCTGCCCCAGGAGACCCGCCGCTACGCTTGAACACATAAAAGCTGTGGAAAATCGGATTGATGTGACCCCGCCACCGGCGGGGTTTTTTGTTTCACATCTTTCGCTCAGTACCGTTTGAGCAATCGTTCAAGATAGTCGAGTTCCAATTTCGGTCTCGACGGATCCGAGAACCGGCGGCGCAGCTCTTCAAGAATGCGCCGCGCACGCTGAACATCGATTTCATCCGGGATCTGAACCCGATTGTTGAAGTCCGGACCTTCCGTCCGGCGCGGACGGCCAAGAGGATCCTCATCCATAGGGGCAGGACCGCTTGGCGAGCCTGCACCCTGGCCCTGGCCCATCATCTGCTCAGTCAGCCCCTGTGCGCCCCTTCTGAGCGCGTCCAGTGCGTTGCCTTGCTGTCCCAGGGCCTGCTCGCCCTGACCTTCGCCCAGAGATTCCTGAGCCTGTCCCATGGATTCTCCGGCCTCTCCAAGGGCCTCGTTGTCGCCCATACCGTTCTGGCCAAGCTGGTCCATGAGCTGCTGCAACTGTTGCGCCAGATCGCCCTGACCCTGTTGCAGCTGTTCCAGCATCTGCTCCAGTTGTTCCTGTGTCAGTTGCTGACCCTGCCCCTGCTGCTCGCCCTGCTGTCGTTGACCGCGACGCTGCTGCTGCTGATCCTGATTGAAACTATGGGTCTCATCCATCAGCTGTTGCTGGCGCTGGATCATTTCGCCCAGCTGGTTGAGCATTTCCATCATTTCGTTGTTCATGCCGTTTGGCATCATCTGCGGCCGTCCGGCCTGCAGGTTCTCCAGCATCTGCTGCATTTGCGCCAACAGTTCACGTGCTGCATCCCGTGAGCCCGTTCGCGCCAGCTCTTCGATCCGATCCAGCATCTCACTGAGGTCCTGCTGGCTGAGCGTCTGCTGGTTGCCGTCGAATGGCTGCATTGCCTGCGGGTTCTGGCGCATCTGTTCGGCCAAAGCCTGCATGTACTCGTTCAGCGCATCGCGCAGCTGCTGTGTCAGTTTGGCAATCTCTTCATCGCTCGCGCCCTCTTCAAGAGCCTTGCGCAAGGCTTCCTGAGCATCGCGCAACTTCCGTTCCGCAGCCGACAGATCGCCATCTTCGATCGAAAGGGCCAGATCCCACAACAGTGGTAACATCGCCTTGAGCTCATCATCCGTCTGCGCCTTGACGAGAAGACCGTAGGCAAAGCGCATTCCGAGATAATTGCGAGGTTTGAAGTTGAACAGTTCCGGCGCCAGCATCAGCGCGTCCATTGCCGTGATCACTTGCGCATGATTATGGGCATCAAGAGCAAGATTGCGACGTTGCTCAACGACCGCACGGGCGAGCGGCTTGCTAAAACGTCTTTGCGGCAATGTGATCCTGTAAGCAGGGGAGACGCCTTCCTGTCCGGCCTGATCCCGCGCCATCAGAGTCAGATCGACTTCCGATCCCGCCCAGGGATGCGACGTCAGATCGCGAATGGTTTCTGCGGTCTTGGCGGTTCCGGCCCGCGGCGGCAGTGACAGCGGAAATTGCGGTGCTTCAACAAGCGGTCGCGGCACACGGTCCTTGTGCTCAGGATGGGGAAGCGGCGTAATCCGCCCTTCAGCGGCGATAACACCATAATCGTCATTGACGAGATAGGAAAACTTCAGTGCCCCGCTCAGCTGCGGCTCTGGATCGTCCACCAGTCTGATTTCCGGAGCATCATCGGGGCGTACCGCGAAAACAAAGCTCATCAACCGCTCTTCGCCGTTCATAAGCTCAACAATGCCTGTCGTATCGAGCTTCAGACGGCGCTCGACCGGAAGAAGTTTTTCCAGATCTGGATCCTGACCGTCCTTGCCTGCTTCAGGCTGGATAAGTTCCGGTTCCGCATCCTCCGCACCGGCAAATGTCATGGTCAGATCGCGAGCACCTTGCGTCCTGACGACCAGAATGGACCCTTCCGGGACCGAAACCGGTGCACCGGGATCGCGCAAATGCGCACTTTCGCCGGTCAGATAGATGGGCGGCTCACTGGTGTAAAGCGGCGGCGTGACCCAGGCATCCAGGCGGCTGGGGGGTTCTACTGTCTTGAACGGGTTCTGAAAGGCAGAGGTAAGCCGACCACCATAGTCACCGCTGGCAGTTGAAAAGCCGATCAGCAGCAGGCATGCAGCAAGCACCCTGAGGGCCAAGGGGTCACGACGGTAGGCTTGAGGATCCGGAGCTTTTGAACGGATCGCGGCCACCGCCTCTGCGGTTCTACGCTGGTGCAACTCCCAGATCGCGCGGCTCTGCGGATCTTCAGCGCCAACGGACAGGTCATCCTCAAGGGTGGTTAATGGGCGGTGATCAAACCCGGAGGCCTTTTCAACACGGCCAAGCGCGTCTTCCCTTGACGGCCAGGACAGCCGGAACAAATCCCGAGCCGCCCAGATTGCAGCAGCGGCGAACCCGACCACTCCGATCGGACCGGCCCAAGGAGGCAGAACAAGCCAGAGACCGATCCACGAGAGCCCGACAAACAAACCGACAACAACAAGGACCGGAAGCAGCGCCCGCCAGAAGCGCTCGACAAACAGCGCCCATCTGCTCTGGCGCACGAGCCTGTCCAGGCGGTTCCTGATAAAGGCCCGCCAACCATATGGCTCTGGAGTTACACGCCGGCCGGGATCCTGTTTGCTGTCGTCTGCGCTCAAAAGCACCTCCGGTTCATATCCCGTAGCTGCCGCTCAAGAGTGAGCAACAGCCAGAAGGATCTGCCCTCCACCTAATAAGGTGAGGCATCGGAGGCGTTCGGGCAACCTGTCGGAACAACTATTTGTCGACAGGTGATGTCACGAACCCTTGAGCCAGTCCGGAATCCGGTCAAGGCCGATGAGGTCTTCAAACGTTGTTCGCGGGCGAATAACCGCAAATTGGTCAGCGTTTACGAGGACTTCCGGAACAAGCAAACGGGAGTTGTAGGTGTTTGACTGAACTGCGCCATAAGCACCTGCCGAATAGACCGCCAGCATTTCACCCGCTTCGACCCTCGGCATATCCCTGTCCTGAGCCAGAAAATCCCCAGTTTCACAAACCGGACCAACGACATCGGCCTTGATTCGCTCCGCGTCACGGTGCTCTTCACGCACCGGCCGCACTTCATGGTGAGCTTCATAGAGCGTCGGCCGGATCAGGTCGTTCATGGCGCCGTCGACAATCACGAATGTCTTGTCGGCCCCGTCCTTCACGTAGATCACCTTGGTCACGAGAATTCCGGCGTTTCCGGCGATCAGACGGCCGGGCTCGAACATGACCTTGCAGTCAAGCTGCCGCACATGTTTTTTCACCACTTCGGCATAAGCATCCGGATGCGGGGGCGGGTCATTGTCGGTCACATAGGGAATACCCAGCCCGCCGCCAAGGTCGACATGATCAATCTTGTGACCTTCGCTGCGCAGCTCCGAAATCAGGTCGCCAAGACGCGCAAATGCGTTGTCGAACGGCTCCAGCTCGGTGATCTGCGAACCGATATGCATGTCGATGCCGGTCACCTGAATTCCAGGCAGCTTTGCTGCAACCGCGTACACTTCCTTGGCACGCTGCCAGGGAATGCCGAACTTGTTTTCCGCCTTGCCCGTGGCAATTTTTGCGTGGGTCTTGGCATCTACATCCGGATTGATCCGCATGGAAATACGGGCGGTCTTGCCCATTTCGCTCGCCACCCGCGAAAGCTGGTGCAGTTCGGGTTCAGACTCGATGTTGAAGCACAGGATATCTTCTTCAAGGCCATAGGCCTGTTCCGCTTCGGTCTTGCCGACACCGGAGAAGACGATCTTGTTCGCAGGCACACCGGCAGCCCGTGCGCGGCGCAGTTCCCCTTCCGAGACAACATCCATGCCGGCACCCAGTTGTGCCAGCGTTGCCAGCACAGCCTGGTTCGAATTTGCCTTCATGGCATAGCAGACAAGCGAGGGGATATCATCGAAGGCAGACGAGAACACCTGGTAGTGCCGGGTGAGCGTCGCTGTGGAATAACAGTAAAATGGCGTGCCGACTTGGCGCGCGATCTCCTCGATCGCAACGTCCTCAGCAAACAGTTCGCCATTCTTGTAATCAAAGTGATGCACGGGACACCCTCATGCAGCTGAAGCGCAGCACGTTCTTCGCAATGCGCCGGTAGTGTTATTGAATCAGGAAATCCAGGAAGAACGGTTTATCGTCCTCCGGCTGCTCCGTTGGCTCGCTCGCGGCAACCACTGCCGGGTCCGCGCCGGCGTCGGCAGTCGGCGTCGGAGCACTCGGATCGTCCAGACTGCCCTTTCGACCGCATCCGGCCAAAGCCAGGCCCAGGCAGAGACTGATCAGCGCCAGAGTTTTGAAGCGGGTCATCATCACCATATAGGCCCTTCCGGAATGATATTCCTGTTTCACATGAATCAGGAATATCGGTCGTTCCTGGTTGCCGAAACTGCTGCGCACCCTTTTGGGTGCTAAACATCCGGCAAATTCGTTCGTTGATTCTTCTCCTCGCATGACAGGCGGCATTCGGCAAGGCCAGTTGCACCCGTCATGCGAAGATTGTCAGTCCGGCATCGACCGATTGCTGACCTTGTCAGTCTTTCGCAAGGTCTTTCAGCCAACGCCGCGCCTGCTTGCGCACATTGACCGGTGAGGTTCCGCCATAGCTGGTCCGGCTGCGAACGGATTTGTCCACTGACAGAACCGAGAATACTTCTTCGGTGATTTTGGGATCCACCGCCTGCATCTCTTCCAGGGAGACCTTGTGAAGTTCAATGCCTTTCTCCACGGCGATGCCAACGATGCGGCCCGTAACGTGGTGAGCGTCACGGAATGGCATGCCGAGCACACGAACGAGCCAGTCGGCCAAATCGGTCGCGGTCGAATAACCGGACCCCGCCGCTTTTTTCAACGACTTGGTGACCGGTTCGAGGTCGCGAACCATGCCGGTCATTGCCGCAAGCGCAAGAGATACGCTGGCAAGACCGTCAAAAGCCTGTTCCTTGTCTTCCTGCATGTCCTTCGAATAGGCAAGCGGCAAACCCTTCATCATCACCAGCAGGGCCTGCAGCGAACCGTAGATCCTGCCGGTCTTTGCCCGGACCAGTTCGGCGGCATCCGGATTCTTCTTTTGCGGCATGATCGACGAACCGGTCGAAAACTTGTCCGACAGCTTGACGAACCCGAACTGTGCGGAGCACCAGACCACGATTTCCTCAGCCAGACGAGACAGGTGCATGGCCGCCAGGGAAGCTGCGGACAGCGCTTCAATGACGAAATCACGGTCGGACACCGCATCCAGCGAATTGGCACTCGGCCGATCAAAGCCAAGCGCTTCCGCGGTCATTTTCCGGTCGATTGGAAAAGACGTACCGGCCAGAGCTGCTGCACCGAGCGGGCATTCATTCATACGCTTGCGCGCATCGCGGACACGCCCGCGATCACGTGCGAACATTTCAACGTAGGCAAGAAGATGGTGGCCGAAAGTCACCGGTTGCGCGGACTGCAAATGGGTAAAGCCGGGCATGACGTCGGCAGCGTGGACCTCCGCCTTTTCCGCCAGCACCTGCATCAGCTCGCTCAGCTGTTCATCCAGTGTGTCCAGCGTATCGCGCACCCAGAGGCGGAAATCGGTCGCCACCTGATCGTTTCTGGAACGGGCCGTGTGCAGACGGCCGGCCGCCGGTCCGATAAGCTCTGCGAGGCGGGCTTCGATATTCATATGAATATCTTCGAGCGCCCTAGAAAATTTGAACTCGCCGCTTTCGATTTCTGACAGGATTGTGTCTAGACCTTGAACGATCTTGTCGGCATCGTCCCGCGTCACAATGTCTTTTTCCGCGAGCATGCGCACATGGGCTTTCGAGCCGTCGATGTCCTGTTTATATAGCTTACGATCGTAGTCGATGGAGGCGTTGATCTCCTCCATGATGGCGTCCGGTCCTTCAGCGAACCGGCCTCCCCACATGCGATTGCTCATGTCCTGTCCTTTAAAAGGCGCCCCTTGCGAGGTGTGAACGAATGACGAAGCCAAATGAACCCGCTAAACGATCCAAACGCAGCGTTGTTGCCGCGGGACTAGCAGGTGCAGTGGCCGCTGTAGCGGCTCTATACGTGATCGTTGGTCCGAATGGCAATATTGCCGAAGCGCAAAGCTGTTCGGCAGCACTGGCAGCCGCCAAGCAGGCTAAGCCATTTGCCAAGGGTGATGTTGCTGCTTTTCTGCCTGCAAGCAAACCTCTCGACCTTAAGGAACTCACCTTCAAGGGACCGGACGACAACGCTCTCACGCTCGCCGATTTCAAGGACAAGACAATTCTTCTGAACCTGTGGGCAACATGGTGTGCGCCATGCCGTGAGGAAATGCCGGCTCTGGATCAGCTGCAGGCCGACCTTGGCGGTCAGAATTTCGAGGTGGTCGCGGTCAATCTGGACCGGGGAGGGCCGGAAAAACCGAAGGCTTTCCTGGACGAAATCGGCGTGGGCCACCTGACATACTATCAGGACAGTTCAAACGGCCTGCTGAAAGACCTGAGAAAAGTTGCGCGGGCAACCGGATTGCCGACAACAATCCTTGTCGACCCGGATGGCTGTGAAATCGGCACCATGTACGGGCCTGCCGAATGGGCGTCCGGTCAGGCAAAGGAACTGATTCAAAGTGCAATGGGCAAGGACGGAGCTTGAGGCTCCTCAAGGCCAGCAGGCAGTTCGATTGTTTTCCGATCAAAACAATCGAGCTGCGCAAACCCGGACAATCTTAATCGGTTCGGAAATGAGACTGGGTCGACAAGGCTGTTGCAGATCAGCACAGCCTTGCAGAACGCTAATGGAAATATGATCAGACAGTTATGTCGACCGCTTCCCCAAGCCCTGGAAATTTACGTGCTTCACGGCGCTGCTGTTCCTGATTGGCCTGCGCTTCATTCAGGCGCTCGGCGACCTGACGTTCCTGGTCGTTCTGATCCTTGATGGCGTTGGCCGCAAGTTCATTGCGCACCTTCGCGGCATCAACAGCTGCTGAAGAAGACATGCTGCCGGAAACACTCGCCATAATCTCAACTCCTTTGGCGTTGGCACAAACTGGTCGCTAAACGGATATGTCGACCTGACTGCCAAGACCGTTCTGCGTGTTGCCGGACTCCGCCCGGTTCTCAAGCGTTTCGGCCTGACGGACCAGGTTCTCAGCGCGATTTGCGCTGAATTTGGCCTGTCGCTGGACAGTTTCAGCAACAGCTTCAGACTGGCGAGCCCTGATGGCTTCAGCCTGTTCGGCGACCTTTTCCGTTCTCGATATGCTCAGCGAAGGCTGAAAAACCTGAGAGGTTCCACTTCCTACTGCTTCAGACATCGTCTGTTCCAATCTTTGGATACGACATTGAAGCTAATTTTTACCCCATGCTTTCGTTGAATGGGTAAACATCGGAAGTTACTTCATTTTTTGATTTGAGAATTACTTTTTGAAATAATCAACTTTGCTTAAAATTCAAATGTTAACCAGACAAACTGCTGAAATTCATCGAGTAATTTTCTCGCCAGACAGCAAGAAATAGACCCATCTTCCCCTAAGGAATGCGTCAGCATCGCAATGCTGTTCCGTGACCCGGAGAGAGAACCAGGTCCAATTTAACAATCAGAACAGAAGAAAGACTGTATTCTCAGCTGTACCTGAGCCGGCTTTGCCCTCGACAACTGAACAGATCAGAACAGGGGAACCGTTGCAGAACTTGCCAATCAGGCGGTTACGTCAACCTGTGTGCCAAGGCCTGGAGGAGGTGCCGCTTGAGCGGATTGAAGGTTTTCTGCACCTTCCTGAAGCAGAGCCACAAGATTGGCATCCTGCTGCGCCGCCATCTTCATCATTTCGGACTGAAGCGCCTGGCTGGTTTGGGCCTGGGTCGTCGCAGCATAGGTGCTGGCAATTCCAACGCTATCCATTGCAGTCTCCTGATTACAGGAGAACCCTACTCCCCTGCCCTTAAGCAAGAGTTAACAAAAACTTACTGACAACCGGAAAAGTTTACATACCGCTCGACCGCAGTGCTTTGCGCCGGACCTTGCCTGAAGGGGTTCGAGGGAGTTGGTCCACGATCCTGTAGTCTTTGGGCCGTTTGTATTCGGCAAGGTTTTCGACTGCGAAGGCGTCCAACTCACTGACGTCGAAAGTATCCATGTCTTGAGGGACCACAAATGCCGTAATCAGGCTGACGCCTGCGCGGACGGATACCTCCGTAACCGCAATTTCCTGTACACCAGGATGTGCCGACAAGGCACGCTCGACTTCTTCAGGCGCAACGCGATACCCGAACGAATTCATCAGGTCATCCACACGCCCCTGATACCAGTAGTATCCCTCTTCATCTTCGCGCGCCCGGTCTCCGGTCAGAAACCAGTCACCCCGAAATGCCTCTCGGGTTTCCTCCGGCCTGTTCCAGTAGCCAAGCATCAGACCTGGCTCGTCGCGGTGCACGGCCAGAAGCCCAACCTCGTTTCGCCGCGCCGGAAGGGCCGTGTCGCTTTCCTCGCTCAGAATCGCGATCTTTCGGCCCTTCTGCGGCTTTCCCGGAGACCCGGGTCTGACCGCAACATTCGGCCCACTGGACAGATATGTCGAAATCTCGCTCATGCCGAGAGCCTCGAAAAGCTCGCGGCCAGTCCGGTCTTTCCACTCTTGATAAAGACCTGCCGGAAGTGCTTCTCCAGCCGTCAGTCCATGCCGGAGCATGGGAAACGAGGAAGGGGAGACCCTGCCGTATTTCAGCATGCGCCGATAAAGGCTCGGAACGGCAGCGAACAAGGAAGCGCGGCTGGCCTCGATGATTTGCGGCCAGACGTCCGGATCACGAGGCCCGTCGTAAACGATGCTTGTCGCCCCATTGGCCCAGGGGTCCATCAGCCCGACACCAAGCGTGTAGGTCCAGTTAAACGCTCCTGCGTGGAGCAGCCTGTCTGCAGGCGTTATGCCATACCAACCCTGATACATGGGTTGCCTGGCCGCGGCGGCCCGTTGCGCATGGAGCACTCCCTTCGGCTTGCCGCTCGTGCCAGAGGTGTAAATCAGGAAAGCCGGATCATTGTCTCCGGTATGCGCAAATTCACCCGGAACGGACTTCTTTAGGCTTTCAATGCCATCAGGCCCCAGCATGGGCACGCCCGCATCTTCGGGAACGACTGTCACGCCGTCATGCAGCACCAGCCTGGCGGCGCTGTCTTCCAGAATGGACGACACTTCTGCGATCGTGAGCTGCGCTGACGTGGGGATAGGAACGAAGCCGCCAGCAATCGCACCGAAAAAGAGAAGCGGAAAATCGCTGGAATGTCCGATCCTGAGCAGGACCCTGTCACCGGGTTGCAATCCGGACGCCTTCAGGCCCGATGCAATGGCAAGGATGGTGTCGTTAATTTGGCCGAAGGTCCACTCTTCAAGAACCTGACCACCTGCGCCAACCACCTCCAACGCCGTTTTCTCCGGCGCCGGAGCGGCGTTGGCAAGGCAGTAATGCGCCAGATTCATTTGCGTCAGCGTGTCGGAACGGGATGTTCGCCGCGATAGTCGTAGAAGCCGCGCTGCGTCTTCCGGCCCAGCCAGCCGGCCTCAACGTATTTCACCAGCAACGGACACGGACGGTATTTGGTATCCGCGAGGCCTTCGTAAAGCACCTGCATGATCGACAGACAGGTATCCAGGCCGATGAAATCCGCGAGCTGCAGCGGGCCCATCGGATGGTTGGCCCCAAGACGCATGGCCTTGTCGATGGATTCCACGGAACCGACGCCTTCATAAAGCGTATAGATGGCTTCGTTGATCATCGGCAACAGAATGCGGTTGACCATGAAGGCAGGGAAATCTTCGGCCACGGCAATTTGCTTGCCCAGACGATCACAGAAAGTCTTTGACGCTTCAAAGGTTTCGTCCTCGGTCGCGATACCGCGCACGAGTTCCACAAGCTCCATCAAGGGCACCGGGTTCATGAAGTGAATACCGATGAACCGCTCCGGACGATCCGTCGTCGCCGCAAGACGTGTGATGGAGATGGACGAAGTATTGGTTGCCAGAATGGCTTCCGGCTTCAGGATCGGACAAAGCTGCGAGAAAATCTTGCGTTTGATCTGCTCGTTCTCGACTGCGGATTCGATCACGAGATCCGCTTCGCTCAGTAGATCGAGGTCTTCAGCAGGCTTGATCCTGTCGAGGGCGGCGTTGCGTGCTTCTTCGGTAATCAGGGACTTGGAAACCTGGCGGGCCATGTTTCCGTTGATCGATGCCAGACCGGACTCGATCCGCTCCATTGAAATGTCGCTCAATCCCACGTCGAAGCCTGCAATCGCACACACATGTGCAATGCCGCTGCCCATCTGACCAGCGCCAATAA
>JBCCVB010000122.1:0-22129 GCA_039195965.1 Pseudomonadota bacterium
ATCGACCAGTCAAAGAAGAAGCGTTGCCGCTGAGGGCGATCAACGTTCTGTTGCCTGTTAGAGTTCTCAGAAAAGTTTTTCCCGGAAGAAAGGAATGGGAACTTCATTATGCGGCTCCGACCCAGCGTTGTTGAGGGCAATGTGCTCTGAACAACGCTGGGTCGGAGCCGCATAATGAAGTTCCCATTCCTTTCTTCCGGGAAAAACTTTTCTGAGAACTCTAACAGGCAACAGAACGTTGATCGCCCTCAGCGGCAACGCTTCTTCTTTGACTGGTCGATCAAGACACAGTTGCGGATCGGCTTCGCCGTGATGTTGCTGTGTGCAATCGGTTTTGGCGCAAGCGGGCTGATCGCAGCTTCGCGGGTTCAGAACTCGGTGACCGTTGCCAAAACAGCGAACGAACTTCTTGGCGGGGTTCCGCAGCTCTTGACGCATGCTCAGACATTCAGCCGTGAAGGAAATGTCAGCGACGCGGAAGCAGTACAGGCCGATATCGCCCTGATTTCTTCGGAGACCGGTCAGCTCGCCGAGGAGCGGCCGCAGGTTGCACAGGCACTGACATCGATTGTGGCCGACCTGGACACCAATTTCAGCGATTTCACCCAAAACCGCAGCAAAAGAGACATCGCCGTTGCCGAACTCGACGGTCTGACTGCCGATCTCGTCGAGACCACCAACAAGGCATTTACGGACTACAAGGCCCTTGCTTCTTACAGGTCGGTGCACGCGATCAATAACGAAGGCAAGATGACGAAGCTGTCGCAGGTCGCTCCTCGCCTGAGCAACATGCGCGTGGCAACCATCGTGCTGGAGCAGGAAGCCTCAGCCTTCGCCGCTGCCCCCGACACAGCTTCCGCAAAGAAGCTTAGCGACCGGGTCAAGGCACTGGACAAGGATGCCAAGGCAGTCCGGCGAGCGGTAAAGACCGACGCAATCAAAGCGAACGTCAAGAAACTGACAAAGAGCTCCAAGGCCTTTGAAAAGCTGATCAAGGCACATCTGAAATCAGGCTCAAACGGGGGCTCGGATACCGCCTGGGAAAGCGAATTCCAACCTGCGGTTCAGGGTCTCACCGGTCTGGCCATTTCCATTGTCGAAGCCGCGGAAGAACCGATCAAGGAACTGACCCAGGAGCTGAGAGAATACGACCGGGCGACGGCCGATCTCGCCCTGCTTTCCAACTACACTCAGAGTGTTGCTCGCAATGTCCTTGGCATCCGCAGCGCTTACTCGGATTATCTCAACACCTCTTCTGATGCTTCCGCCGAAGCCTTCCAGATCTATCTGACCGACGCACAAACGGAACTGAACAGCCTTGAGGAAATCCGGCTGGCCGCTGCCAAGCACAGCTCCGACAAGGCCATGACGGATCTGCTGGACGGTCCGCTGAAGACCCTGGTGTCAGCCGGCAACAACACGCTGCCTCAGCTCGACGCTACCTTCGCAAACGTCAGGTCCACGACCACTGCCCTCTTGAGCAGCGAACAGGCCTTCGCAAAGGCAGCTGCAGAACTGACGGACCAGGCAGCGAACATCAGCACAAGCGCCGGAGCATCCGCGGTTACGAGTGCCGGCGCGGCACAGACGCAGATCATCCTGACACTCGCCCTTGCTCTGATGCTGGGCATTGCCTTCGTCGTCCTGCTTTCGGCAGCCATTGTTCGCCCGATAAGAGGGCTGACGGCCGCGATGCTCAAATTGAAAGACGGCGACACCGACCTGTCTCTGCCGGCGGCTCATCGCAAGGATGAAATCGGCCACATGGCGAAAGCAGTCGGCACATTTGCCGACCGCGAACAGGAACGCCTGCGTCTTGAGGAACAGACCCTGGCCGGACAGGAAGAGGTTCGCAGACGTCAGCAGACTGTCGATACGCTCGTAGCCGAGTTCCGCGACGACATTGAGACTGCCCTTTCGACGGTTACAGGCAACATGCAGCAGCTCGACCAGACAGCGGAACTGCTGTCCGGCATTGCCCTGAACACCAGCGGCAAGAGCGAAGAAGTCAGCACCGCATCCACGCAGGCCAGCGACAATGTGCAGACAATCGCCGCCGCCACGGAAGAGCTCAGCGCTTCTGTGCAGGAGGTCGGTCGCCAGGTTACCGACACGTTGCACCGGGTCGAGGAAGCAACGGGCGCAACACGCACATCCAACGATCAGGTCAAGGGCCTTTCGGCCGCCGCCGAGAAGATCGGTGCCGTTGTCCAGCTGATCCAGGACATTGCCGAGCAGACCAACCTTCTGGCCCTCAACGCCACCATCGAAGCGGCGCGCGCAGGAGAGGCAGGTAAGGGCTTTGCCGTCGTTGCCTCCGAGGTTAAATCGCTAGCCGGCCAGACCGCCAAGGCAACGGACGAGATCTCCAGCCAGGTTTCCGAAATCCAGTCTTCCACGGATGCAGCCGTTCAGGCGATCAGCGCCATCATGGGCATGATGGAAGATGTCAACGAGACAGCGGCCGCCATGGCCGCTTCGGTGGAACAACAGGCTTCTGCGACCGCAGAAATTTCTTCCGGCGTATCCCAGGCCGCCGCACAGACCAGCAGTGTGACTGCCAATATCGGTGACCTTTCCAAAGGCTCGAGCGAAACCAGTCAATCCGCACGGGAAGTCGAGGACATCACCGATGCGGCGACCCGGCAGCTGAACGAAGTGACCGGCCGAATTGATCGTTTTCTGCAGGATGTGGCGGCGGCATAAGCTGCCCTCCTCTTCCCTTCGACGACGGGCGTCAAGCCCCCTGTCTCGACAACGACAGCAAGCATTCGAGATACTCTTACGAGGTCTTCGGACGCACGCTCACTTTTGCGCAGCGAGCAGGTTCGCGTCGATCGCGTCCTTGAACAAAAGTGGATGCGCCGCCCTCAGGTCACAGGCTCCCTCTCGACAGATTGTGTCGGGAAATCACACGGGATCGAAGAAGGGAGCAAATGAAGTTGACTGAACAGGGCTTGAGGCTTTGGCAGCAGCGCTCTAGGCTTCAACTCATACCGGAAAGTTGTTTGTTTTTGAATTTGAAGCCGGGGGATCCGCTGGCATGCCGAGAGTCAAAGACCGGCCTTCAGTTTCTCCCGTTCGCACGCTCATTGCGCTGTTTTCCGGCCCGCTTCTATACATTCTGATCCGTTTCCTGCCTCCTCCGGAAGGCATGTCCGCAGAAGCATGGGCTTTGCTTGCGTTGCTTTGCTGGATGGTCGTCTGGTGGCTGAGCGAAATCCTTCCTCTCGCCGCGACAGCCCTGCTTCCGGTTATCGTGATGCCGCTCTCCGGCATTGCCGATGTCGGCACCGTAACCCGGGCCTACGGTCACCCGCTCATCTTTCTGTTTCTGGGCGGTTTTATGCTGGCGATGGCAATTGAATCCGTCGGCCTGCACCGGCGCATTGCCCTGGCGATAGTCTCCCGCGTCGGCACACGGCCGCGAGAGCTGACGCTCGGCTTCATGGTGGCAACCGCATTCCTGTCCATGTGGATCACCAACACCGCGGCGACAATCATGATGTACGCGGTCGCGCTTTCCGTCGTGGACTTCATCAAGGCGAAATCGGCAACGCCGGATGTGCTGAAGCGGTTCTCCGTCGGCCTCATGCTCGCGGTCGCCTACAGCGCGTCCATAGGCGGGATGGCAACGCTGATCGGCTCGCCGGTCAACGCCCTGTTGGCAACCATCCTTTATGGCGAGTACGGCATCGTGGTTGAATTTGTCGATTGGCTGCTGATCGGGTTGCCGGTCACAATCGTGATGTTGGTCCTCGCCTGGCTGCTGCTGACCCTTGTGCTCTTTCCATCCGGAAACGTCGAAGGGAGCGATCTGGCGGAGGCCGTACGCAGTGAGCACGGCAAACTGCCGCCAATGAGCCGCGCGGAGAAAACGGTCGCAACCGTCTTCTTTCTCGCCGGCATCGGCTGGATCTTCGGCGATCAGATTTCACATCTCACCGGATTGCCGATCACCGATACGACGGTTGCCCTGGTCGCCGCTCTGCTGCTCTTCGCCTTGCCGGTAAACTCGGACATGACAGAGTTCGCTCTCGACTGGAAGACGGCAGCAGGCCTCCCCTGGAACGTGCTGATCCTTATTGGCGGCGGCCTCGCCGTTGCCTTGGCGTTCCAGATAACCGGCCTCGCGGACTGGATCGGTGATCAGGTTTCCGGGCTCGACATTGCCATCTTTGCCATGGTCCTTCTGGTCACGACCATGATGGTCTTCCTGACCGAAATCATGTCGAATCCGGCGTCCGCCGCAACAATTCTGCCCGTGGTCTCAGCCGTCGCTGTCGGATTCGACCTGACCCCGCTGATGCTTGCGGTTCCGGCAGCCCTTGCGGCAAACATGTCGTTCATGATGCCGGTAGCGACTGCACCGAATGCGATCGTCTTTTCCAATCCGGACCTGAAAATACTCGACATGGCGAAAGCCGGCATTTGGCTCAATCTGTGTGGGATCGTCGTTTGCACCCTGATGGTCTACTTCATCTTCAGACCGTTCGGCGGCTGGTAGACCTCGATCGAAGGTCTGTCAGAAAATGCATCATCATGCGATGCCGGATACCTCCTTCGGCATTACTGCACACTCGACAGAATCGAAGCTTGGATCGGTCGGCCTCCGGGACAGACTCTCTGGAGACGTCACAAACCTGTCGAAAGTTTAAGGTCCTGAAGCCTGTTCACCAGCCCAATTCATCCCCACCTTCTGACCAGTCGTCTCAAAATGGGACAAGACCAAATCACTGGGAGAATTTGCAAATGATGAAGACATTGCTTCCTGCCGCCGTGATGGCGGGTTCGCTGGTTGCCGCACCGATCGCTCTTGCCGCCAACAGCGACAACTCGGCAATCGAAGGCACCTATCTGCTGGTGCAACCCAATACCAGCCAGCGCGTGCTTGCACTCAATCCCGGTGGTGCGGTCAGTCTCATCAGTCAGGGGCAGCAGGTGCGCGGCTACACATCCGGCCTCGGATCCTGGAAGATGACCGGTCCGGACAGCGCGCGGGCAACCATCATCGATTTCAACCATCCTGAGATCGAGACGGGTGACGATGGCGCCACGCAAATTGTCTATGATCTGACTTTCTCCGATGAAGTCGAAGGTCAATTCCAAAGTGTAACCGGTCAATTCACCGGTCAGTCCTTTGCCAAGGGACAAAACCCGCTGGCCAGTGACACCAAACCGGCCCGCACTTTCGGCAATCAATTTGACGGTATGCGCATCGTCGTCAACTGATCACGTCAGAACCGTACGATGACAATCCTTCGCTGATTTTCAGCGCTCATGGGCACTTGAAAGCCAGTGGCGACGGTATCGCCACTGGCTTGATTTTAGCCGAATGTCGTCCCGAAACTATGCGGGGAGATCCTTCTCATCAAAAACCGTGCGCGCCACGTTCAAACCGTTGATCGCCGCAGGCAAGCCGCCATAGACCGCCATCTGCCAGATCACTTCAACCACCTCGGTCCGACTTGAGCCAGCGGCCAGCGTATGTTCGATGTTAATTTTCAGCTGCGGTGCGGTCTGACCTCCCAACACAGTTAGGGCTGCGATGGTACAGAGTTGACGGGTTTTCAGGTCGAGCCCCTGTCGCGCATAGTGTCGTCCATACGCCCACTCGATCAAGCTCTCCGCAAAGTCCGGAAGCAGATCCTCGTATCGCTCCCTCAGAACGGTTTCCAGATCCGGATTAAGGTTTTGCGTCAGCGCGCGTCCCCGATTGAGTGCTTCGCTCATTCATTTGTCCCTTCAGGACTGGTTGCGCACCGTGTTCGGTCCGGGCACAACTTTCGAAGGCCGGGTCGACAGGCTCACCTGCTTCCATCCTTCTGTAGAGATCAATCTTCTCGTCCAGCACGGACAGCATTTCGGTAAGCCGTGAAACGTCTTCACTGACTTTCCGCCGATGGATCTCGAGCATCTCCCTGCGCTCCGTGAGCGACGTTGCGCCCTTCGTCCGCAGGTCCGCATATCGCAGTCGGTCCTTGATCCCCATTCCCGTGGCCTTGAGCCGGTCGAGAAACTCGATCCACCGCAGGATGGTTCGGTCATAAACCCTCCGCCCTCCGGCATCGCGCAAGGCCTTTGGCAAGAGCCCGATTTTCTCGTAGTATCGCAATGTGTCGGTGGAAAGCCCCGACTTTTCGGCAAGATCACCAATTCGCATGTCAGTCTCCGAACAGGACGATTTCCTTCACCTACCGGTTGGAGCGCACTCCAGGTCAAGTGCAATTTTTGATGATTTGGAATCCACTGGCGCAAAACCCGTAAAAGATGGCGATTTTGATTGATCGCTCAATCAAAAAAGCCGCATCATGAATACCAAGAAAAGCTGATCGTTGCACATCACCTTGGGAGGAAAAAACATATGGACCGCAAGAACATCCTGATCCTGATGGTCGACCAGTTGAACGGAACACTGTTTCCGGATGGTCCTGCGGACTTCCTGCATGCGCCCAACCTGAAAAAGCTCTCAGAACAATCGGTGCGGTTTGAAAACACTTATACCGCCTCGCCGCTGTGTGCTCCCGGACGGGCGAGTTTCATGTCCGGTCAGCTGCCGCGCCGCACGGGCGTCTATGACAATGCGGCCGAATTCGCCTCCGACATTCCGACCTACGCGCATCACCTGCGCCGTGCCGGCTACACCACATGCCTGTCCGGCAAGATGCACTTCGTCGGCCCTGACCAGATGCATGGTTTCGAGGAACGCCTGACGACCGATATCTATCCGGCGGATTTCGGCTGGACACCGGACTATCGCAAGCCCGGTGAGCGCATCGACTGGTGGTACCACAACATGGGATCGGTCACCGGAGCGGGCGTTGCCGAGATTTCAAACCAGATGGAATATGACGACGACGTCGCTTTCCAGGCCGTTCGCAAGATCTACGACTACGGCCGGGGCAAGTACGATCGTCCCTTCTGCCTGACGGTCAGCTTCACCCATCCGCACGATCCCTATGTTGCCCGCAAGAAGTATTGGGACCTCTACGAGGATTGCGATCACCTGCTGCCGGAAGTTCCGGCGATGGCCTATGAGGATCACGACCCCCATTCCCAGCGCATCTTCGATGCCAATGACTGGCGCAACTTCACAATCACTGAAGAAGACATTCGCCGCTCGCGCCGCGCCTATTTTGCCAATATCACCTATCTCGATGACAAGATCGGTGAAATCCTGCACGCCCTCGAAGCGATGGACCTTGCCGATGACACGACCATCCTGTTCGTGTCCGATCACGGAGACATGCTGGGTGAACGCGGTCTCTGGTTCAAGATGACCTTCTTCGAAGGATCGTCTCGGGTTCCGTTGATGATTTCCGACAAGAGCCTGACGCCGGAGAAAGTTTCGACGCCGGTCAGCACGCTGGATGTATTGCCGACCGTCTGCGATCTTGCTGGCATCGACATGAGCGAGATCATGCCATGGACGGATGGCGAAAGCCTGATCCCGCTTGCGATCGGCAAGGAACGCACCAGCCCTGTGCTCATGGAATATGCTGCCGAAGCATCTTATGCGCCGCTTGTCGGCATTCGCGAAGGCGACTGGAAATACATTCACTGCGAACTCGATCCGCCGCAGCTCTTCAACTTGGAAAGCGACCCGAACGAACTGACCAACCTTGCCGACGATCCAGATTATGCGGACGTGAGTGCCCGCTTCGCACAGGCCGTCCGCACAGGCTGGAACATGGCAACATTCGACGCCGAGGTTCGCCAGTCACAGGCCCGCCGCTGGATTGTCTACGAGGCCTTGCGCAACGGCGCCTATTTCCCCTGGGACTACCAGCCCCTGCAGAAAGCCTCCGAACGCTACATGCGCAACCACATGGACCTGAACGAAGTGGAAGAGAGCCAGCGTTATCCGCGGGGAGAGTGACGCACAACCCTAGAACTTCGCATACGCCTCATACCCGGGTGGCAATGCTTTGCCGCTTTGCTCCGCTTCCTGTCTCGCCAGCTCCAGAAATGCGACCCGGCTCTCGGTGAAATCCGGGGCCGGCTTGCCGGCCGCCATGGCGAGGCGTTCCAGGCCGAAACCGCCGCCGACCGGTCCCGGTCTCGCAGCCTGCTGATCTGTGAGTGCGATCTCTCCGATCTCCAGATAACCTGACAACGGATAGCTCAGTTCTCCGCTCGTGCCGCCTTCTGACGGGTAATACAATCCGACGGTCGGGAAGCCCGGCGTTTGCGGATGTCCGGCCGGAGCGAAGTAACCGGACCCGTCTCCAACGGACATCGCTTCATTCAGGTCCCGGCGGACAAACCGGCCCTTCTGCATCAGCGCGCTGTCATTCAGATACGGCTCGAACAGGTCGGTGGAGACGAAAACAAGCTGCTCCGGATCGAGCTCTCCTTTCTCGACGGCAAATTCGATCAACCGTTCGGCGACATCCCTGGTTCTGGACGGGTCCGGCATGTTGACGACCATGATGTTGAATAGCGCCAGCACACCTGGCTCGCCCGCCTTGCCGATATCGTCGATCCGGCAGGCAGGTTGAACACAGGTGGACGGCCCATCTGGATAATCTGGACGCGTATCGTCGAAACGAAGTCCACCATTGAACCCGAAGTCTGTAAGCAGACTGAGCGGTTCGAGTGCCTCGAAACCCTGAGCCGAAAAGTGATCCAGAAAGGCGTTTGCCATATCGTCCAGTGCGAGTGCTTTCGAGCCGGGCAAGAAGAAACCGGCGGCTCCGGCCACGGACAGGCTCATCAATTGTCTGCGATCGAGCAACATCGGCGCGTCTCCAAACTTTTTAAATCAACCTTGGTCGGTGCGGTGATGACACCACATCCGCGCGTTACGTCAACTTACAAACCCGCCACTTTTGTGGCCTCGGCACCCACCACGTGACATCAGCTCGCGACAAGCATTTTCCAAACAGCTCCGGAACTCCTCCTGACACCCTGGTGTCAGGAGACTGACAGGAAGTGGCAAAAAGTGGAACAAAGCCGCAACAGCCCCCTTCCCTCGCGCGGGGAACCGGACCATATTGCGCAGCATGAGCAAGCGCCCCACCAAATCCGGTTCCGACGACACGACTTCCCCAGACGGCTTCGGCGAAGCGCCGCAAAAGCCCCTTTCCGGCACGCCCCTGTCCGGCTCTATCAGCGATTGGGCAGCGGAGATCGCCGAGGAAGCTGAAAAGCCTGCACCGAACAAAGTGGGCAAGGGAAAAACGGACCGGGGCGAAGCCCCGCAAGCCCAAGCGGGCGCCGCGCCTGATGGCGCGTCCTCGCGAAGGTCAGGCCGCAAGGCCGGTACGACCGTGAGCGCAAAGAAGGACAAACCGACGAAGTCGGCCCGCGGCACCTCGATCGGCAAGGCTGACAGCGTGCGTGAACGGGCCGCCGGTGGTCTGAACCCGGTGGCCGGGCTCGACATGACACTGGAAGAAGCGGAGAAGCTTGAGCAGCAGCTCAAGGAACACAAGAAAGAAAACAAGAAGAAGAAAAAGGAAAGCAAGTTCGGCGAGCTGACCGGAAATCAGGGCGCGACGGCCACTGTCGAAGCGTTGTCGGCGCTGATCGAATCCGGCAATCCGCTGCACAAGAATGGTGAAGCCTGGGTGCCGCACCGGCCGGAACGGCCGCCAAAATCCGAAGGCGGCGTCGAGATCGTTCTGAAATCGGACTACCAACCGCAGGGTGACCAGCCCACCGCAATCGCGGAACTGGTGGAAGGCATCGAGACCGGAGAGCAGACCCAGGTGCTGCTCGGCGTTACCGGATCAGGCAAGACCTACACCATGGCGCAGGTGATCGAGCGGACGCAGCGCCCAGCGCTGATCCTGGCGCCGAACAAGACCCTTGCCGCTCAGCTCTATGGGGAGTTCAAGGCTTTCTTCCCGGACAACGCGGTCGAGTATTTCGTCTCCTACTACGATTACTACCAGCCGGAAGCCTATGTTCCGCGCACGGACACCTATATCGAGAAGGAAAGCTCGATCAACGAGCAGATCGACCGGATGCGCCACTCGGCCACCCGTGCCTTGCTGGAGCGTGACGACGTCATCATCGTCGCGTCGGTGTCCTGCATCTACGGTATCGGCTCGGTCGAAACCTATACGGCCATGACATTCGCCATCGAGGTCGGCGAACGCATGGACCAGCGGCAGCTGATCGCCGATCTTGTGGCTCTGCAATACAAGCGCAACGACGCGGCCTTCCAGCGCGGCACATTCCGCGTGCGCGGTGACACGATTGAGCTGTTCCCGGCCCACTATGAAGACCGTGCCTGGCGCATTTCCATGTTCGGTGACGAGATCGAGAATATCACCGAGTTCGACCCGCTGACCGGCAAGAAGTCCGGCGAGCTGAAAAGCGTCAAGATCTACGCCAACTCGCACTATGTGACCCCGAAACCGACGCTGAACCAGGCGACCAAGTCGATCAAGGAAGAGCTGAAGCACCGGCTGGAGGAACTAAACAATCACGGCCGCCTGCTGGAAGCCCAGCGGCTCGAACAGCGCACCATGTTCGACCTGGAAATGCTGGAAGCCACCGGCTCCTGCCAGGGCATCGAAAACTACTCGCGTTACCTGACCGGCCGCAAACCGGGCGAGCCGCCCCCCACCCTGTTCGAATACCTGCCGGACAACACGCTGGTTTTCGCCGATGAAAGCCACGTCACCATTCCGCAGATCGGCGCCATGTACCGGGGCGACTTCCGCCGCAAGGCAACGCTGGCCGAATACGGCTTCCGCCTGCCCTCCTGCATGGACAACCGCCCGCTGCGCTTCGAGGAATGGAACGCCATGCGGCCGCAATCCGTCGCGGTGTCGGCGACCCCGGGTTCCTGGGAGATGGACCAGTCCGGCGGCGTCTTTGCCGAACAGGTCATTCGCCCGACCGGCCTGATCGATCCGCCGGTGGAAATCCGCTCCGCCTCAAGCCAGGTCGACGACCTGCTGGGCGAAGTGCGCGAAGTTGCCCAGAAAGGCTACCGCACGCTGGTGACGACACTCACCAAGCGCATGGCGGAAGACCTGACCGAATACCTGCACGAAAACGGTGTGCGGGTACGCTACATGCACTCCGATATCGACACGCTGGAACGTATTGAAATCCTGCGGGACCTGCGGCTCGGCGCTTTCGACGTGCTGGTCGGCATCAACCTGCTTCGCGAAGGTCTCGACATTCCCGAATGCGCGCTGGTCGCCATTCTGGACGCGGACAAGGAAGGCTTCCTGCGGTCGGAAACCTCGCTGATCCAGACCATCGGGCGCGCCGCCCGAAACGTCGAAGGCAAGGTCATCCTTTACGCGGACAACATGACCGGATCCATGGAGCGGGCGATTGCCGAAACCAATCGCCGTAGGGAAAAGCAGCTCGCCTATAACGAAGAGCACGGCATCACCCCGGAAAGCGTCAAGCGCAACATCGCCGACATTCTCGACAGCGTCTACGAGCAGGACCACGTCACGGTCGATGCAGGCTTTGCCGAGGAAGGTTCGCTCGTCGGTCACAATCTGGCGGCTCATATCGAGGATCTGGAAAAACAGATGCGCGATGCCGCGGCCGATCTCGACTTCGAAACAGCCGCACGCCTGCGCGACGAGATCAAGCGCCTGCAGGAAACCGAGCTTGCTGTCGCCGACGACGCCATGGCCCGCCAGTCCGACGTCGACGCCAAGACCGGCGGCTACAAGGGCAACAAGAAATTCGGCGCCGGCGGCACCAAGGAAGGCGCCAGTGGCAAGAAGAAACAGACCGCCGCCGACAAGGCCCGTGCCGCACGCGAAAGAAACGCAGGCCGTGGTCCGGACAGCCTTCCACCTCCATCAAGCAAGGTCCGCAAGAACACACTCGACGAAATGACCGTCGGCCGTACGGAAGTACCGCTCGGCCAGGACAGCGATCCGGTCAAGCCGGTTATCCGCGGCAAGATCGGTGCAGGATCCTACGAAGATCCGGCGGATGAGAAGAAACGGCGCGGACGGCCGAAAAAAAGTGGCCGGCCGGGGCAGTAAGCGCCTCGCGCGCTCCGGAAAGGATTGGACCCCGGATCAGGTCCGGGGTGACACCTTGCGTGACCGACGCGATTTGGCCATTCCCTCGGTTGTCACGCTCAACTTGATCGGAGGTCCAGGCTTCGATGGGTCCCTCATGGCGCGAGAAATGTCACCAGTATCGGGATACTCAGGGAAACGCATAAACCGTGACGGTCTCTGACAGTCCCGGCAGGTATTGATCGTCGAACTGCTCAAGTTCACTTGCGAGACTTTTCGCAACCACTTGATCAAGCAGAACGGTTCTGCTCAGCACCTTGGCATGTGCCTCCAGCCGGGCGGCGCGATTGACAGTATCGCCATAGACCGTGAAAGCCTGACGGTCGGAGGAGCCGATGCTGCCGGACGCGACCGGACCGGCGGCGAGACCGATGCGAACCGAGAAGCCGGCCTGGCTGGCCTGTGCGACCAGTTCCTCACTGGCGGCAACGGACTGGCGCTCCGGGTTGTCGCTGTCGATCGGTGTTCCGAACGAAGCCATCAGGCCGTCTCCCGTAAACTGGATGACAACGCCGTTGTGCCTTCCGATGATGTCGGCACAACCTGCCAGAAAATCATTCAGGCGTTCGATCACTTCCGTCGGACTTCGCTTGGACGAATAGGCTGTGAAACCGGCAATATCCATGACGAGGATTGCGGCATGCCGTTCCTGCGGCTTCAGCGCAGCCGGATTGTCGATGAGCCGTTTCGCGATGGCTTCAGGCACATACCGCCCGAGCGTTGCGGCAATGCGTTCGCGCTCCGCCTGAGCTCTGACCTGCGCCTGGAACACCTGACGGGCCCGAAGAACCGCGAGAGCCAGGATCGCCGTCGCGATGAACAGAAAGCCGGTCTCCTCCACCCGGTTGCCACGGCCGATGAAATCGATCGACAGAAAGATGTTTTCGTAATCCGCACGCGACGGTGCCGGGGCGAGATCAGCCCAGGATAGCGTTCGCTCCATTCCGGAGGTGATCAGCAGGAACACAGTCCACCACCCGGCGACAGCAACGGTACCGGTCCATAGAACCAGCAGCGGTGACAAGGACAGTGTCGCCATGGCGATCACCGGGAACAGGTAGTAAATGCCGTAGGCACGAAACGCGATGATCTGGGGTATCTCGGCGCCCTGGCTGATCGGAAACAGGGCGAAGGCCGCGCAAATGCCGAGCGTGTCCACCATATAGATCGCGTATTTCATCCAGCGCCGGTCGAAGCGGGTTCCGATGACGCTCGCATGGGCAATTCCTATGGCCGTATAGGCGCCGAGCGAAATGAACACCCAGGGACTTGGGGTGTAATCCAGGAAGAACCAGGACGAGGCAACCCAGACAAACGCAGCGCCGATGGCCGCCGTTCGGCAGATAATTGCCAGGCGCAATCCCTGTCGCTCAGCCTTTTCGAGGCGCTGGCCATCCGACGCAGATGTTGGGAAAGACGAGGACGTGATGTTCAATGGCGGGTACCTTTTCTCCCGAAAGGATAGGTCAGACGATCCGGGCAGGAAAGGCAGGTTCGGAAATGGAGGCAATCAGTTTCAAAGAAACTTTGATGACGATTGCAACTCATTTCCTCCTGCGTACTCCAATTGACTTCCCCTCCGTTACCGTCATGCTGACCGAAGAAAGTCGCCATTGTCGATGATGGCGAAGTCGGGGGGGCTGACGTGATTTATCGATTTCTTTGCACTGCCGGAGCTTCTTTCCTTGTCGCCGGAGCGGCATCAGCCGAACTTGCCAGGACCAGCTTTGGTGACTGGTCGGTCCGCTGCGACGAAAAGAATTATTGCGTTGCTGAAACCAGTGACAAAGGCTCCAACAACGAGGCGTTTCGACTGAAGGTCGAACGGGGCGCGAAGCCGGATTCGCAGGTCTACGTGACCTTTCGTCCGAAGACGACACTCGAAACGGGCATGCGGGCCCGGATCGAAATCGAAAGCCTGAAAAAGGAAAACTACGGCTACTTCGGCAAAGCCTCCAAGATCTACACCGGCAACGAGATGACATTCGGTGGTGTGTCGGACCGCGAGCTGATTGAGAAACTGCGTATGGGCAAAGATGCTGCCGTTCAGATCGAGTTCGGCGGAGCAACCGGCACCCTCACCTACCGGGTCACATTGAACGGCCTCACACATGCCCTTCTGAAGATGGACGAGGAACAGGGACGCATCGGCCGGTTGGATGCCATTGTTGCCTGGGGTGGTTTGCCGTCGGACAAGTCCGTCACCATCGCTTCAGCGCCTTCAGCGCCGTCGAGCTCTACAACACCTGTGCAGTCGTCTCAAAGCACGGTATCGGCGGCACCCGCTCCGGCAGCTCCCGCAAACGATTTGCCGCCGCCTGTGATGCCGTCGCAGGATGTTATCGGCAGCAGTCCCGGCGCATCGAACGGCCTGTTCTACAACGTCAATGAAATCCCCGATCAGGTCCAGATGGTCGGTTATCGAACGCTCAATTGCGATCTTCAGGAAAGCGTGCCGGCCTTCGGCGCACAATTGCACGCCGTTGGCGATGTGGAGGTCTGGGTGGTTCCGTGCAGCATGGCAGATGCAAACGTCCCCTACTACATCACCTGGCATGTCCCTTTCGCCCCGGCCAATGACGAGACATTCGAGTTCGAAACGCCACCCAGTTTCAACCAGCCCAATCACAGCCTGGTCAACAATCTCTTCTATGACGCCGACAGCGGTCAGATCACCGGAACGACCTACTATTCGCCCAACTACGACTGCGGCGCATTCGAGCGCCACGAGTTCGAGGCGGAATCCGGCCAGTATGTTCTGGTCGAATATCTGGAAAAATCCAACTGCGACGGCATCACCGGCCCACCGGAGGGGTGGCCGCTCAGCTGGACGATTGCCGAGATGGGAGACTAAAAGCAGGCCTCGCTTCGAAGAAGGCCGCGAACCGCGCGAATGATATCTGGATTCCGGATCGGCACTCGGCTTCGCCTCATTTGTCCGGAATGACGGTGTGACGGGTAGAAAGTTCGCACCCTGCACCAACCTCAGTCATTCCGGACAGCGTGGCACGCCAGTGCTATCGCCCGATCCGGAATCCAGACATCAGTGCGAGCAACGGGAGCTCTAAATTCCGCAAAAGATCATATCTTTTCGAAGCTGCGCTCTCCTCATTGGTCCGAAGCAACGGTCGGGAGGGTAAAGAACTCAGTGCCTGCACCTTTCCACAGTCATTCCGGACAGCGTGGCACGCCAGTGCCATCGCAGGATCCGGAATCCAGACATCAGCGCGAGCAATGCGAGTTCCACTTTCGTTGAACAACACTGAAAGTAACCCGTTAGAACAACAAGGTCTCGGACAGATCCCTCCAATCAGGATTGCTGTTCTCAATCAGGTCGATTTTCCAGGCACGCTTCCAGTTTTTGAGCTGTTTTTCCCGAGCAATCGCCTCATCGATGCGTTCGTACTCTTCAGCATAAACGAGACGGTTCACATCGTATGTTTTTGTAAATCCGTCTATCAGGCCGTTTTGATGTTCGTAGACCCTGCGCGACAAATCCGAAGTCACACCGATGTACAGAGTACCGTTTCGATCTGAGGCAAGAATGTAAACGTGTGCAGACATGAAACAATCATTGCGTGCTGCTGAACAGAATACAATTCACGTTTCCATCCGAGGAGCGATCTCGAGTCGCATATCTTCAGAATTTTGCAAAGCCGCGCTAACCGCGCGAATGATATCTGGATTCCGGATCGGCACTCGGTTTCGCCTCTCTTGTCCGGAATGACGGTATGACTGGTAGAAAGTTCGCACCCTGCACCAACCTCAGTCATTCCGGACAGCGTGGCACGCCAGTGCCATCGCCCGATCCGGAATCCAGACATCAGTGCGAGCAACGCGAGCTCCAAACCCCGCAAAAACTCAAATCTTTTCAAAGACAAGTTCACAGCGCGAATGACATCTAAATTGTGGCGCGGCACTCGGCATCGCCCCACTGGTCGGGAATGACCGTATAAAGGATAAAGAACTCATTGCCTGCACCAACCTCAGTCATTCCGGACAGCGGGGCACGTCAGTGCCATCGCATGATCCGGAATCCAGACATCAGTGCGAGCAACGCGAGCTCCAAACCCCGCAGAAGCTAAAATCTTTTCGAAGGCACGCTCGTAGCGCGAATTACTTCTAGACTCCTTTACGGCACTCAGCATCGCCTCACTGGTCCGGAATGACCGTGTGATGGGTAGAAAGTTCGCACCCTGCACCACTCTCAGTCATTCCGGACAGCGTGGCACGCCAGTGCCATCGCATGATCCGGAATCCAGACATCAGCGCGAGCAAGGCGAGGTCCTGACCGGGTATACTTGCTGCTGCCCCCGTTTTCCCGGCACTGTTTCGACCAGTTGAACATTGCCGCAAAAAGGCAATGCAGCCCTAAGGGGGCAAGTGAATGCCGTTTTCACCACTTGTTTGCTGCCGAGGGTCTGCTTAAGTGGTTGCCCGTCAATGGATATCGGAACCAATGAGAAAAGCAGATGCCGTCATTCAGAACTCTCGCCCTGGCAACCGCCCTTTCCAGCCTGCTGCTGCCTTCGATGGTTGAGGCGGCAAATTACCGGGTGCCGGCGGAATGGGAGCCACAGGCCGCCGTCTGGATGCAATGGCCGGGCAACTACGAAAAAGCACTGCGTCCTGCATTTGCCGACATCATCCGTTCCGTTCAAAAGCACGAAAAGCTCAATTTGCTGGCCAGCTCTGAAAAGGAGCAGAAAGCTGCGCGTACCTTTCTGGAGAAGCGCGGCGTTTCGGGCACCAATATCACCTGGCACCTGATCCCGGTCGACAATGCCTGGATGCGCGACAACGGACCGATTTATCTGACGGACGGAAAGGAAACCTGGATCCAAAACTGGGCCTTTAACGGATGGGACGGCACGACCGGAGCGGAGTATCGCCAGGACAACAGGGTACCCGTACGTGTCGGCAAACTGCTTGGTCTGGAAGTTGAGGATCTGACGGACTACGTCCTTGAAAAGGGTAATCTTGAGGTCAATGGCGCAGGTGTCGCCATGCTCAACTGGGATTGTCAGGATCAACGCAATCCGGGCCTTACCAAGGCGGAACACGAGCAAATCCTGAAGGAAGCTCTCGGCCTTAACCAGATCATCTGGTCTTACGGACACCACCCGGACGATCTCACCACCGGGCATATCGACGGCGCTGCGCGGTTCATCAACGCCACCACCGTTGCGATTGCAGACACCGAGGAAGACACCGAGCTGCGCCTTGCCAGGGATCTGGAAGCCGCCGGTTTCAAGGTCGAATGGTATCCTGGGGATGTAAACTGGCTGGTTGGGGACGGATATGTCGTTGCCATGAGCGAACTGGAGGTCGAAGCCGACAGAGACCTGGAGAAGCGGTTGAACCGGTATTTCCCCGGACGACAGGTCTATCTGATCGATGCCCGGTCTATCGCTGATGGTGGAGGTGGCATTCACTGTGTCACCAACGACCAGCCGGAACTGGCCTCACGCTGACCGTCCACCCAGCTCTGATATTCCTGCCTTCGGCCGTCGCTTTGCCGCCTTTCCAAAGTCTGATTAAATGAGGCATCCGCCTTGCGCGGATGAACTTTGCCAATCGCATACCTTTTCACCCTGACCGGCCGACAAGCCTGGCAGGACCCTTTTGCAGGAGACTGAAAATGCGTTTGATGATGACTTTCAAGATCCCGACAGATGCCGGCAACAGGGCCGGAGCGGCAGGAGACATCGGAGCCGCGATCGAAAAACTGATCAAGGATACCGGCGCTTATGAATCCTATTTCTTCATGAAAGATGGAATGCGTGCGGGCATGCTTTTCTTTGAAGAAACCGATCAGGCCAACCTGACACGCTACAACGAGCCTTTGATGCAAAGTCTCGGTGCCGAGATCGATATTATTCCCGTGCTCAACCTGGAAGACCTGAAACGCGGACTGCAAGGCCAATAAGTCCACTGGCCCTCGGATGTCCTGTTTTCGAGCCCCGACTCACGGTCGATTCCCTCTCCGCGAGCGTTTGCTGCTGCTGTCCGGTTGTTAACCATATGGTCAATTCCGTTAAAATGCCGGGGATATCTGTCTTTTTGAGGTAACACTTCACAAGGTATCCTCCCTGCCGCTCCTGCGAGTCGTTGAATCGCCGGAGCCACATAGGTTAATAAAGAATTAACAAATTGACGCGTTACGCCGGAGCGGCCCGGTGTTGAAGGCAGGAGACAGGAATGGGCATTTTCTCGAAGTCCCCGCGTCCAGGTGGTGACCAGGAACAGCGGATCGAGACAAAGACGGAAACAGTCGAGGTACAAGAGGCCGTACAGGTGACTGAACCGATCGCAAATGTGGAACAACTGTCTCCCTTTGCCCTGAAAATGCAGGAAAAGATGAACCATCTGGACGGGCTGAAATCCCGGGTCGGCGGGCTCAATCAGACTTTCGACCAGATGGCTGCCTTTGCGGTGGAAAGCCAGACCAGCATCCGCATGATGGCTGAGTACATCGAGGCTTCCCGCCATACCGTTGAGACAGAAGTTCGGCTGAAGTCGGAAAACGCCAAGATCTCGACGGACCTTCTGGATGCCGAGCACAAGGTCAAGACCCTGACCACTCAGCTGGAGGACGCCCAGGCGGAAGTTCATTCCCTGCGCAAGCGCTCCACCGAGACCCGAACTGCCCTGGAGACCGCACGTAACGACATCGTCACGATCCGGGACAACAACAAGAAGGTCAATGACGAGTATCGGCTGCAAAGCGCCAAGCTGGTTGAAGCGAACGCGATGAATGCCGATCTGTCCGGCCAGTTCAACGACCTGAAAGCCAAGCACGAGACTCTGGAGACCCAGGCCGACGGACTGAGTTCGGACCTGGAAGCCGTCAGGCATCGCGAAAAGGAACTGCAGCAGAACCTGTCCGAAAGCGCTCAGTTGCTGGAAGATGAGGTCCGCAAGAACAACCAGTCGACGAGCGAGCTGGAATCCGCCAAGCGCGAGCTGATCGAATTCCGCAACGACAACATCGACCTGAAATCTCATCTCGATGTTGCCAACCAGGAACTGGTCTACGCAAAGAACCGCCTGGAAGAAGAACAGCGCAAGCACGACAATGAAGTCTATGCCCTGAACGCGGAAATCGAGAACCTGTCGTCGCAGCGCCGCATCGGCGCGCAATCGCTTCAGGACATGGCCCGCGAAAACTCCACCTTGAAGGAACGCGGCCGTGACCTGTTGAAGCGCATGCAGGAAATCGAGCACCTGCTCGACAGTGCCCAGAAGAACCACGAGAAAGACCGCACCGAGCTGATGGCGACCACTGCCAAGCTGCGCGAACTCAACCTGCGCTACAATTCGGCCCTCACGGATCTCAACCACCAGCGCAATCAGAACCAGAAATTTGCGGACAATCTGGAAGATCTGGTCGATGAGAACAAACGCCTGCAGCGTTACAAGATCCAGGTGGACACCGCCAACGAGCAGATTCTGCAGCTGAAATCTGTAATCGCCAACTATCAGATGGCCATGGAGGGCAAAGGCCCGGCGGAAGAACTCGGCCTGACCGAGAGCTATGATCCGGCTGCCGAGCTCGGCATCACCGAACCGCTTGAGAAGGACTACCAGCCGGTGGACATCATCTCCGAATCCACCGTGTCAGATGATGAGACACCGGACGATGATCCTTCCGGCGACGACGACAAGATCGTGAAGCTGCGCGATTAAAACTCTTCTGCGTCACGCCGTGGCGCAATTCCAGGCTTTTCAGGCCTCCGGGTGGTTCATTCGCGAACCGACCGGAGGCCTGAATTATTCATTTCACGTTGAATCTGTTACGGTTCTCTACCAAGAGGACCCAAAGCGTCCTCACCGTGCTGACCCGGTCCGCATGAAGTTGAGGAGCCTTGCCTGTGAATGTCGGATTGCTGCCCCTGCTGGTTCTTGTCGGTGGAACAATCGGGATCGTAATCGGAACGTTCAGTCCTTCACTCACCGTCATTCTTCAACCCTTTGGCGACGCCTATATCCGGCTCATGGAAGTGGTGGTTCTGCCTTATCTGGTCTCTTCGCTGCTGCTGGGGCTTGGCCGGTTATCTCCCAATATCGCCATCACGCTGTTCAGAAAAAGCTGGCCGGTTTATCTTCTTCTCTGGCTGGTAAGCTTTTTCGTTCTTGCGCTGGCCGCGTCAACCGTGCCTCTCGTCGACAAAACCAGGATCGTTGATTTTTCCGCGAGCCTGCCGAGTGACAAGGGGTCCGTAACCACCCTTGTCGACCTGCTCATACCCAACAACTTCTTTGAGGCGTTGAGCCAGAACTACATTCCGTCGGTCGTTCTCATGGGGGTGATCTTCGGAATCGCAATCCAGCACAGTGTTCGGCCCACTGCCCTACTGGACATGCTGACGATCATTCGCAACGCCTGCATCCGCATATGGGGCTGGGTCGTCTATCTTGCTCCCATCGGGGTGTGCGCGCTGTTTGCTGAATCGATAAGTTCGGTCAGCCTCACCGGCTTCGCCGCCCTGTCGATCTACATTGCGGTGGTGTTGCTAAGTGCGCTCGTACTGGCGTTCTGGGTGTTTCCCATGCTGCTGACCGTCTTCCTGCCCTTGTCGTACCGGGAAATCCTTTCAGGATTGCGGGAGGCATTCATCATCGCGATCGTGACCTCGCTCTCTGTAGCCGCGTTGCCATTGCTGCAGAAGGCAATGCAGAAGTTTGCAGAAAAACTGGGAGAGGATGACGACCAGAACCATCAGAAGAAGGAAATCATCGAGACTTCACTCTCGGTGAGCTACCCCCTCGCGCAAATCGGCAACTTCTTCATCATGGTCTTCCTGATCTACGCAGCGTTCTACTATTACCTGCCGATCGAGAGACAGCAGTTGATCGAAATGCCGTTCGTCACGCTCCTTTCCGGCATCGGCTCGCCGACATCTTCCATCGGCGCCGTCACCTTCATGGCGGATTGGCTCGGTCTGCCGGAGGGAACGACGGGCCTTTACGTTGAAACCATGGCGATCACCCGATATGGCCAGGTGGTCACATCCGTTTCCGCTTTTGCCTTTGTCACCACCCTGATCACGTTCCTGTTTTACGGCAAGATCCGCTTCAATCCTCGAGCGCTTGTTTTGACGATTGCCGTTTCGGCCGTCGCTTTTTCAGGCATCTGGGCAATCGGGCGCTGGGGCGGGTCGCATGCGCCGCTTCATTCCGAAATCGGTTATCGTGCAGCGGGTCTGCCCGATTATTTGCAAAGCCTGAGCGATGCAAATCTCGTCTCCCGACTTGGACAGGTTTCCGATACAGAGACAAAAGACCAGGACGATACCCGGCGAACACCTCCTCCACCCGACACGAACACTATCGAGCGGATCCAGACCACAAATGTGCTGCGGGTCGGCATCAACCCCAATGTCATGCCGTTTGCGTACGAGAACAACGCAGGTCGACTGGTCGGATATGACGTTGAGATGATGTACCGCTTCGCGGAAAGCATGAATGTGGAGCTCGTATTCGTTCCCTACGACTGGCAGAGCCTGGCTGACGATCTGGAGCGGAAGAAGTTCGATATTGCCGTCGGTGGACTTTACATCACTGATGCCCGGCTGCGGAGACTGACAGTCAGCAATCCCTACTTCGAGAGCCCTCTGGCATTTATCGTGAAAAGCGACCGCATCGAGGCGTTCAAGTCCGGTGATGTCATCAAGACCAACAAGGAGCTGACGTTGGCGGTTTTTGATGACCCAGTATTGATCCCGCTCGCCAAGCGAAGCTTTCCGGCAACAAAAATCAAGGTCGTGAAAGACTATTCCAACCTGCAGAACCTCAAGGATGTTGATGCCGCCCTTTGGACAAGAGAACAGGCGCGCGCTCTGGCGATTTCACTAAAGGGATTTTCGGCCGTTGTACCGGAAGACACGGCAACCAGATTCCTGTTTGCTTATCTCATGCCTCCGGCATCACCCGGTCTGGATGCCTATTTCAACTACTGGATGGATTTGTCGAACCAAAACGGCGTCCTGGAGGACATGGCACGCCGCTGGATCAATCCCGCACAATCCGACAGCTCGCAATAAGGTCCCGGCACAAGCGCTTGGAAGGGAAGGGAATTTATTCCGGCTCCACTGTGAACTTCAACGGATAGC
>JBCCVB010000123.1:0-21756 GCA_039195965.1 Pseudomonadota bacterium
ACCAACTCAAATTCGATATCACTGATACCAAATGCACGAACATCGCCATTACTTAACGTTTCGACAAATTTCTCGGAATGCTCCCCTTTTCTACCTGTATCTATTGCGGATAAGTTGAAAATCACAGCATCATCGAAATCACCCGCAAAATAATGCTTCTTGTTATCATCTGTTATTCCGAGCCGTCCTGCGATTTTTTCTTTGAACTCGTCCACTCCATTAAAATCCTGAACCCCGTCGCGAAGTATTTGAAGTCCAATTTCGACAAGTCCCGCATGTAGTGATAGTTCTTTGGAGCCATTCGCATCGCCTGTTGCCTTTTTCAGTCCATCGGCTGCAATTCCTTGCCTCAACTTTTCGCCGAATACTTGATAAAAGTATTCGTAAAAGTTTCCGTCTTTCGTAATCGTTTTGCCACTTGCATCGACTGAAATTGTCTTCATCAACGCACGTTGAAGTATGCCAACATTCGGACCAGTCTCAGATAGTTTGCTGGAAACACCATCTATATCAGCTCTGCCGTAGTCCTGAGCCCCGGCAATGCCAGTGTTTACCAGCATGCTGTCCCAAAAAGCTTCGTCAGATTCGTAGAGATATGCGAAGTTTCTGTCACTGCTTTCGTTAGTCAGAGCTGCGATTGCATGCAATGTCGGAGAATGAAGACCGACGCTAACTGCTTTGAAATCTCCAACTAAGCCTGGCTTTGGTCCAAAATTGTATTCGTCATCATCTTCTTTGATGTATTGTCCAGCAATATCAAAAACGGCTCCAAGGGCGTCATTACTAAGAACCTCTCCTTTTACTCTAAGGGAAGTTTGGTTGCTTTCGGAGTTACTGTTATATTCCGAATTAAAGAGGTTGAACTTATCAATATATATTTGTGCTAAGAGACCTGCATCTGGAGGTGAAATGGAGTCAAAAACCAGACCCTGCTGAATAAACGGATTTGCTTGGTTGGTATCACAGAAGGAAGAAAGATAGGCATCTGTAGGAATTGTGTTTTCATATAGATGATAGAGCACAACTTTCTTCTGATGATCGTCGAGAGCGTTGAACGCCGACGTAAAAATAGTGCTGTCCGATGTGTCAATGATGTACTGTGCAGCGTCTAGACGGGCAATTTCGGCTATCTGGTTTTTGAACGGCGCCGCGGCGTAAGTTATTGTTTCGAGACCAGTAACCGCCCCAACAACGCCCGCAAGGCCGCCTCCTAGGCTTTGTCCGGTGACAACGATCTGACTATCATTCCCTCCATCCGCCTGAACAGCATCTCTCACCGCTTGAGCTACTTCGAGCGCGCTGAATATCTGCGCGTTTCGGTCAATTGTGCCGACACCTTGCGCACCATTCCAGTACCAGTCAGCATAGTCGAGATTCGGGTTGCTTGACTGAAATGCGCTTTCATCAACCTCGCTTTTCTTTGCAATACTGTCTGCTCCACCCGAAACAACGGCTACTGCAGCATTGTCAAAACTTAAATCAATGAAATCGTTGGATAGGTCAGAACCTCGAAAGGTTATGTAATACGTGTCACCGGTCTTCACGACACGTGCTACAAAACCGTTATCGACTCCAGACCCATCAGGTGTATCTATGGCGTATATGTACCCCTGTGGATCGATTTCATATTTGCCAGTTTGAGTTAGAGTTTCATGAAAACCGGAGGTGGAACCAGGCGTAGAGACAGAGAGAATTTTACCAATATCTTCATCAGTGATATCAGCGTCTAATGTATCTCTTCTGTATACTTGTTCGCATAGGAGGGCTGTGATTGCTTGGTCTTGATAGTCGTGCATCAAATACCTCTAGTCGACATGATCGTTTTGCTTAATGGAAAACTGGTTGAATTTACCGATTGCTTCGTTTGACCGTACAAGGTGATCTGCCAATGCAGAAAAACCTTTTGTGCGGAACACTGTGTCGCCATTAACCTGGAGACGAAAATCATTGAAGCGACGCGGTCCACCGAAATAGTGGTCAATGGCGCTAGGCCGCTCAGCTCCCTTCAGGCGCCCTTTCGGGGAATACCTCGTATAGCAGGCGACGAAGCCTTTCATCTCGGGTCGCAAATCAATATCGACAGCAAGGTAAGGAGCGCCCAAACCTTCTTTCAGAAGCGGAATCGCATCGTTGAAGTAAACCGGATATTGCTCTGTTGGAATGTACCTAAATCGGAAGTAGTTGCTAAGTTTTCCGAGATTTAAACTAAAGTCCCCTCGACTTTTGTTTGGTTCGCTCCAATCGAGATTATAGTCATTGCGCCCAAGCGTCGTCGATGAAATATCGTAAGAGCGGAGTTGAGCCTCATCATTGCGTCGAAGCTCATTGTATAACTCTAGCCAACTCTCCCAACCGATCTGTGCTTCAGACCAATACTCTGGAAAATCATCCGGCCAATACGCACTTAGAATGCCTTGCGTAGCGTCATTGCCCTGAACAAAACCAATTCCGTAGCATCTTTCAGGTAATGCCTTGTTCTCTTCGCGCAGCCATCCTGTCCCTGTATAGGGAGAAGATCGAAGCATTTCAGTGCTGATCAGATTGTCATTTCGGAGAGTGTACCAATCCTCAAACTCCTCCCTGGAGGCATATCGAATCGTCGCTCCAAGGAACGTTAAACGGGACGCGGGGTTATCAAACGCATAGATCGACGCAAATCCAAGGCCCATTCCTAGATCGGTTGCGTCTTCGAACCAGACTGTGAAGGGCAAGAATGCGCCATCAAAAGTTCCGCTAATCTGTCCTAAGATTCGAGACTGGACGACATTGCAGAAATCTGGAATCTTCACCAGAACAGCATGATTGCTCGCAGTGCGCTTTGCGTAAACAGTGGGTATTAGCCCCTTGTCGGAACTGCGCGTCTTGGCTCGATATCTTCCGCAAGCAACGACAATATCGAAGTCTAGCGGTTCAACATCGTCCACTAAATACAGAGCGGTAATGCGGTAATACACGCCTCTATCGGCGATCTTTTCATCATCAAAGTCAAAAAAATCAGTTCCACCCGATGCTATGATCGCAAAGTAGACCCAAGCCAATATGATTAGCAATTGCGGAAAAACAATTACCAAAACACCCAGCAAGAAAACCGAAACGCCAAAAATAGTAAAAAACTTCCGTGATCTATTGGACATGGCCACCTCCGAAAAATTCAAAGGTCACAAACTCCGCCACGCTTCGGTCGGATATCAGAAAATGCGGCAACACCAATGGTTGAGATATGGCCTCAAACACAACAGGTCCTGCATCATCCAGAATTTCAAGATCAATCAAGTTGCCGAAGTCGGCTAGTTTCTCGCCATAGTCAAAACCGAAATAGAATTCGTATAGTTCCTTGAAATTGGCTGTTCCGTAGCCAATCGGATTGAATATCGAAAAACAGGCAAGTAGCCCTTTTCGTTCTTTTCTCAGATCGACCGTGTATCTCAACAGATTCTGCTCGAATGCTCCTTTCTCAGCGAAAGGAAACCCATCCGATCGGATTGCCGGGTAATAGTCCGGGTGCGGAATTGTCCACAAATCGTCATCGTACGACGATCTTGCTTCCAGTTTGTCGCGGCGCAGATAATTGAAACCAAGCGGAAATTCCTGTGATGGACTGCTGCCGTAATACTGATCGGACGAATAAGGCACCAAACTCTGTTTGCTGGGTTTACCTTCCTTGTCTGTGTCCGGAAGGCTTTCAGGGGCAAGCCAGTATCGCGGCCGATCGTCAAGATAGAACTGCCTCACCCATTCGGCGCTTGCTCCGTCTTCATGGGCTGTGACAGCAACTCCGAAACAACTCAACGGTAGAAGCTGTTTTGCCGGATCGAAGATCGCCCAATAAGCCTGGTCATGTTCGCTCGTGACAAAACGAGACCCGAGCTGAAGCTCTTTCAGGAGATTTTCGCCGTCGACTTCGAACCAGGCCGAAAACGCTTTTTCGGTGGACGGCCCGATCTTTGTGTCAATAAATTTCAGCGGGCTTGCCGGATTGTCAAAGGAGCCTGCGACCGGATAGCCGAACCCATATGTCAGATCCTCTGCATCCTCGAACCAGATTGTAAACGGAATAAAATTGCCGTCGAGCACACGTTGCCAAGACCTCTGGAAGTCACTCTTGTCAACGACCTTTCGATCTTCGGCATACCGGATTGCATCGCAGATTCTCGGAGTAGCCAGCATTACCGCCGCCCCAGACGCAGTCTTTTTCGCATACAGAGCTGGAAGATAGCCCCGGACTACACGACCTTCTTTGAAGGTATGTGAGCCACAGGATATTTGCAAGTCGAACACCAGTAGTTCAGATCCGTCGACTTGATACTCGGCATAAAGATGAAAGTAAGTGCCTTCCGCGTCGCCAGACTCACCGTGTTCATTTGCGGGAACGACTTTGACTTTTGCAGAGACCTCGGAGACAGAACCAAACAATGAAAGCAAGATTCCGAATCCACAAGCTAAGGTAAGGTGCAAACGCTGCGGTATACCGAGCGTTGTTGGACCATTCGGAGATGCAAAATGCCTAATCAAATGACTAACGTATTGGCTGGGCATGTTGCTACCTTTCAAGTTTCAAGATGGTTGGTTCTGCTTTTGAGCAGTCCTGCAATCCCGTCTCAAGACCAAGCCGACACACATTACCTAAACACCTTCATTTTTGACTTCATCGCTCCCTTCAGCTTTTCTTCAAGTTTCGGCAAAATTTCATCGGGTCCAGACATTAGCACCAGCCAAGGAATGTCCCCACTGACCCAATCTGACGGCGCAAGCCGCAAAGGGGCGGCGGCCTCTTTTTGAACCTCAAGTTTCCTGTCGATTTCTTCGGAAACCTTTGCCCAAAACGCGATGGCCAGCGGCACTGTGAGACCGTTTTCAATGCCGGCTTTGTCCTTGATTTTGCCGCGCATGGTCAGGACCTGATTGGCTGCAAGTGGTGGCAGAACCAGCCATTCTAGATCAGCAAGCGAAAGATGACGAAACTTTGGATCGCGCAGCAGCATTCCAACAGTTTCACCCAAACCGGCATTTAGATTTCGAATTGCTTCAAAAGCTGAAGCGGTCTCCTTGCTGTTGGAAGCCAATGAGCCCGATTTCAAAGCAGCTGCATCTTGCCCATCGACCGGTTCATCCCTCGGCAGCTCGGAACAGCCCGATCCGCTTTTAGATTGAGCAAGAGTTTGATTAGAGTTTTGTTGATTTGAAGTTTTCGTTGTTGAATTTTGAGTTTCTGCCACTATTTTGGCCCACCTAAACGCCCGATGTGTAAAACGCACTCCCTGCGGCTCGTGAGCGAGCAAGGCTCGCGAGATAAACTCGCCCAATGATTGCAATAGACACAACAATCACCAAACCAGCGAAACCCTGCAGCAGACAGTTTGAGTTGTAAAGTGCGACAAAAGCTCTCTTAAAGAGTAGATTCATCGTCAAAATTACTAAAACCGTGTGAAAAATACTGTTTTACGTCAGAAACACCCGGTGAAATCGAGACTATTTCGATAATAGGGTCGAAAAACAGAAAGCGCGCTCCTGCTAACTTTCCACAATTTTTAATTGCAAAAAGGCACTGAGTGCATATACGGGCCGCTGCCAGGCCTTTCAAAGATTGGCGAACTAATCGCTTTCTCTATTTGAAAAACGCATTGAGGTTGATTGATAGTTTCCCCGACTTGCCCACCGAGAGACAAATTCAGTCCGATGGCAACCAAACAAGTTGGATTAAATTTGTCTCTCGGAGGAGAAATGACCGGCCTGCAGAGAGAACGTTAACACGCAGCCTCACACTCGTCTTAGTCTCAAAATTCTTGTGTTAGTGCACAACCATTGCACACAATCATAACTAAGTTATTGATTTAAAAAAACTTTTATCCCACTCCATCATAGGCGCCACGGAAAAACGTGGCTGATGGCCGGTATAGAGGCGGTCGGTTGTCGTCATGGCGGCCTAGATATCATTTGCTGTTGGAAGACGCAAAGACGTTCGCTGTTCACCTCTGTTTCTTCGCAACCTCCAGATTGAGAAGACTGATTTACGGAAAACCAGCCTTGTTGCACAGGTGTCTTACTGCTTATCTCGCAACGAAGGAGATCAGCTCATGCAGTCGGCATCGGCAGGAACGCAAAACCAGGTAACGACAGGCATCATATTAATGAGTGTTGGTGTCGCGTGTCTTTGTGTGAGCGATGCAATCGCCAAGGCTCTGACAACAGGCTACTCCCCGATCCAGATCCTTTTTCTGCGTAATCTCATCGCTCTACCATTTGCGATATTGATCGCCTTAAAGCTGGGTGGACGAGCTGCGCTCTACACACATCGGCCCGCAGCACATCTGCTGCGCGGTGTTTTGTGGCTAGCAGCGGCATCGTTGTTTTTCACCAGCTTCATCTATCTCGGACTTGCCGAAGCAACGGCGTTGGTCTTTGCAATGCCAGTCTTCGTGACTGCCCTGTCCGCACTGGTACTCAAGCAGCCTGTCCGTTGGCGACGTTGGTCAGCGGTTCTTGTCGGTTTATTGGGCGTTGTCGTTGTCGTCCGGCCCGGCTTCGGAACCTTTCAGGCTGCCTCGTTTTTGCCTCTCGGGACCGCATTTTTCTATGCGATGCTGATGATCAGCGCACGTTGGGTCGACCCTCGCGAAAGCGTCTGGACACTTATGCTCTATCTTGTTGGAGCTGGGGCCTTGCTCAGCGCATTTGCGATGCCGTTTTTCTGGGTCTCGCCACGACTTGAAGATGCCTGGCTGTTCCTGGGCATTGCGCTTTTCGGAACGTCGGGCATTACCTTGATGACCCAGGCCTTTCGACTCGCCCCGGCAAGCGTCGTCGCACCGTTCGATTATTCCGCGCTGTTGTGGGCAACGCTGTTCGGCTGGTTGCTGTGGGAAGAAATTCCCGATGCAGCCACATATATCGGCGCTGCGATCATCATCGCCAGTGGCACCTACATTGTCTATCGCGAGCGCATGACGGCCAAGTGAGGCCTGCCGGAACGCATATCGGGTCCCGGCAGGCCACTACAATCAGACCCGCTGAATGAATGTCGACGCCTTCACCTCGGCGGCGTAGTCCTTGGCGAGATCCAGGAACGTGTTGTAGCTCTTCTGGACCTCGGCAAACTTCGGGTTAGCCTCGGCATTTTCCGTCATGACCTCACCGACAGCCGTTTTCAGCGCCAGCATGACATCGTCCGGGAATGCCGAGAAGGTAACGCCATCTTCCTTCAACTTCTTCATCGCGACGGCGTTGAAGTAGTCGAACTGAGCGGTGATCTCCACCGACGAGGCTTCGGCAGCATTTGCGATTATCGCCTGCAGATGTTTCGGCAGCCCTTCATAAGCTTCCTTGTTGACCACGATCTCCAAAGCGGCGGAAGGCTCGTGGAACGCCGGAACGTAGCAGTATTTGGCAACTTTCTGCAGGCCGAAGGCCATGTCCAGCATCGGGCCGACCCATTCTGCTGCATCGATAGCGCCTGACTGGAAGGCTGGGAAGATTTCCGGAGGCGGCAACAAGACGGCGTTGACACCGAGCTTGCGCATGGCTTCTCCACCGAGACCGGCAATGCGCATATTCAGGCCGGCCAGATCATTCAAACCTTCTACCGGCTTCTTGAACCAGCCTGCGGCCTGGACGCCGGAGTTTCCTGAGTAGAATGGCTTTAATCCACGTTCGGCATAGATCTCGTCCCAGAGTTCCTGACCGCCACCAAAGCGCAGCCATGCGGTTGTCTCAACAGCCGTCATTCCAAACGGCACTGCTGAGAAGAAGTGCAGTGCCGAGTTCTTGGAGGCCGCGTAATAAGGTGTCGAATGACCTATTTCGGCCGTTCCCTGCTCAACCGCATCTTCAACCCCGAAAGGTGGTACGAGTTCGCCACCGGAAAAGACTTTGAAGGTCAGCTGTCCATCGGACATTTCTTCAACGCGTTTGGCAAACGTGGTCACATTGGTTCCGACACCAGGCGCTTTCGCGGGAAAGGAAGTCGGCAATTTCCATTCGATCTTGCCCTGAGCAATCGCGGGCGCGGCCAGCATGCTTGCAGGTGCGGCAACCGCACCCGCTTTCAAGAAATCCCGTCTTTTCATTTGAAGTCTCCCTTGTACGAATAATCAGAATAGAACAGCCGGCAGCCAGGTCGCCAGCGCCGGAAAACTCGCGACCAGCGCCAGCGCCAGCAATTGAATGACCACGAACGGAATGACCGAGGCGTAGATCTCCGACGTGCGAATATCTGAAGGTGCAACCGATCTGAAATAGAAGAGCGCAAATCCGAACGGCGGCGTCAAGAAGGACGTTTGCAGGTTCAGGGCGATCAGAACGGCGAACCATACCGGGCTGATATCCGATTGCAGGATGATCGGCCCGACAATCGGCACGACAATGAAAATAATCTCGACAAATTCAAGAATGAAGCCAAGCAGGAAAATCACCAGCATGGTCAGCAGCAACATGCCGTAAGCACCGCCAGGCAGCGATTGCAGAAGCTCGGCGACATGCTCATCGCCATCGAAACCACGAAACACCAGTGAAAGCACACTAGCGGCAATAACGATGCCGAAAATCATGCCCGTTATCGTGACAGTTTCCCGCAGGGCCGGCAGTAGAACTTCTCTGGAGATCAAGGAAAAAGCAGAGCTTAGCAGAAGAGCAAATGCGATCGCGGTCGCAAGAACCGACGCAACCGACTGCAAGGACCAATCTATCTTTCCTTCTGAAAACGCCAACCCTAGCACACCGGTCTGACGCAGGATCAGCAACCCGATAGCAAAGACAGCGCACGAAACCGCAACACGCGGAGCAGAACCTCCCTGCCCGGCTGCGGCGATCAGGATGGCACCGGCAACACCAACTCCAGCGGCTTCCGTCGGTGTCGCAATCCCGATCAGAATACTGCCGAGCACCGCAACGATCAGACCGAGCGTCGGTGCGATATCCTTGATGAGCTGTGCGGCGGAAACTTTGGTCTCTTCCTGCTCTTTACCAGCTCTGCCTGCGGATCCGCGTAACCGGAAAAGAACATAGGCGGCATAAAGCGCAACCAGTAACAAACCAGGAAAGAGCGCACCAGCGAACAGGTCTCCAACCGTCACCGGGTCCGGTGCAAAATTACCCGCTTCCTGTTGCGCTTCAAAATATGCATTCGAGACCTGATCGCCCAGAAGAATGAGCACAATGGACGGCGGGATAATCTGGCCGAGCGTTCCGCTGGCGCAGATCAGACCGCTGCTCATGTGCCTGTTCACACCGGCATTCAAGAGCGCGGGCAGCGTGATCGTTCCAAGCATGACGATCGTTGCACCGATGATCCCGGTGGATGCCGCAATGAGCGCGCTCACCAGGACCACCGAAAGCGCTAGGGCAGATTGGTGGCCACCAAGCACTGCGGTCAGGCTCTTGAGCATCTTTTCAGCCTGACGGGACTTTTCCAACAGCAGTCCCATCAGAACAAAGAGCGGTACTGCAAGCAGCAACGGATTGGTCATGATGCCATAGATCCGCTGTGGCACCGCCTGAAAGAAGACCAGATCGAAATCGCCGAACGCCGCAGCCACGAGCGCGATCATCGTCGGGGCACCGGCAATCGCCAGAAGAACAGGAACTCCGGAAAGAATGCAGGCGAAAACGGCAACGGTCATCAAGACCAGCCAAACAATGTCTGCACTCATGAGCCCGCCCGCCGAAACTTTCCGATCAAACGGGTCAGACTCAGCAGAATGACCAGTGCAGGAAGAATGAGAAGACAGGTTTTGACCACGAATAACCCTGGCAAGCCTCCCGTCTCAGGCGAACCCTCCAGTATTGCCCAGGAACTGCGCACGAGCGGAAATGCGGTCCATAGCATCAGGCCGAACACCGGCAGCGCCAGCAAAAGATCTCCAAACCAATCGATCCAGTTGTTGGTCCCGGTCGTCATTTTCTGGCGGAATACATCAACGCGCACGTGCCGATCAGCGTCAAAAGCGATGACGACGGACAAGGCAACCAGCGCTGCGAAGGCGTAGTTGACTGCGTCCTGAATTTCCAGGAATCCGATGCCGAGCAAATATCGCATCAGAACCATGACGAGTTGGCCGAGGAACACAATTGCGGTCAGAACGATACAGCCCCATCTCACCGCAAGAAACACATGTCGCATCAAAAGCCCATGCTTCGCGAATCTATCATTAGCCCCAAGGGTGAAAGCCATGCATTGTGCACCCAGGCAGAGGCAGCTTAGTCAGCAATTTTTACCATGTACACAGGCTTGTTTCCGTTGGCTTCTGTTTGGCCACAGTCCATTTTCTTCACAGGTTTCCACCTCATCAGGACTCACGCTTTCCTTTCGCCCCTCATTCACACCGCGAGGTCGGGCCAACTGGCAGAATGATCGTTACGGGAACGTTTGTGTGGTGCGGCAAGACGCCCCACCTTCCGCGGATATTGCTAGATGTCCTGAGAAGTCGTGATTTGTGCTTCTTCCGTAAAGTCATTTGACCACAACCGCTTAACCTGACAGCAGAGGTCACCTTTCAACAGATTTAAATTATTCTAATGTGCAAAAACCTCTTGTCGCAACGCAGCATTTGAGCTACGCGAGAGTTGCAGGACGCTGCGCGTGTTGCTTCCAAGACTCGGATCGCACTCTCGGGCGGACCGGTCCCCTTTTTCAAAAGTGAAGCCCCGGCGTCTTCAGAAATTCAAGAAACCAGGAGTTAAGCTATGCTCGGCAAAAAAGTTCCTTTTGTTACCTTCCGTACCCGTGTTCGTGACGAGTCCATCGAAGGCCCGAATCCGTTCCGTTGGGAAGACAAGACAAGCGACGATTACTTCAAGGGCAAGAAGGTCGTTCTGTTCTCTCTTCCGGGTGCGTTCACTCCGACCTGCTCCACGTTCCAGCTGCCGGACTTTGAAAAGCTCTATGAAGAGTTCAAGGCCGAGGGCGTTGATGAGATCTACTGCATTTCCGTCAACGATGCTTTCGTCATGAACGCGTGGGCGAAGTCCCAGGGTGTTGACAACGTCAAGGTCATCCCGGATGGCTCCGGCGAATTCACTCGCAAGATGGGCATGCTGGTTGCCAAGGACAATCTTGGCTTCGGCATGCGTTCCTGGCGCTATGGTGCTGTCGTCAACGACGGTATCGTGGAGCAGTGGTTCGAAGAAGAAGGCTTCTCAGACAATTGCGAAAGTGACCCCTACGGCGCCTCTTCTCCGCAGAACATCCTGGAAAAGATCCGCGAAGCGAAAGTCCAAGCTGCCTAAGCTTCTTCGCCTTCTTTCCGCGAATAAAACCCGGCCAATTGGCCGGGTTTTTTTTGCCTAATTACCCGCTTTCCAATGATTTCTTTCCACGCCAACAAATAAACCCGCGATCACAACCAATTTATACGGAAACCATGAATTGAACGCCTAACAGTTGACGCAACGTAATATTTGTAAAACCATCATCATGATGGAAATTTTTCTGACTGTTATTCAGACGTTGCTGCACACACCGAGACTATTAGAATTCGGAGGCGAAAATGAAAGCGATAAGAGGAGCCTTTCTCGACTTTCTGTATGACCCTTTCTACAAGGACGAACAAGAAGCCGTGCGTTTTCTGCCTGATGGCCTTCTTGTGATTGACGGTGAAAAAATCGCCGATTTTGGTTCTTACAAGGAGCTTGGAAACAAGTATTCCGGCGTTGAGACAGCAACATATGCCAACCGGCTGATCATGCCCGGTTTCATCGACACTCATGTGCATTACCCACAAACCGAAATGATTGCCGCCTTCGGCGAACAACTGCTTGAATGGTTGGAGAAATACACTTTCCCGACGGAGCTCAAATTCCGTGACAAGGCCTATGCCCGCCAGGTCGCCGACCGCTTTCTCAACATGCTGCTTGCCAATGGCACGACCACGGCCCAGGTTTTCACCACCACGTTTCCACAATCCGTTGACGCGTTCTTCGAAGCCTGCAGCGAACGCAATATCTGCATGATTGCGGGTTTGACCGGCATCGACCGGCCCGGTCTGGCGCCACCGGAATATCTGGACACCGCTGACACCTTCTACGCCAACAGCAAGGACCTGATTGAACGCTGGCATATGAAAGGCCGCAACAAATACGCAATAACGCCGCGTTTTGCCCTTGGCTCGACCCGTGAACAGCTCGACCGTTGTGGTCAGCTCAAGGGCGAGTACCCCGATACCTGGGTCAACACCCACATGTCCGAGAACCACAAGGAGATTGCACAGGTTGCCGAGGCATTTCCCGAAGCAAAGGACTACCTGAACGTTTATGAGCGTGCCGGAATTGTCGGCCCCAAGTTCACAGCCGGACACGCGATCCACCTCAGCGATGACGCATTTCGCAGAATGTCATCATCAAAGTCGTCAATCTCCTTCTGCCCAGCATCCAATCTCTATCTCGGAAGCGGCTTGTTCATGATCCACAAGGCGAAATCGGTGGAAACTCCGGTGCTTGTCGGTGTGGGAACCGACATGGGGGCCGGCGACTGCTTCTCGATCCTGCGAGTCCTGAACGATGCCTACAAGGTCGCCGCGCTCCAGTCGCAAAAACTGTCAGTGTTGAAGGGCCTTTATCTGGCAACATTGGGTGGCGCCAAGTCTCTTCTGCTTGAAGATGAAATCGGCAGTTTCGACCCAGGCAAGTTTGCTGATCTGGTCGTACTGAACACTCGCCCCACCCCTGCTCTCGCCTTCAGGGCCGAAAACGCAATCATCGACGAAAGCAGATCTGACGAGGAACAGCAGAGAGAGCGGATGGAGCATGAGGCCTTCGGCATGATGATGCTTGGCGACGAGCGCGCGGTCGAGGCAACTTATGTGAGCGGAAACCTGCTTTACCAGAAACTCGGCAACAACGTTCAATGAAGCAGGCTCGCTATGCAGGAGACCACCAAAACCGGAGTTGTCGTGCTGTCGCGTGACCCTGGTGACTTTGACGACCTGAGCTACAAGCAATGGCACAATGAACTTGTGACACTTGCCAAGCAGCACGAGGGGCTCATTGATGTCGATCTTCAAAAGCCACTCGAAGGGGTCCAGGACCAATGGGTTCAGGTTTTAACGTACGACACTATCGATAACCTGAAGTCTCTTCTTGATGACGTCGCCTACAAGTCAGCTGTTGTAAGTTCGGAAGAAAGGTTCGGCACGCCGGTCATCCAGCAGGTCGTTGCCAACAGCAAGCCATCCGAGATTCCCGTTACCGTCGTGATATCTCAACTTGTAAAGCCCGGCTGCGAGGATGACTATCAGACATGGCAGCTCGACATGGATGTGGCGGCGAAGAGGTTTCCCGGTTTTCTTGGCACAGAAATGATCAAACCACTCCCCGGAGTGCAGAACGAATGGGTGGTCATCTTTCGGTTCGATTCAGCCAAACACCTGGATGACTGGTTCGCATCAGATATTCACCGAGATCTCCTGAAGCAAGCCGAACCTTTTTTCGAGAAGGTGCATGTCAGGCGGGTTGGCCGTGGTTTTGAAGACTGGTTTGCCAACGCCGCCGGAGAAGGTGAAAGCGGGCCATCCCAGATCAGAATGGCAATGGTCGTTTTGTTGGCGCTTTATCCGACCGTCATGCTGCTTACGCTTTTCGTCTCGCCCCTGATGGCGTCCTGGGGGCTGCCTCTGTCAATGTTCGTCTCCAACGTTCTGAGCGTTGTCATTTTGACCTGGGCCGTCATGCCACTGGCAACGCGTGCCTTGAATTTCTGGCTCGATCGGGAAACAGGAAGCGGAACAACCGTCACAATCCTGGGCGGTGCACTGATCGTGGGGCTTTATCTGATCAGCATCGGCATTTTCATCTGGTTATCGGGATAACGGACAGACGCATGCTCGCGTGTCTTATCAGGTTGCCGAACGACTGCGCCCACTGTCATTTCTAAAAAAACAGGCCGCTTGCAAGGCGGCCTGCTTCCACTACATTTTCATTTGTTCGGACTAGTTGTTTTCGCGCCGCCGCCGCTCATCGTCCGAGCGCAGCTCAAGCCACATCGCGTTCAGGATCGCGAGGCAACAGGCGAGCGGCATTCCAAGAGCCCATGCAAAATACCACATCAGATTACTCCTCAATATGCCGTGTGATTGTCGCGCTCGATGGATTCTTCATCCACTTTGCCCCACAGAACCTTGTAGACCCACGCAGTGTAGACAAGGATCAACGGCAGGAAGATCACCGTTGCCACCAGCATGTTGAACAAGGTCCGGTGGGTTGAAGACGCGTCCCAAACCGTGAGGCTCGCTCCCGGCTGCACCGAAGATGGCAGAATGAACGGGAACATCGTTATGCCGACCGTCGCAATGATGCCGACAACGGCCCATTTGGAAAAGACGAAGATCAGCATTTCCATTCGGGTTTGCAGCAGAAGCAACGTTCCAAGAAGACCGAGAAATCCTAGCCCCGGCACGGCCCAGAGGATGGGATCTGCAGCGTAGTTTGCCATCCAGGCACCGCCTTCAATCACTGCCTGTTTGGCAAGAGGATTGGCCTGCATGTTCGGATCAATCTCGGATGTAATCCGATATCCTTCGACATAACCGCTGGAGACAAGGTAGCCGCCAAGCGCAAACAGAACGATACCAAGCAGGGCCGCGACTGTGCCGTATCGGCGCGCGCGCATCGCAATTTCTCCAGAAGCACGCATCACCAGCCAGACCGCTCCGTGCATGACCAGCATCGAGACGGACAGAAGCCCGCACAACAGCGAGAATGGAGAGAACAGTCCGAAGAAGGAGCCCTCGTAGGTCATGCGAAGATCCAGATCCAGCTTGAACGGCACTCCAATCAGGACATTGCCAACAGCAACGCCAAACACGAGTGCGGGAACAAACGAACCGATGAAAAGCGCCCAGTCCCAAGCCGTACGCCAGGATGGATCAGGCCGCTTTGATCGATACTTGAAGGAAACCGGACGCAGGATCATGGCCGCAAGCACGATAAACATCGCCAGATAGAATCCGGAGAAACTTATGGCATAGAGCGGTGGCCATGCGGCAAAGATCGCGCCGCCACCAAGAATGAACCAGACCTGGTTTCCTTCCCAGGTGGGGCCGATCGTGTTGATCACGACACGTCGCTCGATATCGGTTTCGGCGACAAATGGCAGAAGAGTGCCGACTCCCATGTCGAAACCGTCCGTCACGGCAAAACCGATCAGGAGAATTCCGAGAAGAACCCACCAGATGATTTTCAGTGTGGAGTAGTCGATCAGTTCATGCAGAATCATGTCTCATTACTCCGCTGGAACAGGGGCTGCGCCGGCAACCGGACGGCTGATTTCCGGTGGCTGACCTTCGGCCGGTTCGCCATCGTCGGGACCGATCCTGATGTACTTGATCATCAAGGCGACCTCGACGACCAGCAGCGTGCTGTAAAGTGCGACGAAACCGGCAAGCGTCAGCAGGACCTCAGTCACGGTGAGACTGGAATGCGCTACCGAGGTTGGCAGCATACTTTCGATGATCCACGGCTGGCGGCCGTATTCAGCAACAAACCAGCCCATTTCACAAGCAATCCATGGCAGAGGGATCGACCACACCGCCACATGCAACAGCCAACGACGGTTCGTCCGTAGCTGGTCGAGTTTTCCGGATGAGGAATAGTAGAAAAACACCGACGTGATCAGGATGAAGAAGAAACCGCACGCCACCATGATCCTGAAGGCGTAGAACATTGGGAAGACGTTCGGCACCGTGGACCATGCGGCCTGCTCAACCTGTTCCGTTGTTGCTTCCATTGGATTGTCTGTGAAAGGCAGCAGAAGATACGCGTAACCGAGCGAATTTTCGTTCTGGCGGAAAGTCTCGCGAACATCGTCGCTGACAGTTTCCGGATTGGCCCGAATCTCCTGAAGGGCTTCCCAGGCGATAGCGCCCTGGCGAATGCGGTCCTTGGACCGATCAACCAGCTCCTTGATGCCCGGAATGACGTCCGTGAGAGAGCGGGTGGCAATCAGACCCATCACATAGGGCACCTCGATCGCGAAAAGGTTTTCCCGCTTTTCCATGTCCGGCCAGGCGACAATATTGAACGATGCGGGCGCCGCTTCGGTTTCCCACATGGCTTCCATGGTGGCCAGTTTCATCTTCTGGTTCAGGTTTGCCTCGTAACCACTCTCGTCACCGAGAACCACTACGGACAGCGCCGATGCAAAGCCGAAAGCCGATGCGATTGCCATTGAACGCTTGGCGATTGCAATGTGCCGGCCGTGAAGCATGTACCAGGCGGAAACGCCCAACATGAACATGGCGGCGGTCACGTATCCGGCCGAGACGGTATGAACGAACTTGGCCTGTGCAACCGGATTGAACAGAACTTCGAAGAAGCTTGTGACTTCCATGCGCATCGTGTCCGGATTGAACATGGAGCCGACCGGATTCTGCATCCAGCCGTTCGCGATCAGGATCCAGAGAGCGGAGAAGTTGGTTCCAAGTGCCACTGCCCAGGTGGCCGCAAGATGCTGGCGTTTGGACAGTCGATCCCAACCGAAGAAGAAGAGGCCGACGAATGTTGCTTCCAGGAAGAAGGCCATCAGGCCTTCAATCGCCAGCGGAGCTCCGAAGACATCACCTACATATTGGCTGAAATAAGCCCAGTTCATTCCGAACTGGAATTCCATGGTCAGGCCGGTTGCCACACCAAGGACAAAGTTGATCCCGAAGAGCGTACCCCAAAACTTGACCATGCGTTTCCAGATCTCGCGGCCGGTCATGACGTAGACCGTCTCCATGGTCGCAAGCAAAACGGAAAGCCCGATGGTCAAGGGCACGAACAGGAAGTGGTAGAGCGCTGTCATGGCAAATTGCAGCCGAGACAGGTCAACGACGTTTAGTTCCATCCTCTTCCCCCTTTTCAAGCCGGAACAGACTTGAGCACGAAGCCAGGGCAAAGACGTCAGACCTTAAAGACAATGCGGCAGAGTGTTATTGTCCGATGTTTCCGGACCGCGTCTCCATGCCAATCCCGTCAACCAATTGTCTTAAAATATGAGTCTTCAACCTACCTGATCGTGGCCCACCCATCCGACAAGGTCAATGCGACAGAACGTATTGGACAACCGGAAAGTGCAGAAAAACGGATTGGAATCGTTGGGAAATCGGAAACAATTCAAGCTGGGTGCGCATATTGACGCGCAGGCTGTTGCGGCAATTGCAATACCCTGTCCGCCGCATTCAATTCCAGCTGCTTGTGGGCAATCATCAATACGGCAGACTCTCCTCTGAATTCCAGGAACCTTGTCAGAACGTCGTTGGCAGTCCGCACGTCGAGACCTTCCGTCATCTCGTCAAGAATGAATAGATCTGGTTTCGTCAGCAACGCTCTGGCGAGAGCCAGGCGTCGGCACTCACCTCCAGAAAGGCCCAGCCCCCCTTCCCCAAGAACCGTTTGCAACCCATTCGGGTTTTGCAAAATCCGCTCGGCAAGGGCAGCTTTCTCCAGCGCGGACCAAAGCTCAGCGTCGCTGGCCTGTGCGTCGGCAATCCGCAAGTTGGCAGCGATTGTATCATTGAAAATGTATGGCCGCTGGCTGAGCACGGTAACGGACCGTCGAAGAGAATGCTCATCCAATAGCGTCAAGTCTTTGCCATCAAGAAAGATCCGTCCTTCATCAGGCAACCGAAGCCGTGACGCAAGTGCCGCGATCGTGCTCTTGCCGCATCCGCTGCGCCCGGCGATCGCAACAATTTCTGCCGGATCGATCTGCATAGACAGTTTTTCGACAACGTTTCTCTTCGCGCCGGGATAGCGGAACGATACGTCGACAAAACGCAATACCGCATTTTCGGGTCCAGACGTCTCCCGCTCCCTGCCGTTTGCCAGCCTGACCGTTTCCTGCGGACCGTCCACCGTTGTTATCAACGACCTGCGAATAGCCAGCATCGTTCTTGGCAGCCGAACCAGCCCCAACAGAGGCTGACCAAGGATCTCAGGTAGAGCGATGACCACCAGAACCAGTCCGGCAGCGAGTGGGACACTCATCAAACCAGAGATTGCCCCCCAAACACTGACCAACAACGCAACTGCGAGGAATGTCTGACCGATAAAAAGCGAAATGCCGTTCAGCCTGTCGACACGCCGGTCTTCAACGTCCTCAGCGTGGAACAGTCTCTGGTCTGCTATCAATACACCATTCACGGCCTCCTCGAGGCCACCATAGACTGCAAGGTCCTTTCGTCCGGCGGCGAGATCGGCAGCGCGCAAACGCATTGCATCCGAAGCCGCATCAGCTCTACGGGCCGTCTTGCGGTCCGCCCTCGCATAGGCAAACCAGAACAGCCCGGTCCAGGCGATGAGAAACACCAGCCCCATCAGAAACAGCGTTGCGGATATTGAAATCCAAACTGCCAAGAGAGCGATTGCCACGAAAAACGCCAACGCCAAGGGAACAACCAGGCGCAAATAGACCGCATCCAGCATCGTGATATCGACCGTCAGACGATTTAACAGAAGACCGGACCGGCCTCCTTTGGCACCACGATCGGCGTAAGCGGCAAACAGCTGGTTTCTCAGTCCAGTTAGAAAACGAAACGTCGCGTCGTGTGTTAGAACGCGCTCACCGTATCGACCGGCCGTTCTCGCTATTGCCAGGGCACGGATGATCGCACTCGGTACAAATATGTTCAGGAATACGCCCATGAGGCCGGCAATGGCTGCAGCCGTGATGAACCAACCAGAAACACCGAGAAGAAGAATCCCAGCAGCAGCCGGCAAAAGCGCCACCAGAACACCAAGCCAGAAATGCAGCCGGTCATGCCGGTATTGGCTCAAGACAAATTGCCAGACCAAGCTCATTCGGCAATCTCCCGTGCTGAGCCTTCGCGCAAAGTGTACAAATCGAGCTGGCGACCTGACATTTTCAAAACAGCCGGATCATGGGTAGCAATCAAGGTCGTCCGGCATGTAGCCAACTGTTGCAGCCCGCGAATGACGTCTTGCGCCGTGTCTTCATCCAGCCCTGCGGTTGGTTCATCGGCCAGCAGAATGGTTGCGTTCTTGCGCATGGCCGCACGAGCCAGCGCCACACGCCGTATCTCACCTACCGACAAGCCGAAACCGTCTTCTCCCAGCGGAGTTTCCAGTCCTCGTGGCAAGCGCCTGGCCAGTCCATCAGCTCCCGCCAACCTCAATGCAGCCCAGATTTCATCATCCTGAACGCAAGAGGCTTTTTCTGCCGCCATCAGCAAGTTCGCTTTCAGGCTGCCATGGAAAAGTCGAGGTGACTGGCCGAGCCACATGACGTTCTGGCGCAATCGGAAAAACATGTCCTGTCCGCAGCAACCGTCGATCCTGACTTCTCCCTTGTCAGGCACGTGAAACCCAAGCACGCAGTCCAGCAATGTCGTCTTGCCGCATCCGCTCTCGCCATTGAGGAAAACAGTTTCACCGGGCCGGATTTCCTGATCCAGATCCTTGAAAACGGCACGGCCCGCCAGAGAAAGAGAAACACCAACAAACTCAATAGAAGGCGGCTTGGAAAAACCAGGCAGACTCTCTGAAAGCTCTGTATCGGTCGGGGTCGCTTTCCAGTTTCCGGCTACTTGTTCGTCTGAACGAATTTCATTCAAGAGCGCTTCCAGTTTTTCCAGAGCAGCAAGACCGGCTGATCGGTCGTGATAGGCAGCGGCGAAGGCCCTGAGCGGGGCAAAAAACTCAGGCGCAAGCAGCAAAACGAACAGGCCAACCGGAAAGCTGAGTGCTCCGCTCCAAGTACCCACCCGGATATCGCCCAGAAGCGAAAATCCGACATAAACAGCACAAAAAGCAATTCCGAGCGCTGAAAACAGTTCCAATACGGTGGAGGACAGGAACGCTATTTTCAGAACCCGCATCGTGCCGACCCGAAATCGCTCGCCTGCTGTGGCGATTTCATCTTTCGTTCGTTGCAAGGCTCCGAAAAGGGTCAGCGTCTCCAGCCCCCTTATCCGGTCCAGTAGTGTTCCTCCGAGCCGGGTGAGCTCCTCCTGCTGGGCCGCACTTGCCGCTTTGGCCCGTGTCCCAACCAAAGCCATGAACACTGGAATGAGCGGCCCGCAGATCAAAAGGATCAGTGCAGCCAGCCAGCTGAAGATTGCTGTTGTAAGAACAATCACAATTGGCACGATCTTCAAGCGAACCGATTGCGGCGCGAAGTTTCGATAATAGGGACCGAGCAGATCGATCTGATCGGCCACATGCGCTGCAAATGCGCCCGATGCGGGAAAACTTGCTGCAGGCGAGCTGGCGATGGCAGCGCCCAGAAGCGTCGCTCTCGCCCGCGTCTGGACTTCACGTGCAGTTTTCCGTGCGATATTCGATGCACGGTTTTGAAGAAGGACCCGCAGCAAAGCGACTGCAATAATACCGAAACCGGAAGAAAGCGGGAGCCACCAGAACGAGGTGGTCTCAGAAGGTAACTCACTCAAGCCGGAAGTCGCGTTAAGCAATGCTCCCAATGCAGCTGCGATCAAAGCCGCTTGCAATATCCAGAGCAGATTCGAAATAGCCAACAATGTGCCTGCACGGCGCAAGCATTTTGTTTCGTCAGGAAAAGGCTGCCCGACGGCAGCCGCACCTTGAACAGTCGCGATTGCCTCCCCTCCCTGGTCACTTGCTTTCTTTTGTTCGGTCTTTGCCATGAATGGCTTGGTGCCGTCCTTATGCTGAAGGTGCAAGATGCCAAATTGCCCCGGTTGGCATCCTGATGGTTTGATGAATGCCACACTATTGCAGGTCGGGCAATTTGCGCTGCAAACACAGTTTATTCAGAATTGGGAAATTGTCCTGACAGGATGGTGTCAGGAGCCCTGTGCGATGTTTGTCTCAAGGGAATATCCCCTTTAAAACATGGAGATAGATATGAGTGAACCGTGCCTCGAACTGGTTATATTCAAGGTCAAGGACGCGGACAGGGCCCGCACAGCGCGCCGTGCAGCGCAAGACGCCGTCAAACATTATGACGGGTTCATTTCCTGGTCAGCCTATGAATCCTGTGAAGACAGAAATCTGTTTGCCGATGTGGTTCTCTGGAAAGACCTCGACGCGGCCAAAGCGGCTGCGCAAAAAGTCATGAAGGATCCCGGCTTCGCGGCCGTAATGGCGGAAATTGACGGCCTGGTGACCATGTCCCACTATCAGGTCGATCAAACAGTCGCAGCGGATGCCATGGCTGCCTGAGCCGGACATTTTTCAGGAGAGGCTATCTTGAAGGCTGGCCTCTTCTGTCGACTTTAAGCCGGCGCGTGTCAGTCAGGTTCGTTTTCTTTGATGACCGCGGCGACAAGAGCAGAATCGAGATAAGCGCGCACCTTGGATATCATTCCGCTTTCATCAAACGTGCAGACCCAGCAGTACCGGTTGTTAAAGGGCTTGCCATTCACGGCAGTCGACAAGGATTGCATCTCGACAACCGCGACCTGACCGTCAACAAATACGTCGACAATCTTCAGCACCACTCCTTCCTTCAGGATTTTGTTTAGCCGTTCGAAGGTTGCGTGAAGGAAATCAGATTTGCTGGAGTAAGTCCCGGCCAACGGATGTGTGCCCATCACCGTCCAGCTGACATCGTCCCTGACACGCGCGAAAAATGCGTCGCCTTGCCCGGTTTCAAGATTTCTGAACAGTTCTCGGACCTGTTCTTTCTGTATCATGCAAGAACACTTTCCCGGCGGGTACTCCCAACAAAGCAGGTTCCCGCCAATTGACTTTAAAAAAAATTGATGCGGTTTATCCGTGTTGGAAACATAGCGAGCTGTTTCGAAGGTGCCTAGCCAGTTGAAACAGAACCGATCAATCATCGTTCTG
>JBCCVB010000124.1:0-21733 GCA_039195965.1 Pseudomonadota bacterium
ATTCCATTTTGAATTACGGATTACCGGACCTTTCCGTCCATGTCGTCGACACAATTCGCATTGACCAGCTTGCAGAGGACATTCGCCAGGCTCTCATACGCTTCGAGCCAAGAATGGACCCCAGAACCCTTCAGGTCGTGCGCGATGAAAATACGAGCGATGAATCATTCAAGGTTCGCTTTCTGATCAAGGCTGAAATTCGCTGTGACCCGGTCAGGGTCGGCAGTGAGTTCATAGCAGACGTTGATCCTTCCTTCGGCCGAATAAAGATAATCGGGGCAACCGCATGAACCGCGAATTTCTGGATTTGTACAATCAGGAACTCATCTACCTACGTGAGCAAGGCGCTGCGTTTGCAGAAGCATTTCCGGCGGTTGCCGAGCGCCTTGGCGGGCTTTTGGAAGATAGGTCGGATCCGATGTTATCGGGTCTTCTGGAAGGGACCGCCTTTCTGGCTGCCCGCGTTCAGCTCAAGATGAAGCATGAATTCTCGGAGTTCACATCCAGTCTGCTTGAACAACTCTATCCGACAGCTCTGGCGCCCATACCTTCCATGGTGCTTGCCCGTATTTCCCCAAAATATGGAGATGCAAATCTTCGCGCAGGCATCAAGATCAACAGACACGCTCCTCTTGAAGCCGTCTTTCGAGAACGCAGAGGAGAAGTAAGGTGCCGTTTCACACTGGCAGCTCCAATTACGCTAACACCGCTTGAGCTGACCGGAGCGCGCTATTTGAGCTCCGCTGCTCAGGTCTCAGGCCTTGGTGCCGAGATGGCCGAAGATCGAAGGACAAGAGCCGGCCTCGCAATCAAGCTTACGCACAGAATGGCAGAAGACCCGGAAAACGAGGCTTCTGCCGAAGAAGTGCTGAAAAAACCGGAACTCCAGATTGCTGGTTGCAAGATCAATGATCTGCCGATCCGATTGATTGGCCCGCTCGACCTTGCGGCCAAAGTTTACGAGCAGGTCTTCGGCCATACGATTGCGATTTATCTGCGCACCGAAGACTCGTTCGGCCAGGTTTCTTTGCAACGTTTACCGGTCAGCGCTGTAGAACAGCTCGGCTTTGATGAGGATGACGCACTTCTGCGAAATGACCGTAGACTCTTCATCGGGTTTGACTATCTACGGGACTACTTCAATTTCCCTCGCAGTTTCCTGGGATTTCGACTGACCGGCCTTCGGAGGTACCTGGATCGGGCAAACACCAAATCCTGTGAACTGGTGTTTGTGTTCGACGAAACCGACACCCGTCTGCCTGCACATGTCGACCAGGACATCTTTGCCATTCATTGCGCTCCAGCCGTCAATTTATTCGAGCGTCAGACAGACCGGGTTCCAATCAAGAAAGGGCAGCACGAGTTCCCGGTGATTACCGATAGAACACGGCCTCTGGATTACGAAGTTCACTCGGTCACCGAGGTGAATGCGCATTTTTCAGGTGGCGACAAACGAGCCGTCGAACCTCTTTATAGCGTCGCTCCAGATACGGAAAAGGCTGGTCACGAATGGTTTTATACCGTGCGGCGCCTGCCCCGTAGACAGTCTTCGTCCGAGCTTCGCCGCATGCAGCCGAGCTCTTACATCGGAACGGAGACCTTCATTACAATTTCCAGCGGAGCACACGCTGCGGCCCTCCTTCAAAGCGGTGACAAGAAGCTCTCTGAGCTCTCTCTGAAAGTCATGGCGTCCAACAGAGCTTTGGCCGCCGACCTGCCCGTTGGCACCAATCAGGATCAATCCAGCGTCGGAGACTTTCGGCTCCTTGAAGATGTCGGCCTCAAGGTGGACTGCGTGGCGGGACCGACAGCACCAAGGCCCCCGCTTCTGTCTTACAACGAGCGCCTAGGCGAAGAAGGGCATACCGGAGCAATCGCATGGCGGCTGATCAACATCCTTGCACTCAACCACACCGGACTCATCCATGATGGCGCGGGAGAAGACGGTCGCTCGCTAAGAGACATACTGAGCGTTTTCGCTCCCCTGTCGGACAATGCGGCCGATCGTCAGGCACAATCCGTGCGCTCCGTTTCCACCCGCCCCGTCGTACGCAGACTTCAACAGAAGTCCGGAACCGGTGTCGCACGCGGGCTGGAAGTCACCATCACACTCGATGACAAAGCTTTCGAGGGTGCAAGCGCTTTTCTGATGGGAGCGGTTCTTGACCGTTTCCTCGCTGAATACGCCTCTATCAACCATTTCACCCAATGCGTAATCGCAACGACCGAACGCGGAACAATCATGAAATGGCCGCCAAGGGTCGGGGCAAAGGGAATTCTATGAGCGAGACGGAGGACAATAAGGTCGCCCGCAAGAAAGTCGTGCAGGATATTTCCAGCACGAGTGACAAGACTGTTGTGCGCGCAGCAACTCCAGCGCCAACTCCCTGGCCGTCCACACCTCCGCAAGGAGTGCCGTCGGACCAGACGGATGCGCCTGAAACTGTTGAACGTTCTGCCGACAACGAAGTCGCAAACGAAGGTGGTTCTTCGATATTATCGCCAGAGTCTAAATCGCTTCAGCCTCAAGAACGACAACATGACGAACTTGAAGACGCTCCGATAACAGCCCCTGAGACAGAGGAGCCCCAAACGCAGGAAAGCCGAATAGAGGTTCCGGTTCATCAACAATATGTCTCGCTGTTCGCGGAGCTGAGCAAGCGCATTCAGGAACACCCGGGTGGCCACGATTTGCTTGCGGTACTGCGCATGCTGGAAGGACAAACAGCACCAGATGCAAATCATGACCTCGATGCCGAAACTGACAACCAGTCACCACCACGTATCGGAAAAAGCCGTCGACTGATCGAGGACATCGTTCGCTTCGGCCAGGATCCGTCAAGCGAGTTTGCAACATCGACGGTAGAACGCGCAACGCGCGACAAAGATGACGGACTTGTTCTGCTCGAGCGGTTTCTGGGGCTTCTCGGACCACAAGGAGCTCTGCCCGCGGCTTTGACCGACGAAGCCATCATGCGGGGTTTGCGCGGCGACGACAGCTTCCCGAGATTTCTGGATGTCTTCAACAATCGCTTCGTCCAGCTTTTCTACCGGGCGTGGGCAGATGCCCGTCCGATTGTTCAACACGACAGACCTGATGACGACAGATTCATGGACTATGTCGGCTCGTCAATCGGGACCGGCACTCCGATCTATCGCGATCTTGATCTGATCGATGACAGGTTGAAGCTTCTTTATGCGGGACTGACATCTGCGAAGGCCAAGAGTGCCTCTCGGCTCAAAGCGCTCATCACCGGCGTATTTGAGGTAAAGGTCGATATCGATCAATGCGTTGGCACATGGTTACACCTTGAGCCGGACGATCAACTGAGCCTTGGAAGTCTTGGTTCGGGTGGCGCAGGCCAACTCGGTCTGGATACGATCGTCGGAGCAAAGGTCTACAGCGTGAGCGACAAGATACGTATTCGGATCTTTACACGCTCACTTGAGGAATATCGAAAATTCCTGCCACCAACCCGGACGAAACCCAATCCCTGGACCGAAAGACTGTTCGATCTGATCGATTTCTATCTGGGTCTGGAGATCGAGTATGAAATCGAACTCGCTCTCCCCAAAAAATGCGCTTCGGCTATCAGCCTGAACTCAAGCAGTTCAGCCACACTTGGCCACATCGGCTGGCTGAAACCAGCCGCAACAGCTGTCCAGCATGATGAAGAAACCAATGACGAAGAAATGCTGATGGACACCCGGTTCCGGCCGTTGCGCCGTCACACCGCCGTTTATCAATAGGTCTCCTGCCTGAAAGGCCGAACCCATGAGTGACATTCTCGTTGAAACAGTTGCAAACAAGCTGACCACAGTGAGCTATGACTGCCTGGAAAAGGCCATGCGGCTGACCAAGAGTTCCGGACACCGGAATCTGGAAATCTTGCATTGGCTCTACTATCTGGCCCGCGACGACAGTACGGATTTCGTTCATATTTTGCGCCACTTCGGTGTTGATGTGGGAGCGGTTCACGAAGACCTTCAACAGGCAATCGCTGCCCTGAAAATCAATCAGACAGAGCTGCCCTCAATGGCAGCCCCGTTTCAGGATGCCCTGGAGCGCGCCTGGTTTGAAGGCACACTCAGATATGGCGACTACAAGATCCGCTCGGCCTACGTATTGATTGCCGCCATGGGTGACAGAACCACCTGGCGGCAGTTTCTCGGGTACTCGTCTGCTCTAAGCCAACTGAACCGCGACGCACTTGTACAAAATCTGGATGGAATCGCCGGCGCCTCTGCAGAGACCGGTGCACGACCGATTGATGGTTCGGGTCCTAAATCCGCTTCAGGCGCTGCAGCGGGTGACGCTCCGGATATCCAACCTGGTAGCGGCGTTGGCGAGGATGCCCTGTCTCAATTCACGGTCGATTTCACAGCGCGTGCGCGAGCTGAGGAATTCGACCCAATCGTTGGCCGGGATGAAGAGATCCGGCAAGTCATCGACGTTCTGATGCGCCGTCGACAGAACAATCCGATACTGACCGGTGAAGCAGGTGTCGGAAAGACTGCGATTGTCGAGGGTTTTGCGCAGAAGATAGTTGCCGGTGACGTTCCACCTGCCCTTCTTGGAACGCGTTTGTGCGCTCTCGATCTCGGTTTGCTGCAGGCTGGCGCATCGATGAAGGGTGAGTTTGAAAAACGACTGCGCGCGGTGATCGACGCCGTCCACGCCTCCATCGTACCGACCATCCTATTCATCGACGAAGCTCACACCCTTATTGGCGCGGGCGGCGCGGCCGGCACTGGTGATGCCGCCAATCTCTTAAAACCCGCCCTCGCGAGAGGAACGCTGCGCACCGTGGCGGCAACCACCTGGTCGGAGTATCGGCAACATTTCGAAAAAGACCCGGCCCTGACGCGCCGATTCCAACCCGTTCAGGTTGACGAGCCGGACGAGGAAAAGTGCTTTGCCATGGTCAGAGGTCTGCTGGGACCAATGGAGGATCATCATCAGGTTCGCATTCTGGATAGCGCTGTCACTTCAGCTGTGTCGCTGTCACATCGGTACATTCCGGCACGCCAACTGCCGGACAAGGCCGTCAGCGTTCTCGACACGGCTTCCGCACGCGTAAATATTTCTCAGGCAGCTCAGCCAGCGAAGTTATCTGACCTGGCGGCCAGACAGAACTTTCTTGAAACGGAAAGACAGGCCCTGACCAACGACACAGAACTTGGCATGGAGCATCAGGAGCAACTTGATGCGCTTGGCAAGGCCATCGAAGACACACAGAAGGAAATAGAAAGCACACGAGAAGAATGGGAAAACGAGCGCAAACTTGTTGCAGGCATCAGACGGCTGAATGCAGCGCTCGCCGAGCTTAAGGGGGGCACAGCTGCCCCGCATCCAGATGCCGGGAACATCGACGAACTGGACACCGACTTGCCTGCCCTCGTTCCAATAGACGACATCGAACTGGATCTCGAAATAGACCTTGAAGATGAAGAAGCGGTCCGAGCGGCCTTGCATGATTTGCGCGCCGAATTGTCTCAAATTCCTGAAGATGAACGTATGGTCTATGCCTATGTGGATGATGAGGCGGTGGCGAGCATCATATCGGACTGGACCGGCATTCCGGTAGGTCGCATGGTCCAGGACGAAATGGAAACAATCCTCAACCTCACCGATAGCCTCAATGCACGTGTCATCGGTCAGGCTCACGGATTGGCAATGATTTCAAAGCGCATAGAAACGAGCCGCGCTCAACTCGGCAATCCCGACAAGCCGATAGGCGTCTTCATGCTTTGCGGTCCGTCCGGCGTCGGTAAGACCGAAACCGCGCTGGCGCTCGCAGAGACACTCTATGGAGGCGAAGAAAGCCTCATCACCATCAACATGTCCGAATTCCAGGAAGCCCATTCGGTTTCCGGTTTGAAAGGTGCGCCCCCCGGATATGTCGGCTATGGTGAAGGCGGACGCCTGACAGAAGCGGTCCGCCGCAAGCCATATTCAGTCGTCCTGCTGGACGAAGTGGAAAAGGCTCATCCGGATGTACACGAAATTTTCTTCCAGGTGTTCGACAAAGGCTGGATGGAAGATGGAATGGGTCGAAAGATAGACTTTCGAAACACGCTTATTCTACTGACCTCAAACGTCGGCACTGACATCATCATGAACGCAGCCAGCAAGATGCTGGATGCACCGGTTTCGAGCGATGCTGATCTTGCAAAAACCGATCCGAACGCTCCAAACCCTGAAGAGCTTGCTGAAGCGCTTCGACCATCTCTCCTGGATGTGTTCCCGCCTGCTCTGCTCGGCCGCATTGTCACCATTCCCTACTATCCGCTTTCAGCCTCCATGCTGGGTTTCATTGTTCGACTGCAGCTCAACAGGATTGTGAAACGAGTTAAGCAAAACAAGAATGCAGAACTGGCATTTGGTGACGATGTCGTTGCTCATATCGTATCCCTTTGCAGAGACCCGGACAGCGGCGGACGCATGATCGACAACATCCTGACAAACGATCTGCTGCCCAAGCTCTCGCGCGCATTCCTGACGGCGCAGATGAACGGAGAGGAGATCGATACTGCCTCTATCGTGACAACAGATGAGGGCCTTGAGGTCACCACAAAGTAGAGCGTTATGCGGCATCACGGCCAACAATTCGGGTGGTATCGCAATATCACATGCGATGCCTCGCAAGAGCGCCCAATATTGCCGGATTTGCGCCAATACATCGCGAACGATGTTAATTGAGCGGGAACCATGAGACCTATTGCGTGCTAAGAATCTCGCCAATGGTGCCGCGATAGTCTTTCAGGTCCTTGCTTGCAACGGACTTTGGTGCGTCTGTTCCCGTTTCCATTTCAAACGCGAGAGGGTCCGTCGGTTCTCCCCGTTGCCGGATTTCGAAATGAAGGTGTGGTCCGGTGGATAGCCCTGTGGTTCCGACATAGCCAATCAAGTCCCCGGCCTGAACGACAGAACCAACCTCAATGCCATCCGCATACTCATGCATGTGGGCATATCGACTTGTAATTCCGCCTTTGTGCGTCAGTTCGATGAAATTGCCATACCCGCCACGAACGTCCCGGTAGCTTACTTTTCCGGAAAATGCTGCCCTTATCGGAGTGCCAGTCGGGGCCGCCCAGTCGACGCCGGCATGAAGACGCTCTGTTTTCTTGATCGGATGAAACCGCATTCCAAACTTGGAAGTCAGAACACCTTTTACCGGGACAAGCATCGCGCCGGACAGGCTGATTTTTCCACCTTCGCTGACACAGGCAAATCCACGATTTCCGGGAGCCTTCAAGACGTAACACCGGACCGACCAATCGTCCCCCTTGCGAACGCCTGCAAATAACACTTTGCCGCCACCACGCTTTTCATCCCGCGACTGATCAGTGAAAATCAATGTGAAGCGCTCACCAGGTTCGACCGCCCGTTTCAGGTCCGTTGTCGGCGCTAGATAGGCGATCGCCTCCCCGACAATCGAAGCCGGCACTGCGTTCCTGATTGCGGTCGCGTAGAGTCCATCAATCAGTCGGTGTTTCTTTTCTCCACCACCCGACTTATCGCTTGGGACTTTATCTTGCCCGATTGAAACACCAAACCAGGGATCAGCTCCTTGCACATAATTGTTTTCGCCCGATTTTGGAGCATACGCAGCAGTGCCAACATAACCTTCCTTCGAATAGAAAGATGCTTGAACCGGACGGTAGTAATCTCCTACCCGGCCCAACTTGTTCGGCAACCTAATTCCTCTGATTGCGATTTTATCGCCTGCGATAAAATCACCCTTGCTCAACTCCTCCTTGACAAATTTCATGAACGGCTTGGAAGCGTCATCATCGAAACCGTTTTCCTTCAAAAATTGCTTCATGGAAATTGCGTTCGACAGTTCGGTTCTAATTTCCAAACGGTTAGGCCCTTGCCCGATTGGTCGCTCTGTCAGAAAGAGGTTCAGAGTGTCCGTTGGAGGTTTGAGAAAGGTCGGTAAACTCGAACTGGAGCCTGCGGATGTCTTTTCTTCATCTTCGACAACCAGATTGTCAGCGTCTTCACCACCACCAAAATTGCCGAACTGAAAATCGGCTTCACTTCCGGGCGCCCGGATTACAAGTTCACCGTCCTTGTTCAACATTTCGCTGTCCAGGACGAACGCGGTCAATCCAGGTATGCGTGTGACTGCTCCAGAGGCAGCCTTTTCCGGTACCGAACGCTCGGAGAGATCAACACGATTTCCTGAAGCCAAGCTGCTCAGCAAAACAGGATCTCCTGCCAGTGGAATGACTGGCGATACCGCCATGTCATAAAACGGGTCGGCCGGTACGTCGAGTTCATCGTCACCAACCGGGTCGGTTTCCACCAGACCGGCTGTTTGTGTGTCCGTTATCACCTGAGCCGGATTTTCCTCGTCAGGTTCGCCCAACTGAGCCTTTGAATTCCCGGTTTCTGCTGCCTTGTTATCTGCCAGTTCTCTGTCTGCAGCGTCAGGTGCTGAGAATGATATTGCTCCTGAATTGATCAGGTGCACCAATCCACCTATTCCACCACCGACAAAGAGAAACCCGAGCGCGAGAGACGCATAGATAGCAATGGAAAAGCGCTTGGCGTTCTTGCTCGTCCTCTCCGTCGAGGCCTCCGTTTTGTTTCCATGATCTTGTGCGGAATGGAGGTTTTTGGAAGGACCAGCGGCGCGTATGACAGTCCGATCAAACTCCGGCTGTCGTGCTCCAGATTTTTCCTTGTCTGACCCGCTGTTCATCCTCACACCTTGCTGGTGCACGCGCCTTTGCCAAGTTCTCTGCGGCACGCGTCTTCAGATCATGCCGGAGTGACCCGAAAGTTGCAAAATGGTTTGAGGGGAAATTTGATCATGCATGTTCAACGTGGAAATTTCAGCAGATTTGTTATGCCGCGCTTCCGCTTGTCGTGAGACACAGCCACGACGTTTTCCATGTACATCTGTGGCACATCCAGCGTGTAGACGGTCATGTCTGTGCTAAGACCGCGAAGCTGCCCGACCCAGATTTCCTTGACCGGATACGAGCGTGGCAGGTTGTCACTTACCGACTGACTGATCGCGAGACGGACTTTCTTGTCCTTTGCAACAGACTCAATCCGACTGGCAGTGTTGACCGTCGTTCCCATGACTGTGAAAGACCTACGATGCTCTCCACCGATATCCCCCACGAGAACCGGCCCCGCATTCAGGGCAATGCGAAGATCCAGAGCTGGCTGACCGGTCAGATCTCGCATCTTGTCCAGGAGACCGATGATCTTTTCGGCAGCATCCACCGCCGCTTTTTCCGGATTGTCGACGGTGTTCGGTGCATTCCATACCGCCATGATTGCGTCACCGATATACTTGTCGATGTATCCCTGATGCGCGGTGATGACCTGACCAATGGCATCGAAGCAGGAATTGACGACGCGTACCACGTCCCTGTCCGCCAACTTTTCAGACATCTTGGTGAAGCCGACAATGTCAATGAAAGCGACGACCACATGCCGGGTCTCGCCGCCCAGCTCCGGCAGCTGTTCGGAGTGCGCCATCTGTTTGATAACATCCGGAGCAAGATAGTGACCGAACAGTCGCACCAGCGAGCGCTGTCTTCTTTGAAGAATACCGACCTTGCCGACGGCAGAAACCACGATAGCGCTTACACAAGCAACCGGCGCGACGCCCGGCGCGACAACTACGCCGAATTCAAGCCCGATCAAACTGAGACCAAGTCCCACGGTTACACCACCAACAGCAACCAGCGGCAGCAGCATCATGGGTAAAAAGAGTCCCGCCAGCGCGCCCACCACGGCAAAAAGTACCGTTGCACCTGGAAGAAACCCCGCCGGGGGAGCAACCGCTATCCGGTCTGACAGAACAGATCCAATCAGATCAGCCAGTATCAAAACGCCAGCGGTCTGCTGCTGGACACGCGGTCTCCCGCTTACACCTGTTTCAGCTGCTTCTGACGACAGGACCGGCAAGAACCGGTCCGAATAGAGATGCTCGTCCTCATATGGAAGCAACCCACCGAAAAGAATGATCCGTCCATCCGCGAATTTCTTCAATTCGCCTCTGCCGGTATCACTCTCCAGCATTCTCAAGACATCTATCAGTGACAAGTATGGGGTCGAGCTTGCGAGCCTCGAGCTGGGAAGAGCGGTATATTGCTCGGAGATGTTAGAGCCGGTCACGCTCAAAAGTGCATCGATGAGATAAGGCGATTCCGACAGAGGCAATATCGGTTTGTGCTGCCGAACGACACCATCATTGTCAGTTGAGATTACCACAGAGCGAACGCCGCCCGTCCCTGCCGCTGCAGAGAATTTTCTGTGCGGGACACCTATCTCCGTGTGGGAAATGAAAACCTTTTCCCGGTTCCTGAACATGAACTTTTGAAATGGAGCATCAAACCCACGGAGTCTGGACTCGCCGGTAATGGGGTCCACAAAGGCATCCGCGCTATAGGCAAAAACAAAATCGTATCCAAGTGCCAGGGCGCCCGCATCAAGCAGTGCTTGTCCGGCCTCGGCAAGTACCGGCGTCATCAACACGCGAGGAATTGGAGACAGCTTATCGGAATCCAGCGCTGTCTGGTCGAGCCCTATCACGGCAACAGGAGACCTGTCCTGCGGCAGCACAGGTCCCAAAATGGCCCGGATCTGGAACAGGCGGTCGGTGACCCACCCTTCCCATATTGCCTTTTTCGCGGAATAGCCCGCGGCAATTCCTGCACAAATGGCAACGATTGCTATGAGTGCAATCAGCTTTTTCCGGCCCAGCGCTGTTTCCGCAATCCGGCCGCTTGAGTTCATTTCACAACGACGACAGCTGTTTTCCGACCGACTTTGGATGGATCAATGACGATCTTTCTCATTTCAACGCCGAAATCCGGAGCTTTGCCCTGCAAGAACAGTTCAACTTCAACGGCCTCTCCGTCGGTCTCCCGGTCCGGCATATCGGTCACAACATGGTCGAGCATGTCGAACCGCTTCGGCTCTCCGCCACCAAAGGACACGAAGACCGACCCGTATTGATCGCGGACAGCATCATCGAAACGAAGCATCAGCGATGCCGCTTTCTTGTTCTCCAATGTCAGACCGCGCAGTGTGACCGTCAGCCCTTTGTCAGCTTTCTCAGAACCGGTTCCACTATCTGCCTGCAAGCAATTTCCTGCACGCAGAACCTTTTCCTGTCCACCTTCCAGGCTAAACCCTGAGGAGGACACAGAAACGGTACCAGCCTTGATCCGCACTTCCTGGCAGGCGGAGTAGTCAAGCAAATCAATGTGACCTGAAGAGCCCAACTCGACCACATCACCCGGCATCAGCTCAGAAAAAGCAGGAACGTCCACACCTTCCGACTTGTCGAGAACCAGTGCTATCGGCTCCGCAAATGCGGCCCCTGTAGACAGACCAAGTGAAATTGCTGCTGCAGTACCGGTCTTCTGCAAACTTCGGTAGACGCAGGCACGATTAAACAAAAAAGACATGACGGTCTCCCAATTCATTGGTCATTGCGCCACGCACTCTCATTTGAGCCCAGCGCTCCTGTTCAAACATGATTATTATCGAACGAAGTCGATTTGAATGTGGCCATGGTCACATAAAAGAGCTTTATACCGCAACAAGATACCTGATCTTCCCGACGGATAAACACCTATCCTGCCGGTTCCGTATAGACACCGGTAATGCCAATTGCATCACCCGAATTGCCGATCAGTTCCACCAGCTTGGCGGCAAGCTTGGCTCCGGGTTGCTGGCCATCCAGTGCGGACAGAACCCCTACAAGCTGCGGCATTGGGTCCCTGCCCCGCACCATAACAATGTGATCAGCTCCAAATGGAAGAGCCGCTCGAAGATTTAAAACATAAGGATCGTTAGCGATCAGAGAGGTATCCTTGCCAAGAGGATCAGAAGTCTTGTCGGGAGCCAGCAAACGCAACGTACCGTCCGCTTCCAGAGCGAACACAGCCATGTATCCGCCCTGATCGGATTTTAGTCCAACCTTGAATGCAGAGCCTTCTGGAATGTGGCCGACTGCCGGCTGTAATGTTCCTTCAATCGGCTGACGATCTCTTGAAAGTTCATAGAGGTCCGCCAGAAATACCCACTTGGTTACTACGTCTGCGAAGCTGTCTGCGTTTGCTGCATTCTTGCGAAGCACGACATCACCAAACTTGGTCAGAACGTCTCCGTTTTCCACGTCCCAGAAAAGATCCGCGCTTTCCTGTTCGACAACCTTCAGACGCCCCTTGTGCTGCTCCGAAAGAATGTTAAGCACAGGTGTCGCTGTTTCCGTGCTTGCAGAAATGGTCAAGCCGGAACTTTTCTGACTGAGAATGTTGTCGTTCACGCGCGGCAGTACCGCAGATCTTGAACCGCCGCCAATGCGCAGACTGGGTGTTTGCCTTCCCTCAGTTGCGACACGAACGGTCTCTTGCAGGAACAACGTCAACTCCTCCATGGAGATCCCGCCGTCCCGGTTCAGGTCTGCTCGCCCTTCAACACCGCGTGCGAACGACCAACTCAATGCACCGCGAGGTTCTCCAGCAATGACGAGTTCCGGAATCACCTGTCCGTCAACGGTCGCTCCTACATAGATTACGTTTGGAAGTTGTTCTTCACTTGGCGGCGTATCGTCCACGGTGGTCAGGACCGGGTGCTTTGACTGATTGCGCAGGACGTCATTTTCCAATGGAGGCAGTCCAACCAGTCGCGTTCCCAACTTCTTGATGCGGGGATCGATCGACCGCGTCATCGTACCTGAATGACAGCTGTCTGCCAGCAGCAGCACATTTATCTCACCCGCGGCGCGCAACATGGCTGCAACATCGTCATCACGAAGGCGCTCTGCATTCGCTGGAGCGGACGTATCAAACCCCGCGAGAAGAAAGACCTCGTCGTATCCATCCTCTTCCGAACCCTCGATCCATTCCTCTTCCTGCGCTCCATGACCGGCGTAGGACAAAACAAGAACATCACCTGCACTGGATCTGGCAACAAGGGCCTGCCAAGCATCCAGTATTCCCTTTCGTGTGGCTTTATCATCATAGAGGGTTGTCAGATCCCGGACACCTGCTGCCTTTAGCGTGCCGGCAATGTCCCGCGCGTCGTTCACCGCGCCATTCAATCTGGAAACGTTCTGATACGCATCTATCCCGATAATCAGCGCACGCCATTCCCCTGCCCAGGCATTTGCCGTGAGCACGAGAAAGCCAAAAGCAAAAGCCAGACCGCGAGCGAGGTGCCGCAGAGAACCAAACCCGTTTCGAATACTCATCAGGAGCCTCGCCGGAGCATCGGGGCTTAGTTCCAGGTACTGTTGCCACCGCCGCCGGGGCTGTCATTCCCGCCGCCACCGCCGCCTCCTCCTCCGCCGCCTCCACCGCTGTCGTTATTGTTGTCGCGGAGGCTTGGGTCGTTGATTGGGTCAACAACCGCTGGCGTCACCTGGGCGGTTGAGGCAACTTGTGGGGTCGAAACAGCAGGGCTCGGAGGTGTGCTTGCCAATGGCGCTTGTGTGACACCGGGCTTATATTGTGCCTGGCAGCCCGCAATCAGCAACGTCATAGTGCCGACCAACGTAAGCAACTTAAAATCTGGTTTCATCTCACTTCTCCTTAAAATCTTAGAATAAATCGTACCGGGGGCGGCTCTGCTCCCACTGAAATTTGATCAGCGCTATCAAAGCGTCATCCCCGTTTGCCGGGGCGCGGTCCGAAGATTTGAAGAACTGATTCAAGGCTTCACGAGTTTTACGTCCAGGCTGTCCATCAACTGGCCCCGGTTCAAATCCCAGGTCGGTCAAAGTCTTTTGCAGAACCTTGGCCTTGAGTGAGGCAGATGCCTTCGCCAATCCTTCCCTGCCCTTTTCCGCCGCAGGAGAGGAAGGGTTCACTGCCACGGACATTGCCAACATGCGGACCCGATCGCGCTGGGCAGTCTCGCCGGATTGCTGACCCAGCATGAAGGCTGTGTTGTAGGCTCCCCACGGATCCCCGCGTTCAGCACTCTCGCGGAACCATCTGGTGGCTTCTTCCGGGTTCTTGTCGACGCCCTGACCATTGAAATACAACAGACCTATCGCGGTGCCGGCTGCTGGGTGACCGCCATCGTGTGCTTTCTTGAACCAGCCCAACGCCGCGTCGTAATCAACCGGTATCCCTTTCCCATCTCGGTAAAGCGTACCCATGTTGAGAAAGCCGTAGATGTCTTCGCGAGCTGCTGATCGATTGTAATAGTAAACCGCTCGATCAACGTTTTCAGAAACGTGTTGACCACTCAGGTAAAAACCACCGATGGCATTGTAGGAAAATGTGTGCCCCGCCTCTACGGATTGCAGCAGCTTCTCCAATCCGGATTTCTCGTCCTGTGTTGTGCCTTCTCCCTTGATTTCGGCCATACCGAGTGAATGGAGCGCGTAGGCATCTCCCCGTTCCGCTCCTTTCCTGTAGAGCTCAACGGCCTTTTTGCGATCGCGGTCGACGCCTGCTCCAAGGTAATACATGCGGCCAAGAACCTGCCCGGCTCTGACGTGCCCTATCTGATAGGCCCGCTCAAAATAGGAAATCGCGCTATCCAGGTCTCCGCTGGCAAATGCTCCGCGTCCCCGTTGAAACACAAACCGGCCTATCTCCGGATATGCGGCCATAGCCTCTGCACAAACCTTGTCAACGGTTTGCGGATCAAGCTCGTTTGCCAGTCGTCCTTCTGTTACGGCCTGCAAGTCAAAGGGTTGCGTCGCCAGTTGGTCGCATTGAGTGACCCGCGGCTGCACGATCTGCGTTATGGATTTCGCAATTTCACCTGACTCGGCCGGCAGTTCCAGTTCGAAGCGACGTGCTTCCGTCTCGCTGCCAATCTGAGGTCGCACCGTGAGAGAAGCCAAAGAAGTGACTGGAATTCGATCGCCAGATTGCAACAACCGCCCTTCTGAAGACAGCTGCAGATCCGGGTCGGCCGAAACAACCTTGAGCCAGTCGCTCGTAGCAGGCAGTTCCGATACCGGCGCCTCCGGATAAACCGGCACAGGACCAACACCGATATCTGCTTCTACGGCTCCCTTCGTTGACAAATCGGTCAACCACGCGAGCAGTGTTGCCAGTTTTTCCCGTCTGTCGGATTCAGACGTGTTGTCGGCCACAGGAGTGTCCGCCTGCACCATCGTTATGGATGCGATCGCTGACGCGGCTCCACCCCATTCATCCTCAACCTGATAACCGATCAGTTCGACGTCGCCAGCTGCAGCATCCCCGGGGATAAACTCCATGGATGCAAGCTCTGCGGAACTTATGACATCGCCTTCGACTACTTCCTTGCCGTCTGCGGTTCTCAGCTTTCCCTTCTCCGGCGACAAGGTCAGCGTTGCGTGCAGGCTTCCCCCTTCAGGCTGTACCGGCTCGGGAATATTGAGCGCAAACGCATCCTGGCCCGCTGGAATGCTCACGCGATGGTGCGCCAAAACGATGGGTTCCGGCTTGGGTGGAACAAAGTAAAATCTGGTTACCAGAGTGGAATCTTCATAAGGAATCTGCTGGCCACCTGTCTGGCGGACAACTTCATCACGTACCTTTGTCATCAGGTCCTTGATCTCAAGCGCGGGATCCAGGGCGTTGTTGACGACCGATGTCGTGAAAGGACTCATCGGCCCTTCGCCGTCATAGGCCACCTGACCAGGGCGTGTCGCATAGGAAATGAATGAGCCCAGCTTGTTCGGTATCCGCCGCAATCCCCGGGTTTTGCCAAGCTTGTACTCCTGTTCGCCCCAGAACAGGCTGCCAATCTCAAAAGGATTGTCGCGGCAGGCGTCCAGCATCACGATTTGCAGGCTCGACGCTGCCTTCATGTAGTCCAGTAAATGTGAAACCTTCAGGCTCTCGAACTCGAGATCGTATTGCGATGAAAGCTGAGCATCGATGGGTAGAATGAAGTTGGATTCACCCACCTGCAAAGCGTGACCGGAGTAATAAAACAGCGCGGTGTCACCATCGTTGAGTTCTCGAAGGAACCTGCGAACTACCTTTTCGAGCTCTTTCTTGTTGAGATTGGTGCCAATAGTGACTTCGAAATCCGCTTCCCGCAGTACCCTCGAAATTTCCTGGGTGTCGTTCAGCGGGTTTTCGAGCGGCTCTACATACTGATAGTCCTGGTTTCCTATGACCAGGGCGACACGTCGCCCCGTCTCATCAGGCGTCGATCCAAGCGTACCTGAAAGGGGCAACACCAGGCTCAATGGCAGGCTTATGAGGCCGACATGAACTGCCCGACAAAAACCTGATGTCGGGGCGGACACTGTTTGCCTCGCCGAATGCAAGACATCTGACAAGTAATTCCGTTTCTTCATAGCTTCCTCAGCGCCTTAGCTCGCACTGCAGTTTTGCTCCGGAACAATATTGTGTCTGTGACAGAACACACATGATAGCTGCTTTGGGTCGAACCAGCGCAGCGTTCAATATTTAAAAATTACGTTGAGTAAAGTGATGCATACTTGTCGTCTGGACGCAAGCCGCGCCTCGACAAAACCGGTTTGTGGCCCTTGTCGAACCGGACGCAGCGACTCGATTTTCCTGTTGTCGGTTTTCTATTTCTAACGAGTCGTTCTAGTTTGCAGAATGAAATGAAGGGATGCAGTAGCTGGAAATCAGATGTCAGAAATTTTGAAAATTCGACGCCTTCAGGATGTCGAAATGCACATTCCTCTGGAAATGGCGATGCAGGAAGGCTGGAACCCAGGCGTGGATGACGGCCCGCCGTTCTTCGCAGCTGATCCAAACGGCTATTTTGCTGGTGAAATCGACGGTCAACTCATCAACGTGATATCCGCCGTTCAGTACGGAGATGAATTCGGCTTCATCGGTCTCTACATATGCAAGAGAGAACACCGGACAAAAGGATACGGTCACCAGATCTGGGATCACGCGATGAAATATCTCGGCTCCCGGGTTTGCGGTCTTGATGCGGTGAATGAACAGACGGCGAGTTACGGCGAACATGGTTTCAGGAAAATCTATCGTAACATCCGCCAGTACGGCATATCGATCTGCGATACCCCGATGGACCCTCGCGTGGCACCGCTTGGTCAAGGTATCTTTCCGTCCATAAGAGACTATGACCGACAATTCTTTCCAGCTCCCCGAACGGAGTTCCTGAAGCTTTGGACTGCTCCGATGCTGGAAACACGCCGAGGGTTTGCATTTGTCGAAGATGGCGATGTGAAAGGATACGGCGTTATCCGGCAGTGTTACGAAGGCTACAAGATCGGCCCTTTGTTCGCTGACACTCCGGAGATTGCCGACACGCTGTTCCGGGCGCTCGCCGGGCCGGTCAAGGGCCAGTACATCATGCTGGATACACCTGAACCCAACGCTGCTGCGCTGCTGCTTGCGGAGAAATATGAACTGTCGCCGGAATTTGAAACATTCCGCATGTACCGAGGATCAGTGCCTGATCTTCCTCTGGACCAGATGTACGGCATAACAACATTTGAACTGGGTTGACCGGCGCTGCCGATCAACTGCTACTGTCCAGCATTGCGATAGGCGAGTATCGCCCCGGCAAGGTCTTCCAATGCTGCGCCAACTGATTTGAACATCGTGATGGCATCATCAGTTTCACGACCCGGATGTTCGCCTCTGCAAAGTTCATACAGGTCGGCCCTGATATCCTGAGGTGTAATCAGACCTGACTGAAGCGGTTGTACAATGTCGCCACCTTCAGAGAGGCAGCCGTCTCGCGTATCGACGAAAACGTCGGCTCGTCTGACGACATCATCGTCGCTTTCCCGCATGTTCGGCTTGAATGCCCCAACCAGATCCACGTGCGCACCAGGTTTGAGTTCGCGCCCCAGCACGAGAGGCTCGGTAGACAAGGTTGCGGCGCTGACGATATCGGCTTTACCGAGCCCGTCGGTCAAATCCTCGACAATGTCATAACTGGCTGAAAACTGTGCTTCCAACTCCTTGGCCAGCGTCTTGGCCTTTTCGCTGGACCTTCCCCAGATCGTGACTTTCTCAATTGGTCGAACGGCCATGTGAGCGGCCACGAGGCTGGGAGCCAGACGACCTGTTCCAACGATCAGGAGATGACTGGCGTCCTTGCGAGCCAGATACCTTGCGGCCAGAGCTGAAGCAGCTGCTGTCCGACGTGCCGTGAGTTCTCCGCCGTCGATCATTGCCAGCATTTCGCCAGTGACTGCGCTTGACAAAAGATATTGGGCCGAGACGGCCGGCAGCCCCCGACCGGAGTTTCCCGGAACAACGTTGGCAACCTTCACTCCGGAGTATCCACCTGGCACCCATGCAGGCATCAGCAGCATGGTACCATCCGGCTCCCCGGGTATTTTCACATCGTGATGATGGCGCGTCGGCATAACGCAGCCGGATCGGAACATGTCCGCCAGTGCGTCAATCAGATCCGGAAACGGCAGTGCATCACGGGTTTGGTCTTCTGACAGGAGCAGCATTTGCCACCTTTTTAAGTTTTGGAAATTCGTGGAACGGAACAAAGCACATTCGCCTCGACGCACCAAGCGATTGCGAGCCTGAATACGAGATACCCTTCGGATTTATCAGGACAAATCGAAAATCATCATGACATAGGCCGCAAACAGAGCCAGATGAACAGCCCCTTGCAGGTAACTGGTCGTTCTCGAGCCAAAGGTTATGAGACTGACGAAGAGTGTCAGGACGAGCATGATGATGTCGGCGAATTTCAGCCCGAGCTCAATTGTATGTCCGGTAACCCAGCCAACGAGAAGAACCGCCGGCACCGTCAGACCGATGGTGGCAACCGCCGAACCCAGACAGATGTTCACCGCTCGCTGGAGTTTGTTTTCCCGTGCTGCCTGGAGCGCACTCAATCCCTCGGGCATGAGCACAAGTGCCGCCACAATGAAACCGCTCAAAGCCAATGGCGCTCCAAGGCCTGCGATGCCGAATTCAACATAGAGTGCCAGCTTCTTGGAAAGGAGAATGATCGGCAACAGCGCCAGGAACAATCCGACCACATGAAAGGGGATCGATCTGACCACAACGTTGTGGTGCCCGTGATCGTCGTCGGTATCGTCCGGTTGCCGGAAAATGTCACTATGCGTAACGGTCTGGATTGCCAAGAACACGCCATAGAGCAGTATCGACATTATGACTTCGAACGTGGCTTGCAGAGGAGACAGCTCTCCACCCGGCGCAGAATGAGTCACTCTGGGCAAGACCAACGCAAAGACAGCCAGAGGAACAAGGACCGACATGAAAGCGTTTGCGCCTTGCAAGTTGTAGGTCTGGTTTCGGTGGCGCAGTCCTCCTGCAAGAAGACAAAGTCCGACCAAACCGTTCAATACGATCATGACGACGGAAAACATCGTGTCGCGCGCCATGGCCGGTGCCGCTTCTCCTGAGAGCATGATTGCGACTATCAGCGCAACTTCAATACCAATGACCGCCAGAGTGAGGATAAGCGTTCCGAACGGCTCACCGAGGATTGTAGCCAGGCATTCGGCATGCCTTACGACAGCAAACGCACACCACATGACAGTGAGAAAGATAACTGCCAGCAACCCAAGAGAAACACCGACGCCCATTTCTTCAGGTTTCAGAGCATCTCCGGCGACGGTAAAAACCGCGAATACAAGAAAGCCAACAAGGCTGGGCAATTCGGATCTTAAAACGGACACAAGACACCACTGAAGCAAATGAAGAGAACGATATCGGCCAAAACTATAGGCTGCTGCAAAGGTCTCCCGCAACACGAAGATTCACTTCAAACCGAGCATGAAAAAAGCCGGTGCAGGTCACCGGCTCTTCTCTCTTTGATTGTGAAGTGTTCCTAGATGGCCAGATATTCCTGGCGCAGTTCCGCGTTGTCGAGCACTTCCTGCGCGACACCATCAAACACCACTTCGCCCATGTCGAGAATGACCGCGCGGTCAGCAAGGTGAAGCGCGGCGATGGCGTTCTGCTCAACGATGATCGTCGTGATCCCGAGATCCTTGACGCCCTCAAGGATGCGTTCGATTTCCTGAACAATGACTGGTGCGAGACCTTCATATGGTTCGTCCAGCAGGAGCAACTTGATGTCCCGTGCAAGGATGCGCGCAACCGCCAGCATCTGCTGCTCACCACCAGACATCGTCACCGCATCCTGAGACCTGCGCTCAGCCAGACGCGGAAAATGATCGTAGATCCGCTCGATCGACCAACCCTTAGGTTCCGCAATCTGGGAAAGCTCCAGATTTTCCTGGACTGTCAGACCCGGAATGATGCGACGGTCTTCTGGTACGAGGCCCACACCAACGCGCGCGGCCTGATAACTTTTCATCTCGTGCAAAGGCTTGTGGTCAAGCCAGATCTCGCCATGCGTGAGGTTGGGATCGTCCATACGAGCGATTGTCCGCAAAGTAGACGTCTTACCGGCGCCGTTACGGCCGAGAAGCGCGAGAATTTCCCCTTCGCGGACATCGAAGCTGACACCTTGAACGATGTAGCTCTCCCCATAATAGGAATGGATGTCCCATGCAGAGAAGAACGCAGGTGCGGTGCCGCGAGCCTTCTGCGGCTTGATGGACGGTGCAGTCTTTCCGGCAAACTGATCTTCAAGAATGGTCACAGGTGTGCTCCTCCAAGATAGGCTTCCTGCACACGAGGATCACCCTTGATGTCTTCCGGTCTGCCTTCCGCAATGATCGCGCCCTGAGCCAGAACTGTCACTTTCTCGGCAAGTGAAAACACGACATGCATGTCATGTTCGATCACGACTTTGGTAATGCCCCGATCACTGATCCTTTTCAGAAGATCGATCGTGTTGTTGGTGTCTGCGCGAGACATGCCGGCTGTCGGTTCATCAAGGAGCAGAAGCTTGGGATCCTGCGAAAGGCACATGGCAAGCTCAAGCCTTCTCTTGTCGCCGCGCGACAGCGACCCGGCTATGATCTCCCTTTTCTCCGCAAGCCCAACGTCTTCAAGCATGTGAAGCGCTTTTTCCCGGACCTCGGCGTCACGATCCAGACGTTTAAAGGCATGAAGGGCAAATTCACCGTCCCGCTTCGCCATTGTCGGGATCATGACATTTTCCAGCAAAGTCAACTCGGCGAAGATTTCCGGCGTCTGAAACACGCGGGAAACGCCTACCTGGTTGATTTCATAGGGCTTCATGCCGGTGAGTGAGATGTCACCGAACATCACTGTCCCGGTATCAGGAGCAAGACGACCAATCATGCAATTCAGGAAGGTTGATTTCCCTGCTCCGTTGGGACCGATGATTGCGTGAACCGTTCCCTCTTCCACCGAGAAGTTCACGTTGTTCAGGGCTCTCAAACCACCGAACGACTTGTTCACGCCCTCGACACGTAAGATTTCCATTTCTACATCCTTACTCAGCTGGGGCGGTCGCGCCGGTCGGCGCGGATTTTCGTGAAGAACGAGTGAACAGACGCGTGATCCTTGAGATGCCCTCCATGAGGCCACCAGGCAGGAAGATCACGATCAGCATGAACAGCACGCCGAGTGTCAGATGCCAGCCTTCACCAACAAACAGACCAGTGACAGCCACGACCGGGACTTCCAGGAAGTCCGGCAGGAAACCAAAGATCTGATGCAAAGTCTGTTCATTGAAAGCCGAGAAAATGTTCTCAAAGTACTTGATCAGGGCGGCGCCAAGAATCGGGCCGAGAAGAGTACCGGCTCCCCCAAGAATGGTCATGAGAACCACTTCACCTGATGCCGTCCACTGCATGCGTTCCGCACCGGCCAGCGGATCGGTGATGCACATAAGCGCACCGGCGAGCCC
>JBCCVB010000125.1:0-21619 GCA_039195965.1 Pseudomonadota bacterium
CCTGTCCACGACAACATCAATGTCGTGTTTGTATTTCTTGTCCAGGGCAGGGGCATCGGCAATTTCGTAGAAGGTCCCGTCTATCTTTACTCTCTGGAACCCCTTTTTCATGAGTTCCGCCAATTCCTTGCGGTACTCGCCCTTGCGGCCGCGAACCATCGGCGCCAGCAGGTAGAGGCGTGATCCTTCTTCGAGATCCAGAACCCGGTCCACCATCTGACTTACGGTCTGGCTTTCGATCGGCAGGCCGGTAGCCGGAGAATAGGGGATGCCGACCCGGGCAAAAAGCACCCGCATGTAGTCGTAGATCTCGGTCACTGTTCCAACGGTGGAACGCGGATTGCGTGAAGTGGTTTTCTGTTCGATCGAAATGGCCGGCGACAGGCCGTCAATCTGATCCACATCCGGCTTCTGCATCATTTCCAGAAACTGGCGCGCATAAGCGGATAGGCTCTCGACGTATCTTCGCTGGCCTTCTGCGTAAATCGTGTCGAAGGCGAGAGAGGATTTGCCCGAGCCGGAAAGGCCGGTCATCACGATCAACCTGTCACGAGGCAGATCGAGGTCAACGCCTTTCAGATTATGTTCCCTTGCCCCTTTGACGCTGATGACCTTCGTTCGGTCACTTTTCCAGCTTTCATCCGCCTTGAGGCTCTTGGATGTCGTCATTCTCTCACTTCCTGACCTCGTGCATCAGCGACTTTCAGCGCCCGCGCACGTGTAGATTTCTTCGAAGGGGCTCGTTTCCCGCTTTGTCTTTGTCCCGATATAGCAGTTTAACGCGGAGCTTCCAGTGGGGCTTTCGCTGCAGCAGGAGGAGAATTCCAGGATACGAAGTCCGATTGAATCGTTTTTACAGAAATGATAAGAACAAAACAAGTACACAGGACAACTGATCGTCAGGAAGTTTCCCAAGCGCATGTCCGAACAACAGGCAGATGATTGGAAATTCATCCTGACAAGAGAAGCAAGCTGCGGAGGAACAAAACCGGATACCTGACGGCGGCTGTCAAACCCGCAGATTTACGGATGAAGGAAACGAAAGGTCTCGTTTTTCCGCAAAAGTGGGGCCTGCCTTGTGGAAAATGCAGGCCGGTGCGCAAAAAAGGAGACAGAGCGGTTGGCGGATCGTTAGGGTTCTGGTTTCTAACGGCGATGGTTGCGGCGCGGTCAGCTGACAGAAGCAAATAACTCAAAGCAGATCGCGGAAACAAACAGGAGTTCACAATGGCGGGCAGCGTCAACAAAGTAATTTTGGTCGGCAATCTGGGAGCCGACCCGGAAATCCGCCGGACACAAGATGGCCGTCCCATTGCCAACTTGCGCATTGCAACCTCGGAAACATGGCGCGACCGCAATTCCGGCGAGCGTCGCGAGAAGACCGAATGGCACCGTGTCGTGATTTTCAATGAAGGTCTGTGCAAGGTTGCTGAGAACTACCTGCGAAAGGGATCAAAGGTCTATCTCGAAGGGCAATTGCAGACCCGCAAATGGCAGGATCAGTCTGGGCAGGATCGCTACTCAACCGAAGTTGTTCTGCAAGGATTCAATTCCAATCTGACGATGCTTGATGGTCGCGGCGAAGGTGGTGGTCAGCCGGGTGGTTTGCCTGATTATGGCAACGATCCTCAAGGAGGCGGCGGCTTCGGCGGTGGCTCTGGCGGCTCCGGGGGCAACTTCGGCGGCAGCGGAGGCGGATATGGAGGCGGATCCAGCGGTGGTGGCTTTGGTGGCCAGTCCGGTGGCGGCGCCGGCCCGATGGATGACGAAATTCCGTTCTAAGTTTTAATTCTTACGGGAGTGGTCCGGTCGGGTTGCTCCCGTTTTATTTTGACTTAACCACCAACATTCGGGTCGTACGGTGTTCGTGGATCATCCTCGCCGTCATAATATTCTTTCGCGGTTCCGAGACCGCAATGATAGACGGCTTCTTCAGCACGCGTGTCGCCTCCAGTGATTGGAGCGCCATTGTGATGTGCAAGCTCGTGAATGAGCGTTGCAAGCACCATCCATCTTCCCATGTTGAACGCCCGATCGCCGACCGCAATTTCTCCGGTTGGAGTATGAATTTCACCGTGAAGTGGTGAAATTGTAGGGCCGTAATTTACCCAGATACTGCTGTCGTTGATCATGTTGGTGAGCGTTCTTCGGCCTGGAAGAGATCTGAAATAGGCATCGCAGCTCGGGTTGTTCTTGACCATTCTGAAGAGTTTGTTTCGAGCCCATTTCAATTTGCTGTATTGCGATGAATTGAAACTTGTGTACTTCGAAATCGGCGACGCATGGTCTCCTATGTTGAATTGGAATGGCATCGCTTTCATCGATCTCCGTCGGTTGGTCTTCCTACCGAGAATAGTGAAATCCCTCATTGATAACCGTGACGGAGGTCACGAAGCGTTGCCTTGAGGCTCGCATAACAGGTTTGGGGGGAAATGGTGCCGAGATGGTGCGCGATAAATTCGTCACAGTGATTTGAATTCACAACCTGTGCATGGCCGTATCTCTTAACCATATCGACAGGCCTGATATAGTATCAGTCTGTTCACCATGTGTGTTTTTAGCCGGAAACGAGCGAGAATCGCCACTTTGGACCGGTAGAATCCGCGCTGAACAACATCGTCCGGGCAGATTTGCAATCCCGGCGGTCTCTACCTAGGCAGGGGAATTAAACGTCCGGTTAGAACAGGGCGCAGTGCCGGAAACGACACTTGTTAATAAATTTTCGGGTTTGGATGATGCGAGCAAACATGACGGAACAAGAAATGCCGAAGACCGGCGTCAAGGAAGCGTTGGTGAAACGCTCCAGGGCTATAGTGGGAAACTCGATCAAGGCCGGCCTCATGGTCACGGTGCTCGCGTCCGGTTTTTCCGCGATGACCTACGAACCCGCGTCGGCGCAAGGTCTGTTTCAACGGCTGTTCAATCCTGAGAACCATCGCAAGCAGCGAGAGCGGGAACGCCAGGATCAGCTTCGCGAGCAGGCGGCCAAGGTCAAAGTGTCTGCTCCGCGTTACCTGAACTATTCGCCCGACGCTTTGAAAAAAGTTTCGCTGACATCGCTGTCCGAAGTGAAACCTGTCGAAGCCGAAGTTGCGAGTGATGTGGAAGCCGAAAACCAGCAGTCGGATGCAGAGACTGTTGTTGTAGATGCCGAACCCGCAAGCCAGGAACCAGTGGTTTTGAGTGCTTTCGACAAGGCCCGGCCTGCGCTGAAGGGCATGTCCTTGATGGTGCTGCCAGAAATCGGAGACGCTCTCATAGCTTATTATGGCGAGCATCCAAAGTTTGTCTGGATCGAAGATGGCAAGGTTGGTGCCAAAGCGGAAGATATGCGCAGCGCACTTGCTCAAGCAGACAAGTTTGCGCTGAACCCGGAAGACTATCTCGTCTCCTTGCCGGAAACGGAGGGGCTGGACGAAGCAGCCCGCGATGAAGCTTTGATGCGCTTCGAAATGGAACTAAGCGCGGCAGCGCTTTCCTATGTGCTGGATGCAACACGGGGCCGTGTCGATCCGAACAGGATTTCCCAGTACCACGATCTGCCGCGCCACAAGGTCGATTTTGCTGCAGTGTTGGATGAGTTCTCCTCAGGAGCGGATGTTGCCGGGAAGCTGGAAGCCCATCAGCCTCAGAATGCGCACTTCAAGAAGTTGACTGCGGAACTGGCGCGCCTGAAAGCGGAAGACGAGGAAACAGATCAGATCGTCATCGCACCCGGCACGTTCCTGAAGGCGGGTAAATCCAGCCCCGAAATGAAAAACATCGTGGCGGCGATTCAGAAAAACGGCTCTGACGAACTAAAGACAGCTCACGAGGCAACGCTCGCTGCCTATGATGGTGCAGAACTTTATTCGCCGGAGCTCATAGATCTGGTCAAGGCTTTCCAGAAGGAAGCCAAGCTGACACCGGATGGAATTGTCGGCAAGAACACCATCAAGGCTATGGTTGGTGAAACCAATGCAGCCAAGATCGCCAAGGTTGAGCTTGCAATGGAGCGGAGCCGCTGGATCCCGGAAGAGCTCGGTGATCGCAAAGTGTTCATCAACCAGGCCGCCTTTACCGCAACATATACGTCACCGGGTGAAGTGCCGTTGTCCATGCGGGTTGTTGTGGGCAAGAAGTCCAACCAGACGAATTTCTTTTACGACAAGATTGAGGTCGTCGAATACAATCCTTATTGGGGTGTGCCGTACTCGATCATCGTCAACGAAATGCTGCCCAAATTGGCGCAGGATCCGAGCTATCTCGATCGCGCCGGTTACGAGGTCACCACTCCCGGAGGACGTCAGATCTCCTCAACGGCTGTAGACTGGTACGCGGTCGCATCCAAACAGCAGTCGATCAATGTCCGTCAGTATCCAGGCAGGTCAAATGCCTTAGGCGAGGTGAAGATCCTCTTCCCAAACAGACATCATATCTACATGCACGACACGCCGGCCAAGAGCCTCTTCAAAAAGGATATGCGCGCCTTCAGTCATGGCTGTATTCGTTTGCATGATCCAAAGGCGATGGCGGCTGCGGTGCTTGGAAAGTCCAAGGATTACGTGACTTCCAGAATATCGGAAGGCCGGAACGAGCAGGAAAAGGTAAGTGGAGACATCCCGGTTTACGTCTCCTATTTCACGGCCTGGCCGGAATTGGACGGAAGTGTTTCCTACTTTTCGGATGTATACGACCGTGATCGCTATCTTCTGAAAGCGATCGAAAAGACAGAGGCCGCCAGGGCCAAAGCCAGAGCCTCATGAGCGGATAGGTAAAAATAAAAACGCCGGGAATTTCTCCCGGCGTTTTTTTTTGACTATCAGGACTGCCCGGAAAGACAATCGGAGAGCGAGTCCGCCAGCCCCTCGATCAGGTTAGGGTAAAGGTCGGCTCCGTTGGCAAGCTCTGTGCCGAGCGGATCCAGAGTCCCCTTGCGCGCGTCGCTCCCTTCAAGAACGACATCAACCAGTTTTGCCTCGAATTGCGGTTCCTGAAAAACACAGGTGACGTTCAGTTCCTTGATCTGGTTCCGAACTTCGGCCACGCGGTCAGCGCTGGAAAGCGCTTCGGGAGACAAGGTAATTGCGCCGCTGGCCTCAAAATCGAAATGGTGCTCAAAGTGATGGTAGGCGTCGTGGAATACGACAAACTTTTTGCCCGCCAACGGCTTCAGCTTTGCGGATATCGATTGTTCAATCTGTTCGATCCGGTTTTCGAAGTTTGCAGCGTTTTTCTGGTAAGTCGCCGCATTTTCCGGATCTAGCTGGGAAAGCGTATCGGCCATCACATGGGCGATTGCGATGCCATTATCCGGATTCAACCAGATATGAGCGTCGTTTGCACCGTCATGATCATGGCCATGTGCGTGGTCGCCATCCGCATGTTCTTCGTGATCGTCTTTTTCATCCCCATGGGCGTGGTCGTCATGATCAGCATGCTCATGTTCGTCATGATCGTCATGCTTTTCGGCATGCTCGTCATGTTTGTGATCATGGTCGTCGTGCTTTTCAGCGTGGTCTGAATGCCCGTGTTCATCATGATCATCATGCTTCTCTGCATGTTCGTCATGATCATCATGGTCGTCGTGATCGCCATGGCTATCCGCGGACGCGTGCTCACCATGACCTTCATGATCGCCGTGATCGTGGGCGTCGAAATTCGCGCCTTCGCGAATTGCAAGATGCTCGATGCCGGCTGCGTCCATCAATTCTACGGTTGTTGCGCCGCTTGCCATGGAGCTGATCGGTTTCTCAAGCGAAGGAGCCAGCCCCGGTCCAATCCAGAACACTGCGTCTGCACCCTGTAGCAGAAAGGCCTGAGATGGCTTAAGGGCAAATCCGTGCGGTGAGGCTGCACCGTCAATCAGGATATGAGGCGTTCCAACGCCTTCCATAACGGCTGATGCAATGGAGTGCAGCGGCTTGATTGTCGTCACCACCGAAGGTGAAGCTGCAGCGGCAGGCGTCGTTGCTAGGGAAAGGGCTAAAGTGCCGGTCAGCGCAGTGGAGAAGGCAAGGCCATATGCTCGACGAGAAAAGGAATTTAAACGGGAAGGGACTGTCATTCGAGTGGTTCCGCACTGATGTAATGTTGTAACGCGTAATTCTATAACGTTTGTCAAAATGGTGCGCAAGGATGGAATAGATAATTTGTCCTGACCAAAGTCGCCTCAGTGCTTGGTTTGCTGCCATGGCGAGGCTAAGCTTGGCAAAAAGACGGATCTATTGCTTCATGTCCCTTCGCGCAGATGCGACCGCGAGCCGGTTGCTGGAACCATATCCACCCAAAGCTGCCCAGCTTATCGTCACAATCTACGGCGATATCGTAGAGCCTCGCGGCGGCGTCCTTTGGATGGGAGACCTCATTGGACTTTGTGCCGGATTTGGAGTGAATGAATCTCTGGTCCGTACAGCCGTTTCCCGCCTTGTCTCAAAAGGGCAGCTTGAAGGACAAAGGGAAGGGCGCCGAAGCTTCTATGCCCTGACGCCTACGGCTCGTGATGAGTACCATCTGGCGGCTGATCTGTTTTTCGGCACTCCGGACAAGGAGTGTGACTGGATAATTTCCTACTGCCCGCGTGCGGCCGATCAAGTGGACTTGAAGAAACAAGGCTTTGTTTCGCTCGGCGGTCCTGTTTTTGCCGGTGCTGACCGACCTGGACGGGCGCATCCCGGCGTTACTTTCAGGTCCCAGGCACTGAAGCCGGAAAGTGACGAACTCAAACAACTGGTGAGAAAGTCTTTTGGACTTGCTCCTCTGGCTGCCGAGTATCGTGGATTTCTGGAGAAGATTGAGCCGCTTGCCGATGAAATTCAGTCGGTAAAAGTGGGACAGTCCGCCTTGCTGCTGCGAGTCGCGCTCGTTCATGCCTATCGCCACATACGGCTAAGGGATCCGCGTTTGCCGAAGTCCGTCCTGCCCAAAGATTGGCCCGGTTTCGCGGCAAGACAGCGCTTTGCCGAACTCTACATCGCCTTGTCGAAATTGGCGGACGCCCACATAGGCGAAAGCTTCCTGAATCAGGCAGGCCCCTTGCCAGCACGGCCGCAACCCGTTGTCGAAAGGCTGAGTTCATTGGCAGCTTAACGACATTGAACCTGTTTCAACTGCTTGATTTTCTGCGCAGAAAATCAAGCATCACAAAAATGTACAAAAATATACTTTTTCTGTGATGCTTTGTGCGTTATCTTCCCATTGAGTTCCACATGACGGGGAGGAGGCGTCATGTATGCCCAGATGGTGAAAACCGATTCCAAGAAAGTGCGTGACATTACGGAGATGTCCGAAGAAGAGCGCGCTTTTCAGGAACGCATTGATCGCGGCGAAAAGATCGAACCGACCGACTGGATGCCCGAGGGGTACCGGAAGACACTGATCCGCCAGATCGGACAACACGCACATTCGGAAATTGTTGGTCAGTTGCCGGAAGGAAACTGGATCACCAGAGCGCCGACCCTGGAGCGTAAGGCGATACTTCTGGCAAAGGTGCAGGATGAGGCAGGACACGGTCTTTACCTCTACTGTGCTGCCGAGACATTGGGTGTGAGCCGGGATGAGCTCATCGAACTGCTCCATGCCGGAAAGATGAAGTACTCCTCCATCTTCAACTACCCGACGCTTACGTGGGCCGATATCGGCGCAGTCGGGTGGCTGGTGGACGGCGCGGCGATCATGAACCAGGTGCCGCTGCAAAGGACATCCTTTGGACCTTATTCCCGAGCGATGATCCGGATTTGCAAGGAAGAGAGCTTCCATCAACGCCAGGGCTACGACATCATGATGAAGATGGCGAAGGGGTCGCCGGCCCAACGTCATATGGCTCAGGATGCACTCAATCGCTTCTGGTACCCATCGTTGATGATGTTCGGGCCCTCGGACAAAGATTCTGTTCATTCCGCCCAGTCGATGGCCTGGAAGATCAAGATCAATACCAACGACGAGCTTCGGCAAAAATTCGTAGACCAGACTGTCCCGCAAGCGGAGTATCTCGGTCTGAAAGTCCCAGACGAGAACCTCAAGTGGAACGAGGAAAAGGGTGGCTATGACTTTTCCGAACCCGACTGGAGTGAATTCTTCGAGGTTCTGAAAGGCAACGGCCCCTGCAATCAGGAGCGCATGGAAGCCCGTGTAAAAGCATGGGAGGACGGCGCCTGGGTCAGGGATGCTCTGATGGTGCATGCAGACAAAAAAGAAGCGGCCCGAGTGGCGGCTGAATAACACTTTCGGAAAATGGATTTCAGAGCAGCAGACTTGTTCGCAATCGGGTTTGAGCGCTCAGCGAAGTGACTGATTTTACTCGGAGGACGAAATGAAAAAAGAGTGGCCATTGTGGGAGGTGTTTATCCGCGGGCAGCATGGCCTGAACCACCGCCATGTCGGGTCGCTTCACGCTCCGGACGCGGAAATGGCAATCAAGAACGCGCGCGATGTTTACACGCGTCGTCGCGAAGGGGTTTCCATCTGGGTGGTTCCTTCTACTCAGATCACGGCATCGGACCCTGGATCGAAGGACGCGCTGTTTGAGCCATCAGCGGACAAGATTTATCGACATCCGAGTTTCTATGACATTCCCGATGAAGTTGGGAAAATGTAATGACAGAAGGAAACGATATAGTCGCAAGCGATGTAATGTTTGAGTGGCTCCTGAGGCGCGGAGACACGGCGCTCATTCTTGGTCATCGCGTGTCGGAATGGTGTGGTCATTCTCCAGTTCTCGAAGAAGATATCGCACTCGCCAATGTCGCTCTCGACTTAATCGGTCAGGCGAGGTTATGGCTTTCCTATGCAGGTGACGTCGAAGGAAAAGGACGTGGCGAGAACGAATTGGCGTTCTTGCGCGATGTCTGGGATTTTCGCAACTATTTGCTGGCTGAGCAGCCAAACGGTGACTTTGGAAAAACCCTGATGCGTCAATTCCTTATTGATGCTTATCAGGTTTTGCTTCTCGAAGCCTTGGAGCAATCGACAGACGAGCGCGTGGCGGAAATTGCGGCTAAGGCGGGTAAGGAGGTCGCATATCATCTGGATCGCTCGGCAGATCTCGTTATTCGCCTTGGCGACGGTACGCCGGAGAGCCGGCAGCGCATGCAGAGCGCACTTGATACACTTTGGCCCTATGCCGGTGAAATGTTTGTTGGCGACCGGATTGATGACGCACTTTCTGACGCCGGTGTAGCACCGGCACCGGAGAGTTTGCGGCCGCAATGGCAGGAGGCTGTTGAGAACGTATTTGCTCAGGCCACACTTGACCTGCCGCAGACGGAGTTTGCGCACTCCGGTGGCACAACCGGACGCCATAGCGAACATCTTGGACATCTGCTGGCCGAAATGCAGTTTTTGCAGCGGGCCTATCCTGGCGCAACCTGGTGAGAGCATGCAGGTATCGACGGACACTGTCTGGAAATGGTTGGCAGAGGTGCCGGACCCGGAAATCCCGGTGCTGTCATTGATCGACCTTGGTGTAATCCGGGAGGTTGAATGGGACGGGGAAACTCTGGTTGTCACCGTCACACCAACCTATACAGGCTGTCCGGCAACTTCGATCATCAACCTGGACATTGAAACCAAGTTGCGGTCTTGCGGCATAGAAAACCTGCGTCTGGAACAAAAGCTCAGCCCACCCTGGACCACAGACTGGCTAAGCCAGGAAGGCCGGGAAAAACTGCGCAAATACGGAATTTCACCACCAGTCGACGAACCTGAAACTGAAAGCCTGTCAGGGCGCTTGGCTCGTCTTGGAAGGAAAGGTGGCGTCGTGGTCGCTTGCCCCCGCTGTGGCTCGGAAAAAACGGAAAAAGTCAGTCAGTTCGGTTCCACCCCCTGCAAGGCCGCCTATCGGTGCACTGCATGTTTGGAACCCTTCGATTACTTCAAATGTCATTGACTGGCATTTGGACGGGAAAAGGGAGGAGTAGATGTCAAGGTTCCATGCCCTGACTGTTACGGAGGTTGCACCTGATACAAGGGACTCCGTTGTTGTGACATTGAAACCGCAGCCGGATGAAACGGATCTGTTCCGCTTCACGCAAGGACAGTATCTCACGTTCCGTCGGGATTTTGATGGGCATGAGGTACGGCGGTGCTACTCCATTTGTGCCGGGACCGAAGATGGAGATCTCAAGGTCGGCATCAAGCGTGTCGATGGCGGTGCATTTTCCTGTTGGGCCAATGAAAACTTGAAAGCAGGTGACACGGTCGAGGCGATGCCACCGGTCGGCAGCTTCAACGCTCCGATTGAACCTGAAAATGCCCGCTTCTATGTCGGTTTCGCAGGCGGTTCAGGCATCACGCCTATTCTGTCCATACTGAAAACCGTATTGGCACGCGAACCCCAGTCCAGGTTCACCTTGGTTTATGCAAACCGACAGGTGTCCTCGATCATGTTCCGGGAAGAACTGGAAGACCTGAAAAATCGATTCATCGGTCGGCTTCAGATCATTCATATCCTGAAGAGCGATGGGCAGGACACTGAGTTGTTTTCCGGACGAGTGGATGCCGAAAAACTCGATGAACTCCTGGAGACGTTGATCGATCCTGAGGACATCGATCTGGCATTCCTGTGTGGTCCTCATGGAATGATGGAGACTGTTCGCGATAGTCTTGCAAGGCATAACGTTGAGTTGGGCAAGATAAAGCATGAACTCTTCAAATCTGACCAACCGGGCAGGTTGCCGACAAAAGACCGGCCGCAAGTCTCCGGTGACAAGGACAGGGAAGCCGACCTCAAGATTACAGTCGATGGCACGACCCGCGACATTCACATGCAGGCCGGCGAGACAATTTTGGAAGCTGCGCACCGGCACAATATCGATGCGCCTTATTCCTGTTGCGCGGGGGTCTGCTCTACATGCCGGGGCAAACTGCTTGAGGGTGAGGTCGAAATGGCCGCGAACCATGCGCTTGAAGATGATGAAATCCGGGACGGTTACATTTTGACCTGCCAATCCAGGCCAATTTCCAAGCGGCTCGTACTCACATACGACGCGTGACACCAATCACCTGAATCCCTTGATGTCTGAATACAATCAGACCTTTCGAAAAACTTGGAAACCATTCAATGACCGTAGTTCCGCAAAAGTTCCGCGTTCTGGAAAGCTATCTTGCCGGCAGCTGGCAAAAAGGGCAAGGCGATGGCGCAGACCTCCTGGATGCAGCTACAGGCACACCTGTCGCGAGAATTGACGCTACCGGCCTGGATCTGGGTGATGCGCTCGCTTATGGACGCGACAAAGGTGGCGATGCTCTGCGCAAGATGACCTATCACGAGCGCGCGCTCATGCTGAAAACACTCGCGCAGTCACTGATGGAAAAGAAGGAGGTTTTCTATCAGGAGAGCTTTGCCACCGGCGCCACCCGAAAAGACAGCTGGATTGATATTGAGGGCGGGATCGGAACATTGTTCGCCTTTTCGTCAAAGGCTCGGCGGGAAATGCCCAACACCCGGGTGTTTGTCGAAGGAGCGGTTGAACCGCTTTCCAGGGACAATACATTCTCGGGCCAGCACATCCTGTCGCCGCTTCAAGGCATCGCTGTTCATATCAATGCGTTCAATTTTCCCTGTTGGGGCATGCTGGAGAAAATTGCACCGGCGCTGATCGCAGGCATGCCTTGTTTGGTCAAACCGGCCAGTCAAACGGCTTATCTCACAGAGTTGATGGTTCGGCACATTGTTGAAACCGGTATCTTGCCCGAGGGAGCATTGCAGCTACTTTGCGGATCTGCTGGAAATCTGATTGATCACGTCGATGGTCAGGACGTTGTGACTTTCACGGGATCGGCTGCAACAGGTCAAATGCTTCGAGGGCATCCGGCGGTCGTTCAGAATTCCGTACGCTTTTCTATGGAAGCTGACAGCCTGAATGCAGCCGTGCTGGGTCAGGATGCGTCTCCGGATGCACCAGAGTTCGATCTGTTCATTCGGGAAGTCGCGCGAGAAATGACGGTTAAGGCCGGGCAGAAATGTACCGCCATACGCCGGGTGATCGTTCCAAGAAATCAGGTGGACGCAGTTGCGGATGCACTTGCCAAAAGACTGTCGCGTCAAGTGGTAGGAGACCCAAGGCAGGAAGGTGTCACGATGGGTCCATTGGCATCGCTTGGACAGCGTGATGAGGTGAATGCGAGGATCGCAGAACTCAAGGACGATGCTGAAGTCATCTCTTCATTGTCTGACCGGAGCCCTGAAAGTGGAGCCTATGAAGCGCCCGTGCTTCTACATTGCGCCGCGCCGCTGACGTCTGAAAGGGTTCATTCGGTAGAAGCGTTTGGTCCGGTCGCGACACTCATGCCATATGACAATCTCTGTGAGGCGATTGAGTTGACACATAAGGGAAAAGGGTCCCTTGTGGCTTCTGTCTTCACAAACGATCCCATGGTTGCCGAAGAGATGGTGTTGGGAATGGCGCCTTTTCACGGACGCGTCATGATCGGCAATCGTCAAAGCGCAAAAACGTCCACCGGACACGGATCTCCATTGCCGATGCTGGTTCATGGTGGCCCGGGACGGGCAGGTGGTGGCGAGGAGCTGGGTGGTCTGCGGTCCGTCAAGCACTACATGCAGCGAACTGCTGTACAAGGAGCGCCGCAATTACTTGGTGCGGTTACGGGTCGTTGGGTTTCTGGCGCTGAAGGTATAGCTGACGAACGCCATCCGTTCCGCAAGTCATTGGAAGACCTCAAGATCGGTGATCAGCTGACAACGGAGTCCAGGAAGGTATCCCTTGAAGATATCGAGCATTTTGCCGAATTCACTGGCGATACGTTCTACGCTCATATGGACGAACCTGCGGCGAAAAGAAATCCGTTCTTCGAAGGAAGAGTGGCTCACGGATACCTGATTGTTTCATTTGCTGCTGGCTTGTTTGTCGACCCCGATGAAGGACCGGTACTTGCCAATTACGGTGTAGATAACCTGCGCTTCATGACCCCGGTCAATGCTGGTGACAGCTTGAAGGTTCAGCTCACCGCGAAGGAAGTTTCTCCAAGAATCACAGCAGATTATGGTGAAGTTCGCTGGGATTGCCTGGTCACCAACCAGAATGATGAACCAGTCGCTCAGTATGACGTGCTAACCCTCGTCGCAAAGGAATGGCCTCAACACAGTTGAGGCCAGTATCCTTTGAACAGGTCCTTCCGTGAGCGAGGGAATGGACCTGACGGACAGAGACTTAATCGCTCAGCCGATTGTCAACAACACGCTTGGCCTTGCCGGCCGAGCGCTCAACGTGACCCGGTTCAGTCACGTCAATGACAGCTGATACCCCGATGACGCTTTTGATGTGGTGCGCAAGTTCCTTTGCCGAGGCCTTGCGAGCGTCGATGGTCGATGATCCAGGCAATGCCTCGACATGCACGGTCATGACATCCAACCGGTTGGATTTTGACAATTCGATCTGGAAATGAGGCGACAGGCCTTCGCACTTCAGGATCTGTTCCTCCACCTGTGTCGGGAACACGTTTACGCCTCGAAGGATAATCATGTCGTCGGAGCGACCGGTGATCTTTTCCATACGCCGCATGGACCTTGCAGTTCCGGGAAGCAGCCGGGTCAAGTCGCGCGTCCGGTAACGGATCATGGGCAACCCTTCCTTCGTCAGGGTCGTGAAAACCAGTTCACCGATCTCACCGTCGGGCAGGACTTCGCCGGTCTCCGGGTTTATGATTTCAGGGTAGAAGTGATCTTCCCAGATGTGCAGACCATCCTTTGTTTCCACGCATTCATTGGCAACGCCAGGGCCAAGAATTTCCGAGAGCCCGTAGATGTCGACCGCATGCATGTCGAAGGCTTCCTCGATTTCCAGTCGCATGGAGTTGGTCCATGGTTCTGCGCCGAAAATGCCGGTAGCAAGGCTGCTCTCACGCGGATCGATACCCTGCCGGCGGAACTCGTCGAGAATGGATAGCAGATAAGACGGTGTCACCATGATGATACGCGGTTTGAAGTCTTGAATGAGCGTGACCTGTCGCTCCGTCATTCCTCCGGAAACGGGCACAACGGTGCACCCCATCTTCTCAGCACCATAGTGAGCACCAAGGCCACCAGTGAAAAGACCATATCCATAGGCAACGTGAATGATGTCTCCGGGTCGTCCACCAGAAGCCCGGATAGAACGGGCAACAAGATGTGCCCACATGTCGATGTCTTTGGCCGTGTACCCGACCACGGTCGGTTTTCCGGTCGTGCCCGAAGAGGCATGAACACGGACAATCTTGTCGCGCGGAACAGCAAACAGACCGAACGGGTAGTGATCTCTCAGATCGGTCTTGGTTGTAAACGGGAACTTCGAGAGATCCGAAAGAGACTTGAGGTCACTTGGATGTACTCCCTGTTCATCAAATTTGGCTCGAAAAAAAGGAACGTTCTCATAAGCATGATTGAGCGACCATTTCAGGCGCTCCAACTGCAGGGATGAAATTTCGTCCCGAGACGCGGTTTCAATCGGTTCCAGGTCACCTGGATGCGGTGCCAGATCTTCCATTGTGTCCTCCCAGGAAACGTTCTTTCAAACGTTCCTCTCACTCTGGCAGAATAGTGCCTTTGGTTGTTCTTGAATTGCCGCGAAACTCGGCGATTACTTTTCCGTCCTGATTTTTGACTGTTACGTCGTAAAGCCCGGACCGTCCCTGACGAGCGCGCTCCTGGGCGGTGGCAGTCAGCTCATCTCCCAATTGAGCCGGAGCCAGAAACGTCACAGTGCAATGCTGGGCAACGGTGACTTGATTGTAAGTGTTGCAGGCAAATGCGAATGCGCTGTCCGCCAGTGTGAAAATGTATCCGCCGTGGCATATGCTATGGCCGTTGGTCATGGCGTCGGTCACGCTCATGGTGATGATCGAGCGCCCGGCTTCCACGAGATCTAGCCGCATCCCAAGCTTCTGCGAAGCGGTATCCTGCGACCACATACGCTGAGCGCAGGCGTTGGCGAGTTCGTTCGGTGTCATGAAGTACCCCGTGCTGCTGTCAGGAACCGGTAAACCGGGCAGGGCGTTTTTCCAGAAAAGCAGCGACGCCTTCCCGGTAATCATCGGTTTTTCCGGCCTGCCTTTGAGCATCACGCTCAGCGTCGAGATGTTCATCGAGCGCTTGATCAGAGGCTTCCTGAATGAGCTGCTTGGTCAGAGCGAGACCCGTCGTCGGCCCACCGGCCATCTTCTTCGCCAGGGACATGGCTTCATCTTGAAGCTCACCATCCGGAACAGACTTCCAGATGAGACCCCATTGAGAGGCGGTATTGGCATCAAGCGGCTCGGCAGTCATCGCTAGTGCCTTGGCTCTCGCTTCGCCGATAAGGCGGGGAAGAAACCATGTGCCTCCGGAATCAGGAACCAGCCCGATCCTGGAAAACGCCTGAATGAACTTCGCGGACTGAGCTGCAATGACTATGTCGCAGCTGAGCGCAATGTTTGCTCCCGCTCCGGCGGCAACCCCATTGACGGCGCAGATAACAGGCATCTGAAGCGTCCTGATCTGGCGAACAAGTGGATTGTAGAGTGTTTCCAGGGTGTTGCCGAGGTCCGGAGCCTTTCCACCGGAACGCATATCTCTGTCGGACAAGTCCTGACCTGCGCAAAAGGCACGTCCAGAACCGGTTAGGAGAACAGCCCGAATGTCCAGATTGCTTTCTGCTTCCGATAGTCGCTCGCGGAGCGCATGATGCATAGCCTCATTAAAGGCATTCAGTTTGTCCGGCCGATTTAGCGTTAAGCGAAGAACTCCGTCCTCGACATCCGCCATTACCGGATTTGTATCAGCCATGCATCCTCCCAAAGCATCACGTGATTTTGCAAAACGTCCTAATATTTGTGACATTAATGCACGTCACGGCAGACGGGTCAAAGCCAGAATGTCAAAAAAGTTTGGGAGGAAAGAAGCTGTATCAGCCCGAGTGGCCAGGACTGGAATTCACAGACGGGATAGCAGAAAGAAACAGTTCCCGATGGGCAGGTTGATAGATTTCGACACCGCCTCTGCCGCGTCGTTTGACCGAATAGAGGGCAAAATCAGCAAATTTCAGAAGATCTTCCGGAGTGTCAGCGCTTTCTGGCAAGACCGAGATGCCGATAGAGCAGTCGACGGGAATGGAGTTGTCACAAGCCAGTATCGGTAGACTGAACTTGGCCTGAAATTCTTCGGCAAAGGAAACGAGTGACGCCCGGTTTCCGTTAAAGGGGAACAGAACTGCGAACTCATCACCTCCCAGACGTGCGCAGAAGGATTCCGGGCCAAAATGATCGGCAATACGTTCACCTGCAGCTCGAACAACTTCGTCCCCGGCCAGGTGTCCGTAAGTGTCATTGATGTACTTGAAATAATCCACGTCGATCAGAAACAAGGCCAATCCGGTACCGGTGCGGAGGGATTTTCCGGTTTGTTCTTTCAGTTCCGCGTTAAAATATTTGCGGTTGGCCAAACCCGACAAACTGTCGAAATGCGCAGCATTCCAAAGTTCCGTTTCAATCTCGTATTGCTCGGTTATATCCTGGGCGATCCCGAGAAGTTCCTGAGTACCATCTGCAGCCTTTTGGGCTTCGCCCATAATTCTGAGGCGCCGGACAGCGCCGTCTTGCCGCGTAAGAAAAACATCTAGCGATTGCCGGGTCTGGGTCTCTACGAGAAGATCCATGTATTCAACAAGCTTGGCGCGTTCTTCTTCCCGATAGCTATCCAGAAGCACCGAAAGACTGGGTTCTTCGTCAATGGGTGCCCCGTACATACGGTAAATCTGATCGGACCATTCCAGCTTCTGCGTGTGAAGGTTGGACTTCCAGGCACCTATCTGAGCGATATCTTCCATCTGCTCCAGAAGCGTCTGCCGGGTTTCGGCAGCGCGCTGCAGTTCGCGAGCTTCCACCGCCGCTTCTGCGGCAAGGTGAACCGTCCTGTAGTTGTGAACAAGCGCCACAACTGCTTCGGTCAGTCGTTCAAGCTGGGTGATTTGATCCGCGGTAAGACGGCGCGGAACGACATCAAGAACACAGAGACTTCCGAGAGCAAGATCCCCGTCCAAAATCAGGGGGCAACCGGCATAAAACCTGATGCCGGGGTCCTCCAGGACCAGGGCACTGCGATTGAACCTTGGATCAGCGAGAGTGTTTTCAATTACGAGGGTCTTCTTGTCCAGAATGGTCTGAGCGCAAAAGGCATCCTTGCGGTGTACGGTGCCTAGCTCGGAGCCTGAAGAAGACTTTAGCCACTGCTCATGTTCTTCCACGAAAGTGATGGCAGCGAATGGTGTGCCGCAAACACTCCGGGCCAGATCAGCAAGGGCATCAAACCCGGGTTCTCTTTCGGTATTCAGAATGCACAGGTCCCGTAGAAACTGGAGCCTTCTTTTTTCATTCTCGGGGACAGGTAAATTCATACTTGCGCATTCATTTCTGATTTGAAGCAGACCGCAAATTTTATCCGCGGCGTCTTTCCGCAGGACAAAAAATGCGAGTTATGCTCAGTTTGTTTTATGGCGGCTCTCCTTTGGCAACGACTCAACAGAATCGAACCATTCAGTAGGAAAATACGCAGCCCCCCAAAATCCGGCCACCAACCAAAACGCTCCGTTCAGGTTTCTTCGACCTTTGGTTAGCCGTGTGATTCAGCAGATGTTTACTTTAATTCTCCATAGCTAGTTGAGTAGTTTCGGCCAGCGTCAGGGCATCATGTTTTCTCGCAAGTCCACTTCCGACGACCAATCTCTCGATATGCCTCTGGAGCTTGAAGAGGGACCGCCACCGGCCGCCTATCGCCGCGTCCTGCAGGTGTTATCGCTCGGCGCAGCAGCATTTTTGACCTGGGCGGCAATTGGACAGGTTCGCGAAGTGGCAAAGGCCGCTGGAGAAATCGCACCCGCCGGCAAAGTACAGACAGTTGGACACCTGGAAGGCGGCATTGTTGCCGAGGTGCTCGTGCAGGAAGGCCAGCTTGTGGAAGAGGGAACACCTCTCGTCCGTCTCCAGGAAACCGCGACATCAAGTGATCTTGAAAGAGTGCAAACGCGCCTGAAATTTCTGGCTCGAGAAGAGCAGAGGCTCGCTGTAGACCCCAGCAACGTGGATACCGGAAGTCTGAGGTTGGGGTCCGATCTGGAATTCAGTGAGGCGCAGCTGGCTGCACTCGAAGCGCAGCAAAAGGCGCTGGCGCAGGAGCAGCAGGCGCTAAAGGCACGGATCAACGAAAAGGAAGCTGAACTGAAAAGCATCCTGGAACGGATTGCGCTTCAGGAAACGCAGGTTGAAATCGAGCAGGAAAAATATTCGATCCAGCAGACGCTGTTTGATCAGGGATACACCTCCAAGAGACGGTTTCTGGACGCTAAATCCTCACTGCAGATCGCACAGAGCGGTTTGAGCGAGCTTGTTGGCCATAAAGGGCGTGCAGAGGCACAGTTGACCGAGGCGAAGGCAAGCCTTGAGCGATCGATCGCAGTGGCTGAAGAAGAATTGGCTGAAGAGCGAAGTCGAGTTGTGCAAGAACGCAGCGAACTGGCATTCGAAGCCGAAAAACAAAAGGACCGCTTTGACAGGCTCTTTGTCCGCGCTCCTGCAAGCGGGCACATCAAGGCTCTGTATCTGAAAGGGCCGGGTAGCGTTCTTTCACCGGGAGATGTTGTTGCGGAGATAGTGCCAAGCGACAGCGACCTTGTCGCGGACGTTCGTATTTCTCCACGCGACATCGGGCATGTAGAGGTTGGGGATCAGGCCGAAATCGCGATCACGACATTTGACCCGAACATTCAGGGCACCCTGAAGGGTGAAGTCTCGGTCATTTCTGCATCCAGCTTCCGGGACGAATACGGAAACTATTTCTTCAAAGCGACCATTCCGCTGACATCCAATCAGATTGGAAGCGGCAGCCAGGCCGAAACGATTTCTCCAGGAATGGTTGTGGACGCCAAAATCGTAACCGGATCAAAATCTGTCCTGCAGTACATGCTCAAACCCGTCACCAGAGCTATCGGAGACCCGTTGAGCGAACGATAGCATTCCCGTCGAGTGAGAAGCTGCAAGATCGACAAAACAAAAGCCCCGCCGTTTCTGGAGGGGCTTTTTTTCAGTTTCCGCTGTCCGGTGACACCAGCTACCAGCGAATTTCCTCAATCTGTGCGAAATCGACTTTGCTGCCGTCTGCAAACTCGATGGAGCCATAGGCATCTTCCGTCAGCTCCAGACGACCGTTTTCGAGATCAGTATTGGTGATCGAACCTTCTGTGACCGTGACAGTCCAGTCGGTTCCGTAGTCTCCGGCCGCAGTAATGCCGGGACCACCGCCGAGATCGATTACGTCGGTCCACGCGGAGCCAGTGCCACCGGTTATGCTGTCATTGCCGTCGCCCAATCCGTACATGAACAGATCGGACCCGTCGCCGCCTACCAGATTGTCAGCATCGGCGCCTCCGACGATGACATCGTCACCAGCCCCACCGACGATCGTGTCCTGACCGCCTTCGCCGAACAAGAGGTCCCGGCCGCCATTGCCGGAAATCACATCGGAGCCGGCAATCGAACCGCCTTCGATGCGGTCGCCAAATTCACCAGTCGAGATGTTGTCGCTGCCGCCAACACCATCGACCGAATAAGACTGACCTGTGCCGCTGAAAGTTCCGCTCCCGGTCCCACCCGTAAACTGATAGTCGTAATTACCGGTGACATCGATGTTGAATGTTTCGGATGTCTCGGAACCATCGCTGGATTTCGCGGTTACGGTCAGGTCAAGTGAGCTTTCTACCTGACTGTCAAAGAAGGCATGATCCGCAACGGTAACAACGCCATCCGCGTCGATTTCGAACCTGTCGTCACTTAACTGATATGTGACCGCATCTCCATCCGGGTCGCTTGCAGAGGCGGTTATGCCGACCTGCGTTCCCGCACTGTCTGTCTCGTGAATGGTGTTCGCAGACGAATTGCTGTCTGAAACAGGGCCTATGTCGGTTGAGACCTCGATCAACTCATTCGCGGACTTGTCGCCGTCCGCAAAGCTGAATGTTTCGACGTTGGAAACAGTATCGGTGCCGTCCGGGCTGCCTGAACGCGTGTCGGTTATGGTGTAACTGCCATCAACATTTTCGGTGATGTCATAGTCTGCCCAGTTACCGGAATAGTGCGCTGTATCCGAACCCAATCCGCCATCCAGTGTATCGCTGCCGGCACCGCCAAACAGATTGTCGTCTCCTTCGCCGCCCCTCAGAGTGTCATCACCATCACCGGTCCAGATGACATCGTTCCCGCTGCCGCCATCCACCGTCATGTCAGTGTCGTAGGTATAGGTGTTGCTGGTCATGTCCAAAAGGTCATTCCCCGCACCCAGCTCCACTGCCTCGACGCTATCCAGCCGGGCGCCTGCAGCACCCGAATGACGGTTGGTGAAACCGTCATCCAGGAAAATTGCGTCGGCTTGGTCGGTTCCGACGAGCGTGTCATTCCCTTCACCGCCCTGATAAACGTCGGAATTGCGGGTTTTTCCACTTAAGGAAACGAGGTCACCGGTTTCGGTGTTCCGTGCCGAGTATCCAGTCCAGCTTGTTTCACCAGACATCTTAAAGATGTCGTTGCCGGCCCCGCCTTGCAACAAGTCGGCTCCTTCCGACCCGGCAAGCGTGTCATCACCGGAACCGCCTACGAGTTGATCCGAACCAGCCCCTCCATCGAGATCACCGCCGTCTTCATGAGCGGTGATTGTGTCATCACCAGAACCGCCAGTGATCGACTGTTCAGCCGTGCCGGTGTCGGTGAAACTGACGCCACCATCCGAGATCTGAAGATCTTCGGCTATATCGGAAATTGCGATCGCAAATGTCTGACTTGACGTGGAACCGTCGGTGGATGTGGCCGTCACCGTTAGATCAACCGTGCTTTCCGTCTCGAAATCGAAGCTTCCACCCGGTGCAACTGTGACGACACCACTTGGATCTACGCTGAACCGATCATCGGAGACTGAATAGGAAACGGTATCGGAAGCATTTCCATCCTCTGCGAAGGCTGTGATGCCAACCGCGGAGCCTTCCGTGGCATTCTCTGCGATTGTGTTGGCAGAAGTGTCAGTGTCGGTAACGTCGCTGACGTCCGACGCAAACAATTCGCTTACAGTCAGGTCTCCATCTGAAAACCGCAAAGTTTCAATGTCATAGACCCTGTCGGTGCCATCCGGGGACCCCGAGCGGGTATCTGCAATCGATAGCGACCCATCAGCATTTTGCGTTACGTCGTAATCGGAAATGCTTCCGGAGAAGACTGCTGTATCAGTTCCGGACCCACCATAAAGAACATCGGTGCCCGAACCGCCTTCGAGCGTGTCGTTGCCATCGCCGCCATACAGTGTGTCATTGCCGGAACCGCCCCGGATGGTGTCGTCCTGATCTGTGCCCGTGATGGTGTCATTGCCGCCTTCACCGTCAATCGCAGCGATATCGGTGAGGGTGGTTCCGGAGAAGTCGAGCGTGTTGTTCTGCCAGTTGCCGTGTACTTCGACATTGTCGTGGCCATTACCGCTGATCTCTTCGACAGCACCAGCTGTAAAGTTGCCTGCAAGACCAATCTCGACATCGTCTTCCGTTGCAACGACGCGGTCCGTTCCAGAACCGCCGTCAAAGACGTCATCGCCATGGTTCTGGCCGACCTCAAAGGTGTCGTTGCCATCACCGCCATACAG
>JBCCVB010000126.1:0-21407 GCA_039195965.1 Pseudomonadota bacterium
CGCGCATCTAACCTACTGGCTTTCCGATGAGCCCTGGGTTCCCAAGGACCCGCCAAAGGCTGGTGAAAAGCCGAAAGTCGTCAAGAAACGTCCCATGGCGCTTGCAGCGCTGCCCAACGATTGCCGGACCGTGCTGACGGCAAACTGACCGCCGATCCCAAAGGCGGGACGCACGCCCGCTTGAGGCCGCGGGGACGGCGGACGGACCCGCCCAACCGTTCTTTCGCGATCAGCAACACCCCGGGCCGATTTGCCGTTTGCGGCCCCGTTGCGCCGCGCGGACGCGGCTCGTTCCAAAAAGTTGAAAAAAAGCAACGGATTTCCAGCCTTCGCGCTCGCATTTTTCTGGTCGAAAGCAAATTGCGGTGGTAAACGGGCGGCCATGACGACGAAGACGCTTTCCAACATCCGTAACTTTTCCATCGTGGCCCACATCGATCACGGTAAGTCGACTCTGGCCGACCGCCTGATCCAGATGACCGGTACGATGACCGACCGCGAAATGACCGAGCAGGTTCTCGATAGCATGGATATCGAGCGCGAGCGTGGCATTACGATCAAGGCGCAGACCGTCCGGCTGATTTATGATGCCAAGGATGGCCAGCAATATACGCTGAACCTGATCGACACCCCGGGTCACGTGGATTTTGCCTACGAGGTATCCCGCTCACTGGCGGCCTGCGAAGGCTCGCTGCTTGTGGTGGATGCCTCCCAGGGCGTGGAAGCACAGACATTGGCGAACGTTTATCAGGCGATCGACAACGACCACGAGATCGTCACCGTGCTGAACAAGATCGATCTGCCTGCGGCCGAACCGGACCGGATCAAGGAGCAGATTGAGGATGTCATCGGCATTGATGCGTCCGATGCCTGCATGATTTCAGCCAAGACAGGCATGGGCGTTGACGACGTACTCGAGGCCATTGTTCAGAAGCTGCCGGCGCCGGAAGGAGATCCGGACGACACGCTCAAGGCAATGTTGGTCGACAGCTGGTACGACACCTATCTCGGCGTGATGGTTCTGGTGCGCGTGATCAACGGCTCTTTGAAAAAAGGGCAGAAGATCAAGATGATGGGCACCGGCGCTTCGTATGACATTGATCGCGTCGGCGTCATGACACCGAAATTCATTCAGGTGGACGAATTGCGCGCCGGAGAGATCGGCGTGATCACCGGTTCCATCAAGGAAGTGGCCGACACGCGCGTCGGTGATACGATCACCCTCGACAAGAAACCGTGCACGGAACCGCTGCCAGGCTTCAAACCGGCTCAGCCGGTGGTATTCTGTGGCCTCTTCCCGGTCGACGCCAATGACTTTGAAGACCTGCGCGCTGCAATGGGCAAGCTTCGGCTCAACGATGCCAGCTTCTCCTACGAAATGGAAACGTCAGCAGCGCTCGGTTTCGGCTTCCGCTGTGGCTTTCTTGGTCTGTTGCACCTCGAAATCATCCAGGAACGCCTCTACCGCGAATTCAACCTCGATCTGATCGCGACCGCACCGTCGGTGGTGTATCAGATGACCCTGACAGACGGGTCTGAGGTGGATCTTCACAATCCGGCTGACATGCCGGACATTGTGAAGATATCTGAAATCCGCGAACCGTGGATCCGTGCGACGATCATGACGCCGGACGAGTATCTCGGCGGTATCCTGAAACTGTGCCAGGAGCGGCGCGGTGTTCAGGTTGACCTTTCCTATGTCGGTTCCCGCGCCATGGTCTCCTATGACCTGCCGCTCAATGAAGTCGTCTTCGATTTCTATGATCGGCTGAAGTCGATCTCCAAGGGCTATGCGTCCTTCGACTACCAGATTTCCGACTACCGGGCGGGCGATCTCGTCAAGATGTCTATCCTCGTCAACGAGGAGCCGGTGGATGCGCTTTCAGTGCTCGTGCACCGCAGCCAGGCTGAACGCCGTGGCCGCGCCATGTGCGAAAAGCTCAAAGACCTGATCCCGCGGCACATGTTCAAGATCCCAATCCAGGCAGCACTTGGCGGCCGGGTGATCGCACGTGAAACCATTGCGGCTCTGCGCAAGGACGTGACTGCCAAGTGTTACGGTGGTGACGCCACCCGTAAACGCAAGCTTCTTGAGAAGCAGAAGGCGGGCAAGAAGAAGATGCGCCAGTTCGGCAAGGTCGAGATCCCGCAGGAAGCCTTCATCCAGGCCTTGAAGATGGATGAGTGAGCCCCGGTCACGTTACGCGTGATCGATTGATCCAGTGGATCAATCGAAGGGGCGAACGCCTGTGAGAGTAAGGCACGAAGTGCCGTCGAACAGGCAGACCAGTCGTGCTACCTCCGACCCAAAGGTCTGGTGGACCTTCACGAGTTGCGAACGCACGCGAGTGTAAGGTGTGCAGCACCGTCGAGCGGGCTCACGCGGTCAAGCCATGCCTGGCGGCAAGGTCCAGCATTGCTTAGAGGGCTGTGAACGCCTGTCGAGATGGCATCGTCAAGTGGACGCCCCTTCGGGTACCCGCTCAATCCACCGTCACCACCTGCCCTGTCCCTGCACCTTCAACGCATTTTGCATAGGCCAGACCGACGCGCCTTGAGGACACTGGGTCGTGACCGGGAAACATGGCACCATAGTGCTCTGCTGAGACCTGCAGCAGACCGGGACTGACCACATTCACGCGCATTCCCCTTGGCATATCGATTGCTGCAGCGGCGACGAAACCGGCAAGTGCGCCGTTGCAGATTGCCGCCCCGCTGCCACGCAACACAGGATCCCGGTCGAGGATCCCGCTGGTGAGCGTGAAAGACCCGTTGTCGACAACGACACCAAGGCCCTGCAGAACCAGATTTATCTGTCCGAGAACCTTTTGCTCCAGTCCAAACAGGTATTTTTCGCGCGTCATGTCAGCAAGGCGCTCGAATTTGACATCTCCGACGGCGGAAACCACTGCATCTACCGGCCCAACTTCTCGATAGAGCGCGATGATGCTCTCTTCATTCGTCAAATCGACATTCAGGTCGCCAGAAGACCGGCCTGCAGTGATAATCTCGTGACGGCTCCTTAATTCGTCACAAACAGCACAGCCGACGTCGCCAGCAGCGCCAACCACAAGTATTTTCATTGTTTTCCACCCTCGATATTTTCGTAAGCCGCTAGTTTGTAGTCAAGAATTTGCGAGCATTTCTCCAGCTCCTGTTGCCGTGTCTTCAATCGCTCTGAATGACGCAACAGCACGGACCTTCTCTCCGGTATCGTCCTGTCGCCCAATCGGTAGAGTTCCGCAAAACGGCACATTTCCTTCATCGGCATGCCTGTTTTGCGCAGCCAATACAGCAGTGTCAGCCACTCGACATTTTCGGGAGAGAAGCGGCGGAGGCCATCCGGCCCGCGATCGATAGCAGGCACAATACCGGACTTTTCATAGAACCGGATTGTGTCGGCACTCAATCCGCATTTCAAAGATGCTTCTGATATCCGCATATCACTCGCTCACCTGTTGCATGGGAAACCCTACCCGTCTGGAGCCACTCCAAGTCAAGCGACGAGTTGTCGGGTTCTCGGTGCTGGAAACACTTCGATCCAGATCGAAGCACCTCCACGCATCATGTTGCTAAAGAACCCCAAGGAATGGAGGCTCAACATGGTGTTGTCTTACTTGTTTGAAAATTTCCTGGTGGAAGAGGAGTTCGCAGCGCGCTGTGAGGTCAGTGTCGAAGATCTGCGGAATTACTATCAACGGAGGATCTTTCCGCTACCTTCCTACACATATTCCGCAGCCGGTCATCTGACTTCATTCTTTGAGCCATTCTCGGACAAGCACACGTACCGCTTCCAACTGAAAAGCCTTCAAAACTGGCATGACTGCATCGCCAAGCTTGGCCTCTCCAATGAGGTCTTGGCTCGCACCTACTTTGAGTCTCGATACGATACAGCCAAAATGACCTTCCTTTCGGGACCTCTGGGTGAAGAGCTTTGTGACAAGGCTCCGGCCGTTGTGTCTCAATTCGATTCGGACCACCGGCAGGCTACCTGGGAGCATTTCCTCAAAGGTACTTTTGGTGTCTGCACACGCGACAGTTTGCCTGAGACGATTTTCCTGAAGCAGTCCTGCGTGCGATTTGTCGAGGCGCTGACATCCGATCCGGAGTTTTGCAGCGAACCGAGTCATCTGGATTTGCTGCGTAGCTTGGTGGACCTGCTGGACAGCGTCGAATCCGACTTTGCGCCTCATGAAGTCAGGCAATCTTCCCGACAGAGGTGCATCATCGATGTTCGAAGAAAGTACCTGAGCATGTAAACGGGTTCAAAACCAGAAACGGCGCCGGATCTGATCCTGGCGCCGTTTTCTGATTAGGTAGATTGTGCCAACCGGCCAGATCTTGCTGATGGGCCGATCGGAAGGTTCGGATGACCGGCGTTTCAGCCGGTCTTGGAACTTAGCGCCGATTGAGCGGCAGGTCTGCCAGTTCACGCGGGCTCATGCGCTGAATTTCAGGGTGAGCCAACAAGTCTCTGCGGTCATATGCTGCCGGGGACTTGGCTGTGAGCTGCTTACGGATGAACCATTTCATCATGATTTTCAGTCTCCTTATTATTGTTTTTTTCATGGCCAAATTCCTTTTTTGTGAATTTAGCTTGGCTCTACATATACGCATCCTCATCCAACAAAAAAATCGACTTATTCTGATTTTCGATTTAGAAATTCTAAAATGAAGAATTTGAACCGCATTCACCTATCGGGCCTGCGAGCCGTGGAAGCCGTTGCGCGGCTTGGCTCGATCAAGCTCGCCGCGGAAGAGCTTGGTGTCACCGTTGGCGCCGTCAGCCAGCAGGTCCAGAAGACCGAAGCACAACTTGGTGTGCAGCTGTTCGAACGGCAAAACCGCCTGCTCCTGCCGACAGCCCATATGCTGGCAATGCAGCCCCACCTGACATCCGCGATGTCTTCGCTCTCAACGGCCATCGCCACCACCCAGCGTGGCCGCGAAGATTCCCTGACGATTTCGGTTGCGCCGGTCTTTGCCGGCAAGTGGCTGGTCTGGCACCTCAAAAACTTCAACAAGGCCAATCCGGGCGTCAGGGTTCGCGTGGAGGCAACGGTCGATCTAGTCGATCCGGATACCAGCGATGTCGATCTGTGCATTCGGGTTGGCAATGGTCCCTATCCCGGACTGAATGCGGAAAAGCTGCTCAATCAGCGGGTTTTCCCGGTTTGCAGCCCTGCTCTTGCTGAGCAGATCAAGGAACCTGCGGATATTGGCAAGCTGCCGATCATTCACGACCCGGGCCAGATGTTCACCTGGAAGACCTGGCTCGACCTGTTCGAACTTGACGAAAGTATTCTCAGGGATGGCCCTACTTTTTCCGATGGCTCCCTGTGTCTTGATGCAGCCATTGCCGGTCAGGGTGTCTTTCTCGCCTGGGAAACGCTTGCTGTTTACGCGGTCAAGTCCGGCCAAGTCGTCTCACCTTTTCCGCAAAGACCGGCGACCGGTCTCGGCTACTGGCTGATCAGCGGCAAGAACGCGCCAAGGACGAAGGCAAAGCAGGCCTTTGGTGACTGGTTGAGAGATGAGTTGCAGACCTCTATCGGAAGACCGAAAGGTGCGGATGAGGTGGTCGAATAGTTGCAAGACACTCGCTGCCAAATGCAAACGCCATTCCGAACAGCGTGGTGCTTTGCGCCACTGCATGATCTGGAATGACGGTCTCAAATTCGAAGCGTTGATATACACGGAAGCTCAAGTAAGCGAAGAAAGGATTACGATTGATCGTCCTTTCAAAACGAAGCCGGCCCCATTTCCCCTTGCCTTCGGCCTGTCTTTCAGTAAATTACCGCCATGACCTGCCGTACCGCACATTCTCGCCAACCTGGCCGCGCTGCGATCTCGTTGCATCTGCGCGCTGAAAACGTGCGTCTTCCTGAGCTGCAGGGTCCCGCCTGTGGGCGATTTATGCGCTAACGCGCTAAATTTCCGGCGCTTTTCTCTTCACCGGGGTCTCACGCAATAATGCGTTCGAGGCCGTGGCATTGTGCGCAATTATTCGCTAAAAGACCCCGACTTTCAGTTTCGACCTAAATCCGCGCGTTCTCGCGCGAACCGACTACCGAGCACGCATGTCCAATCTCGATACACTTGAATCCGATCTTCTGACAGCCATTGAAGGCGCGGAAACCGAAGCCTCGCTTGAAGATGTCCGGGTCCATGCCCTTGGCAAGAAGGGCAAGATCTCCGAGCAGATGAAAACGCTCGGCAAGATGACCCCGGAAGAGCGCCAGGTGATGGGCCCGGCCCTCAATGGTTTGAAAGCCAAGATCACCGACGCCATCTCGGCGCGAAAATCCGTACTGGCGGAAGCTGCTCTTGAAGCACGCCTTGCCAGTGAAAAGGTTGATGTTTCCCTGCCGCTGCGCCCGTCCCCTGTCGAAGCCGGACGTATTCACCCGGTCAGCCAGGTCATCGACGAGCTGACGGCCATTTTCGCCGACATGGGCTTTTCGATCGCCGAAGGCCCGGACATCGAAACCGATGAACTGAACTTCACCGCGCTGAACTTCCCGGAAGGCCATCCGGCGCGCGAGATGCATGACACATTCTTCTTTGACGAGAAGGAAGACGGTGAACGTCTGCTCCTGCGCACCCACACCTCTCCGGTGCAGATCCGGACGATGCGGAACCAGGAACCGCCGATCCGCGTCATCATTCCGGGCCGGACATATCGCTGCGACAGCGACCAGACGCACACACCGATGTTCCACCAGGTGGAAGGCCTTGTCATCGACAAGGGAAGCCATTTCGGTCACCTGAAGTGGGTGCTGCAGGAATTCTGCAAGTCATTCTTCGAAGTCGACGACATCAAGATGCGCTTCCGTCCGAGCTTCTTCCCGTTCACCGAACCGTCTATGGAGGTTGATATCCAGTGCGACAGGTCCGGTGGCGAGGTCAAGATCGGGCAGGGTGACGACTGGCTGGAAATTCTCGGCTGCGGCATGGTGCATCCAAACGTCATCCGCAATTGCGGTCTCGACCCGGACGTGTACCAGGGCTTTGCCTGGGGCATGGGGATCGACCGGATCGCGATGCTGAAATACGGCATGCCGGATCTTCGCGCGTTCTTCGATGCGGATGTACGCTGGATCCAGCACTACGGGTTCCGCCCGCTCGATCTGCCGACGCTGTTCGGCGGATTGTCCAGTTAACCGCCAGGATCCGATGAGGGGCGACCATACATGCCAAAGCTGAACCGCTTTTTCCTAGCCATCGCACTTTGCCTGGCCACCCTGCTTCCTGCGGCAGCACAGACCGCTGACCAGGATACCCGCGTTCCGACACCGACTTCCTTTCTGGAAGCGTGCGCGGAAAAAATCGAGAGCCGCGGACGCCTCCGCTTCTGCGACACGTATTTTCGCGAGAAGCTTGGCACCGAGGCCGACGCCCTTCTTTATCTGAGGGACCGGATCACCCGGCTGCGGGCAGGTCATGAAGCAAGTTCTGCTGAAAAGTATCAGAGCTTTCTCCAGGCGATCTATATCGTGGCGTTCCTGACCATTGCCTCGATCGTGCTGATTGCCAGCGACCGGCGCATCGGCGGTACCGCCAAATGGGCCGGACTGACCAGCACGGCTGCACTTCTGGTGATGGTGGTGATTGTCGCCATGGGCTGGCTTGGCAAATACCGGGCGGAATATGCCGCTCAGGTGGAGCTCGGCATCTTGCGCGACCGCATTGAAACGGAAGCCGCACAGGCCATTGCAACCGGCCAGCAGATCACACCGGACATGGTGCGGCGCTGGACCGAGGACTTCTCGGAAATCGGACGCCGATTTGCGGAAAGCTATGGCCAGGCAACCGTGCTGCCCGAAGTCGACCGGTTCGGCAACTGACGCGCCTTCCTTCAGAATTTTCGCGGCTGCGACATGCCGCACGACCGATAAAGAGTTAAAACAATGAAATTCACCCTTTCCTGGCTCAAGGAGCACCTGGAAACCGACGCCAGCCTGGAAGAGATCGTTGAACGTCTCACCATGATCGGCCTGGAAGTCGAGGAAGTGACCAATCGCGCCGACCGCCTCAAGACTTTCCGGATTGCCAAGGTCCTTGAGGCGGAACAGCACCCGAACGCGGATCGCCTGCGTGTCCTCAAGGTAGATGCCGGCGAAGGCGACCCGATCCAGATCGTTTGCGGCGCCCCGAATGCACGCGCCGGTCTTGTCGGCGTTCTCGGCAAGCCTGGTGACTACATTCCGGGTCTCGATGTGACGCTTTCCGTCGGCAAGATCCGTGACGTGGAAAGCTTCGGCATGATGTGCTCCGAGCGCGAGCTTGAGCTTTCAGAAGAACATGACGGCATCATCGATCTTCCGGAAGATGCACCGGTCGGCGTCAATTACGCCGAATGGGCCGGGTTGGACGAGCCGGTTATCGAGATCGGTCTGACCCCAAATCGCCCCGATTGCACCGGTGTCTACGGTATTGCCCGCGATCTGGCGGCTTCCGGCCTCGGCAAGCTGAAGGAACGCTCTCACGAGCAGGTCCGAGGCAGCTATCCGTGCCCGGTGGACGTCACGCTTGATTTCGGTGACACCAAGCCGCTTTGCAAGGCGTTCGGCCTGCGTCTGGTAAAGGGCGTGAAAAACGGACCCTCGCCAAAATGGCTTCAGGATCGCCTGACCGCAATCGGATTGCGGCCGATCAACATCCTGGTGGACATAACCAACTACATCACTTTCGACCAGGGCCGGCCGCTTCACGTCTTCGATGCGGACAAGGTGCATGGAAACCTTGTCGTTCGCCGCGGCAAGACCGGTGAGAGCATCGACGGCCTCAACGGCAAGTCCTACGAGGTCGATGACAGCGTCTGCGTCATTTCCGACGACAACAGCGTTGAAAGCCTTGGTGGCATCCTGGGGGGTGAACCTTCCGGCTGCACCGAAGACACAGTCAATGTCCTGATCGAATCCGCGCTTTGGGATGAAGACGGCATCGCCTCAACCGGTCGCAAGCTGGGTGTCCACACCGATGCCCGCTATCGCTTCGAACGCGGTGTCGACCCGGACTACATGATGCCGGGCCTGGAATACGCGACCCGCATGGTGCTGGAGCTGTGTGGCGGTGAAGCCTCCGATACGATCCAGGCAGGCAACATCCCCGACAGCGCAAACATCATTGAATTCCCTTATTCGGAAATCAAACGCCTTTCCGGCGTCGATGTTCCACAGGCCGAAGCCAACCTGGTGCTGAAGTCCCTCGGATTCTGGATCTCCGGTTCCGGCGACACCGTGAAGGTTGCGGCACCGAGCTGGCGGCCGGACATTGAAGGCAAAGCCGACCTGGTTGAAGAAGTCGTGCGTATCATCGGCCTCGATCGGGTGCCCTTCACACCGCTGCCACCAACCGGTTCTGTCGGGCAGAAGGTTCTGACCACCGGTCAGATCCGCCGCAACAAGGCCCGCCGGGCCCTGGCTGCGCGTGGCTTCAACGAAGCCGTCACATGGTCTTTCATCTCCAAGGAGCAGGCCGACCTTTTCGGCGGTGGCAAGCCGGAACTGGCACTCGCCAATCCGATTTCGCCGGAAATGTCCGACATGCGTCCGAGCCTGCTTCCGGGTCTCCTGGCCGCTGCGCAACGCAATGCGGACCGTGGCTTCGGCGATGTGGCGCTCTTTGAAGTCGGACAGGTCTTCCAGAACGATACGCCTGAAGGTCAGAAGATGGTTGCCGCAGGCGTACGCCGTGGAACCGCCAAGCTGCAAGGTGGCGGACGTCACTGGTCTGGAGCTTCGGAAAACGTCGATGTCTTCGACGCCAAGGCGGATGCCGGAGCAGCTCTCGCTGCCATTGGCGCGCCCGTCGAAAAGCTTCAGGTCTACACGGACGCACCGGCAACGTTCCATCCCGGTCGTTCCGGCTGCCTTAAACTCGGACCGAAGAACACGCTCGCTGTCTTCGGCGAGATCCACCCGCGTGCACTCGCAGCGTTGGATATTGAAGGCCCGCTGGTTGCGTTTGAGATCTACCTGGATGCTCTGCCGCAGCCGAAGAGCAAGGGTGGCCGATCAAAGGGTGCGTTGAACGCAAGCCACCTGATGCCTGTCCGCCGTGATTTCGCATTCCTGGTTTCCAAGGACGTGAACGCGGAAACGCTGCTGAAGGCAGCTCGCGGTGCTGAAAAGAACCTCGTCGCGGATGTCACGTTGTTCGACATCTACGAAGGACAAGGCGTGCCGGAAGACCAGAAATCGGTCGCGATCGATGTCCTGATCCAGCCGCGTCAGAAAACCCTGACGGACGAGGAAATCGATGCGATTGCCAAGAAGATCATCGCCAACGTCGAAAAAGCGACCGGCGGGTCTTTGAGAGGCTAACGCCACAAGCGGAAACGAGAAACCGCGCGGCCATTTCCGCGCGGTTTTCTATCGGATCCTGCGGTTCTGATAACAGCGATTGCCGACGGGACATTTCGGATTGTCTTTTGTCGGCGCGATTACCGGTCGGACCTGATTGGTCTGAGGCAAGCAATACCGTGCGTCAGAAATAAACTTTTCAAATGTTGTCGGGCCGGTGCTCATGACCACTGTGCCACGCTGCTGGACAAGGGACTGTGCCTGAGCACAGGTCAATTGCCGTGTGTCCGGCCTGCCTGCCTGTGCCAAGGCTGTCTGCGTTGCCAGAGCCGACAGGACAACGACCCCGACCGCTCGGCCTGCGAGGCGGACAAGGTCAACCAAGAAGCGACTTTCATACATCGTTCAGGTTCCCGGTTCAGCTGCCGACCCTTCACCGGTAGGCCGGCAACACGCATGGGTCTCACAGACCCGATCTAGTTGAAGTAAAACGGCGAATACTCGATACAGCGCTCAACGTAGCATTTGTTGTTGTCTTTGGTTGGCACGTAATCTCGTCTCGTTACCTCGCCACGTTGGCAGAAGCTCCGGTTCGCAACATAGCGGTCGAACGTGTATTGCCCGGTACTGAGGACAACCGCGCCCTGCTGATTGATCATGGACTGCACCTGTGAACACGTCATGGCGCGCGAATCCGGGCGGCGGGACTGTGCTTCAGTTGTTTGAATGGAAGCCATGCTGAACAATGAGACTGCAGATGCGATCAGAAACAATTTGCCGATGTTAAACGGCCTGAATTCAAGACATTTTCGCATTAGGATTTTCCGAGCATGTTGACCTACTTATGGACATGGCACTGATAGATGCCCTGTCAAGCTACGCATGAGTGCTTAGATAAGCGCGTATTTTATCCGCTCCTGAGCGACAGATAGTTGTGATGGGTCAAATCTCAACCAATATGGATCGTTTTCATCAAGTCAGAATCGCGTAGGGTATTCGCCCGCACTCGAAAGGTTCCATCCATGCTGATCGGTGACGCCACCCTTCCCGCGTTCGACGCCAAACTTGGCGATCCCTATGCAATCAGCGAGCCGGACCGTCTGGCGGTGCTTGAAGAAATCCTGCTGTCTGTGCCGCATGTCGTGAAGATGCTCACGGCCGTGCGCGATCTGCAACTGCCTGACGCCTGGCTGGTTTCGGGCGGCATTTATCAAACCGTGTGGAATGTCCTGACCGGACGGCCGCATTTCCACGGCATCAAGGACTTCGACATCATCTATTTCGATGGATCGGACATGTCTTACGAAGCCGAGGACGCCGTCATCAAGAAGGTAAACTCCGCCCTTCCCGAACTGGCCAAGCTCCTGGAGGTGCGCAATCAGGCGCGCGTACACCTCTGGTATGAACAGCGCTTCGGACGATCTTATCGGCCTCTTGACTGTTCAATGGACGCATTGACCACCTACGCGGCGCGTACGCACGCGGTTGCGGCCAGGTTGAACAATTCCGGTCAACTGGTTCTTCACGCCCCATTCGGTCTCGCCAACCTGTTCGGAATGCGGTTGGTGCCGAATTACTCCCAGATGAACCCTGAAACCTATGCAGAAAAGGCCGCGCGCATGAAGGCGCTGTGGCCAGAGCTGACCGTGGTGCCCTGGGAGGGAACTGACTGACGCTGCTCGAGGCGCCAATCCCGTTGTTGAGCTCACTGAGACGGTTTGCTGGTCCTGACGACCAAGACAACGACATCGGACAAGGTGAGCCTTGCCCGGATTATCGGGCAAGGCTCTTGTGTAACTACCTTCAGCCACCGTGCAACACTGACAAGGCCATACGGCGGACATAGGCTGGAAACGCCGTTTCATAGTTCTCCCAATCAGAATATTCCGGCATCTCGATTTCCTCTGAAATGGAAAACAGCAAGTCCCAGGGTGCGGCCGGGTCGTCGCTGGCAAAGGCTTCCTGGAACTTTGCTTCTACCTTGGCCTGAAGCTCGTTGAAGAACCGGGCATTTTCCTTCAGCGCCTCGACACTGTTGCCTGCCGAATGACCGTTGATCGCATAAGACGGGTTCCAATCGACAAGCGTGTTCAGAATGACTGCGGTGCCGACAAAGTTCGTGTCCTCCTTGAACTCGTGGGGCGAAAACTTCTGCGGCATGTACATGTCCACCGAGAACACAACATTGCTTTCAGCAACACGCGCGACCGTCGTTGCAACGCCATCCGCAACCGCCAAGTGGCTTAGCTCGACCGTTTGATTGCCCAGGTCGATCGTCAGCTCATCATCGAAAGTCGTGCTCACCTCCGGCGTCGGCATCAACGGAGAAAGTTTCAGAATATCAATTCCGTTTTCCTGCAAGATGATTTCCGCCCCTTCGAACACTTCCGTGCCGCCGACATGGTCAAAGTGTTCGTGGCTCAAGGCGACATGCGTCACCGGCTTGTCAGTGATCTTTGCCAGTTCAGCCTGGAGGATTTCTGCACGTGGAGTGAAAGACGGGTCGGTGACCAGCACCCCATCCTCACCAACAACCACCATGCTGGAGTACCCCATGGCAAAAAAGTGGAAAACACCGTCCGCTACTTCGGTCATGGTCGCATCCTGCGCGCTGGCAACAGTGCTCGTTGCAAGCATTGTGGTGGCAATCAACAAGGGTTTCAGTGTCATTTCGCTTCTCCAAAACTAACGTTGTTCGCTTTAACTAACACTGTTAGTAATGGAGTCAATCTAAAGGATCTCCGACGATCATCACGGATGAGTGAACATGGCAGGACGGCCAAGAAAAATTGCAGCGGAATACGCTGAGTATTCAACGCGCGAGGCGATACTGATCGCGGCGGAAGAGCTGTGTGGTGAACAAGGCCCCTCAGGGTTCAAACTGCGGGAAATTGCACGCCGCGTCGGCATAGAGCCAGCATCGATCTACAACCATTTTCAGGGCCTCGGCGGCATTCTCTCGGCTTTGATTGAAGAAGCCCTCACACGAGAAACGGCCCTTCTCGATTTTCCGCAAGACTTGCATGGCGCAGCCGCGATTAGGGAGTTGTGTCTTCGATCCACGCGCTTCTTTTCAGAGCGCAAAGGCATCGTGCGGCTCACGCTGAATGATTTTGCCGAGGTACATGACCAGGAGCCAAATGCTTTCGACAAGAACGAAGCTCTGATCGTTCATATGCTTGATCTGGAATCAGAGGTCATTCGCAAGCATCTGGGCCTGAGCGGCTTATCCCGCAAGAAACTGGGTGAAATTGCAGTCTCCAGGCGCTCCATGATCCTGTCATTGCTCGCGTTGACCTGGCTTAACAAGAAAGAGACCGATGTCGAACGCGTCGCAGAGATATCCGATCTGGCATCGGCATTCATGCTCGGGCTGCCGTCGCAATTGAAATAGACACGCCTGCTGACAAGCGTGACCAACACGTCCTGGCATCCCGGCTGACCGCCGACAACAAGGATCGCGTGTCGTCAGCCTGCTTGAAGCTTCACTTGCACAGCGGGATTTTCCAACTGGTCCTCCTCGGAGGCATGGGCGGCTGAAAGCAGGCGCCCGCGTACGAGCCCGCGTACTGAATTGCCCACAAAGACTTCCTCTGCAGTTTCCAGATCCTGTCGTGTCAGATCGGCTTCAAAGGCAAGCCCTCGCTCCAGCAGGCCTGCGCGCAGCGTACCGGGTAGAACACCGTGTTTCAGCGCCGGTGTCAGCAGCTTGCCGTTTTTCTTCAGGAACAGCGTCATGTAGCTGCCCTCGGTCAGGAACCCGTCTTCGTTTTCAAACAGTACTTCCTGGCAACCAGTTTCCGCCTGATAGCGCATTCTGGTGTCGTCATAAAACGCCCTGTTCGTCGTCTTGTGATACAGGAACCTGTCATCGGAACGGGTGTGCTCGCTTGCCAGAACCAGATTGAAGACCGTGTTCTGGTCAACCGTTGTCAGGTCGGTCGAAGTGATGGAAACGTTGCCTTGTGCGTTCAGTAGCAATCTGACCCGCTGAGGTCCGGTAAAGTCTGCAGCTTTTTCCAGGAGAGCCGCGCGCACCTTGTCTTCCGCAAAATCGAAACCGAAATAGGCGGCTGATTTCTGCAAGCGTTGCAAATGTCTGTCGAAGAGCAGATATCCTTCATCCGGATCATGGGCCATTGTTTCGATCAGATCGAATTCCGGTGTGTCCTCGGTCATGAATTTCAGCTTCAAAATGCATTCATCATATTCAGGCGCCGCGCCGGAATCGAAGACGACACCCGATCCGGTTCCCGCTTCTCCTGATCCGTCACCCCGCAGAACAAGGGTTCGAATGGCAACGTTCAGCCTGAAATCCCCTCCGGGCTGCAGATAGCCGATTGAGCCGGTGTAAACACCTCGAGGGCCTGTTTCCAGGTCATTGGCGATCTGCATTGCGCTGAGTTTCGGGGCACCCGTGATCGAGCCGCAGGGGAAAAGGCGCTCGATCGCCGTGGCGAAGCCAACACTTTCAGGAACGTCAGCTTCCACTGTCGAAGTCATCTGGTGCAGGCTTTGGTAGCGTTCCACCTCGCAAAGTTTCGTGACCTTGACTGTTCCCGTTTCGGCAATGCGCGACAAGTCGTTGCGCATCAGGTCGACAATCATGGTGTTTTCGGAACGCTGCTTGGGATCTTTGGCCAGGTCGCGAGCAATCAGAGTGTCTTCTGAAGCATAACGTCCGCGCGGTGCGGTACCTTTCATGGGTTTCGTCCGCAGCCGCGTTCCCTGCCTATCCAGAAACAACTCCGGAGACAGGGACAGGACGGTCCTGTCATTCATTCGGATGTAGGCGGCAAATTCCACCGGCTGCCGGCGCAACAGGTCCAGGAAGATGTTTTCCGGCGCGCCGTGATGAGCCAGACGCGCCCTCATCGTCAGATTGACCTGATAAATGTCGCCTTGCGCCAGATGCTGCCGTACCCGGCTGAAGGCATCAGCATATGCAGCGCGATCCATATCAAAGTCGGGTTTGCGGATTGATGCTGTGTCGGTGCCGCCCGACTCCTCCAGCAGTGCCCGTGCTTCTTCCAGCCCGATGGATTTTGCCTGGTCGTAGAGGCCGAACCACAACAACGGCTCACCAGTCTCGACAAAACGTTTCTTCAGCTTTTCTTCAAAAGCGTAGCCGAGCTCATAGGCCAGGTAGCCGGCCGCATACTTGCCCTCAGCCTGCGCAGCCTCCAGCCGGGCCAGACAGCCCGGCACCTCTTCCAGAGAGGTACAGGTCACAATCTCGCCGGGCGCTTCAAACAAGAGCGCTGAACGCTGCTTCAAGAGATCCAGAAGCAGTATTGATCCGGGCTTTAACGCACTTTCAGACATCAGTCGTGCCGATTCCCAATGCTGGCTGCATTATCGACCATATTGTGTCCTGTTTCATATGGCTCATGTGGCTCGTAAAGAGCGGCTCATGACATCCATGCGACATCAGGTCAAGTGTTCTGGTATCCAGACACGACAAAGACCGGCCGAAAACCGACCGGTCTTTCAATCTTGCGTTTCTGGCCTGGATCAGGCGGCTGCAACGTCCCGCAGGAAAGCATCGATGGATCTGCGCATTTCGGTCGCCTCTGCATCCAGGACTTCGGTCACGCCGGCCATGGAGGAAGCCGACTGGCTGGTACGCTCAACCGATTCCCGAACGCCGCCGATATTGGCCGCAACCCGGCCGGTGCCGTCAGCAGCTTCAGCAACGTTTCTGGAAATTTCCTGCGTTGCCGCGCCCTGTTCATCAACCGCAGCGGCGATCGCCGCCGTATAGCTGTTGACTTCGTCCATTGTCGCGGCAATCGCACCGATCGATTCAACAGCATCTTTCGTCTCCGCCTGAATTGCGGAGATCTGAGCGCCGATTTCCTCGGTTGCCTTTGACGTCTGGTTGGCCAGCTCCTTCACTTCAGCCGCAACAACCGCAAAACCCTTGCCTGCCTCGCCGGCACGAGCCGCTTCGATCGTTGCGTTCAAGGCTAGGAGGTTGGTCTGTTCGGCAATGGCCTGAATAAGAGTGACGACCTCGCCAATGCGGTTGGCAGCTTCGGCCAGACCGGCAACCTTCTGATTCGATGTCTGCGCATTTTCGGTCGCCTGGACCACGATGCCGGTCGTCTGTTCAACCTGACGGGAGATTTCCGCAATCGAGGAAGAGAGCTCTTCGGCGGCCGATGCAACCATCTGCACATTGGAAGATGCGGTCTCGGAGGCTTCCGACACTGAGCTGGCACGACCGGTCGTATCCTGTGCGACTGCGCCGAGCTCTTCAGCAGAAGAGCGCATTTCGTGGACCTTCACGCCCACCCCGTCCAGCTTGGCTGAAATATCGTTCTGGAACGAGGCGATACGCTGGCTGATGATCTCCTGCTTTTCGCGTTCCTTGTCGTCATGCTGAGCGTTTTCTTCCTGAAGATGAATTGCCTTCGCGCGTGCTTCTTCAGCTTCTTCACGGGCATGATCGGAAGCGGCGAAGGCGTTGGCCAGGCTGTTGGTCATCCACCAGAGTGCGCCGACCTCGGCAACCACGATGACGGCATGAAAGACAACCCGGCCGAAATCCGCACCAGTCGGGAAGACCGCCCAGGGCATGGCGAAATTCAAGACGAGATGATGCACGGCAACAACCGCCGCATATGCGACGAGGGCACGCCAGTCGACCCAGCTGGCGAGAATTGCCAGAACGGCAAAGAAATACATGTGCCCGTCAAGCTGGAAGGAATTCTGCCCGTCCGGCGTCGACAGGGATGCCACGAACAATGCCACCAGACCGGCGAGGGACATGGCGGTTGCCAACCGGGTTTCGACACCCGCACCGAATTTCACCCAGGCGCCGGTTGCAGCGGCACCGAGCAGGAGCGCCGCACCGAAAACCGTCACAACGGAGACATTGCCGATCAACGAGGCCGTGCCCATGACAAGGAACACATTGAACCAGGTGAAATAGATTACAATCCTGGAAAACTTTTCCCGAAAACTGTCCAGACCGGAAACCAAAGGTGCCGTCTCGTTCATGTCGCCCTCTCTAAAGAAACCCCGATCCAGCGCGCGCATGCGAAAGCAACGGCGGATGAAGCAACAAACCCAGCCCCCGACTTATAGAGTCGGGCGATAAAATCCTGATCGGTGGCTTCTGTTAGCGCCACCCAGTTGCCATCACGTACGAAGATGATCCGTCCCTCGGCGTTGGCGACCACCTCAACGGCAGTCTTCCCCCAGGGCTTTGCAACAACCGCAACCAATCCATTGCTGCCCGGCACCAGAGAACCCAGCAGCATCAGAACACAGCAGCCCAGAAAATAGGATGCCGCAAATATTTTCACGGATTTGCTCACTCACTCAAACCTCGACGCAGATGTGCGTGAGCCGAAGCTTTGCATTCCAAATTTAATAAAATCTGAAATGTTGAATTAAACAGTCGGATTGAAGAACCTATTCTCGGAGTTAACTCAAATTGCCCGTTTTCGTTGCACGAATACAATCAACAACACTCGTATAATTTACGAGGTGCTGTTGAACGCCAACAAAAAAGCCGACGTCTTTCAACGCCGGCTCGACACCTATCTATTTCACACCAATGCTTATCAAGCGGACTGACCCAATCCGGTAGGACAGGTGACGCCGGTACCGCCAATGCCGCAATATCCACCTGGGTTCTTGGCCAGATACTGCTGATGATAGTCTTCCGCGAAGTAAAAAGTGTCCAGTTGGCGGATTTCAGTCGTGATCGAAGCTGCTACGCCGCCGCTCTTGAGCGCTTGCTGGTAGGCATCGCGCGACTGTTCTGCCTCTTGAAGCTCTTGCGGCGTTTTCACATAGATCGCCGAACGGTATTGGGTTCCGGTATCATTCCCCTGACGCATACCCTGTGTCGGATCGTGATTTTCCCAGAACACTTTCAACAGATCACCAATACCAGTCACTGCGGGGTCGTAAACAACCAGAACGGCTTCTGTGTGCCCGGTTCGGCCGCTGCACGTTTCATGATAGGTCGGGTTGGGGGTATGGCCGCCTGCATAGCCGACCGCGGTTACATGAACACCGGGCAACTGCCAGAACAGTCGCTCTGCACCCCAGAAACAACCCATGCCGAAAAGAATCGTTTCCATGCCTGCAGGATAAGGGCCTCTCAGCGAGTTGCCGTTGACGAAATGTGGTTCCGCGGGTTCGATGGCATCAGGACGGCCGGGCAAGGCCTCTTCCTTGCCGGGCAGGGAAAATTTCTTCGTCAGCATGGTCATGAAGGACATTTCAGATCTCCGCTACCGCTCCAGCCGGACCCCAAAATAACAAGGACCGCCTTCAGCACTCTTTCCGAAGGCGGCCCAACGAACCCGGGCTTGTGATGAGTTATCGTGCTTTTACCAAATGTGGCGCAGTTGGCATGTGTTTCCAAGAGGCAGTCACAAGCCTGTGTGAGATTTTCAGTGCTTCAGGCAAATTGAACCTGGTGACGCTGCCGCCTGGCCCCTAGCCACAAAAGCAGCAGTCCAAGCGGCGCGAAGAACGCCCAAACTGGCCAGATGAGAATGGTCAGTACAACAGGGTCCCATAGCAGCGGGTGAATATGGCGTTCGATAGCCGGCTGCAAAATCGGGAACGTGTCCGGGAAGAATTCATAAAGAACCTGACCAAGCGGAGCGAGATGCACTTGCGACTGCGCAATTGAGCTACTGGCATCGGAAATTCCTGCAATAATCGCCACGGCAAGAAAACCGTATCCCAATATGCGGAATATAAACTTTAAGACAGTGATCATGGCTTTGCTTTCAATCTTACTCGTCCCGAAACCGGGAAATACTCGAAATGAGATTGCCGGAAATATTGGTTCTCCGGACTTGCCTATAACTAAAATTAATAACGCAAAACTAATGAACAAGATTTGATATGCAACACATTCCTGTGAGATTTTGGTGACGTTTGTGGTGCTTAACAGCGCTGAAATGGTCCAAATTTGACCAGAATATTGGCATAAATCGCAATGTGCTGCCGAAGCACTGTCAATCCAGACAGGCGCTGAAAAAAGCAGATCATCCGGCTCTCTTTCGAGCCTTCTGTGGCGGCAGAGACATCATACCAGGGCGTCTGCGATCCGAATGGTCGAATCGATTGTCGATCCAACTTCACGCCGGTTCTGTGTCGTTGCAGTTCGCCCTCTCCTGCTTCGATCAATTTCAGTGTTGTTCCAGCCGTTTACCGCCAAAAATAACGGCCTTCACCCAATCACGCTCGATCGGAAATCCACAGAGAGAAGACATATCAAAAAAAACTCATACTAGTGCTTGCACTTGCCCTTTTCCTGAGTATATTGCGCCCACTCAAGCGGGTGACGCTTGCGACGGACAGGTGGCCGAGTGGCTGAAGGCGCACGCCTGGAACGCGTGTATACGGGCAACCGTATCGAGGGTTCGAATCCCTCTCTGTCCGCCATTTTCTACATTTTCTTAGCTCATATTGTTGTGTGCTGATCGTATCTTAAACTATTTGGACTTCGCCATTCGTCGCGCGTTGACTTAACGGAAATGCGTTGTCAATCAAGAAGATTACGTAACTGGCCAAGCTCTTGTGACTGGTGAGGCTATAGCCGTTTGAACAAAGATTTGGGCGTATTGTTCTGCGAAAATATTGGATTTCGGTATTGGAATTCTTGCCCATGTATCAAGTTTAGTTGGCCCTAAGCTTTCATTCCGCAAACATATATGCAATCCATAGTTGAATCTGTCAACAACCACAATATGCCGACTTTCGCAGTTCAGAATGTTTAATTTCACAAATCAAATTGTGATTGGCACTTCAATTTGAGGCCAGTTTCTTCAAGGCAGGCACCAGAACTTGTATGAAGCCGTTCAACTGATGGGAACGGAAGAAATGACATGGTACAACTTTGCTCGTAATGTCTTTCTGAAAAGTGCGGAAATGGGTTGACCATCCTTGTAGCGAGGTTGCCATAATGACCGACGGATATCCTAGCAAGTCAAAGCGGCCATAGAATAATGTGGCTAGCTGGTTGAATATAGATATAGAGAGTGAATTGTAGCGTGAAGGTAACTGAGATTGTCCAATTCGTGCGAAAAATCGCCAGATCGCCGATAATCTATCTGATATCCGTTACAGACACCCGGATTGATGCGGCTCATACAGGCTAATCGTCATGACCCTCGAACTTACTGGACATAGCTCTGATCTTCAAAGGGCAGACAACGATACTCAGTTGGAGAAACAAGGCGTTTCGAAGTATCTAGCACATGCTACGAAGTTTAGAGTGTTCATGTTTTTTGTGTGCATTCCCAGCATTTTTGCAGCAATCTACTTCGCACTGATCGCAAGCAATCAATATCAGGCGGAAGCCCGCATGATCGTGCGAACAATTGGTGTCAGTGAACGTTTCGACACGTCGCAGACTAGGGAAGGACGGCCTATTATAGGCGGGGATTCGCTCACACAGGACTCTTACATTGTCTCAAACTATCTTGCTTCTTTGGAGATCGTATCGCAACTCGAAAAGAAAGTATCGCTGAGCAACTTCTTCAACAAAAAAGAAATTGATCCCCTATCACGTCTTTCAAGAAACGCGCCTCTGGAGGTTTTACATAAGTACTGGAACAGACAAGTCTACACCTATGTCGACGGCCCATCTGGCATTATCGTGTTCAGAGTGAAAGCCTTCTCCCCGGAAGATGCAATCATCATAATGAATGCCGCTCTCGCCGAAGCAGACAACATGATCGAAAAAATATCACAACGCGCAAAAGAAGACCTTATCCAGCGGGCACAACACGATGTCAACAAGACACTACTCGACTACCAAAACAGCCTCGACGGGTTACGCAAGTATCAAAACGAAACGGGGGTGTTAGATCCAGTTTCTACCGCGAAAGTTAGCACAAAGGTCATCGGGAAACTGTTGGAGGAAAAACTAAAGCTGCAAGTTGAATTTAACTCACTAAAAGCATCCGGAGTAACCCAGTCTGCAAAATTTCGTCAGCTAGAGCGCAAGATTGAAGCTCTTGAAAAACAAATAGCGTCAGAACAGAACAAACTTGCCGGAAAAAGAAACAATGTAGCACAACTCTCGCAAAACTTGATCGATTTTTCCCGACTGGAAACGCA
>JBCCVB010000127.1:0-21034 GCA_039195965.1 Pseudomonadota bacterium
GGCTTTGGCTGACCTTCTGTGGAGCAGCAAGGACAGAACCAAGGCTATGCAATCCCTGCGGCAGGCTTTGCGACAGTTGAAAACGGCCGAGCAAGAGGCTGGTTTTGACGTTGTGATTTCGTCAAGCGGTCACGTCCAGCTCGATCAGAGTGTTTTTCATTCCGACTATATGCAGATTATGGCCTTGCTTGAAAAAGGCCGGTTGGATGATTTTCGAGAAGCCGAAGAACTCTGGCGAGGGGACTTTCTGGCCGGTTACGAAGATATTGATTCGGAATTTTCAGACTGGCTCAGAGTAGAGCGTGAACGTGTCCGCTCGGAAGTAACCGGTGCGGCGCTGCGCCACCTCAATCAGATTTCGACCGAAGACGGCGGCGTGCGTGTGGAAGCCGGAGGACGGTTCCTGCTCAAGGTGGATCCTGCCCTGGAAGCAGCACACCGGGTGCTGATACGTCTTTATCTGAACTTGGGCCAGAAAGAACGTGCAGAACAGCAGTACAGAGCGTGTGAGCGGGAAATGCGTCTGCTCCTGGATGCTGAACCTGACCAGGAAACCAAAAATCTTCTGAGGCAAGACGAGCCGGCCTCGCAACCTGAAAACGTGTTTCGTAGTCCTGGTGAGTCCAGCGTATCGACTAATTTTCTTCCCAACAGCGAAGACGTCGTACTGCTTCCGGAAATCTCGATTATCTCTTCGTCCCTCTTGAAAAAGGGACTTAACGACGCTGTCCATTTGCGCGAAGAAATCGTTTCCGGCCTGTCCTCATTTCGCTCGTTCGATTTGTATGAATCTGAGTATTTTGGCGACGCCGACATGCCCAAGCCAATGCGCGTGGAGGGGCATGAGCTGGGAAGCTATCTGCTGCGCTTTCGACACGACGAGCGGTCCGGCAAGATTGTCGTTCAGTTTGAAGACCGGGCGATCGGCCAGATTGTCTTCAATGAAATTGTGGACCTGAGGCTTTGGGACGGACTTACGCCGGCGGCAAGTCAGATCGTGAGTCGCGTCAATGGTCACGTGATTGGCAAGCTAAGGAACCCGGCCAACAGTGCGGTTTTTGCGCGCTGGTGTCAGGCTGATGCACTTTTGTGGGATTTCACGCCTCAGTCCGATGAAAAAGCCCTGCGCTTGTTGAATGAGATCGAGCGGACAAATCGCTCCTTTTCAAAAATCTATTCTGCGCGGGCTTCGATCATCATGAAAAGGGAATTGCACTTTCCTCTTCATGAGACAAGTTCTTCGGACGACATGAACAACCTTTTGAGCCTGGCTGAAAAGTCCATCATGCTCGACCCTTGGCAGGCCATGAATCAGCGCATCTACGGATGGGCGTTGATCCTGTCGAACATGCCGGATGATGCTCGGCGCGCTTTTCACAACGCGGGCAGGCTGAGTTCTTCGGACCCGGCAAATCTCATGTCGGTCGCCGAAGGGCTCGCATTTTCAGGCGATGTTTCCGAAGCGCTTGCAACGGCAGAAAGGGCTTTCTCGCTCTTTGCCTTCGTTCCACGTGTGTTTTACGAGTATCTCGCAAACATCTACTTCGCTGCTGAGGACTATGAAGCTGCGATTTCTCAGATCGAGCGGGGAGCTGGTGTAGGGGTCAGTGGTCTGACCACCCGTGTCGCCGCATTGGTTTGTGCCGGACACGAGGCTGAGGCCTTGCAAACACTTCAACGGTACAGCGAACAATTGCCCAATGGATTGAGCGATGCTCCCGAAGTGGGCGACAATCCAGAGAGATGGCGGAAAAAAATCAATTTCTTTCAGGACGAAAAAGTCCGGCAACAGTTCGATAGGGGAGCCGCATTGGTCCAACGGTTCCTGTTCGAGGGAATGGGATCAATTTAATCCAAAAGACCGCGAAAGCGCGCGTAGATATGATTTGTCACCGGATTGAAGCTTTTCTGTATTCAGGCGAAATGGCAGAGCTTTGGCATTCGGATGTTCTTTTTGATCGACAACGTTAAATTTCATCAGTCTTGTTGTCTGAGCGGGAAGACCAATCTGTTCCAGGCAAGCAGTCGGATCTTGCTGAAGCGCTGCTTTGGTCTTGTCATTTAGCGATGCCTGAGCCAAGAGGCGACCAAGTTCTCTAATGTTGCTTTTGTGATATGGAAATCGTGCCATTGTCATGTTTCCCGGAAACTCGCCCGAATTCACAACCACTTACAGGATGAATTCGGGCGAAATGAAAATTGGCTCTGTCCGATTATTCCGGCAGGTCTTCGTAATAGCAATTGCCAAGAGCAGCGCGGCCTAGCTCTTCGAAATAGGCCTCGTCGCCAGCAGCAACGCGATCAGCGTCTACATTGGCTGGAACGATCAGGTGCACAAGGTCTGCGGTGTCTGCGAAAATCGTTACATCGGAATTGGCGCCGATGCCGCTCAGAACCTCGGTCGGATTTTCAATCAGTTGAGCCCGAGATTTTGTGTCCTGGATGATCGCACCAAGTTTTGCGCCGATTTCCAAATCATTTTTCGAAGTTGTGCTGGCGTGCATAATGAGCCTCCAGAAGTTAAAGTTGCGAGAAAATTTAGCTGGTGGTGGGATGGTCACGCGGCTAAACTGAAATAAGTCAAACTTTAGTAAAAGTATTCATATAGACGATAATTACTACTGTTTGACTGCTTTCGAAGAAGAGCATAGGTCGATCAATCGGCTATTCTCAATAGTAGTTGTGAAAATCTACGCTGGTTACAATTGTTGGGTGTGTCTAAGTATTTCGAGGATACTTGGGGTGGGGAAATCATGAGAGCTGCCAAGGGCATGTGCTTCGTTAAGATCGGAGCCGAGGAGACGATGTTGCCTGACCAGGTGGTTGGTGATTTGCAGCGCGTTGGATTGATCTCACCAAGTTCGAGCGAACTTCGCTCCGGTCTGAATTCAGTGACTGACGATTTGTCTCTGTTTCTTCCGCTTTTGAAGTCTTTCAACTTCAGGCTTGTTCCACAGGTGCGAAGTGGCTGCCCCGTTCATTTCTGTACTGGCATTTTGAAACTTCCCTCTGAGATATCCGACGCCAAGGGCGGAGACTGGATTACCATTCCGGCTGGGGGGCAATCGGAGACAGCTTCAAGTGCAGCTCTTGGTTGTCTTGGGGAACTTGCCGAGCGCATAAGTCTTTGGACGTCAGGGCAGCAAGATCGTCGTGTGTTTTTGAAGGCGGAAACACAACCAGAGATAGAGATTGCGCGTGTACTCGGCCTGAGCCGGCGCCAGGAGGATGCTGCGGCGCGTCAACTCAAGCTGGATGACACGTTGCGAAGAAGCAAGGTCTCAAGTTTGGGTAGCGTTTCAAACAGGCGCATAAAAGTGCGCTCTTTGACAGATGATCGAGAAGTGCAGGTGCCAAGTATCGGAGTTTTGTTTCAGGAAATGGAGCACCAAACCGGCCAGCGCATTTCTTTCGCGTCGAGTGTCGGCTGCGCAGTTTGGCACGACCGAAGCGGCGCTAGAGAGGGCGCGCTTCTGGAGCTGGTGGAGCGGGATGCAGTGGCTCAGATGTGGTACAACCGCCTGGGGATAAAATATCTACCAAGGGTTACTCTGTCCAAAATCATCTCAGCCGAATTGGTCGATTTTCTGATCTCACAAAACCGGGAATGGGCGCTCTACTCGGTCTCATCCGACTTGGACGTACACGTCGTGATGGCAGTGTCATTTGAACCAGGAGGACTTATGGCAGCCTTTGGATCGGCAGCAGGTTGGGACATTGCGTCTGCATGCCGATCTGCAATTCAGGAAATGCTTCAGTCAGAGAATGCACTGCTGTTGATGGAAAGGGCGTTTCCAATTGAAATTGATGGAGAGAGCAGTCCCACAAAACTTCCGAGACAACTTGATTACGCGCGCAACAAATCAATACTGGACGATCTTCCACTCAAGACTGCGCCAGTGGCCGACGATGCCTCGCTGTACGAACGTTTCGATTACGAGAAACTTTTGAAGAGCTGCGTGGAACGAAATATCGAAATCTGGGAATTTGATGCAACACGCCCCGATCTCGAAATTCCCTGCATAAAGTTACTTTCTCCAGATCTGTGCAGCTGGGAACCCCGTTTCGGAAAGAAAAGGCTTTATGAGGGTGTCGTAGAGCGTGGGCTTCGCGAAAAGCCGGGGACCGAAGACGAGTTCAGTGCGCGGCCGTTTCCCTTTTAGATTTTGAAGTTAATTGAGAAATTGACAGATCGTACATGCCACGCTAGAAAAACATGACTCTTGCATTCAGGTTTATTGAGTGCCGGGTGTCCGGATGATGACTGGGTCATCCGATCTCTGGAAGAAACTTAGGGCGGGGATTTACTCCGCCCATTTTTCATCAGGTTTCGTTACTGAACGACTGGACGTCCGTCTGCATAGGGACGTGACAGTGTCATCACCCAGAAATTGCGCCATTTACCGGTGTTGCGGTTGGTCCTCGCAATGCCGACACGGGTCACATAGGGATTGAGCAGGTTTTTGTTGTGCCCCGAAGATCCTTGCCATCCCTGGAAAGCGGCTGGCAGATTTGCATATCCGGCACCCAGGTTTTCAGCTCCGGCGTAATTTGCATAACCGGCTTTATCCAGTCGCTGGGATAGGCCGAATGCGCTGTGCGCCCAGGTGTCCATACTGTCCCGCTCGGCGATATGCCTCGCCATTTTCTGAGAGACAGCATCAAGCTCAGGATCATGCTTTAGGGCCGGTAGGCCGTTTGTCTTGCGGTAGGAATTGATCAGCGAAAGCATTTGGCTCTTGTCCACGTTTTGATCCGTCAGAACCGTGGTTTCTTCAAGGTCACTGCTGCCAGGCAATGCTCCGCAAGCTGCCAAAACCCAGGCAATGAGGGCAAACACCAGTGCAGTTTGCAGTTTTCGCAGGTCAGCGACGCAATTCATCAGGTTTCATCTCCTGGCCAGACAACGCCTTCGTCAGCAAAAAAATGGTGCGGTCCCGGAAAACTCTCAACATAGGCCATATGTGTGACCACCCCTGTTTTTTCAGAATGGTAGTGTAGGAAGTAGGCTGCGGGCTCGAAATTGAACATGGCAGGTCCGTTTTCCGTGAGGTCCAGGACCACCTGGTGACCGGTGCTTGGTGCCAAGGTCATGACCTTGCCGGCAAAGTTGGCAATGATCGGTCGATGCAGGTGTCCGCAGATCAGACGTTCAATGTGCTCATAAGGTGCAATTACCTCCGCCAACGCATCTGCGTCGAGAAGCCCCATGTTGTCCATGTGGACGATACCTGACAGGGCAGGTGGGTGGTGAAGCGCGATCAGAGTGGGTCGTGTGTTTTGGGTCAAAATGTCTTGAAGCCATCTCAGCTGGTCTTCTCCAACCTCGCCTTGAGGGCGTCCGGGCAGGTGTGTGTCGAGTGCTAGCAGCTGTACACCGCCGATGTCGGCTTTGTAGTGGATTTTTCCTGCTGTTGTTTCTCCGATACCTGGGAAGTCGCTCATCTCCCGGCGCATACCTTCGCTGCTGTCATGATTTCCAGGCACAAGAAGCACCGGCATATCCAATTGAGACAGGAGCTCCCTCGCAACGGCGTATTCACGCGGGTCGCTGCGATCAGTAAGGTCGCCTGTAAGGACGATCGCATCCGGCTTCGGCGTTTGGGAGCGCAATGCACGCACGGCGCGTTCCGCAAACATGTTCGTATCGGAAACCCGATAACACGCGAGACCTCTCGGCCGCAGGTGCAAATCTGTGATTTGAGCAATTAAGGTCATTGGAAATCCTGAATGGAACGTCAGTCTGAACGCGAGTTTCAGAAGAGTGGACGATAACCGAGCGGCGGAAGAGGGCAAGCACTTGTTTCCCTTTTTGAAAAGCTCATGTAGAGAAACCATCCAGGTTTACGGGATTGTCAGGTGGCGGTCCTGCAGCAGCTATCGGATATGAGAGTTGATGTCAGATAAGAGCGACGATCAGACAGTTCACGCTTCGCAAGAGACCGCGCAGGCGGCTGAAGTTTCAGCTGAGACGACGGCTGGGAAAGCGGATGGCAATATCGATAAGCCGTCTGAAGAGAGCATTGCTACGCCTGCAATGCGCAAGCCGATCTGGTTGAAGGTGTTCGGACATGACTTGACCGCCCCACTGTTGCTTTTGTTGCTTTCTCTTGTGCTTTTTGTTCCCGGGCAATGGACTGTTCCGCCACTTGACAGAGATGAGCCCAGATTCACGCAGGCAACCAAGCAGATGCTTGAAACGGATGACTATATCGATATCCGGTTTCAAGATCAGGCTCGGCACAAGAAACCGGTTGGAATCTACTGGCTGCAGGCCGCTGCCGCCAAACTGACAGGCCAGGGAGCCGATGCTCCTCTCTGGGTCTACAGATTGCCATCCGTCATAGGGGCAATAGTCAGTGTCTTGGCGACTTTCTGGATGGCCAGAGCCTTCATGGGACCCGCAGGAGCGTTGATTGTCAGCGGATTTGTTGCTCTGGCAATCATCGTTGGGGTCGAAGCCCGTTTGGCCAAGACAGACGCTGTGCTCTTTGCAACCATAGTGATCGCGCAAGGCGCGTTGGCGCGCATCTGGTTGAAGAACCAGGGCGAGCGCATGTGGGGAATGGGGCTGCTCTTCTGGACCGCCCTTGCAGGAAGCGTTCTCATAAAGGGGCCGGTGGGCCCGATGGTTGTTGGCTTGACGGTCGTCGGTCTGATGCTTTTGAGAAGAAAGGTGGCGTGGTTCAAGGCCGCATCCCCGATTGTTGGGTTTGTCTGGTTTTTGCTGCTGGTGTCACCCTGGTTTGTTGCGATCTGGATCGCGACAGATGGAACCTTCTTTACTGAAGCGATTGGCAAGGACCTTCTCGGTAAGGTCGGGCAGGGGCAAGAGGGGCACGGTGCCCCGCCATTGACGCATCTTGGAGCAATGTTCGGGGTGTTTTGGCCATTGCCCGCATTCTTTTTGATTGCGCTGCCTTTGATCTGGCGTGAACGCAAAAGCCCGCTCGTCGTGTTTGCGATTGCCTGGTTTGTTCCCAGCTGGATCGTATTCGAACTGGTCACCACGAAACTGCCGCACTACACGATGCCTCTGTTGCCGGCTCTGGCACTGCCGGTTGCAGCCGCGCTTTTGGAAGGTGCCGGGTCGACCACGCGAAACTGGGTTCGCTGGATCGCCGCCATTCTGCTTGCTGTGCCTGCCATCGGTCTTGCAGCCGCCGCATTTGCCGGGCCATTTGTACTTGGGGTATGGCCGTCGCCGCCAGGTGCTGTTCTGGTGGCCCTGGGGGCGGTGTTTGCTGTTGCCGCAGCAGCCAGACTTTTGCGGGGACCGGCGCTTCATGCTCTACCTGCGGTCACCATGACCTCGATCTGCGTTGCGATTGGCGTGTGGGGTTTTGTCGGGCCGGCACTCACGCCGATCTGGGTCAGCCCGAGGCTCGTTCAGGCATTGGATGAGATTCCCGGTTGTGAAGACCCTTCGAACCGGCAGGTTGTTACTTCGGGCTTCCATGAACCGAGCTTCATTTTCCTGGAAGGAACGCAAACCCGGATCATTTCGCCAAAGGGAGCTGCGGAATTTCTGGCGCAGGATGTTGGCTCTGATCCAGGAGTTTGCCGGGTTGCTGCTATAGAAAGCCGGGAAGAACAGCCGTTTTTGGCCGCTGCCAAGGAGATTGGCCTTGTGCCGGAGGCTCGAAAAAGGGTAGACGGCCTCAATATCAATGGCGGTGACGATGTCGACATCGCGCTTTATCAGAACGCCAAATCAGTCACAGGTACAGAAAGCAGCAATGACGAACAGCAATAAAAAGGTCTGGCGGGTCCTGGCGCGAATGCGCGGGAATGTTCGGCGGGCCGCGATGCTGTATGCCGGCCGCAAGGAGAGGGCCACGCACAACGTGGATCCGCTTCCCCCTGGACAGCGCCCGCAAGATATTCTGGCAATATTGCTGTTGACCGTCGGAGTTGCCGTTGTCGCTTTCGATGTACCGACCTATCCCTGGCTGAGATCTTTGCCCGGCGAATATCGCTCTGCATTCCGGGCGTTCACGGATTTCGGCAAGGCGGATTGGATACTTATTTCCACCGGCGTCACCTGTCTCGCTTTGCTCGCTCTCGACGCCGGTCGATATGCTTTCCGATTGCGTATGGCGATAGGTGCCGTTTTTACCTATGCAGCCTTCATATTTTATTCGGTTGCGGCGACGGGGCTCCTGGCCATCGCTTTCAAATGGTCGCTCGGACGCGCCAGGCCGAAGCTGTATGAGGAAGTCGGTCCTGTGCGTTTCGACTTTCTCGCTTTCGATGGCACCTACACGAGTTTTCCATCAGGTCATTCCACCACGGTTGCCGCTTTGGCTACGGCCCTTGCATTTATCTTTCCGACATACCGCTGGCTGATCATCGTAGCCGCGTTTTGGGTGGCGTTCAGTCGGGTTATGGTCGGCGCTCACTATCCGAGTGATGTCATCGCTGGAACCCTGCTCGGAATGGCCTTTACGTTTTTCACGGTCAGATCAATGGCGCACCGGCGCATTGGTTTTCACATTTCTTCTTCCGGAAAAATTGAGCCCAACATGAACGCTCGGTCGGCAAAAGCGTGCGTACGGGCAGTCTGGCAAGTACTACGCGGACGTCGTGGCGCCGACCGTGTAATGCAGGAGAGCCGGGCAGTGGAAGAAACGGAACGGACGGGCTCATGACACAAAGTTATCTGGAAGGCTTGGCAGCCAGCAAGGGAACACTGGCCGTGACTGTCGTGGTGCCGGCGAAGGATGAGGCACAAAACCTTCCGATTCTGCTCGATGAGATCGAAGCCGCTCTCGAAGGTCGCAAATTCGAAGTCATCGTGATCGACGACGGGTCCTCCGACGGAACGGATATTGTTCTGCAAGACTATGCCGCCACTCATGACTGGTTAAGGCCGGTGCGTCACGAGAAATCGTGTGGGCAGAGCTGTGCGGTCCGGACCGGAGTTCAGCATGCCCGGGGAGACGTGGTCGCGACAATTGACGGGGATGGAGAAAACAACCCGGCATATATTCCCAAGCTCCTTGATGCGCTTGAGGCCGCTGGTCCGTCCGCGGCACTCGCAGCCGGACAGAGGCTTGGCCGAAAGGCCAGTCTTGCGAAACGGTATGCTTCGAAATTTGCCAACAAGCTTCGTGGTGCGATCCTCAAGGACAATACAAGAGACAGCGGCTGTGGCCTCAAGGCGTTGCGGCGTGAGGTCTTCCTCCAGTTACCTTACTTTGACAGCTGGCACCGCTTTCTGCCCGCGCTGGTGATCCGCGAAGGATATGGCGTTGTCCATATCGATGTTCAGGATCGTCAGCGGCGTCACGGCACGTCAAAATACGGTATCTTCGACCGGGCCTTGGTCGGCGTTCTCGATCTCTTCGGGGTGTGGTGGTTGCGCCGACGCCGCAAGAAGATCCCAACGGTTAGACCGCTGACCTGAAAATTGCATGAGTTGAGTAAGGGGCGTCTAGCCCGCAGTAAGCAATTGGACACGCGCGATGCAAGCTCTCTATAATTGGCTATACACCGTCTTCATCGAACAATTCGATTTCTGGATAATCCTTGGGTTCTTCGCCCAGGGCATGTTCATGATGCGGTTCGTAATTCAGTGGGTTGCTTCTGAACGGGTCGGCCGCTCAATTGTGCCGGTCGCCTTCTGGTTCTTTTCCATCGCCGGCGGATCATTGCTGCTGATTTATGCCATCCAACGCCAAGACCCGGTGTTCATCGCAGGGCAGGGGCTTGGGCTGCTGATCTATTTCCGGAACCTTTGGTTGATCCACAAGGAAAAGCGACAGGACCCGACAATCTGAGGTCGCTAAGAAACTGAAAAAGGGTCTCTCGTTCCCCCGACGGCTCGGAACGGTCCGACCTGCGTTCCCTCTTGAACACGCCTTGTCTCAGAGGCGTGTCCCGATTCTGTATAAGCGCATCAGCGTCACGAAATGCCTGCAGCCGGGTCTGCCGGCTGCAAACTCTCTCTACTAACCGAACGCTTTCTTGAACGCTTGATCCAGGTCCTTGATCAGATCTTCGGGGTCTTCGAGACCGATGTGCAGTCGAACCATCTGAAGATCTTCGTCAACCGGCATCGCGCTGCGCATCCCCTTGAGCCTTACCGGAATCGCAAGGCTTTCAAACCCGCCCCAAGAATACCCGAGGCCGAACAGGTTCAGCGCATCCAGAAATGCAAACGACTGTTGCTTTGTTGTCCCGGTGACAAAGTCGAAGCCGAACAGGCCACAGCTTCCCGAGAAATCGCGTTTCCAGATTTCGTAACCCGGATCGGATTCAAGAGCGGGATATCGAAGAGCTCCGATCTGTGGCTGGTCCTTCAGCCAGTCAAGTACCGCGAAGGTATTCCGCTCGTGCCTTTCAAGCCGGACAGAAAGCGTACGAAGTCCTCTTAAGCCGAGATAAACATCGTCAGGTGCAACGTGGCTGCCCATCGCGCCACAAATCGCATCAAGCTTTTCCCAGGCCCTTTCACTGGCCGCTATCGTTCCGAGCATCGCATCAGAGTGACCGACGATGTATTTGGTACCTGCCTGGATCGACAGATCGACACCCATCGCAATTGGTTGGCAGTAAAGCGGGCTCGCCCAGGTATTATCCATCAGCACAGTTGCACCGATCTCGTGAGCGGCGGCGGCAATCGCCGGTACATCCTGCATCTCAAATGTCAACGATCCCGGAGCTTCGGTAAAAACAGCAGTGGTTTCCGGCCGGAACAGTTTCTTGATCTCGGCTCCCCCAAGGCTGGGGTCGTAGTATTCGACGGCGACGCCGAAGTTCGGCAGCACGGTGTCCGCAAAATGCCTTGTCGGCCCGTACGCAGTGTCAACGATCAGAATATGGTCGCCGGACTTTACGCAGGACAGAATGGCAAGTGCAATCGCATTCAGGCCGGAGTTGGCAAGTTTCGCTCCTGCAGCGCCTTCCATCTCGCATATTGCGGCTTCCAGGGAATCGGTCGTTGGGTTGCCGCGCCTGGCATACGAATACGTTTGGCCTCCTTTGACCATCGTTTCGATATCCGGATAGAGAACCGTCGACGCGTGAACGACAGGTGGATTTACGAAACCATGAAAGGCGCGCGAATCCCGACCCGTATGGGCAAGCTTGGTATCTGGCTTAAGCGGCAGTTTTTTATCTGAACTGGACATTGAAGCTCATTGCTGTGGGTATGAAGAACGTTTCGGGGCAGAGAGCCCGAAATTGGGCACACTTTAGCTGAACGCTTTTTGCCTGCAACAAGGATCTGAAAGGGGTCCTTCAGGTTCAATTTCTCGAGAAAAATTAGTTTATCGTTAACGCTGTTTCTTGCGGAGCTAAATGGATTGAAACCTTTTTAGGCATTGAATGATTTCGATTTGGACATGATTGCGAATTGTGCACCAAAATTGGTAGTAACCCTCCGCGAACTAGAGAATTTTGACAAGATAACGGCAGCAAGTACTTGACCCGCACGGTTAAATGCAATCGTATGGGGTCGTTGGGTGGGACTGAAGTTATCTGGAGGAAGCAGCCGCCAAGGCTGGCAATCGTCCGATACGAGAGGCGAAGAAGATTTCTTCCGGTCTATCCCGACATAAAAATAAAGTATGGGTAACAAAAAAGGCTGCATATCCATGTCCAATAAATTCCTTCCGCTCGTACTCGGCGCTGCTATGGGAGTCGCCGCGACGGCTGCCGGTGCAACGACGCTGGAAGACGTCAAAGCAAAGGGCTTCATCCAATGTGGCGTGAGCCAGGGTCTCCCGGGCTTCTCCAATCCGGATGCTCAGGGGAACTGGACCGGTCTCGACGTTGATCTCTGCCGCGCAATGGCAGCAGCAGTGTTCGGCGATGCGTCCGCTGTGAAATTCACTCCGCTGTCCGCGAAAGAGCGTTTCACCGCTCTGCAGTCCGGCGAAGTTGATGTTCTGTCTCGTAACACCACGTGGACCATGTCCCGTGACACTCAGCTGGGTCTTAACTTCGCTGGCGTGAACTACTACGATGGTCAGGGCTTCATGGTTCGCAAGGACCTCGGTGTTACTTCCGCTCTGGAACTTTCCGGCGCGTCCGTCTGCACCAACACTGGTACGACGACCGAGCTGAACGTTGCTGACTACTTCCGTGCCAACAACATGCCGTACGAAATCGTCGCTTTCGAAAAAGCTGACGAAGTTGTCGCTGCATACGATGCTGGCCGTTGTGACGTTTACACCACTGACGCTTCCGGTCTGTACGCTCAGCGCCTGAAGCTGACCAACCCGGGCGACCACATGGTTCTGCCGGAAATCATTTCCAAAGAGCCGCTTGGTCCGGTTGTCCGTCAGGGCGATGATGAGTGGTTCAACATCGCACGTTGGACGCTGAACGCAATGATCAACGCTGAAGAACTCGGCGTTACCTCTGAAAACGTTGACGAGATGAAGTCTTCCGACAATCCGTCCGTCAAGCGTCTTCTGGGTGTTGAAGGTGCATTTGGTGAAGCCATCGGCGTCTCCAATGACTGGGCTTACAACATCATCAAGAACGTTGGTAACTACGAAGAAACCTTCAATGCCAACGTTGGTCCGGACACTCCGCTCGGCATCTCCCGTGGCGTGAACGCTCTGTGGAACAACGGCGGCTTCCTGTACGCTCCGCCGGTTCGCTAATCCTCTCTTAGTTTGAGGATTTAAAGGGTTCCGGCGGCTTGCACTGCCGGAACCCTCAATTAATTCCACGCATGAAAAGTCGGAATATACCGACATAGGCGTGGGGGGAACAAACTGCTTCAAATGCCGATAGGGGAGCGCGCATAAGCGTGCAGCAGAAGCAGTTAAAGACGCGAAAGAGGAGAGGCTTCGAGCTGGGCTCTTTCCGTGAAAAACCTGGGCGAGGTTATATGTCAGTAATGGAGCAGGATTCGGCGGGGGCGCCGGCGCGTGCTTCGCTGGTGAATGATCCCAAAGTTCGCGGGCTGTTCTATCAGTTCGTATTGATCGGGACGCTGGTCTTTTTTGGGTACTTTATCGTTACGAACACGATCGCCAACCTGGAACGGCAAAACATTGCTTCCGGTTGGGCTTTCCTACAAAACACTGCCGGCTTCGGCATCATTCAATCGCTTGTACCTTACTCGGAGACGTCGAGTTACGGTCAGGCGCTGGTCGTCGGTTTCCTCAACACTTTGCTTGTGGCAATCGTCGGTATCTTCTTCGCAACAATCATCGGCTTTGTGGTTGGTATCGCTCGTCTTTCCAACAACTGGGTAATCAGTCGCCTGGCATATTGCTACGTGGAACTGGTCCGGAACGTGCCGCTGCTGTTGCAGATTTTCTTCTGGTACTTTGCGGTCCTTCGCGCTGTTCCAGGGAAGCGCGAAAAGTGGTCTTTCCTCTTTGACAACTTCCACCTGAACATTGCGGGGTTGCGTGGTCCCAAGCCTATCTGGGAAGACGGATCCCACCTGATCGCAGTTGCGCTTCTCATTGCAATTGTCGCGAGCTTCGTGATTTCCAAGTGGGCGCACAAGCGTCAGGACGCAACCGGTCAGCAGTTCCCGGTCATATGGACGGCAATCGGGCTGATCATCGGTCTTCCGCTGATCACCTATTTCGTAACCGGAATGCCGATGCATCTGGAACATCCGGTGTTCGTTGATACCGGACCTCGTATTCGCCAGGGCTTCGAGCTGAATGTCGGGTTCAACCTCATTCCCGAGTTTCTGGCTCTGACGACAGCGTTGGCGATTTACACGGCAGCGTTCATTGCCGAGATTGTTCGTGCGGGGATTCAGGCGGTGAGCCACGGGCAAACCGAGGCGTCGCATGCGCTCGGTCTGCGTCAGGGACCGACGCTCCGGCTGGTGATCATCCCGCAGGCAATGCGCGTGATCATTCCGCCGCTGACCAGTCAGTATCTGAACCTGACCAAAAACTCGTCGCTCGCTGTTGCGATTGCTTTCCCGGATATGGTTTCCGTTGGTGGTACCGTTCTAAATCAGACCGGTCAGGCCATCGAAATTATCGGTATCTGGATGGCTGTCTATCTGTCGCTCAGCTTGATCACTTCGGCATTCATGAACTGGTACAACCAGCGCATGGCGCTCGTGGAACGGTAAGGAGCGCACAACATGTCAACCAACAACAACACGTTCAAAATAAGAACCGAGGAGGCGCCGCTTCTGCCGGCGCCGGTCTCGACCACCGGGTTGATCGGCTGGGTGCGGCAAAATCTGTTCTCATCCATCTTCAATACCGTTCTTACGTTCATTGGCATCCTGATTGCCTATTCGATCATTGCACCGTTTATCCAGTTCGCGTTTATCGATGCGGTCTGGACGGGTGATAATCGTGAGGCGTGCCTTCCTCAGGATGGCGGTCATAGCGGTGCCTGCTGGGCTTATGTCGAGGCATATTTCCCGCAGTTCATCTACGGTCGATACCCGACAGATGAAATCTGGCGTGTAAACATCGTGTATGCGCTGTTTGCACTTCTTCTTGTGCCGCTTGCCATTCCGAGCGTCCCCTACAAGCGAACAAATGCGATTTTGTTCCTCATCGTTTTCCCGATCATTGCCTACTTCCTGCTGACCGGTCTGGTCATCGGCGGTGCGGTAGTACTTCCGATCGTTGAAACGGCTGTATGGGGGGGACTGCTGGTTACGCTGGTCATTGCCGTCACCGGTATTGTGGCCTCGCTGCCGCTCGGTGTTGCCTTGGCTCTCGGACGACGGTCGCAGATGCCGATCATCAAGCTGGTTTCGATCATCTTCATCGAGTTCTGGCGTGGTGTTCCGCTTATCACGGTTCTGTTCATGTCTTCCGTGATGCTCCCGCTCTTCCTTCCTGAAGGTGTGACCTTCGACAAGCTTCTGCGTGTTCTTATCGGCGTGACACTCTTCTCGGCCGCTTATATGGCAGAAGTTGTTCGTGGTGGCCTGCAGGCAATTCCCAAAGGGCAATATGAAGGCGCAATGGCTCTGGGACTCCGGTTCTGGCCGATGATGTATCTCATCATCCTGCCCCAGGCGCTCAAGCTCGTGATCCCGGGTATCGTCAACACCTTTATCGGTCTGTTCAAGGATACGACACTGGTCCTGATCGTCGGCATGTTCGACCTTCTCGGACAGATTCAATCCTCGTTCACAGACCCAACCTGGTCGACACCAAGTCAAGGACATACCGGCTATCTGTTTGCCGCCATTGTGTTCTTCGTCTTCTGCTTCGGCATGTCGCGCTACTCCATTTTCATGGAGAACAGGTTGCATACGGGACATAAACGCTAGGGACATTCCCCAGGGCGCGCGGGATCAATCGCTGCGCCCTGGTCAATAGAATTTCTGGAGTAAATAAACTCATGACTGAGAATGCTGTAAACGCGGAAGAGCTTGCCGCCGATCGTTCGAAGATGAAGATCTCCGACACTGATGTCGCGATTGAAATCAAGACTATGAACAAGTGGTACGGCGATTTTCACGTGCTTCGCGACATTAATCTGAAAGTTATGCGCGGAGAGCGTATCGTCATTTGCGGACCGTCCGGTTCCGGCAAATCCACAATGATCCGCTGTATCAATCGTCTGGAAGAGCATCAGGCCGGCCAGATTATGGTTGACGGAATTGAGCTGACCAACGATCTGAAAAAGATCGATGAAATCCGCCGTGAAGTTGGAATGTGCTTCCAGCACTTCAACCTGTTTCCGCATCTGACCATCCTGGAAAACTGCACGCTGGCCCCGATCTGGGTGCGCAAGATGCCGAAGAAGGAAGCTGAAGAGATTGCGATGCACTATCTAGAGCGCGTCAAGATCCCAGAGCAGGCATTTAAGTATCCCGGACAGCTTTCCGGCGGTCAGCAGCAGCGTGTGGCTATCGCCCGTTCGCTTTGCATGAACCCGAAGATCATGTTGTTCGATGAGCCGACTTCGGCGCTCGACCCGGAAATGATCAAGGAAGTTCTCGACGTTATGGTCGGTCTTGCTGAAGAAGGCATGACCATGCTTTGCGTGACCCACGAAATGGGTTTTGCGCGCAAGGTTGCAAACCGTGTGATCTTCATGGATGCCGGACAGATTGTTGAGCAGAACGAACCGGAGCCGTTCTTCACCAATCCGCAGCATGAACGTACGAAACTGTTCCTCAGCCAAATCCTGCATCACTGATCGGGACTGAAGGACCAATTCGTGATCAAGTTGACCCGTAAGGTTTTTCTCGGAGTTTTCTTGATTGCGATGGTCGTTGTAGTTGGCATGGGCCTCGGTACATTGGTGCCGAGGCCCGTTGCATTTTCTGCAAAGGCAGATGATCAGGATCAGCCGCCAAGTGAGAGACGGCGGATACTGGTGCTTTCAAACCCCATCCACACTGACATTGCATTGCCTGCTGATCCCGACGTCTTGAAGGCAATGAACTTTGTGTCGGACGCCGGATTGGAGCTTGATTACCCAGGTGTGTTTTGGGTTGTTTTCGGCTGGGGAAGTCGTTCCTTCTACGTGGAAACTCCAACCTGGGCTGACTTGAAGGCAAAACCGGTTTTTGATGCGCTGACCTGGGACCGGTCGGTCATGCATGTCAGAAGGGCAGGGGCGATTTCACCTGACCTGCAGGATGTCCGGGCTATTGAACTCACCGAACAGGAATTCTCAGTTCTGCTTCGGGAGATCCGTAGCAGCTTTCAGTCCGAGCAGGGATTGCCTCCGCAAGAGATACCGGGCGCAGCCTATGACGCGCATGACATGTTCTTTCCGGCCACAGGTGGTTTCAATGCGCTGGTGGGCTGTAACACCTGGACAGCACGAATGTTGCGCGAGGCGGGTCTCAAAACAGGTTTCTGGACGCCTTTGCCCTTCACACTCGATCTGTCTCTGGACTTGCACAATTCCCTCTAGATCAGCTCTCGCTGGTAGTTGGAACGATCTTGTCTACAGCGCTTTCTGCCAGAGCTTTCAGGACCTCCGGAGACTCACCTGCTCGGGCACGGATGGACAGCCCGTGCAGGATCAAGGCGAGGTGTTGGGCCGCTTCCTTTAGCTCCGTTTCACCCATGGAGCCCTGGGTTTCATGGCGAATAAGACTGGCGATGCCTTTGTCCATACGAGCAATCACCGCGTCCAGAGCTTCACGAAATTCGGCATCCTGTACAGCTTCGGTCTGCAAGGTTGAGATTGCGAGACAGCCGTAAGGTTCCCCATTCAGTTCGGTTTGCCCGGTATAGAGATCTATTGCGGCCGCAAGAATGAACTTTAAACGCGGCTTCACGCCGGTTGTCCGTGCACCTGCCGCTCCAAGATAGGTATGCATCCGGTCGGCAAATCGATCGACAATTGTCAGATACATGTCTTTCTTGCTGCCAAAGGCGGCGTAGAGACTGGGTCTGTTCAGTCCGGTCGCCTCTGCAATCTGATCCAGACTCGTTGCCGCGTACCCGTTTTTCCAGAACACCTGCATGATCTGATCAAGGGTTTTGTCTTCATCAAATTTCCGAGGTCTCCCTCGTTTCGTCTCTGTTTTCATTTTTTACCAATTCGCACAAAAAGATCGACCTGTCTATTTTTATGCGATACGGTACAAAAAACTGGAGACTGAAATGGAGGCTTTTTGTGTGATGTCGGAAAATGATGCGCCCATGGGAACCGTGAAATGGGGAAGACGCACCGGGTCTTTCAGCAAAGGACGATTGAAGCGTTCAGAAAAGGTCAGGGTATTGATGAACCTTGCCCGGATCTCCTCACTCGAGGCGAAAGACGTCGTCCTGAATCGCCTGGGGCTGGTAAATGCCTTTGGATCTGATCTGGAAGGCTTGCAACCACCTGATACCGCGCTGGTTCGCGACGCGTTTGACTTTGCCGACGACGTCCAGGGCGTTGAGCTCATGCGGCACAGCTGGCGAACTTATTACTGGGCAATGTTGCTGGCGGGGTACCGGAAGCTCAAGGTGGACCGTGAACTGCTATTTGCCGCGGCGATCCTTCACGATGTGGGACTGGCTCGGGGAAGAAAATCGGAGCCAAGAGATTGTTGCTTCGTCGTCTATGGAGCCGAACGCTGCAAGCATCATCTCGTGGGTAAGGGGCATGACAGGCAGAAGGTTGGAAAGATCGCCGATGCAATCGGGCTACACTTGAACGGGTACGTATCGAGACGCGTTCACGGTGTAGAGGCACATCTTCTGTCCCGTGGCGCAATGTGTGATGTATTCGAAATGGGGAGGCACCGTATCGACAAGGCTACGCGTCGCCGTGTGCTTCAGGAGTATCCGATAGGCGATTTGCGGCAGGAGCTTGAAATATGGCCCGGTCATCATCTCGCAGGCACAAGAGGAGACTTTCTTATCGGCCTTGGGGACAGAAGCAAGTCGTCGACGGAACCGGCAGGCGTGGCCCAGACGGGTGATTAAGAGCCGTCGGAGTTGTACGAGATGGCCGGTTAAAACATACAGCGCTAACCGGCTATCTGATTTGCAGGGTTTGTCTCAGCCTTTGACTACATCTGTGTCTTCTCTGGATCCCCATTCAGACCACGATCCGTCATAAAGAGCGAGATCACGCACGCCCAGTACGGTCAGTCCAAGCGTGAGAATAGCCGCCGTTACACCTGATCCGCATGTCGTGGTGACTGGCTTTTCCAGGTCCACACCCGCTTCCTCGTAAATCTCCTGCAATTCAGCCTTGGAGTGGAAAGTTCCATCTTCGTTGAGCAGTTGGGTGAACGGCAGGTTCAACGCGGTCGGCATGTGGCCTGCGCGAAGTCCGGCACGAGGTTCAGGCGCCGCACCTGAGAAGCGGTCGGCAGACCTTGCATCCAGGATTTGCCTGGTGCCCGAAGCAATCACATTCCGAACATGGTTTATGTCCGCAACAGCCCCATGGTTGAGACGGGACGTGAAATGACTTTGTGTGCGGCGTGGAGCCAGATCTTCGACGTCCCGATTTTCAGCCCGCCACTTTGGAAAACCGCCATCAAGAACAAAGACACGTTCGGCTCCCATGCTGCGCAAAGTCCACCAGACGCGAGGCGCGGAGTAAAATCCGAAATCGTCATAGACGACAATCGTCTGGCCATCTCCGATTCCAAGCTTTCTCATTGCTGATGAAAACACGTGTGGCGCGGGCAGCATATGCGGCAGATCGGTGTCTTTCTCGCAGATTTCGTTCACGTCAAAGAACACGGCACCAGGAATATGGGCGTGGGGATAAACCGGAGGAGCGTCAGGATGTGTGACCGGCGGCATCCAGGCATTAATGACGACAAGATCCGGTGACGAGAGATGATCGGCCAGCCATTGGGTGGATACGAGTGGATGATCGGACATTACCTCTCCTTAGTCTTCATACAGGCCCTTGGATTTGTGCCAGTCTTCAATGGACAAATCCGGGTATCGCGAAAAATGAATATGGCCGGGCCCTTTGGGCACTTCAATCCAGTCCGGTTTGTAGTCGAGCATGATATGGACGGTCTCGGGTGGCTTTGGCAATACGGTATCGATTGCGCCTGCGTGAGGATGGATCAACTCCGGCCAACGCGGATCCCAGACCCATAGATGCGATCCGCAGGACTTGCAGAAGTGCCGTTCCGCTGGACTCACCTTGTCATCTATCACCGCGTTGTAGGTCTCTTTTGATTCAGCGCCTTGAATCTTGAGGCTGCCAGCATCAGCCATCAGGTTTATGGCATAGCCTCCGCTGCCACCGACCTTTCGGCAGATGGAGCAGTAACATCTCATATAGGGGTAGGGAGTTTTGCTTTCCATTTCGAATTCAATGGCTCGGCAATGACAACTTCCAGATAGTTTCATTTCCCTCTCCCAGCTCCAGGCACCAATTGGCGTTGCTTGTCAGTCCGTCAATCTTATGCGCACACGCCTGTTCTGTTTGCCTTTCTTTTCGATTTTTCCGAGAGAAAGAAGCCCTATCTCCGATGTTTGTGAAACATGCGTTCCACCACAAGGCTGCAGGTCAACATCGCCACCGATTCGAACCAGTCTAACTCTGCCGGAGCCGCGTGGCGGCTTCACCGACATGGTCTTGACCAGACCCGGATTCGCATCGAGTTCTTCATCGGTGATCCATTCCGAAGTGACTTCATGATCACCCACGGCTAGTGAGTTGAGCTTTTCAATCAGTGCTTCCTTGTCAACCGTTTCATCGCCCATGTCGAAATCCAACCGGCCTTCAGCGTCTCCGATCTGACCTCCGGTAACTGGAAAGGGAAGGGCGACGGACAGGAGATGCAAGGCAGTGTGTACGCGCATCAAACGATAGCGGCGGCCCCAGTCGATATGAGCTGTCAGGTTTGTTCCATTTTCCGGTAGCGATTGTCCTTCGGCAGGAACATGTACGATCGTGGTCTTGTCATCGTCATATACGGTCGTTGCTATCTCGATCCTGCTTCCGTCTTCAAGCTCAAGGCAACCACTGTCTCCTGGCTGACCGCCACCCATCGCATAAAAAACCGTCCTGTCTAGAATGATCCCGCCCCGATCGTTCACGCTCAAAACTTCAGCTTCGCAAGTTCGAAGATAGGCGTCGTCGCGAAACAGTGGGGTGGTCATAAGTGTCTCCTTCCAAAATAGAAAGTTATGAAAAGCAGATCAGCCCAAGTCTGGCAATTGCCCAATCACCTGAAGGAGTACTCCCGGCAAAGGAAGGGCCAATGCCAGCGGGAGGAAGTAGAAATTATGATTGGAAGCAGGCATCCATGACGATTGTGGCAGCAGCCATGTTGCCCATATGTATGGCCGTTGGAGTGTTTTGATGTCCGCCATAAGTCATGTCCCCGGCAGCATAGATCCCGGGAACTGTTGTCCTGAACCCTTCATCAATCAAAATGTAGCCCGCGTCAGTGAGCGAGACATTGAGTCCTGAAACCAGATCGACCTGTTTCTGATGCGGAAATATGAGCATGCACTCCAGATCGAAACGGCTGCCGTCGGGCATTTCGACACCGGACAACGTTTCTTTTTCAACCAAAATCCTGGTTGGCAGTTCGGTAACGAGTGTTACGTCCATGCCAACAAGTTTCTGTCGGCGCTCTTCCGGTACTGAAATCGATGGATCAAGAAAGTAGGTGAGATCGGATGTCCAGTTTCGA
>JBCCVB010000128.1:0-20929 GCA_039195965.1 Pseudomonadota bacterium
AATCTACAATAAATAATGCCAAGAGCGCGCTTGAACTGACGGCGTATTTCGGATGGTGGGGGGCCTTTTTCTGGTCATTTGAACCGGCGCAAGAAACCCGCCCGGAGAAAATCGACTTTGAAACGGCCAGAACGCTCGGCAAAACGGCTGAAAGTACGGCCTTGTCGAAGGATCTGAAAAAGAGAGGCTGGAGCTTTGTGGGACCGACCACGGTTTATGCTTTTATGCAGTCCATGGGCATGGTGAACGACCATCTGGAAGGCTGTTGCTGTCGTGATCAGGTCGAACAGGCTCGAACAGAGTTCACGCGGCCCGTTCCTCTTTGAGGCAGGTCGCCGGACATCTACTTGTCATTTGAATGCTGGGTCGTTTTCTGACGGGCATAGTGGCGGGTTGCCTTGGCGCGGTTACCGCAAGTCTCCATGCTGCACCAACGACGGCGGCTGTTCTTGGTTTCATCAATGAACAGCCAGCCGCAATCTTGCGCCGGACACATCTTCAGGCGCTCCAGTTCTCTCTTGTCCATCAGGATTGATATGGCCGAGATCGCAATAAGGGCCTCCAAGGACTGCCCGGTTGCGACTGTCTTGCCCGGGCCCAGACTTGCAGGGTCGAATTGCCTGGCCGGCGACAGAGCCGAGGTGTTTTTCCCACCTTGCAACAGTGCGCGAATGTCAGCCCGAAAGCGATGCAGCTGATCCAGGTCTTTTGGGAGAACCGCCCCGTTCAGTTCCAGGGCGTTCAACCAGGTTTTGAGATCTTCAGATGTCTCGATCTTTTCATGGACAATCTGTCCGTCTTTGGACCAGTCGGCGGTGTTGGCGAAATCAAGAGCCAGTCTTCCGCCGATCAACCTGACCGGATGTCCGTTTGCGTAAGTCATGACATTTTCTAACCGTTATAGCGGTTGACAATCAAGCTGAGGAAAAACTAACCTTTATAGAGGTTAGAATTCTGGAGCTCCGGGTGAATGCGTCTGACGTTGCATGGAACACTTCTGGGCATGCGCCGTTTGATCCCGGTGAGCCTGTTTATCATTCCGTTTGGCACCGCTTTCGGGATCGCAGCGGTCGAAGCAGGGTTAAGTCCGTTGCAGGCAACACTGGCAAGTGCACTGGTGTTCACCGCAACCGCCCAATTCGCAGCACTGGAGTTCTTGAGTGAGCCGGTCGCTTTCATTTCACTGGCCCTGGTTGTTCTGGCCTTGAGCAGCCGACACATCGTCATGAGTGCCGCACTCTCAACCTGGGTCAACAGGTTGCCGAAATCAAAGCGGTTCCTCGTATTGGCCGTGCTGAGCGACGCCAACTTCGCGGATGCCTTGCCGGATCTCCAAAACGGTCAGGACGATCTTGGCAGGTTGCTTGGAGGTGGTGTGATGTTGTGGACCACCTGGGTTGCCAGCACCGCGGTCGGGGCGTGGGGAGGAGACGTTCTTGGAGACACGGACGCATTCGGGTTCAGCGTCGTCATGGTTTGCTTCTTCGCCGCAACTGTTGCCGGTCAAGTGCGTTCAAATACAAAACTGCTTGTTCCGGTGCTCGTTGCCATGGGCATTGCGGTTCTGACCTTGCCGATTTTGCCGACGGGATGGAACATCATTCTGGCCGCTCTGGTTGGAGGCACAATTTCGGTCTGGTGCCATGGTGAGTAACAGCACTTTTCTGCTTGCGGTTCTGATCATGGCACTGGCCGCCTATGCCACGCGGATCGCTGGCGCGGTTCTCATGTCGCGCGTCAGAACCACACGCAGCACTAATCTGTTCCTTGAGGGATTGTCGGCGTCGGTCATCGCCGCACTCGTTGCATCGTTGCTTGCGCAATCGGATCTAAAGGACGCAATGGCGGTCTTTGTCGCTATCGTCGTGATGCTGGCAACGAGAAGCGTAATCTGGGCCATACTTGCCGGAATGGCATGCACGGCCCTGATTTCGGGATTGAATTAGAGGGGAAGTGCGTTAACCGCCAACCTTTTCCTTAAGCGGCGCGAACAGCGGGTTTTCCCTGGAAAAGACATAGTCCAGCGTTTCCACCGTTACCGTGTCCGCACCTTCTTCGATCAGCAGTTTGGCGCAATCGGCTACCGCATCTTTCGGGCACAGAATGTTGACGCGGTGATCATCTCCGGCTTCGGAAAAACGCTGTATCGCGCCAACCTTGCTGACCGCTCTCAAGGCCTGGGTACGGTCGTCGACCACTGCCTTGATCAGCTTGACATCACTGGCTGCCTCTTCCGCAGCAACCCGATCAAGGATATCCCGGGCTGCTGCCAGGCAGCTTTCGGACCAGTCGGCGTTCAGCGAAGCCACCAGATTGGCCTGGCTTTTCAGCATCACACCATCAGACAGGATCTTCAGGTTGTTGGCATGCAGCGTGGAACCGGTGGTCGTGATGTCGACAATAAGTTCCGCGGATCCGGCCGCCGGTGCACCCTCGGTCGCTCCAGCACTTTCCACGATCCTGTAATCGGCAATACCGTGTTTGGCGAAAAAGGAGCGGGTCAGATTGACGTATTTGGTCGCGACGCGAAGCCTGCGGCCATGGCGGTTGCGGAAATCCGAGGCCACATCGCTCAGATCGGCCATGGTTTCGACGTCGATCCATGCCTTTGGAACGGCAACAATGACATCTGCCGGTCCAAATCCCAACGGCGTGACGATGTGAACCACATTCTCCGGGTCGGTAATGTTTTCGTGCACAAGGTCGAGCCCGGTGATACCGAAATGAACGGAACCTTCAGACAATGCGCGCGCAATCTCCGATGCAGACAGGAATGCGATTTCCGCGTTGTGCAATCCCTTGATCGCTCCGCGATAGTTGCGAGCTCCACCCGGCTGAAGAACCTTCAGTCCGGCGCGTCCGAAAAACGCATGCGTGTTTTCCTGAAGGCGGCCCTTGGAGGGAATGGCAATAATGAGTTTGCTCATGAGTTGGCCTCGATACTCGCGGCAATCCGGTCCAGCCACATGGAAAATCCGATAGACGGCACTTTCTTCTCTGCTCCCAGAAGGGTGAGCAGCTTGTCGTAGCGGCCACCCCCGACCAGCGGTCCTTCGACCGCATCGGAGGCTGCATGGATTTCGAAGACGAAACCGGAGTAGTAATCAAGACGGCGTCCGAATTCTGCCGCGAACGTCAGCCGGGTCCGGTCGATCCCCTTTTTCTCGATTGCCGCGAGACGCTGTTCGAAGGCCGCGATGGGCGCTTCGAGGTCGAGATTGAACTTCCGGGCAAAGCTGTTCAATGCGTCAGTCGCATTCGCTCCGTCAGCTTTCAGCGAAAGATAGGCCGTCAGTGTTTCGGCCGCCTTGTCATGCCCGTGAGCACCGCTTGCAAGGGCAGCCTGCTCCAGGAACCGGTCGGCGATCTCGCTCGGCGTCCTGCCGCCTACAGCAGCAATTCCCGCGATGGACAAAAGGTCCTCTACAACTGCATGTGCTGCCGTCGGGTCGGCACCTTCAAGCGCTGAGAGAAAGCCAAGACGGACATCACGGCTTTCGTCATCCGAAGAAGAACCACCAGCCATTCTCCCGATTGCTGCCGAGAGCTTGTCGGTCTCTCCGAAGAGGTCGCGCAAGCGCCGGCGCCAGACGTTTGGCAGCCCAAGTCCGGTCAACACCGCCGCAAACAGGGTTTCATCGCCAATGCGAACGGTGTTTGAGGAAACACCGAACGTTTCGAGCGCGTTGACTGAAAGCGCAAGGACGTCCGCATCCGCTTCGGCAATGTCGCTGCGCCCAAGGCTTTCAGCGCCAAGCTGAGGAATTTCGCCAAGGCCGTCCGGACGTTGCCTGAAAACAGGTCCGTTATAGCAGTAGGCCGCCGGCAGAGAGGCCTTCTTAAGTGCCAAATGATGACGGCAAACGGGGATGGTGAAGTCCGGACGAAGGCAAAGGTCCACTCCATCAGTGCCGCTGGTCAGGAACAGACGGCGGCGAATGTCTTCTCCCGTCAGATCAAGAAACACGTCAGCCGGCTGCAGGATCGGCGGATTGACGTGGGTATGGCCCGCCGACTTGAACAGGTCCAGCACCGCATCGATCTTTGCCGGATCTAGTCCGGGTGTTTCTACCGCCGAAATCATGTGTCAGCCCTCGTTCTGGCGTCTGCGGTCGTCGGCTTGACCGTCAAGAATGCCACGTACAGTATCAATCAGATCAGCCTCTTTTGCGGTGACCTGAGCCGGGCGGCTTTCGCGCCAGGTAATGTTGTCGGTGATCTCTTCAGAAAGACGTTTGCCTTCGATCAGGTCCTTGATCTGCAGCTCTCCGGATTCGCGCTCATCGGAACCTTGAATGATGGCCACCGGGCAACCGCGGCGGTCGGCATACTTCAACTGATTGCCGAACTTCTTCCAGTTGCCCTGGTACATTTCGGCGCGAATACCGGCTGCGCGCAGGTCCTGAACCATTTTCTGGTACCGGCCGAGAGCTGCAACATCGCCGTCCATCACGGTGACGAGAACCGGCGCAACGACATCGGAAGTGCTCAATTTGCCAAGGTTCTTCAGCGCGGTCATCAGGCGCGACACGCCGACCGAAAAACCGGTAGCCGGAACATCACGGCCGGTAAAACGCTTGACCAGTCCGTCATATCTGCCGCCCCCACCGACAGAGCCGAACTGAACCACTTCACCTTTTTCATTTGTGACGTCGAACAGGAGTTCTGCTTCGTAGACAGGGCCGGTGTAATACTCAAGGCCGCGGACGACGGACGGATCGATTTTGATCCGGTCTTCACCGTAGCCGCAGGACTCAAAAATGGCAGCCATCGTGTTCAGTTCGCTGATGCCTTCATTTTCCAGAGTGCCCGTACCGGAGACAAACGCGATAATGCTGTCTATCGCAGCTTCATCCAGCTCCGCACCCTTGGTGAAGTCGCCACTTTCATCCTTGCGGCCTTCGCCGAGAAGGAGGCGCACGCCCTCAATGCCGAACTTGTCGAGCTTGTCCATGGCGCGCAGAACTGTCAGTCGGCGTTCGCCGTGTTCTTCGCCCCCCAGTCCGACGGATTCCAGAACACCATCCAGAACCTTGCGGTTATTTACCCGAATGACGTACTGGCCACGCTGAATGCCGAGAGCTTCCATGGTGTCGGCCATCATCATGCACATTTCAGCATCTGCCTGAACGCCAGGCGCGCCGACCGTGTCAGCGTCAAACTGCATGAACTGGCGGAAACGGCCGGGGCCGGGTTTTTCGTTCCTGAAAACCCAGCCTGCACGATAAGTGCGATAAGGGAGCTGGATTTCGTTGATGTTTTCCGAGACATGACGAGCGAGCGGCGCGGTCAGGTCATAGCGCAGGCTCATCCACTGTTCGTCTTCGTCCTGTACGGAAAACACACCTGCATTCGGACGATCCGTGTCGGGCAGGAACTTGCCCAGGCAATCGGTGTATTCGAACGCGGGCGTTTCGATCGGGTCGAAGCCGTATTGTTCATAGACCGCACGGATCTTGCCGATCATCTCATCTGTTGCGCGGATGTCGTCGGCAGAACGGTCAGCAAAGCCCCGCGGCAGCCGGGCCTTCAGTTTGTTCGGTTTTTTGGCCATGAGGTCCTTGGATCCTGGCGAGTTCTCCGCCAGTTGCAGTCGCGATAGACCGGCAACCGGCGCTTAGATTGTTGCGGTTGTCCTAGACGAAACATGTCATGAGAGCAAGGTTCACGAGTGGCGGAGAGGGTTCTGTTTGGCACTGTTGTGACCTGACATTAGAAAGAAAGCCGGGCGAATGCCTTGTTTGCATCACAGTTGACGTTAAAAGGAGCTGCGGATAGGCGAAGACTGAGCGGTGCGAACCGGCACGGCCTTAAATGCGGAACCTGCGATTGATGGGCGAAAATCTCGTGGGTCTTTTCTTGTATTTAACTTCCGGCAAGCTATCTTCCGCGCGGTTTCTAGGGGAATTGGGGCCTGCCTTGCAGAGGGGTGCCAGGCAAAGCCAGGCGAATGAAGGTTGAAGATGAGCAGTGCAGTGGGTGTGGCAGACGGCAATACCGGAGCGGAGATCGTGACCGCGCCGCAGGTTGCGGCAGGTAAATCTGCCGAACTCAGCGTGATCCTGCCGAGCTTCAACGAAGCGTCCAACATTCCGATCCTGGTTGGCCTGCTGGACGAGGCACTAAAGGGTATCGACTGGGAAGCGATTGTCGTTGATGACAATTCTCCGGACGGAACCACGGAAGTTGCCCGCAAGATCGCACAACACGACCCGCGAATCCGCGTGATCCGGCGCATCGGGCGCCGTGGTCTGTCAGGTGCCTGTATCGAAGGTATTCTGGCCTCTTCCGCTCCCTATGTTGCCGTCATGGACGCTGACCTTCAGCACGACGAAACGCTGCTGCCCAAAATGCTGGCAGAACTCAAGGCGGACGACACGGATCTTGTTGTTGCAAGCCGTAAGGTTGACGGTGGCACTGTTGGAGAAGGGCTGTCTTCCATTCGCGCTTGGGGATCCAACGTTGCGAATGGTCTGGCGCAGAAGCTGCTCAACGTCACCTTGAAGGACCCGATGAGCGGATTTTTCATGGTCCGAAGGGAAAAGGCTGAGGCATTGGCGCCAAAGCTTTCGCCACAGGGTTTCAAGATCCTGTTGGATCTGGTCTCCAGTGCCAATGGCTCTCTGAAGATCAAAGAGCTTCCATTCACATTTCGCGAACGCCAGCATGGCGAAAGCAAGCTGGACACGCTTGTAACGCTGGACTATTTCGGACTGCTTCTGGCCAAGTATTTCGGCGATGTCGTGTCCGTTCGTTTTCTGATGTTCGGTCTCGTCGGCGCCAGCGGTCTTGTTGTCCACCTTGCTGCCTTGCGCATCTTTCTTCTCGGCGACATGGAGTTCAATCTGGCGCAGACCGGGGCATCATTCGTTGCCATGACGTCGAACTTCTTCCTCAACAACCAGCTGACCTATCGGGACCGCAGATTGCGCGGCACTCAGGCGTTGGTCGGGCTGCTTACATTCTATGCGGTTTGCTCGGTCGGGGTGTTGGCGAATGTCGGGGTTGCAAACCTGATGTATGCAGACCCTGCCTACTGGTGGCTTGCTGGTACTGCCGGCGCGATCATGGGTGCTGTCTGGAACTATGCCGCAAGCTCTGCTTTGACCTGGCGCAGGTCATAAAGGTCAAGCCGTGAACGCCGGAACACAATCGACAGGCTTGCCGTTCTTCCTGCGCCCGGCGGGGCTGATGGTGATCGTCGGGCTTCTGACGATCCTGAAGGTTTATGCCGCGTCCAACGCCCATTTCGTCGAGGATGAGGCCTATTATCGGATATGGGGCCTGTTTCCGGCACTTAGCTATTATGATCATCCACCGATGATCGGCTGGTGGATTGCGGCGGGACAGGCGATATTCGGCGACACCATCTTTGCGGTTCGCTTTCTTGTAATTCTCACCGGCCTGATCGGTACGCTCGCACTCTGGCGCACTGCCTCAATCCTCTTTGACGAACGGGTTGCGGGTTGGGCCGTTCTGTTTCTCAATTCCAGTCTGCTGGTTGGGATCGGCGGCATTCTTGCTACGCCCGACGCCCCTTCCGTTTTCTTCTGGGGCCTGAGCCTATGGGCGCTCGCGGAACTCTCCCACTCGCGGAATGCCAACTGGTGGCTGATGGTCGGCCTGATGGCGGGGTGTGGCCTCCTTGCGAAGTATTCCGTGCTGTTTCTGGGGGCGGGGATCGTACTCTGGCTTCTCTGGGTGCCTGATGCCCGGCGGTGGTGGACGTCCTGGCAGCTATGGGCAGGGGGAGCAATTGCAGTTATCTGTTTTTCGCCGGTTCTTTATTGGAACAATGCTCATGAGTGGGTGAGCTTCTACAAGCAGTTCGGCAGGGCCGGCAGCGGTGGTTATACGGCAAAGTATATCTTCGAGTTCCTGGGAGCCCTGGTCGGCCTTCTCAATCCGCTGATCGCAATTCTTGCGGTGATCGGCATTGCAGGTTTGTTCAAAGCCTTCCGCAGAAGGGAGAACGCAGCGTCCTTGCTGTTCCTGACCGCGTTGCCCTTCGTGCTGTATCTTCTTTATCATTCCCTGCATTCGCGAGTTCAGGCCAACTGGCCAGCTCCATTGTTTCCGACATTTGCGATTGCCGCGGCGGTGTTTGTGGCCGGACTGCGTGCCGGCCAACTGTTCTGGAAACGGCTTGCCGCCGGTGGTGTTGGCCTCGGCGTCCTTATCGCGGTGGTGGTTCAGTTCCATGCCGTGTCTCCGATCACGGGTCAGTTTGCCCGCAAGGACCCGACATTCCAGCTGCGGGGCTGGCCGGAGATTGGTGAGGCGGTTCGTGCATTCGCAGCGGAACAAGGTGCAGATTTCGTTGCGACGACCAGTTACGGGTTGAATGGCCAGATCGATTACCTGCTGAAGGACACCATGCCCGTCGTTCAGCTTACCGAACGCATTCGCTATATCATGATGCCGGAACCGGACATGAGCCTGTTTGGCAAGCCGGGCCTCTACGTCACCGAGAAGCGTCGCAACAAGGAAGGTGATCTCAAAAAATCCTTCTCAAGCGTTGAAAAACTTGGAGAACTGGAGCGTAAGGTCGACGGCGTTCTGTTGGAGAACCTCGTCGTCTATCGGATTGAAGGTCCGAAAGGGCCGGTGTTCGAGGCAGTTGAAACCAGATGAACTGGCAGAAGCTTTCAGTTCACGCGAATAACCTACTTGCAAAGTCTCTTGGAATGCCGCAGGGAAGGAGAACCCTTTTCTGTATTTGGTCCGCCCGCGGAAATTCATGAAGCGCATTACACTTGGAGCTCTTGATTATGGCCTCGCTTTCGGGGTCGATCGCGCTTTGCGAGACCTGGCAGAACGCGGCCGCCTGAGCGCATTGGGGGCGTTGGTGGCAACGGAATTGTGGCCAAGAGAGTTCCGCCCGCTTCAGGAGTTGGCAGAAAAAGTCGGCGATCAGGTGCTCTTTGGCGTGACGCTGGCTTTCAGTGGCGACCGGGTATCTCCTGTCAGCACACGGATGCAGGAAGTCTATGGCGACCGCATGATGTCGCGGGAGAAGCTTCAAAGGCGGGCATTTTTTCGATTGTTACCCGACGAACTGTTGCTTGAGGAGGCTCAGGCACAGTTGGCAAGATACAGTGTCTTGATGAAGCGGCAGCCGGATTTTATTGCCGTTCGGGAGGGGTTGCTTGAAAGGTCATCGCTTGCAAGTCTCGTCTTCAAGGCAGTCCAAAGCTCGGAATTCGACCGGCCTCCTTTGGTCGTGTCGCCAATTCGCTCCGGCCTGAAGACACTTCGACTTGCAAGGCTGGCGAAGTCGTATCAGCTTCAAATGCTGCCAAAGGCCGAGCCTCTGCCTGAGATCAGTGACAGGGAAGAATTGCACCGGTTGCTGCACAATCATTTTGATGGCATGAGCGACCGGAGCTTTGTGGCGGCGATCCCCGGACAGGCCGATGATCGGTTGCGGCGGAACGAGCCCCGCAAGAAGATTGCTATTCGTGAATGTCAGTATGAAGTTCTGTCCAGCGACCGGTTTTTCCGTACGTTGGACAAAAAGGATGTTTTTTTGAACTAGATTTGATGACCGGCAACCCGCGTTTTCATGCATTGAATGCCGGTACAACGAAAAAACGGCCCTGCGGGGAACAGAGCCGTTTTTCGTGGAGGTCAAGAAGGGGGGAGGGGCGGCCCCGCTTCCATGTCCTTTGATATAGGGATATTTTGCTTGATTGCACGTGATGGAAATCACAGGATTGCGCTTGGGCAAAAAATAGTTGGTGTCGGCAAAATTACAGGCAGGGGTCAGGCGTGACGGAAATTAGAGATTTTTTGAAGAACAGCTTTTCGCTTGAAGGGCTGGAATCGGAATTGGCAGTTGGTTTGTCACGCCTTGCCAGACCAATGAAAATTGCTGCCGGCACAATCCTCTTTGAAAACGGTGACCCCGGAAACGGCTGCTATGCGGTTCTGGAAGGATCCCTGAAAGTATCGCTTTTGTCAGTGGAGGGCGACGAGCAGCTGCTTGCGGTGCTCGGCCCGGGAGATCTGGTCGGAGAACTCGCCCTGCTTGACGGCCGACCGCGATCGGCAACCGTCAGCGCTTTGAAAGAAGCCCAGCTTGCCTTTATCGACAAGGCCGCATTTGAACGTTTTGCCGACGAACATCCCGCCGTTTATCGTCACATGCTGTCCATCGTCGGCAAGCGATTGCGGCACGCAAACGATGTTCTTGCCGCGCGCTCCTTCCTGCCTCTTCCGGGCCGGGTGGCGCAAACCCTGCTTCAGCTTTCCGAAACGTTCGGCAAGCCGCTCGACGACGGCCGTGTTCTCATTCACTACAAGCTCAGTCAGGCCGACATTGCCAATATGGCAGGGGCGGCGCGCGAAAATGTCAGCCGCGTGCTTAACGACTGGAAGCGCTCCGGCACGATCAGCCGGATTTCCGGCTACTATTGTCTTGAGCAGATCGACTTCCTGGAACAGGCGTCTACGCTTTAGTCCGTTTCTTCCAGCAAGGAAGCCATCTGCGTTCCTGTTAGGATCGTGGCCAGCGTTTCTGTGTTCAGACTGTCCAGAAAGGCATCCGCAGCGCGCGCCATGGCGCCCTTCAGGGCACAGCGGGGCAGAAATGCACATATGGCCGGCTGTGGTTTCAGGCAGGCAACCACGCCAAGGTCGGGTTCTATCAACCTGACGACTTCCCCAAGACGGATACTGTCCGGCGACTTGGCCAAGCGGATGCCGCCGCCGCGTCCGCGTGTCGTTTCCAGATAACCGCCTCTGGCCAAATGTGCGACGATTTTCATCACGTGAGATTTAGCCAGTCCGAGTTGATCGCTTAACTTGTCGACGGTTTGCGGTCCGTCCGATTGAGCCGTGGCCATCAGAATTCTCAACGCAAAATCGCTGGCCTGACTGAGGCGCATAGCAGGGTCCTATAAAACATTCATTTTAGATGTTGATTTTAGCGCGTATCCGTGTCATTTAAAACATGCATCTTAAATGAATGTTTTGAGAGGCGGCGATGGAAGCCCGAAATTCCGCTCCAAAAAGATACAAACTGCAAAGGCGTGTCGCGCCGAATAACGGTGATCGTCTGCAGCGGTATGAAAATGTCGACGAGCAATCGATCCAGGTGCTGGTGCACACATTCTACGGCTGTGTCCGCAAGCATCCGCGGCTCGGGGAAATTTTCGAACGCCGCCTTGACGGCAAGTGGCAGGAACACCTGCCGAAAATGGAAACCTTCTGGCAGGCCGTGTTGCTGAAAAACGGTGCTTACAAGGGCAAACCTGTGCCTGCGCACCTGAAGCAGAAGGAACTGGTGAGTTCCGATTATGCCGAATGGCTGAGCGTTTTTCGTCCGGTTGTCCGTGAGCTGTTCATTCCTGAACTTGCCGACGAGATCGTTGCGGTTGCCGAACGCATCGCACAAAGCCTGTGGCTTGCGACATTCGGCTTCGCAGGGGCGGAGCCGCCGCCGGAACTGTCTTCCAGAGAAAAGCAATGGAGTGGAGCATGTTAGTTGGGATCGTGCTTGTCGCAGAAGTGCTCGTGGCTGTCTGGTTCGCGGTGTTTTCAATCATGCTGATGTCCATGTACCTGGACTCCCGCAACATGCCATTGCCAAAGCTGGACGTTGCAGGCCGCACCCTTATCGGGAGTGCGAAACTGGCCTTCGTCACAGGCATGCTGGCACTGGCGGTCCTCACGGTCGCCGAACTGCCGTCGTTCAGCTAGGACAGGAGTTCAAAATGTCTTTGTCGAAATTGTTGCCACGCGGTTTGCCGATCCTGCTGATATGGATCGCGGCACCGCTCCCCCTGTGGATCATGCTGATCCTGATGCTCATCGTTTGAACAGCTGCCTTGTGCTTCGGCCTGCTCACGTTACTCTGTTCTCGATTGAAATCGAGGGAGTTGAGGCGTGAACGACGACGAACCGAGTGGTGAACTGACACTGCGCACAATGGCGATGCCTGCCGATACAAACGCCAATGGGGACATCTTCGGGGGCTGGGTTCTGTCTCAAATGGACCTGGCCGGCGGCATCATGGCGGGGCAAAGAGCTGCAGGGCGCGTTGTGACCATTGCGGTCGACAAGATGAAGTTTATCCGGCCCGTTCAGGTGGGTGACGTCTTGTGCGTTTACAGTGATGTTGTGCGCGTCGGCAATTCTTCTATGGAAATCAAGCTCGAAGCCTGGGCTTTGCGTCACCGGTACGGGGAACGCGAGAAAGTGACCGAGGCAATTTTCACCATGGTCGCTGTGGACGATGATGGCAAGCCGCGTCAGGTTCCCAAGATGGACTGATCCCTCAGCCGGAAAATGCCACTATCGGCCTGTGCCGATTGAGAATATCCGCGAAGAGATCCTCGTCGACGGCGCAGGTGCAGCCCTTGGCCCACAAGTGAAGCAACGCCTTCAGGCGTTCTACGCGCTCGTCTGGGTGAAGAGGGGACTTGTGACGCGGCAGGCCGCCGATCAGCCGAAGGGACTTGATCCGCGCCAGGACGCAATCCTCGGCAGCTTCCTGCCAGATTTCAGTACCGGCAATTTCAGCTTTCGCCGCCAGTTGGTCTTCGATCAGGTCTGCCGCGATACCGGCAAATGGCTGTTTAGACAAAAAATCCTCCATCGGTTGCCCGAGGAGGACTGGCGCATGAAAATCAACCGCTTCGTTGCCGATAAGCCTCTCATGAGGATCGAACCGACCGCATCCCTGTTGCGGAAACCACCTTGCCCGGTATGGCAGGTTGGCGAGGGCGCCAGCCCTTCTCTTGATGATGGTTGGCTTATGCCATGTCTTTTTTGGCTTTGCAAGACCGTGTATGCGCGACACTTCCAGTTTTGAATATGCCGCAAAGTTTGCTGGTGCCGGTTGGAAGTGGATGCTGCAAAAGCAGAGATTTAGGAAGTTCCATCAGTGAACTTAGCCCTTCGCCACGCTCTCCCGCGAGTTCCGGATCTTCTTGCCTATTTTGTCTTTACCAGTTTCCATCCGGCGCCTTTCTTTGGCATTGATTACATCAATCCGAACCCTGCAACGAACGACAGAATGTTGCAGCGCCATGGACAACAAAAAAAGCCGAAGACGGGCTCCGGCTTTTCAGGGTTAATTTGAACTGGCGCTCAAAGATCCGAAACTTTGATTGCCAGCTTCCCCTTGTTGGTTCCGTCGAACAGCTTGTTGAACACCGTGGGTGCGTTCTCCAGACCCTCCGTAACATCGAGGCGGTACTTAAGTTTTCCTGCCATCATCAGTTTCCCGAGTTCCTGAAAAATCATTGGGAACGTTTCGAAATGATCGGTCATCACGTAGCCTTTCAACGTGAGGCGCTTGCGAACGATCGCGGTCATTTCCGGCGGCGTATCTTTTGCCTCGCCATTATAGACGGAGATGAAGCCGCAAAAGATCATTCGTCCGAACGGAGCCATGCTCTTTAAGCCCGCATTGAACGGTTCCCCGCCCACATTTTCGAAATGCAGGTCAATCCCATTTGGCGCGAACTCCTTCAGCCCCTTGCTGAGGTCATCCGTGCGATAGTTGAGAGCTGCGTCAAAACCGAGTTCGTTTACCAGCCAGTCGCACTTTTCCTGCGTGCCGGCAATGCCGATAACCCGCAGGCCCAGAGCCTTTCCGATCTGTCCAACCAGTGACCCGACGGATCCGGCAGCTCCGGTCACGCATAACGTCTCGCCCGCTTTGGCCTGGCCTTCGATGACAAGGCCATGCCAGGCGGTTGCGCCCGGCAGACCGAGTACGCCGACGTAGTCCTCGATGTTTGTGACCTGCGGAACGACACTAAGGTCTCCGGGGGCAACGTCGAGAAATTTGGTCCAGCCGGTCATGCCAGTGACCCAGTCGCCGACTTGATATGCGTCCGACTTGCTCTCTTCCACGACACCCACTCCCAGCGAGCGCATGGTGTCTCCCAGCGGTACCGGCGGCAGGTAGCTGTCGGTGCTTGGAGATACCCAGCCGCGCATTGCCGGGTCGAGGGATACGTACAAAACCCTGACTCGCGCTTGACCATCGGCCAGTGATCCAAGTTGTTCGTCTCGACGGTCGAAATGTTCCGGACCGAGACGTCCATCCGGCCGGGACTTTAAAAGAAGCCGCATGTTGTTCATTGGATGCCTTTCGCTAGTGAGGAGGACGTGAACGCGTTCAATAGTGCGGAGGCTTTTCGACCTGGTGGCCGGGCACAACATTTTCCATCAGTTCCTCCACCTGATCGGTCATATTGGCAAGAGCCCGCGTCAGCCTGTCAATCTGCTTGCTCTGTTCTACAACGACACTGTTGAGCTCATCGATCGTGTGCGTGGCGTGGGCCAGGTCGATTTCGAGTTTTTCAATCCGGGCTTCAAATTCATTGGCCATATCCGGCTTTCCTTTTTGTCGTTTTGGTCATGCGGTTCACACCCGGAACGGTGAAGCGCACCTATAGGCGGATTATCAAAAAAGAACAAATCCATTCATCGTATCTTGCCGATGGTTCAATTCACTGGCAAATGCCTTATATGAAATCCCTAAACCCGGTGTTCGTACCCGGGTAAGTCCCTTCAGCGAGAGAAATTCATGACCGCCTTGTCCGATTTCCAGATCACCCGTAAATGGCCGGCCCAGCATCCGGACCGGATCCAGCTTTACTCCCTGCCGACACCGAACGGCATCAAAGTGTCTGCCATGCTGGAGGAAACCGGCCTTGCCTATGAGCCCCACCTCGTGGACTTCGGCAGTAGCGACCAGCATTCTCCAGAATTTCTCTCGCTCAACCCGAACAACAAGATTCCGGCGATAATCGATCCGAACGGGCCAGATGGGAAGCCGCTGACTTTGTGGGAGTCCGGCGCCATTCTGCTTTACCTTGCCGAGAAGTCCGGCAAGCTGCTGCCGGAAAATCCGACTGAGAAGTATGAGGCCATCCAATGGGTCATGTGGCAGATGGGCGGTTTGGGGCCGATGACAGGCCAGTTGGGCTTCTTCCACAAGTTCGCCGGCAAGGAATATGAGGATCGCCGCCCATTCGAGCGCTACCGGGACGAAGTCATCCGTCTGCTTGGCGTTCTGGACAGGCAGCTTGAAGGGCAGGAGTTCATCGTTGGCAACGAATACTCGATCGCCGATATCACTTGCTGGCCCTGGGCGCGAAACATCAATGGCTTCTATGAGGCAGCCGAAGTTGTCGGATACCAGAACTTCAAGAATGTCGTGCGTTGGGTAGAGACATGTTGTGCCCGACCGGCCAGCGAAAAAGCGATCAACATTCCTGCGCGATCCTAGCATAAAGATGTTTGCGGGAAAGGCGGTCAAGCGTCGTTTTTCTCGCGGCAATTGACGAAAACAAAGCGCTAATTGACGACTTTGTTGCCGCCAAGCAACAAGTCCAGGAGCCCCAGGAGATCGTTTTTGCGATCTGCTTTTGTGTGCCCGCTCAAAGCTTCCAGGCCGATCAGGCTACCGTAAAGCAGCCTTGAGTAGCTTCGGCTTTGCGGTTCAGGAATGCCGCAATTTGAAAAGAGTTCCGTTACATAGTGCAATCTCTTTTCGTCGACCGTCTCAACGGCTGCAAACGCGTGTTCATCGTATCGGCCCCAGTCCCGGATTGCAGCTTCTACATTCACACCACCGTAGGCAGAGGTGTCGGTCGTCGATGCCACTTCCACCAGAAGGTGGAGCCTTCCGACTGAGCTTGCGACGGAATTGTCGACCAGTTGGATGATTGCTTCGGTTGCCTTGCGTTGCCAATGCTCAAGCATCTGAAGTTTCAAGGCCGGCACATCCTTGAAATGCCAGTAGAACGATCCCTTGCTGACCTTCAGATCGCGGGCAATTGCCTCGGCACGGATCGCTTGTGGCCCGCCTTTGGCCAGGGCTCTGAAAGCCGCCTGGATCCAGTCGGTGGCCGACAATGGTGTCTTTTGTTCCTGCATGATTTTGCGACCATACGGCGGCGTATTGACAGGCGCAAGCGAGTCAACATACGGTGCCGTATGGAATTTGTCGGAGGTTCAGGTGGTCACGTCGGTTGCTGGTGTTCTTTTTCTTGTATTGGCCGGGATTTCGGCTTTGCATCTTTATTGGGGTTTCGGAGGGCTTTGGCCTGCGCGAGACGAAGCATCTCTCGTGCGCATGGTGGTCGGAGCAAAGGGCATGAGGCAAATGCCCGGCAGGGCTTTGACCGTTGTGGTCGCGGCGCTCATTGCGATTGCCGGGGTCTTGCCGCTTCTGTCTGCCGGCATCCTGTCCAACCCAGCCGCAAAAGTTTTTCCGCCTGAACTGCTGGCGATAGTTATGAGTTTTTTGCTTGCTGGTATTGGGCTGGTCTTCTTGGGAAGAGGTGTATTGAGTTATACGACCTACTTCTCACACATGCAGGCTGAAGAACCCTTCATGACGCTTGACAAACGGTACTACGCGCCTCTTTGCCTCGCTTTAGGAGCAGGCTTCATGTTCCTGGTACTGTCCTAGGGAACCGACTTGGGTTCTGCAAGACGGTTCGCAAACGCGCTTCATCACGTTCTGACCGTAAATCGATTTTCAACCCAGGTAATCGCGCAGGGCAGGAGGCGGATTCTCAAAGAGCGCGAACGTGGGCACAGGTGGCTGTGCGATACCATCCGCAACCAGCACCGTCTGATCGGCAATACGCCGGGCATCTTCGGGAGCATGGCTGACCATCAGAAGCGTTGTGCCGGTTTCAACGGCAAGGGCAGAAACCAGATCCAGCATTTCCGTTTTCAAAGCAGGGCCCAGAGCTGCAAAGGGTTCGTCCAGCAACAACAATTCCCGTTTCTGTACCAGAACGCGGGCAAGAGCAGCACGGCTTTGCTGCCCACCGGAAAGCTCCGAGGGCTTGCGTGTCCCCATACCGGTCAGGCCGACACGTACCAGGGCGGCGTCGACCCGATTGCGTTCGCTCTCTGACAGTTTCCCGCTAGGGCGCAGACCAAGCGCAACATTCTGTTCCGCAGTCATATGAGGGAAGAGATTGCCGTCCTGAAAAAGCATGGCAATCGAGCGTTTGCCTGGGGAAAGGGAGGTGAGATTTGTCTGTTTCCAATAAACGTTGCCGCGATGGAGGTCACGAAAACCGGCGATTGCTTCCAGCAGCGTCGATTTGCCTGCACCCGAAGGGCCAATGACGGCAACGCGGCTTCCGGTGCCAATCACGAGGTCGGCGTTCAAGGTGAATGCGCCGTTGGCGATCCTGCATTCGTCAAGCTTCAGCATGCCAACGTCCTCCACGATCCAGGAGCCAGAAAACCGTCATGGATAACACCAAAAGCAGCAGAGCACCGCCCGCCGCCGCCTGCATCTGATAGGCGCCCATCAGTCGGTAGATCTGCAGCGGTAGTGTGGCTGTTTCAGAATTTGCAAAAAAGGTTATGACACCAAGATCGCCCATCGAAAGAGCAGCCGCCAGCCCCGCGGCAAATCCGATCTGCGGACGCATGCGCGGGATCATTACACGAGCGAAAAACACTCTGCCTTCCATGTTGAGAGAAAGAGCAAGCCGGCCATGACGCTGAACAACATCGCGCGCAGCCGGAACAAGTATGCGAAGCGCGAAGGGCATTGCCATCACCGCATTCACGAGTGCTGTCACCGGGAGGGCAAGTGAAGTTGGGTCGACCAATGGCCGAAGCACAATGAACATGCCAGTGCCAATGACCAGAGGCGAGGCAGCGAGCCCAAGAATTCCGCTGACATCAACCCATCCATATCGCCCGGTAGCGATGGTCGCTGCCATGGGCAGCGCCATCAGCAGCAAGACAACAGTGCTCATCGTAGCGACCACAAGCGAGGTCACAGCCGCCTGGAGGACGACCGACGGCAATGAAGCAAGGCCAACGAGGCCAGAGATCACCACTGACAGAAGCGGCAGGAGAAGAAAGATTGCAGCAAGCGAGATCCAGAGCACGTCGGCAATCGGTTTTCCGCCGTCCCAGCGGCGAATTGCGCGGTCAAGCCCGGCACCGAAGCCGTCGCCCCGCGAGAGTTTGAGCGCGGCGAAGGCAGCCGCCGTGGTCAGCACAAGTTGCAGCGCCGACAACATCGCGGCCCGGCTCAGATCAAAGTCATAAGTGAAGGCCTGATAGATTGCGAGTTCAATGGTTGTTGCCCTGGGGCCGCCGCCAAGGGTGAGCGCAACTGCGAAGCTCGTCAGGCAGATGGCGAAGATTACTGCCAGAACGCCGGGCAGTATCCTTGCGAGCATCGGCGACTCGATCAGCCGAAACATTGAGTACCCGTTACAATCGAGTTGCGCTGCAAGTCGAAATCGCTCCGATGGGATCTCTTGCCAGCCCTGAAGGATCAACCGCGTCGCCAAGGGCAGGTTGAAAAAGACATGGGCCAGGACAACACCGTGCAATCCGTAAATGCGGATCGGTGGCAGGCCGAACAGACCCAATGCGTCGGAAATCCATCCCGCGCGCCCGAAGACCTGAAGCAGGCCGATAATGGCAACGATGACCGGAAGTATGAAGGGAGCGCCGAGAAGCGCGATCAACACGCTTCTGCCGCGAAACCGCCGTCTCGCCAGCGCACGGGCAACCGGAATGGCCAGCCCGGCGCTGATAAGGGCCGAGAGCACCGCCTGTGTGAGCGTGAAGCGTAGCGCCGCCCAGTCGGCCGGGCCAAATCCTTGCCCGGGTTCCGCTCGCAGCGCAATTGCGGCCAGAGTGCCCAGGATCAACGCCGCGACGACAGCCGCCGACGCGATCCCCGGGAACGGATTTACTGGCTGAGCGCGCTCAACCATTCCGCCAACGCTTCTTCCCGCACCTTGGCGGCTTCATCTGCTCCCAGAAGCAGGGACTTTTGCGGAGTGTGCAGTGTTTCGAAGCCCTCCGGCAGACCGCCCTCCGGAGTGATTGCGGGGTACATCCAGTTGGTGGTTGGAATGATTGACTGGAACGCGTCGGAAGTCATGAACTCCAGGAACTGATCAGCCAGCTCCGGCTGGTCTGTACCGGCCATTTTTGCAGCAACTTCAACCTGCATGTAGTGGCCTTCGTCGAAGGCAGCTGCAGCCTTGCTGGCATCGTCTTCGGCAATCAGGTGATAGGCAGGGGAGGTGGTGTAGCTGAGCACCATGTCCGCTTCACCCTCGAGAAACAGCCCGTAAGCTTCCGACCAACCCTTGGTGACCGTCACGATATTGTCCGAAAGTCCTTCCCAGATGGCTGGGGCTTCATCGCCGTAAACTGCCTTGACCCACAGCAACAGGCCCAGTCCCGGTGTTGAAGACCTTGGGTCCTGAATGAGGATTTTGGTGTCACTGTCTGCAAGCTCGCGGAAGTTGGCGGGTGCAGCCGCGTCCTTGTTGTGTACGAATGCGAAGTAGCCCCAGTCGTAAGGAACGAATGTCTCGTCGTTCCACTCGACCGGCAGCGCATATTCCGCACTAACCGAATGGGGCGCGAAAAGGCCGGTTTCCTTCGCGGCGGAAATGAGATTGGTGTCCAGGCCAAGCACAATATCCGCGTCGGAATTCTCACCTTCCAGCCGGATGCGGGAAAGAAGGGCAGCACCGTCTTCAATGCCGACGAGGTTCAGTTCGCAGGCGCAGACGGCTTCAAAGGCTTCCTTCACCTTCGGGCCGGGGCCCCAGTCGGAAACGAAGCTGTCATAAGTGTAGACGGTGAGCTCGGGTTTGTCGGCGGCAATCGCCGATGTTGCGCACAAAAGTCCCGCAGCAAAGATCAGATGTTTCATGTCATCCTCCATTGCGGCGAGAGGGCAAGGATGGATGAAACCGCTACCTTTCCCTCCGCCGGTTCTAGCCGGTTCAGGTTCAACGGGTTCGCCGAAAAGGCATCTCAGCGTGAAAACCTCACGCACCCCGAGGTAAGGCTGTGATTATCTGGAATTACGCCAGAGCACAACAGGATTACGATTAGCTGGATAAAGAATGCGATCACTTTCCGCGAGCGCATCCTCTGTCCATTTTTCGGACTGATGAAACCCTGCCGCTAAGACCTGACTTCACCTTGCCAAAGCAAAAAGGGCGGTCCGAAGACCGCCCTTTCCGTAAAGCTTTGAGCTTTGGACTTCTTAGAAGCCCATGCCGCCCATGCCGCCCATGTCGCCACCTGGCATTGCCGGTGCTGCGTCTTTCTTCGGCAGCTCGGCGACCATTGCTTCGGTGGTGATCAGGAGACCAGCGACGGAAGCTGCGTCCTGCAGAGCAGTACGAACAACTTTGGTCGGGTCGATGATGCCGGCTTCGATCATGTTGACGAATTCTTCGGTCTGAGCGTTGAAGCCGAAAGTATCGTCGTCGTTTTCCTGGATCTTGCCAACAACGATGGAGCCTTCGACACCAGCGTTTTCAACGATCTGACGGATCGGAGCTTCCAGAGCGCGCAGAACGATCTTGATACCAGCTTCAATGTCAGAGTTGTCGGAAGACAGAGCCGAGACAGCTTTCTTGGCACGCAGCAGAGCAGTGCCGCCACCTGATACGATGCCTTCTTCAACAGCAGCGCGGGTTGCGTTCAGAGCATCGTCAACGCGATCTTTTTTCTCTTTCACTTCGATTTCGGTTGCACCGCCAACGCGGATAACTGCAACACCGCCAGCGAGCTTGGCCAGGCGCTCCTGGAGCTTCTCGCGGTCGTAGTCGGAAGTGGTTTCTTCGATCTGAGCCTTGATCTGACCTACGCGACCGTTGATGTCGTCCTTGGAACCTGCACCGTCAACGATGGTGGTGGTTTCCTTGGTGATCGCGACTTTCTCGGCAGTGCCGAGCATGTCGAGGGTCACGTTTTCCAGCTTGATGCCGAGGTCTTCGGAGATCACGGTGCCGCCGGTCAGGATAGCGATGTCTTCGAGCATTGCCTTGCGGCGGTCGCCGAAGCCAGGAGCCTTGACAGCAGCAATTTTCAGGCCGCCACGCAGCTTGTTGACAACGAGAGTTGCCAGAGCTTCGCCTTCAACATCTTCAGCGATGAT
>JBCCVB010000129.1:0-20825 GCA_039195965.1 Pseudomonadota bacterium
AGACGATCCACGCATTACGACCGTCGGCAACTTTCTGCGTCGCAGCAACTTTGATGAGCTGCCCCAGCTGATAAACGTCCTGAAAGGTGAGATGTCTCTTGTCGGGCCTCGCCCTCACGTACCGGGAATGCTCGCAAACGGGGTGCCTTATGAAGATTTTGACCCGCGCTACCTCAGCAGACACCAGGTAAAACCCGGCATCACCGGCCTTGCACAGGTCAATGGGTTTCGCGGTGAAACGAGGAATGCGTACGCAGCTTCAATGCGACTTCACTTCGATCTTGAGTACATCCGCAGACGTTCCATGTTCCTTGACCTGAAGATCATTGTGAAAACGGTCATCAAGGAATTTTTCAAAGGGAATGGTTATTAATTCTGAAGCTCGACTGCCAAACTGAAGCTCAGTCAGTATTGTAAATTCGTTTGTCGTTTCCTGTTGCAAGAGGCAGCACAACTCGTTCTTGCCATTTGAAACAAACCAGAGATCTGGCCGCTGTTTTTGGCGGTGGTCATGGGACCTGTCATACAGCTCAAGGCATGAAACGCGCCTTTAACACTGGTGTGACTACGCAGCGGCGAGGGTCTCATCGCGCAAAGCACTGATGCATTTCAATTTGTGCGACTCGAATGTTCGATATGTTCGCCAGTTCATTTTCTGCGATCAAACCCTGATTTTTGCGAATGTCAGTTGGCGTTGAGAACCATCTGGGGCTCCGGAGCGACGGTCACTGCCTTGATCCGAGTGACCTGGATTTCCAGCCTACGCATCGACATTTCATTTCGTTTCCAGATTTCTACAGCATGTCCGAGTTGCCAAAGAATTCTATTCTGGCCCAACCTTCGCGCATGCTGATGTTTCTGCGTGACGGGTTCAGGTGAGAGTGCAAAGAAGCGGCGCAACACACATTCGATTTCCTATTGCTGCCGCGTGCCGCGATGCCCGGCTTCAGCGCTGCATTCCAACCACTTGGTACGGTCAGAACCCGTGAGCCGCCGATACCGTCCCCCCGCCCAAGAATATCCGAAACACACCCGGCAAATCTCCTGATGACAGGATTGCGGAATGCAATACCGAAGCAACCGCGGCCTTTCGGCGCTGACTACGCCTGCGCACGCAGGACGTGGTCGTTTGTCCAAAAAAATGTACGCCGGTTTGACGGCGCTGCCTCATTTTGTCCTAGCAAATACGTCACAAGAGAGCCTCTGCCCGGGTCGTTCGCGACTACGGGAAAACAGAAGGTGTCATGGAATGCTTTTCGTTGGACTTGCCTTTGGAGCCGGTTTCCTTCTGGCAACTGACTTCGCCGCCGCTACAACACCAATCCCACCCAAACGTGAGACGCCACCGCAACAGGTTGAAACACAGGCACCACTCCTCCCCGAAAACACAAGATTGTTGTCTGTTGGACTTGAGGCCGTTGACGGCAAGAACTTCGCAACGTCGTTGAAAATTCGCGATCAGCTGACACCGGGTACTGTTGAGCACAAGGCCTTGACCTGGGCGATCGCATCAGAGAGCGCACCAGCAGTTTCCGCTTCCGATCTGGCCGAGTTCATAAGCGAACTCGACGGCTGGCCCATGCAGACTCGCATGCGAACGAATTATGAGCGTGCCTTCCTAAACGACCGGCCCTCAGCAGAGGCGGTTATTGCCGAGTTTGAAGAGAACAAGCCGGTAAGCAACTTTGCCATAGTGTCTCTGGCACGGGCCTATCTTCAGACGGGTCAATCCGAAAAGGCTGAAGATCTTATCCGCGCCTGGTGGCCGGGGGCAAAGTTGAGCTCGAAACAGCAGGCACGTTACGCAGACAAGTTCAAGTCCCTGCTTGAAGCCTCAGATCACAAATTGCGCATGGACACGCTGCTCTACGAGGGCAAGACCAGGCTCGCACTCCGGATGTCCGCGCTCGCGAAAGCCGAGAGCCTCGCCAAAGGCCGTGCTGCGGTCGTCAACAAGCGTTCGGATGCCGCGAGCTCGCTCGGCAAGGTACATGAAAGCTGGACCGACGACCCCGGTTTTCAGTTCAGCAAGATCCTGCATGCAAGGCGAAAGGGCCAGTACGAAACCGCAGCGACTCTCCTGCGAACAACCCCCTACGATCCGGAAGCTCTGGTGAACCCGGACAAATGGTGGGTGGAACGCCGTATCGTGTCACGGGAAATGCTGGAACGTGGCAAGGCAACACAAGCCTACGTCCTGGCTGCTGCGCACAGCGCTACAGGCCACATTGCCGTTGCCGATGCTGAGTTCCACGCGGGGTGGTTTGCCTTGCGGTTCCTCGAAAAGCCAAAAGCGGCCGAAGAACACTTCGCCGCCGTCAAGGAAATCACCACGACACCAATCAGCCAGTCCAGAGCGCTCTACTGGCTTGGCCGGTCCGCAGAAGCCGACGATCGCCCCGAAGATGCCACCAGATACTTTGAACAGGCTGCTGAATATCCGGGAACCTTTTACGGTCAATTGTCACATGAACGTCTGGGACGTTCTGAGCTCGGTCTGCGGAAAGTTTCGATTTCCCATGAAGACCGCAAGGCTTTCAGCTCCAACATGCTCGCCAGGGCGATAACCGAGTTTGAAAACATCGGAGACAAGAAGCGGGCCGCAAGACTGTATCGCCATCTGGCTAAGACACTCACCGATCCCGCACATCTTCGATTGCTTGCATTGCGGCTTGAGCTGCAAGAAAAGCACAATTCGGTACTGATGGTTGGCAAGTCCGCATTCAATCGCGGTATCCAGATTGAAAAGCTGGCGTTCCCGACAGGAGCCATTCCGAAAGAGATGGTTCAATCCACCACCGATCTGGCGATGATGTACGCCATAGCCAGGCAGGAAAGCGCATTCAGGACAGACGCAATTTCACCCGTCGGGGCGATGGGTCTGTTGCAGGTCATGCCGAGAACAGCCCGTGCGATGGCAAAGGAACTGGAGCTGCCATACAGCAAGGGTGCGCTTCTGCGTGATCCAGGTCTGAACGCGGCAATCGGGGCTGCTTACTTTCACGAGCAGCTGGAGTACTGGAATGGTTCCTACGTGTTGACACTGGCAGCCTATAATGCCGGCCCCGGACGCGTTCAGAGCTGGTTGAAACGGTTTGGCGACCCAAGAGGAAAGAGCACGGACGAAATCGTCGACTGGATCGAGAGCATCCCGTTTCCGGAAACACGCAACTATGTCATGCGGGTCATGGAAGGCTATCAGGTCTATAAAACGCGGCTTTCCCAGAACCCGTTGCAGCTTGTGGAAGATCTGGCTGCCGGCAGCTAGGAGCTTCCTGAGCAAACAAACCAGCCTCTGTGAACCACCTTTGCGCTTCGTGAAGGTCAGGAGAGCTGCATAAGATCAGATATGCGTCCTCTTGAAGCTTGCAGGCGTTGTTCCCGTCCACCGCTTGAACGCAACCGAAAAGGCTGCCTGATCGGCAAAGTCCAGCAGGAAGGCGACTTGAGCAATGCTGTCCTCACCCAGGAGCATGCGCTTGGCCATATCACAACGCGCCGTGTCGGCCAGCAGCTTGTAACTGGTACCCTCGTCGGAAAGACGGCGGGTGAGCGTGCGCCGTGTCATGCAAAGCTCCGCCGCAACTTCGTCGCCGCTCGGCAGGTGCCCAGGCAATCGGGAAAAGACCAGCTTGGCGACTTTCTCCGACACGCCGTTCATATTCTGCGGCATCTGTCGAAGGCGTTCCTCTCCATGCTCAAGCAAGTGGTCAAGCAACGCCGGATCCGCCGTCGGGATCGGATAGGCCAAACCGTTTGGCGGCAACTGCAAACCATTGAATGATTGCCCGCCAGCAATTTCACACCCGGCAATTTCGGATAACCGGTCGCAATGGTCACGGTCGCCGCATTTGAGAATCAAAGACAGGTCGCCGAAGTTCGGGCCCGCGATCTGTCTGGTTCTCTTGTACATTCCGAGCATCAGGAATTCCGTGTGTCTGGGAAACTCCTTTGCTCCCAGCATACCGGTGTCGAGAACGACGATAGGCCCATTGGCGTCTTCCCTTGCCGCAAACTTCATGTGCGGGTCTTCTAGAGCATAGTACCGTTGAGCAAGCTGCAGCACCTGTCCCAGAGTTCTGCTTGCCCGAGCCAGATAGGCCAGAAGCGTTTTCGAACCTTGCGTTGATAGTCCTGCACGCGCCGCAAATGTCTTGTCGGACAGAGTCTGGCAGACCAGCTCCACGACCTTCGCCTCATCAATGAGCTTGATTCTGCTATCCATTGTCGTGAGGACGTCCGGGTCGATACCCACTTCTCCAAGGATATCCACGAACGGCACCTTGGCCGCCGGCTCATTCTCATAGACCCGTGCAAGATGCTTTAGCCTGTAGGCGCTGATCCGCGGCACGCTGTTGCTCCTCTTTCCTGGCCTGGCATCAGTTTCAGCTCAATCGCCGGTCAATACTGCCCGATTGTCCAGAACAAAAAAACACGTGGCCAGAAGCCTAAAGAACGACCTCTGCTTTTTTCTTAATTCTGCAGCATCAGCAAACGGTGCTGCCCGGGAGGCAGCCAAAACCCAGAAAGCAAAGGATAATCGCTGTGAAATCGATCGTTTTGCCCGTCCTGCTGCTGGTCGGCACCATGACAACAAAAGCTGCCGCGAGCAGCGGAAATCCACGATGGTGGGTCCCGCCCGGACAGGATGACTTCTATTCGCTTGTCGGACTGATCGTCTTCTTCCTTGCCCTCTACCTGATCATGCATCTCTATGCACGCTTCGATCATTATGCAGAGCGCCTGGCCAAGGGAACACCACTTCGCACGACTGTGCCCGTCATGCTCACAGTTGCCCTCGCCTACGAGATCATGCCGGCACTTGCTCATTTCAGCATTCTTCTTCCGGCAGCACTGATCGCCACCGCCATCGCCCGCGACTTCATGCTCTGGTGGCGCCCCGGACACGAGGAGTTGGCCAAATGATCGAGATTCTCGTCACGTCGTTCCCATTCGTATTCCGTGTGCTTTATCTCAAATGGCGAGGCATACCGATAACGCTCTACAACGTCCACACGGCGCTGTTCATGTGGTTCATCCTCGCGCTGATCGTATTTTTCGCGGTCTTTTACTATTATCCCAAATCGAATACTGGGCTGGTCCCGTTTAGAACCGTCCCGGTGGTCGCGGAAAACGGCGGCACTGTTACCGAGATTTTCGTCAAGGGCGGTGATCATGTGAAGGTTGGTGACCCACTCTTTGCCGTCGAAAACTCAACGGAACTTGCAAAGGTCGAGTATGCCGAGCGCAAGGTAGGCGAGATAGATGCAGCAATTGATGCAGCTCTTCTGGATGTCGACACTGCCGAGGCCGCTCTGGATGCTGCCGAAGCTGCCCTCAAACAGGCAGAAACCACCCTTGAGGATCACCGCGAATTGCAGGCACGTGGCTCAGCGGCATTCCAACCGAGCCAACTGGAACGCGCTATCTCGCAGCGAGACACCCGGTTAGCTGAGGTTGAGGCGGCAAAAAGCCAACTGGCGGCGGCAAAGGTTCAGGCTGCTGCTGTTCTTCCTGCACAACTCGAAAGCGCCAGGACGTCTCTGAAGCAGGCTGAAATCGAACTTAACAAGACACGCGTACACAGCTTTGTCGACGGTACGGTTGAGCAGGTTACCTTGAGCATCGGATCACGTGCTGCCCAGGCTGCCATGAGCCCCGCAATGGTGATCATCCCCGATCGGAGCACGAGGGAAAGTTCCCGGATCGTAGCAGGATTTTCGCAAGTGTCCCGCACCGAGCTCTACGAAGGCATGGCCGCTGAAATTGCCTGCGAAAGCAACTTCAACATTGGAATGCGCAACACAGTCTTGCCGGCACGCATTACCAGGATCCAGAAGCCCATTTCCTCCGGTCAGATGGCCCCAAGCGGACGTCTCATGGAACCGGCAGAACGTGCAAAACGCGGTCAGATCGTAGCCCATCTCGACCTCGTTCATCCCGAACATGCAGAACTTCTGGTTCCCGGCAGCGGCTGCATTGTCCAGGCCTACACCACGGGGCTCAAGGGTTCGATGGAAGGCACCATGACCTCTCACGTCATCGAAGCCATGGGAATTATCAAGGCCGTGGGTCTGCGCATCAAAGCCTGGCTGGGACTGGCATCGGGCATCGGCCTGACAGGCAGCAGCCACTGATCCCGACAGGCACAACACAAACAAAATTTGAAACCGGAAACACGAATTCTTCCGAGCTTTAAACCTGGCACCGCAGTTGAAATCCAAGCCAGGTGCATAGCCCCCCGGAAGCTGACCTGAAGAGATTGGAAATCGCCAGCTCTTCAACTTCAACCGACCGCAGCCTCAACAACAACCCACAGGCTGCGGTCACTTACTGAAAAGGAAAAGTACCATGAAAGCCAAGATCCTCACCATCGCCGCAGTCGCATTCTCCATCGGCTATGCAGGTGAAATTGACCTCAATTCCGTCGAAAGCGGTTCGCCCATTTCTCTTTCCATGGGCAAGGCAGAAGCCCAGACCGCTTCCCAGAACACAGCGCGGCGCACAGCCCGCAGAACTTCTCGCCGCGTAAACCGCCGTCAGTCCATTTCCGGCTGCACGCCTTACAACGCTTACTACAACTGCGGCGGCGTCTACTATCAGGCGGTCGTCGAAAACGGAACGACCGTCTACGTCGTCGTCAACCCCTGACCCGGCCGCTCCAGCCTCCTGTCACCGGTGTGGCGGGAGGCTGGCCGAGCCCGTTCATAAACTGGCGCGGTTCAGACCAGACTTCGGTCTGGACGGATCAACACCGTAATAGAGGCCGACAACATGTTCTGCCTCAGCAAAGAACAACCATCGGGAAGCAAAGGTTCCCACCAGAAAGAACAGGATTGCGAAGCCGGTCGTCATCACATTGACAGGAAGCAGCGCAAGGATCGCAAAAGGCAGCAATACCATCCCGGAAAACGCGATCACCCGAAGCTTTTGAGCATGTTTCCGCCCTACAACATGCACCATCTCCTTCATGAGATAGTTGGTTCCGGTATGCGGTGGCTCGAACAGACGAACGGCCCCCTTGTCGCCGAGCCCTGTTGCACTTCCCATCGCATGACCACTTTCCTTGAACTGCCGATCTCCCAAAATCCAGGTCAATAGCTGAGCAACCCCGGCGCAGACGAGTAAAATCAGCGCGGCGGATCGCTCCTGGGCCAGAATGGCCCCTCCTGCGAGCGAAAGCGTGAGGAAATGGACCGGCGTTATCCAGTGGTTCCACCTCGGCACAGTCTTCAGCTGCGTGTAGATCATGGCGGTTGCAAGCACAGTCGCCACTGACAGCGTGGCGCCGAGCCACCCGAAGATCTTCGGCGAAAAGCCGATAAACACAGCACAAAAGCCAAAGACGGCCATAACGACCAGCGCCGTTGTAGACAGCCAGGCTTCACGGGAAAGCCAGCTGGTCTTCCATTGCGTGAACGCCTTCAGGGCACGTTGCGGATTGCCAAGATGGAACGTCGAAGACACAAGACCCGCAATCGCCAACCCGAAGGCAAGAGCAAAACAGAAAAATGCCGACCAGCCTGAGACGTGCGGAAATCCGAGCCCCAGGAAAACCAACAGACCAAAGCCGAGGCCCGACAGGACGGTAAATATGATGACGGAGGGAGCCGGATGCATCAGAGCGCCTCCAGTGCTTTATCCAGCCAACCCAGAAAACCCTTGGGTTCTTCGGCAACCGGTTTCAGAAGAGGTGAGAGAACATCCGCATCAGAAAGCTGATCCTTCGGCCTCGGAGGCAGGTACTTGTTTGTGGGTTTCGTGCCTTGCTCGGGCATCAGATCAAAGCCACCACGTTCGACAACCAGCTTCGATACATTGCTGGTCGGATCAGACAGATCACCAAAGTGCCGGGCACCCGCAGGACAGGTGCGAACACAGGCGGGAACACGGTCTTCCTCGAGCAGGTTTTCATTGTAGATCCTGTCGACGCAAAGCGTGCATTTCTTCATGACGCCTGAAGCCTGATCCAATTCACGAGCACCGTAGGGACATGACCAGGCGCACAGACCGCAACCGATACAGGCCTCTTCCTCAACCAGGACAATGCCGTCTTCCTGCCGCTTGTAACTCGCTCCCGTCGGGCACACCGTGACGCAAGGCGCATCGTCGCAATGGAGACAGGATTTGGGAAAATGGACTGTCTGACTGCAGCCACCATCCAGAGGTTCGACTTCGTAGGCATGCACCCGGTTCAGAAAGGTGCCGACCGGATTGCTTCCATAAGCATCGATGTCACTCAGCGGTTCGCCGTAGTTCTCCGTGTTCCAGCCTTTGCAGGCGGTTACGCAGGCGTGGCATCCAACACAGGTGTCCAGATCGATGACGAGACCGAGCTTCTTGTCCGTTGTTTCCGGCAGCTGGGTCATGTGCGTACCTTCTGACGAACCTCGAAGGGCCCTGTTCCGACAGGTGACTTCTGAGCGCTGAATGCCGGTTGGCTCTCCTGTGGAGGATCCACCTTTTCAATACGGACACGAAGATCGAACCAGGCTGCCTGCCCGGTGACCGGATCGGAATTCGCCCACCTGAGTCCATCACCCTTGGGAGGCAGTAATTCGTGGATCAGGTGGTTCAGCAAAAAACCCTTGGTTGCTTCGGGGGCATCTTCGTCAAGCGCCCACGCCCCCTTGCGCTTGCCGATAGCATTCCACGTCCAGACCGTATTTTCATTGAGACCGGACATTCGGGCAACCGGCACGGTGATTTCGCCATGTATGGAGGTTACCTTGGCCCAGTCGCCGTCTTCGAACCCGTTCTCCATCCAGATCTTCGTTGGAACATAAAGCGGGTTGTGGCCGTGAATCTGCCGTAGCCAGGCATTCTGACTGCCCCACGAATGGTACATGGCCATAGGGCGTTGCGTCAGGGCGTGGACCGGATAGGCGTCTTGATCAACCAGGGTTTCTTCAAGGCCTGGATACCAGACAGGCAGCGGATCAAGACACTCGATAATCTGCTTGCGAAGATGGTCGGGCGGTTGCCGTTCTCCATGACCTTCCGCCGCAAGCTGAAAACGCCGCAGAGGCTCGGCGTAGAGCTGGAAGAGGTAAGGTTGCGGCTTGTCGTAGAAACCGAGACCAACTGCCCACTCCTGATAGGCATTGTTCCAGGGTTTGTAGAATGCCGCCTCATCCGGCACGTGCTCGACAAAGAAACTGCCGTTCTCGATGTACTTCTTCAGCTGATCCGGATTGACCTCTCCCCGGCCGGACTTGGTCCCATCACCGCGAAATCCGGCAAGCGGACCGATACCGGGTCGGCGCTGGTGATTGACCATATAGTCGGCGTAATCTTCGTAAAGCGGCACCCCTTCGTCATCGACAAAGCCGGGAAGGCCCAGTCTGGAGCCAAGATCAATCAGAACGGACTGGAACCCCCGGACATCCCTGTCCGGCTCGATAACCGGCCAACGGATCGCATCTGCAGCCGCTTCTGCTTCACAGATCGGCCTGTCCAATAGCGAAATGCAATCATGCCGTTCCAGATACGTCGCATCCGGCAGGATGAGGTCGGCATAGGCGACCATCTCCGAGGAGTAGGCATCGGAATAAATGATACGCGGGATGACATAGTCCCCACTCTCATCCTTGTCGGTCAGCATGTCCATGACGCCGCGCGTGTTCATGGACGAATTCCAGGCCATGTTTGCCATGTAGAGGAACAGAGTGTCGATCTTGTATGGATCGCCAGCATGAGCATTGGAAACGACCATGTGCATCAGTCCGTGGGCCGATAGCGGGTTCTCCCAGGTAAAGGCCTTGTCGATCCGCGCGGGAGTTCCGTCATCCTTCAGTGCCAGATCTGCGGGGCTGCGCACAAACCCCAGATGAGGCCCGTCGAGCGGGCAGTCCGGCTGGGAGTGGCAATGCGGCGTCGGATGCGCTTCAACCGGTTTCGGATACGGCGGTTTGAAGCGGAAGCCGCCGGGAACTTCGACCGTGCCGAGGAGGATCTGCAGAACATGCAGCGCACGACAGGTCTGAAAGCCATTGGAATGCGCCGAGATGCCGCGCATTGCGTGAAAGCTGACCGGCCTGCCGATCATTTTCTCATGCCGTTGTCCGCGGAAGTCCACCCAGGATTGGTCGAGCTCGAAGGCTTCCTCGAAGGCCACGCGAGCGAGTTCAGCAGCGATAGCCCTGATGCGGCCCGGTTTGACTCCGCATTTTTCCGAAACAGCTTCCGGACTGAATTCCTCCGACAGGAAGCGCTCGGCAAGGTGTTGAAAGACGGTCCTGTGGGTCACTCCATCGATCTCTACGCTTGCCGCCAGATCGGGCTTCACACCAGGCTCATCAAACGGCTTGAGTGATCCTGTCTGGCGGTCCATCACGAGCGTCTTGCCGTCGTTGTCGCGTAACAGAAGTCCCTCTTCCGGAGATCCCTTGGTCTCGTTGATGAGACACGGCGCATTGGTGAAGTTGGCCAGATAACTTAAATCTATCTTGCCGGCCCTGAGTAGCAGGTGGATGAGGGCGGAGATAAACAGCCCGTCGGTCCCAGGCGTTATGCCGACCCATTCGTCGGCGATAGCATTGTAGCCCGATCGGATCGGATTGACACCGATAACCTTTCCGCCGCGGGACTTGAGCTTGCCGAGGCCCATCTTGATCGGATTTGAATCGTGGTCTTCCGCGACACCGAAAATCATGAAGAGCTTCGTTCGATCCCAGTCCGGCTGACCGAATTCCCAGAACGCACCTCCCATTGTGTAGATGCCGGCAGTGGCCATGTTCACCGAGCAAAAACCGCCATGGGCCGCATAGTTAGGGGTCCCGAAATTCTGGGCCCAGAAGCTGGTGAAACTCTGTGACTGATCGCGCCCGGTGAAGAATGCCAGTTTTTCAGGTGCTGTTTTGCGGATCGGCTCCAGCCAGGATGTCGCAAGCTCCAGCGCTTCATCCCAGGAGATTTCCTCAAACTCTCCTGAACCGCGCGGTCCTGTGCGCTTGAGCGGTGCCCGCAGTCTGGAGGGCGCATTGACCTGCATGATGCCGGATGAGCCCTTGGCGCACAAAACACCTTTGTTGACAGGATGATCGCGGTTGCCCTCGATATAGGCGACCTTACCACCTTTCAGGTGCACGTTGATCCCACAGCGGCAAGCGCACATGTAACAGGTTGTCTTGCGAACCTCGTCCGACACTTTTGGCGAGGTATCAAGCATCCGGTCCGCGCCCGCCATTGTTATCCCCCCATCAAAGACATGGCATTTCGTGCAATCATCTCTTCTTCCTCAGCTGGCACAATCCACGCTGTTACACGTGACGCATCATTGTGCAGCCCTGGTGAACCAGCCTCGTTGGCCTTTTCGTCCACGTCAATGCCAAGCCAGTTCAATCCCTCAAGTATGCGGGCGCGAGCCTGGGCATCATTCTCGCCGATCCCTCCCGTAAACGCGATCGCATCCAATCCTCCCATGGCGGCGATCATCGAACCAGCATGGCGAATGGCCCAATAACAGAAGTGCTCGATTGCGAAACGGGACTGCTCGGTGTCGAGTGACCTCAGCATGCGCATGTCGGAGTGTCCTCCAAGCGCAAGAAGACCGCTCTCCTTGTTGAGTATCTGGGATGTCCGCTCCAGACCGTGGTCGGCGACCAACTTGAGCACGACGTTGCCGTCGATCGAACCGCACCGGGTTCCCATCGTCAGGCCTTCGAGAGGCGAATATCCCATAGTGGTGGCAACGGACTTGCCGTCCTGAATTGCGCAGAGGCTTGCGCCATTTCCAAGATGCAGTGCCAACACCCTTGCCGGGAAGTTTCCACCTGAGATTCCTGGCAACTTGTGCACCAGACTTTCATAGGAAATACCGTGGAAACCGTAGCGTTCCAATCCAGCCCGGGTTTCGGCATCGGGGATGGCGTACCGCCTTGCAACATCAGGGTTGTCGGCATGGAATGCGGTGTCGAAACTCACGCATTGCGGCAGGTTGGGCGCCACCTCGGCGACGGCGCGAATGGCAGCAAGATTGTGCGGATTGTGGAGAGGTGCCAGCGGCACGCAACGTTCTATTTCTGCTAGTACGCTCTCGGTCACCCTGCATGGTGTCTGGAGCTTTCTACCCCCATGCACCACTCTGTGCGCAGCTGCGGTTAGCCGGGAAAGGTCGACGCCCTTCCCTTCCAACGCCTTGAAGATCGCCTTCAGGGCCTGAACATGATCGGCGAGCGGCATTTCTGCGCCGCTCCCGTCCACGATCAGACTGGAAGCACCGCCGATTTCGACGGCACTTCCTGAAGTTTTTTTCGACAAGTCTGCTGCGAACAGCGCGAATTTGATCGAAGACGATCCTGAATTCAGGACCAGTATTTCGTCCATAACGCTACGTGGCCGACTTCGGGTCAGGTCGCGGTTTGCGGACGCATGTCGGATGCCGAAATTCCGGCAACCTCAACCGGCTTTTTCATTGCATCACGACGGAACGGCTCACCGAGTTCCTGGTTGATCAGAGCTTCGATCAAAGTCGTCTTGCCTTCCTTCATCTGCCGCTCGATTGCCTTGTCCAGCTGCTCGGTCAGTTCGGTCATGGTGCGTGCCTGAACGCCTTCAAGACCACATGCATTTGCAATCCCGGCGTAGCTGACCTGCTCGTCCAGTTCGGTGCCGACAAAATTGTCGTCGTACCAGAGAGTCGAGTTACGCTTTTCAGCGCCCCACTGATAGTTGCGGAAGACGACCATGGTGATTGCAGGCCACTCGCTGCGGCCGATGGCCGTCAGCTCGGTAACCGCAATGCCGAATGCACCGTCTCCGGCAAAACCGACGACCGGTGTGTCCGGACAGCCGATTTTGGCTCCAACGATCGATGGAAGACCGTAACCGCATGGACCAAACAATCCAGGTGCAAGATACTTGCGTCCCTCTTCAAAGCTCGGATAGGCATTGCCGATCGCGCAGTTGTTGCCGATGTCCGAGCTGATGATGGCTTCTTTCGGAAGGGCTGCCTGAATGGCACGCCACGCCTTGCGCGGGCTCAGCCATTCCGGCTTAGCGGCACGTGCCCGCTCGTTCCAGGATGTGCCCGGATCGTCGTCCTCGTGATCCATCGAAGACAGCTGCTGCGCCCAACGCGACTTGGTTTGCGCAATCGTGTGAACACGATCTTCCCGTCCATCGTTACCGGCAGTCGGGGAAAGCTTTTCAAGAATGGATTCAGCAACTTTCTTCGCATCGCCAACGATGCCGACGGATATCGTCTTGGTCAGTCCGATACGGTTCGGGTTGATATCGACCTGTATGATGCTGGCATCTTTCGGCCAATAGTCGATGCCATATCCCGGCAAGGTCGAAAACGGATTGAGGCGGGTACCAAGGGCAAGCACCACATCAGCCTTGGAGATCAGCTCCATACCGGCTTTCGATCCATTATAGCCGAGCGGACCGGCAAAAAGACGGTGTGAACCAGGGAAGGCGTCGTTGTGCTGATAGCCACAGCAGACCGGTGCATCCAAACGTTCCGCAAGAGCCATTGAAGCCGGGATCGCGCCACCGATAACCACACCGGCACCATTCAGGATCACCGGGAACTTGGCATTGCTCAGCAATTCGGCAGCCTGGGCAATTGCCGTTTCACCACCTTCCGGACGCTCGAAATCAACGATTGCCGGCAGAGCAACATCGATCACCTGTGTCCAGTAATCGCGCGGGACGTTGATCTGAGCTGGAGCGCTGGCGCGCTTTGCCTGCATGATAACGCGGTTCAAAACTTCGGCGATCCGCGTCGGATCACGGACTTCTTCCTGGTAAGCCACCATATCCTTGAAGAGGTCCATCTGCTCCACTTCCTGGAAACCACCCTGACCGATGGTCTTGTTGGCAGCCTGCGGAGTGACGAGCAGCAACGGCGTGTGGTTCCAGTATGCCGTTTTAACCGCTGTAACGAAGTTGGTGATGCCCGGACCATTCTGGGCGATCATCATGCTCATCCGGCCGCTTGCGCGGGTGAAGCCGTCGGCCATCATGCCGCCCGAACATTCGTGCGCGCAGTCCCAGAAGGTAATGCCGGCTTTTGGAAACAGATCCGAAATCGGCATGAAGGCGGAACCGATGATTCCAAACGCATTGTCGATACCGTGCGCCTGAAGCACTTTTACGAATGCTTCCTCGGTCGTCATTTTCATGTCGAATACTCCCGTGAATTCAATGAGGTCTTCACTGCTTAAGCAGTTCTGGTTCTTGTGTTGGCACTAGTTTTAACTCCGTTTCCCTCATGTCTCTTAGGGCCAGATTGGCAGCCTGAATATAGCCAGACACGGATCGAACCAGCACGCGTGGTCTCAAGCCTTTCATATGTAAGGCTGGACAATCGACGACAACTGGACCGATGGAGAAATCGCTTTCGCGAAAAACGCCGAACTTGGCCGCTTAAGAGCAATTGAAAGAGGAGCTGGTGCAGTCTTCAGTTACAAATGCGGAAAACAGCATTGCCTTTGTAAACAATCGTGCAAATGCCAAACACAAAACGGGCCAACCTCACACTCATACCGTTGAAAATGCGCCACATATTTCAACGCCATGCCCGTAAAGCTGGCCCGTCCTGCCTACAGCACACCAGACACCAAACCGTCCTGGGAGTCTGGCGTGCTTCTGGTCAGACTTTTACCCGTTCGGATTTCGGATCGTAGAACGGTTTCAACGAAGCCTCGGCTTTTACTCGAACCCCGGCGACTTCAATTTCATAAGAAGAACTCAGCAGCTGCTCTGTGCTTTGACCGGCACATGGCACATAGCCCAGTCCAATGGCTCCGCCGAGTGAATGACCATAGTTGCCGCTGCTCAGAAAACCAACCACTTCCCCATCTCTCAAGATCGGCTCAGCGTGATAAAGCAACGGCTCCGGATCGGTCAGGCGGAACTGGACCAGTCTCTTTTGCAGACCCTCCTCGCGCTTTCGCAAGACTGCTTCCTTGCCGATGAAATCAGGCTTGTCCCGCTTCACGGCAAAACCAAGTCCCGCCTCCAGCACATGATCCTCGCAGGTGATGTCGTGTCCGAAATGGCGGAAGCCTTTTTCGATCCGGCATGAATCCATCATGTGCATGCCGCAAAGTTTCGCATCCAACTCTTGGCCGGCGGCATGCAGCGTTTCGAAAACGTGAGCCGCCATGTCGGAGGAAATGTAAATCTCCCAGCCAAGTTCCCCGACATAAGTCACCCGGTGCGCACGTGCGAGCGCCATGCCGATTTCGATTTCCTGGGCAGTCCCGAAAGGATTGACTGCATTGGTGAAATCATTCGGCGACACCGCTTGCAGCAGTTTGCGCGAATTCGGCCCCATGACCGCCAGAACGGCCTCACCTGCTGTCACGTCGGTTATCACTACGCGGAAGTCACCCACATGACGGCGCAACCAGGTTTCATCAGCAAGGCGTGTTGCAGCTGGCGTAACGACGAGATAGGCCGTTTCGGAAAGCCGGGTCACCGTCACATCCGCTTCAATCCCGCCGCTGTTGTTGAGCAGTTGGGTATAGACGATCTTGCCATTAGGAACCGAATAATCGCCACCAGCGACATAGTTCAGGAACGCTTCCGCATCCGGGCCTTCAACCCGGATCTTGCCGAAGGAGGACATGTCGTAGATGCCGACATTCTCGCGGACGGCCTTGTGCTCGCGCGCCGCATTTTCAAACCAGTTCTGACGCTTCCAAGTATACTTGTACTCTCGTTCCTGTCCTTCATCGGCAAACCAGTTAGCCCGCTCCCAACCTGCCAGCTCACCGAACACCGCACCTTGTGCCTTGAGGTGCTCATGGAAAGGCGTCCGGCGAACGCCGCGTGCAGTCGCCTTTTGGCGGTAGGGGAAATGATCGGCGTAAAGCAATCCAAGCGTTTCCTTGGAACGCTCGAACAGATAGTGCTTGTTGCCCTGGAAAGGCTGCATGCGCGAGATATCGACATCGCCGAGATCAAACGGCTTGGCTCCGGTATCCATCCATTCTGCCAGCGCCATGCCGGCACCGCCTGCCGACTGGATGCCGATGGAGTTGAACCCTGCCGCCACCCAGACGTTATCCATCTCCGGCGCAAGACCGAGATGATAAGCATCGTCCGGCGTAAAACTTTCCGGCCCGTTGAAGAACGTATGGATGCCCGTCTCCGCCAGCAGGGGCATCCGGTTCACCGCCGCTTCCAGAATTGGTTCGAAGTGATCGAAATCTTCCGGCAGCTGATCGAACTCGAAGTCGTCCGGAATACCCTTCATACCCCAGGGTTTTGCATTCGGCTCGAACGCGCCGAGCAGGATCTTGCCGGCATCTTCCTTATAGTAAGCGCATTCATCAGGCACGCGGAGAACGGGTAACTGCTTCAGGCCGGGAACATTCTCGGTGACAATGTAAAAGTGCTCACAGGCGTGAAGCGGGACGTTCACACCGGCCATTCGGCCAAGCTCATGTCCCCACATGCCACCACAATTGACTATGTGATCGCACTCAATGACACCGGTTCCCTCGGCGGTTTCCCATTCGACACCGGTTACCCGGCGGCCGTTCTTTTGAAGACCCGTGACCTTCACACGTTCCAGAACCTTGGCACCACCCATTCGGGCGCCCTTTGCCAGGGCAAGCGCGATATTGCCGGGATCCCCCTGACCATCGAGAGGAAGGTACACTCCGGCAACAACATCTTCGGTGTTCAGGTGTTCATAGCGAGCCTTGACCTCATCCGGCGTGATTTCCTCCACCTCGACCCCGAAGGCCCGCGCCATGGAGGCCTGACGAAAGATCTCTTCCTTGCGCTCTTCAGTCAGAGCAACAGTGATAGAGCCACAGCGGCGGAAACCGGTTGCAACCTCCGTCTCCCCTTCCAGCTTGCCGTAAAGCTCCTGGCTGTACTTGGCCAGCCTGGTCATGTTCTCGGTCGCTCGAAGCTGAGCGATCAGGCCGGCGGCGTGCCATGTGGTGCCGGACGTCAGCTGCTTGCGTTCCAATAGAACAACGTCAGTCCAACCCTTTTTGGTCAGATGGTAAGCGACGGAACAGCCGACGACGCCGCCACCGATGACGACGACCCGGGCTTTGGAAGGAGGTGTCACGTTCTTGTCTTTCTGTTCTAGAATTCAAAAGTCAGACGCAGCCCCTCAGGGCCGCGCAAGTTTCGCCAGTGGCAAGGCCGCCTGCAGGGCAGCTTCGGTTGTTGGATCGATCAGGTGACCGTCTTCGGCCAGAATGCTGCGCACCCGGTCCGCTGCGGTGTTCAACAAAATCGGTTTGCCGCGCTCTTCCCATTCCTTCGGGCTCGAGCGATCGGCAAGTTCCGGATAGATGTATTCGCTCTGCATCAGCTGCAGCGTCTGGTCATGTCCCAGATAGTGACCGGGGCCTTCCAGTACGACGGAGCTCACAACATCAAGATCGACGTACTCATCCTTGACTTCGATCCCGCGCACACACCGCTGAACCTGTCCAAGCATGTCGTTGCCGAGAACGAGCGATTCCAGGCAAAAGCCGAGCAGAGAAGCATGCATCCCGACAGCCTCGTAGACCATGTTCAGGCCCGACAGACCCGCCATGACATTGCTGATCCCCTGCTCCCAACCGGCTTGCATATCGGGCAACTTGGAATCGGCAATCCCGGCCGCAGCTCCACCCGGCAGGCCATAATGCTGGTGCATCTGCGCACAGGCTGCGCTCAGGAGCGCCTGCTCACCACTGCCGCCGGACATGGCTCCGGTGCGCAGGTCACTGACAAAGGGCCATGTTCCGAAAATCGCCGGATGCCCGGGTTTGACTGCATTGACGTAAACAACGCCGGCAAGGCATTCGGCAACGGCCTGCACCACCGCTGTGGCAATCGGCGCAGGCGCGGTTGCCCCGGCCTGCCCCGCAGAGAGCAGCAGCACCGGCATTCCGGCAAGAATGCAGGCCTCCATCACCTCGCAGCTTTCCTCGGCGAACGTCAGCGGCGGAACGACAAAGCAGTTGGAATTCGACACGAAAGGCCGCTCCCGCCATGCGTCCTCACCTCCTGCAATCTCGTGCAGAAGTTTCATGCAGCGGGCGACGTTGGTTGCTTCGGTGAACGATGTTCCGATGTGTTTCGTGGTTCCGGCACACGCGGCATAAACCGTGTTCAGATCAAGCTCCAGCGGATCGGCAAACTCGCGGCAGACGACCGGCCTCTGGAAAAAATGAACATTGTCCAGTTTCTGAACAATCCGCGCGGCATCATAGAGGTCCTGAACGGACGGATTGCGGTATTCGGCCGTTTCCGGATCGACCATATGAACGGCGGCCCCTGCGGTTCCGAAATGCACATTGGTGCCTTTCAGGTGCAGGTCATATTGTGGATCTCTGCCGCAGAGCGTGATGTCTTTCGCCGCTTTCGCCAGCATGTCTTCCACCAACGCACGCGGAAAGCGAATACGACCGTCATCACCTTCAATCGCACCTGCCGCAGTCAGATAAGCCCTGCCTGACGCCGGAGCAGACCCCATCCCGATCTTTTCGAGCGCCGAAATCGCGGCTTCGTGGATGCGGTCGACATCTTCCTCTTTCAAAGGTCGAAACTGTCCCCCCGGCAAACCCGGCCGGACCGGCCGGATTGCCTGATCCAGGGGACGCGCCCTGGCTGCGGTACGTGCGGACCGTCCACCGGAACGGCGCCGTTGCTTCAGTTCACTTCCGCTCATGAACTCTCCTCCAAAATGAAGCCAAGGGGCAGAAATTGCTCCGGACGTTTTTACGCCCGGATGCGCTCATTCTCCGGGTCCCAAATCGGTGCATCAGGCTGCACTGTTGCCTTGCACCTCTTGCCGTAGATCTCCACTTCAAGCTCGGTGCCAGGCTCTGCCAGGTCAGAGCGGACAATGCCCAAACCGATTGAGGCATTCACCCGGTATCCCCAACCGCCCGATGTGATTTCACCGACCAGGTCATCACCTTTCAGAACCGCCGACATGTAAGGCGCATCGCAATCTTCCGCGTCGATGATCAAGGTGACGAACCGTCTTGTGGAACCCTGCTGCTTCTCGTTCATCAACGCAGCCTTGCCAGGGAATCCCTGAGGCTTGTCAAGTTTCACGAAGCGATCGAGACCACCTTCAAAGAGCGTGTAATCGGTCGAAAGGTCTCCCTTCCAGGCGCGATAGCCTTTCTCCAGGCGCAAGGAGTTGAGCGCGTACATTCCAAATGGTTTTGCACCTGCCTCCAGAATTGCGGCATAGATCGTTGGCATATCCTCGAAACTTGCATGCACTTCCCAACCGAGTTCTCCTGCAAAGGAAACCCGGACAAGCATCGCGTCCTTGCCGGCAACCAAGGCATTTTGATGCGTGAGCCAGCCAAGAGAGAGGTCGGCTTCGGCGATCTGTTCGAAAAGCTCACGAGATTTCGGACCGCTTACAATCAGCGTCGTCAGCTCCCGTGTCCGGTCGCTCAAGGCCAATCCGTCGGCCAGATTGAACTTCAGCACTTCGAAGTCGTGCCACTGAGCCGCTGCTGCGGTAATCAGGGTGAAGTCGTCGTCACCGTGCCTGAGAACCGACATTTCGGTCAGGATACGCCCACGCTCATCTGCAAAATAGACCAGGTTCATCCGGCCGACTTTCGGCAAAGCTCCGGTGATCCTTCCGCGCAGCCATTCCGCGGCACCAGTTCCGCTCAGGCTGAACCGGGAGAAACCAGGTAGATCCAGAACGCCTACATGATCTCGAACGGCTTCGCATTCCTCTCGAACACGCGGTTCCCAAGGACCAGATCGCGTCCAGGTCTGCGTTCCTTCCTCGGAAGTGTCGTCGCCGGGCTTTGCAAACCAGTTGGCACGCTCCCACCCGTTATAAACGCCCATCTGTCCGCCCAGTTCCAGAACCTTGGCATGGACGGCTGACTGCTTTCTGTCGCGTCCCGCCGGCCAGTCGTGATGGGGGAAGTGCATGGCGTATTCGTGACCATAGACTTCCATCGCCTTGTCGATGCAGTACTGCTTGTCAGTATAATCGGTGTATCGGCGCGGGTCACACGACCACATGTCCCATTCGGTCTGGCCGTGCATGATCCATTCCGCGGCCACCTTGCCGGCACCACCACCCTGCGCGATACCGAAAGTGAAGGAGTGCGCTTCAAAAGCATTCGGCACACCCGGCATCGGTCCAACCATTGGCAGGCCGTCCGGCGCATAGGGGATCGGTCCGTTGATATTGCGGCTGACGCCTTGGGTTCCCAGAAGCGGCACACGGGCCATGGCATCTTCAATGTACCATTCAAGCCGGTCCAGATCGTCCGGATAGAGCTGGAAGCTGAAATCATCCGGCATCGGATCATCTGGCCTGACCCAGGCGGCCTGACAATTCCGCTCATAGGGCCCAAGATTGAAGCCGCTGGTTTCCTGACGCAGGTAATAGGAGGTGTCAACATCCCGCAACAGGGGCAGCTTGCGGCCGTGTTTTTCGCTCCATTCCATGATTTCAGGCACCGGTTCCGTCAGAAAGTACTGATGGCTCATCACTGCCGCCGGAACCGGGCGACCGCCATGAGGTATGAACCATTCACCGACACGCGGCGCATAATAGCCTGCTGCGTTGACGACGTATTCGCAGCGGATCTCACCCTTCTCGGTCTCCACGATCCACTCACCATTTTCGCGCCGAACACCGGTAGCAGGGGTGAACCTGATAATCTTGGCCCCGTTCGCCCGCGCACCTTTTGCCAGAGCCTGCGTAACCTGTGCCGGATCGATGTCACCATCGAGCGGATCCCAAAGCCCGCCTTCCAGATCATGGGTCTCCATGAACGGATAGTGCTGCAAAAGCTCTTCCGGTGTGCAGACGTCCATCTGCAGGTCCATGTGGCGCGCCATGGTCGCCGCATGTTCGAATTCCA
>JBCCVB010000130.1:0-20589 GCA_039195965.1 Pseudomonadota bacterium
GGACTGACATCGTTGGCGATGATCCAGTCGGCATTCTTCCGCTCAAGCTTCGAGCGGGCATTCTTAAGAAGGTTCTGGGTTTCCGCCGCAAAGCCGATCAACAAGCCGGGACGCAGTTTCTCGTGATGACCGATCGTCGACAGGATGTCCGGGTTTTCGACCAGGTTGAGCGCAGGCGGTTTCCCGCTGCCGTCCTTCTTGATTTTCTGAGCGCCTTCCGACGCGACGCGCCAATCGGCGACGGCAGCGGCCATGATCGCGATGTCAGCCGGAAGGTTGGTCTCGACCGCCTGGAGCATCTCTGCAGCAGACTCCACTGAAATGACCTTGATGTTGTTAGGTTCGGGCAGGCCCACAGGGCCGGAGACAAGCGTGACACACGCCCCGGCCGCATAGGCGGCTTCGGCAAGCGCGTGTCCCTGTTTGCCGGAAGAACGGTTGGCAATGTAGCGAACCGGGTCGATCGGCTCATGCGTTGGACCTGAGGTGATCAGGACATGTTTTCCGGCAAGCGGCAAATCACCGTTTTCTGCCTGATGATCACGCAACACCGCTTCGGCAGCGGCAACGATCTCCAGCGGTTCGCTCATGCGGCCGACACCAGCTTCGCCCCGTTCTGCCATTTCGCCTGACGCGGGACCAACGAAACGGATCCCGCGTTCTTCAAGGGTCGTGACATTGTGGGTCGTGGCGGGGTTCTGCCACATCTTCGGGTTCATGGCGGGGGCGACGAGAACGGGTTTGTCTGTTGCCAGCAGAATGGTTGATGCCAGATCGTCGGCGATACCATGTACCATCTTGGCCATCAGATTGGCTGTGGCCGGTGCAATCAGGATCAGGTCATGGTCCCTGGCAAGGCGAATATGGCCAACGTCGTGCTCATCTTCCCGGTCGAAAAGGTTCGTGAACACTTTCTCGGCAGACAAGGCTCCAACGGCAAGTGGCGTGATGATCTCCTGCGCACCCGTGGTCATGACCGGCACGACCCTGGCGCCGCGTTCCTTCAGCCGTCGGATCAGATCCAGCGACTTGTAGGCGGCAATGCCGCCGCTGATGATCAGCACGATCTGTTTGCCGCTTAGCATCTGCAATCCTTACCTAACCTAGAAACCGGTCCGGAAATCCCTGGGGGCCGGAGAAATAACCTGTGTTCCCTTACCGGTGACCTGATAGACGGCAAGTCCGCGCTCGTTAAGACCGTTGGACCTGAACCGGAACAAGCCGTCGATCCCAATGAAGCCGTCCGGATTGGTCAGGATGTTCTGCTGGAACCGCTGTGGTCCCGCGGAGCGGATCAGGCCTGCGGCAAGGGTAACACCGTCATACACCAGGCTGGCATTGCGCGGTGGTCGCGAACCGTAAGTGCTCTGGTAGCGCTGCGCAAAGGTCTGGAACCCCTTGTCTTCCGGACCGGCGAACCACGAACCGGCCAGCACCGGGTTGTTCTTGACCTGCTGGGTATCCCATTGGCCGGAGCCGAGCAGCTTCACCTGTCCAAGATTGGCGCCTTGACTGACCAGGGTCTGGATAACCTGCGCTGGAACGTTGCCGCCTTGCGGGACAAACAGGGCGTCGATGTTGTTGAGAACGGATTTCAACGCTGTTGTCTTGGCAATCAGGTCCGTTGCGTCCGATCCGGTCATCTTGTAGCGCTGAATGGTTGCGATGCGCCCGGCCCCGCGTCCGACTTCCTGGCGGAAAGCAGCTTCAACAACGGCGCCGTAAGCTCCCTCGGGAACCAGGGCCGCGTAGGATTGTTTCTGCTGGCTGTTGGCGTAGCCGACGATGCGTTTTACGTCGCTCTCCGGCAGGAAGCTCAACAGATAGACACCGCGCGTGGCAACGGATGTGTCGGTCGAAAACGCGATGACGGGGACACCTGTTGCCCGCGCTGCTGTCGCGGCTCCCGCAACGGCCGGTGAAAAGACCGGTCCCAGGATCAGCTCTGCACCTTCTGAAATGGCGGCCTGTGCTGCGGCCCGTCCACCTTCTGCCGTGCCGCCTGTATCCTTGACCAGCAATTGAACGTCAGCATTGGGAAAGCTCTGCAAGGCAAGGCTGGCGGAATTCTTGAACACTGTACCGATGGAGGCGTTGCCGCCGGACAGTGGCAACAGCAAGCCGACCCGGACACTGCCCGTGCCGATAACCTCGCCCGTGACCTGGGGCTGACCGGTCGGCTGGATCGTTTCGCCCGGATAGGACCCCAGAGTAGACCCCAGGCAGCCACCGAGCAGCATGGTGCTCGCTCCCGCCAACGCGGTCTTCAAAAAGACACGACGGCCCTGTTGCTTGTTTTTGCCCCGCATTGCACTTGCCATATTTATCAATCCACCTTTTGGCAAAGACTTACGTATTCGTTACCGACATGTCCAGTTTTAGCGCCCTTTGAAGGGGGTATCTGCTTGAAGAATAGTGGATTTGCCTTGCATGAGTTGCGTTCTGCAGGTAGCGCAGAACAAGAATTGCATCATATTGACTGGATATTCGGCTTAAGAACCGGACTGTAAGGAGGCTTCATGGGCTCGGACGCAACCGCCTCGCCCGCGGAAAAAAATCGCTTCAGCCTTGCAGAACACGCCTTCACGGCGCCCAATCTGGAACCCGCACTCTACATTGTGTCAACACCGATCGGGAACCTCGGTGACATCACGGTCCGCGCGCTTGAAACTCTGGCGGCAAGCAGTGTCATTGCCTGTGAGGACACGCGTGTCACGGCAACTCTCACACAGAAATTCGGCCTGAAGACGCCGCTCCTGCCTTACCACGAGCACAATGCCGACAAGCAGCGCCCGAAGATCCTGGCGGAGCTTTCAAGCGGCAGGGCGGTTGCGCTCGTCTCCGACGCCGGCACTCCGCTGGTCTCCGATCCCGGCTACAGGCTGGTTCGGGACGTTGTTGCCGAAGGCTACAAGGTGATCCCGATCCCCGGTGCGTCCGCACCACTTGCGGGCCTTGTCGCATCCGGTCTTGCCAGCGACACGGTGCTCTTTGCCGGGTTCCTGCCGCAAAAAGGCGGTCCGAAGACAAAGCGTTTGGAGGAGCTCGCCAAGACGCCGGCAACTCTCATCTTCTTTGAGTCGCCACACCGCACCGCTGCAACGCTTGAACTCATGTCCGATGTTTTCGGCCATGACCGGGAGGCGGTCGTTGCACGCGAACTCACCAAGCGCTTCGAAACATTCGAACGCGGCACGCTGATTGAACTCGCGCAACGTTTTGCGGACCAGCAGGTCAAGGGTGAGATCGTCATTCTGGTTGGCCCACCGGAAGAAAAGCCGGAAGCTGAAGCTTCCGATCTCGATGAGCTGCTGAAAGAGGCGCTTGCCGAAATGCCGGTGAGCGCGGCGGCCAAGAAAATTGCCAAGGCAACCGGCTTGGAAAGAAGCGAGGTCTATAAAAGGGCACTCGACCTGAAGTCGGGAGACGGCTGACGATGGCGAGAGGAAAGGCCGGCGGAACCGAAAAGCGTCGCCAGGCGCATGCGCGTGGCCTGTCTGCCGAATTCTGGGCTGCCTGGTATCTGCGTCTGACCGGATGGCGCATCCTGAAACATCGCTACAAGACCAAGGCTGGTGAAATCGATCTCATCGCCAAGAAACGCAAGACTGTCGCCTTCGTCGAGGTCAAGGCCAGAAAGTCCCGCCGCGCGGCCATGGAAGCGGTCACCCCGGCCAGCCAGAAGCGGATTTCAAAGGCTGCCAAGATTTTCGTCACGGAACACCCGAAGGCCGGTTTCTTCACCCTTCGTTTTGATGTGGTCGTAGTCCGTCCCTGGGCCTTGCCCGAGCGAATTGAAAACGCTTTTGAGGCCTGGGAATAGATCTGAATCCCTTCGCAGGATCGGTGATATCGGTGTCGTGAAGCGCCGTAGATCAGCTGCCACTGGACAAAGCCGAACGCGGACCGCATATCTGGACCAATCGATCTGAAATACCCCGCGCAAATCTGCGCCCCCGCCGGGAGTCGCCTTATGGCTTTGAAAGTTGCGGTCCAGATGGACCATATCTCCACCATCAACATTGCCGGTGACAGCGCATTCGCAATGATGCTGGAAGCGCAGGCAAGAGGCCATGAGCTTTTCCACTATACGCCGGAGCGCCTGGCGCAGCGCGGAGATGATGTTTTCTGCGCGCTGGAGCCTGTCCACGTACGCGACGAGAAGGGCAACCACTTCACGCTCGGCGAGAGGCAGCGCACGGATATGCGCGAAATGGACGTGGTTCTGATGCGCCAGGACCCGCCCTTTGACCTTGCATACATCGCCGCCACACACATTCTGGAAAAGATTCATCCCGACACATTGGTGGTCAATGACCCTGCGTCGGTCAGGAATGCGCCCGAAAAGCTGTTCGTTACCGAGTTTGCCGACCTTATGCCGCCGACCCTGATCACCAAGGACAGGGCTGAAATCGATCTCTTCCGCGAGGAATACGGCGACATCGTCATGAAGCCGCTGTTCGGCCATGGTGGAGCAGCCGTCTTCCGCATCACCAAAGACGATCTCAATTACGGGTCGCTCTATGATTTCTTCGACGCAACCTTCCGCGAACCCTGGGTGATCCAGCAGTTTCTGCCGAACGTGAAGCATGGCGACAAGCGTATCCTGCTGGTGGACGGCGAATTTGCCGGGGCGGTCAACCGGGTTCCGGCGGAAGGGGATTTGCGCTCCAACATGGTGCGCGGCGGTGCGCCGACGGACAGTGACCTCAGCGACCGCGAACGGGACATCTGCGCTCGTCTTGGCCCATCACTGCGTGAAAAAGGCCTTATCCTGGTGGGCATTGATGTGATCGACGGCATGCTGACCGAAATCAACGTGACGGCACCCACGGGCATTCGTGCCATTCGCAATCTGGGCGGTCCCGATGTCGCGGCGATGGTTTGGGACACACTGGAAGGAAGAGTGAAAAGTCGGACTTCCTGATCCTGCTTCTCAAAAAAAAGCCTCCGCGCGGGGCACGGAGGTCAGAAGTTTGTGCTTAGACAATGCAACAGAGGGCCTACTCGGCAGCCTCTGTATGGTAAAACCCGTCTGGTGAAATCTTCTTCCGGAAAAATTTTAAGAACTGTGGTCGCCAGGACACAGTTTTTGAGGCGCTTCAAAAGAAAATCTATATATTTCAGTGAGTTACGTCGGATCACTTTTTGAATCTTTTTTGAAAAAAAGTGCACGATCCGCTGAAAAATCAAAAAAGAGGCCGTCCTCCTGCACTGGAAAACGGCCTCTTTGACATGTGGCTGCCGAACTTATTCGGCTGCTTCCGGCTTGATCACACCGCGGCGGATCTGGTCTTCCTCGATCGATTCAAACAGCGCCCGGAAATTTCCTTCACCGAAACCTTCGTCGCCTTTTCGCTGAATGAACTCGAAGAAGATCGGTCCGATAACAGTCTTTGAAAAGATCTGCAGAAGGATCTTGGTCAAACCGCCGTCGATCACCCCTTCGCCGTCAATCAGAATGCCGTGCTGCTTCATGCGATCGATCGGTTCGTCGTGACCGTTCACCCGCTTGTGGGACATTTCATAGTAGGTCTCCGGCGGACCAGGCATGAACTTCAATTCGTTCGCCGCCAGCTTGTCGGTGCTGGCGTAAATGTCGTCCGTGCCGACGGCGATATGCTGTATGCCCTCACCGTTGTACTTCTTCAGATATTCCTCGATCTGGCTGGTGTCGTCCTTGGACTCGTTCAACGGAATGCGGATCTTGCCGCATGGGCTCGTGATTGCCCGGCTGACGAGACCGGTAATCCGGCCATCGATATCGAAGAAGTGGATCTGCTTGAAATTGAACAGATCGCGATAGAAGTCCCACCACTTGTCCATGTTGCCGCGATAGACGTTATGGGTCAGATGGTCGAGATAGTAGAAGCCGACACCTTCCGGCTTCGGATCAACGTCACCCAGCCAGTTGAATTCGTCGGAGTAAGCGGAACCTTTTTCACCATAAGTGTCGACAAAATAGAGCAGCGAACCGCCGATGCCGATGATCGCCGGTACATTGAGGGTCTTGTCGTCGCCTTCGTATGGCGTTGCACCCCGGGCAACGGCATATTCGTAAGTCTTCTGGGCATCGACCACACGCCAGGCCATGGCGGGTGCGCATGGGCCGTGAACGTCGACGAATTTCATGCCATGGCTGTCGGCTTCCGCGTTCAGCACATAGGTGACGTCACCCTGCCGGTAGAGTGTTATGTCCTTGGCCTTGTGCCTGGCGACCGGTTCAAATCCCATCTTGCGGAACAATGCGTCCAGCTTTTCCGGTTCCGGATGGGCAAACTCGACGAACTCGAAGCCGTCGGTTCCTGCCGGGTTTTGAGGTGTTATCTGGGCTGGGGGCGCGTCGTGCGGAAACGGTCCCATGGCTAATCCTCCATTGAATTGACATTCATTGAAGACAGAATGCCGGGGATGATGCGCAGGGTGTGTGCAATCCACGTGTTTTCGCGTAATCTTATACACACAATGTGCAAATTTATTGAGATTGACGCATGACTGTTGCGCTGGATGGCTATGATGTGAAGTTGCTTGCCGCATTGCAGGACGACGCGGCTCTGACCAATTCGGAGCTCGGCGACATCATCAGCCTCTCCGCCAGCCAGGTCTCTCGCCGTCGCCAGAAACTCGAAGACGCCGGGGTTATCCGCCGTTACAGGGCGGCGCTAAGCCCGGAAGCGCTGGGCCTGACGGTGACCGCCTTTGTCGGGGTGACGCTTGGCGCTCACAGCAAGGAAAATGCCCGCAAGTTCCGCAACATGGTAACTGCGATGCCGGAGGTTCAGGAAGCCCACACGCTGACAGGCGATGTCGACTACATGCTGAAAATCGTGGTGCCCGACCTCAAGGCGCTCAGCCGCATCATCAATGACGAATTGCTGCCTCAGGAAGCGGTTCATCACGTGCGATCATCGATTGCCATGGAAACCCTGAAGGACGACAACCTGTTGCCATTGAAATAACGCCTTTTGTTGTCATCGATCCAAGGCGTTCAATTTTCTTCGGAATTTCAATGACTAACAGATTTGTACCGATATTGGCGGCTGCCTCACTGGCTGCAGCCGCGGGCTTCGTCATTCACGTCTTCACGGTTGAATGGATCCATGAATGGGTGGCAGGTCAGATGGCCGGGAAGACGGTTCAGCCGTCATGGGACGTCCGTGTACCTGCCGCGCTCAGCTCCATGGAAATGGGACTGGCGCTCACCATTTGCTACGCGCTTCTCAAGTACCGGTTTCCCGGTCTTCGCTGGTGGATCGGCGGCTTCGGACTCGGCTGCCTGATGCTGGCGGTGCAGGGGCGTTTGCTGCGTCAGCCTCTGATGAACTGGTTGGTTGGAAATCCGATTGAAGTGGTGCTGGTGCAGGATGGTATCGCCTGGCTGACATGGCTGGTCATGGCGCTGATCGTGGCATTTGTCTTTGAGCTGATGCCGATGCGCCATCCTGCTCCAAGAGGTGCTTAGAAACCGAACACTTTCAGCAGGTCCGACCAGAAGTCTTCCCTGATCCCGGTCAGGTTAGGAGCTGGATTCCCTTGGGTATCGACCAGGCAGACATCCGACCAGCCTTTTTCCGCAGACAAAAGGCACTCATTTTCTCCCTTCGGAGAGTCCGCAATGAAAAGGCGCATTCCAGCGTGGGTCTTGTAGATAAGAACCGGATCTGTTGAGCCACCGTCTGAGGCAAACACGAATGTCGGATATTCTGATCCGCGCGGCAGTCCGCGATCCTGCACCGCATGCACGGTCAGACCCTTGTTTGAGGGAGTATCGGTATCTGATGGAGCCTTGCCGTCAGGGGCTCCGATACGAAAGACGTGCAGCTTGCCTGTGGAGCTTTCCCCTGCCGTGACAAGGGCATCCAGGTAGGCGGCCTGAAGATCCTGGTCCTCCACCTTGGAATAGCTGTCCGGGTCTTCTCCGGAGAGAAAAGCCAGAGCAGGAGATGCGAAGCAAAAGCTTGCGGCCACGGCAAGAAGAGTAAGAGCGAACTTCGGCAATTCACTGATCCTGTTAAGGCGTTGGGCGGAGGACTAAAAAGACCGATCTGGATCGGAAATCTGTATTCAAATGTAACCCAATCTTGCGCAGCTTGCAGAAAATCCCATTTGATAGAGCAAGTGTGATTTGACCTTCTCCGGGTTGTTTTAGGGAGCCAATTGATGTTTGACGCAAAATCCTTGCTGGACCAGTTCCTGGGCGGTCAGTCCGGCAATCAACAAAGTGGTCGCGGTGGCGCCGCCGCAGCGCGGGGCGGATCCGGCGATCTGCTGTCTCAAGGCAAGGATTTTCTGTCCTCACAAGGTGGTGGCCTGGCGCTTGGCAGCCTTGCTGGACTGATGCTCGGTACAAAAACCGGGCGCAAGATGGGCAAGAAAGCCGTGACCTATGGCGGTCTGGCACTGGTCGCCGGTCTTGCCTACAAGGCTTATCAGGGCCACAAGGCCAACCAGCAGAACGCGCCGCGTCCGCACTATCCGCAGGATGAGCCGATCCCGCTGGACGCTCCGCGCGGAACCGCGTTCGATCCGGCTCAGCAACCGGGTGGCGAAAACCAGTTCGCCATAGCTCTGCTGACTGCGATGATCGCTGCTGCCAAGGCTGATGGTCATATCGACCGCGAAGAACAGGATCGGATTTTCGAGAAAATCGATGAAGCCGGTCTCGACAGTGAAGCAAAGGCCTTCCTGATGGATGAGTTGCGTGCGCCTCTGGACCTGGACAAAGTGGTCGCTTTTGCAACCTGTCCGGAAACGGCGGCCGAAATCTATGCGGCTTCGCGTCTTGCCATCGATCCGGATCATCCGGCCGAAAAGGCATATCTGCAAATGCTCGCAGCGCGGCTGGCACTGGACCCGGGTCTGGTAGACGAAATCGAACTGGCTGTCCGTGAAGCTGAAATGGCCGGTTAAGCGAAGAGTTTCGCGCCACGCAAATTCGTGATTTTACGTCTTCAAACCGAACCTCGCCGGTGATGTTCGAAGACGATTGATTGAGAGCCATCCCACGGTAAGCCGCGGGATGGCTCTCTGGTTTTGGGAAAGCAGGCGCTTGCTTCCGGGAAGGTCTTACTCCGGCATCGGTCCGACATATTGCGATGCCGGTCGGATAAGTTTGCCGTTTTGCTGCTGCTCGAGAACGTGTCCGCACCAGCCTGGCGTACGGCCGGTGGCAAAGAGCGGCGTGAACAGTGTGCGGTCGATGCCGATCGCATCCAGAAGCACCGCAGTGTAGAATTCGACATTCGTGTCGAGAGCCCGATCCGGTTTGGCCTTTTTCAATGCTGCCAGTGCTTCACGTTCAATGTCCTCGGCAAGTTTGACCTTCGGGTTTTCCTGACCGAGTTGCCGCAATCCGGATTTCAACACGTCGGCACGCGGATCGCGCGTCCGGTAAATCCGATGACCGAAACCCATCAGACGTTCCTTGCGCGCGAGAGCGGCAGTAATCCAGTCTTCGGCATTTTCGGGTGTGCCGATCGCATCAATCATGTCCAGAACCGGTCCTGGTGCACCACCATGCAAGGGTCCGCTCAACGCACCCATGGCGCCGAGAATGGCCTGTCGCATATCAGCTTGCGTCGAGCCGATGACGCGCGCGGTGAAAGTGGACGCGTTGAGGCCGTGGTCCAGAATGGTCACCAGATAGCGATTGAGCGCATTGGCATGGGGCTTGGGTGGGACCTCGCCGGTGAGCATGCGCAAAAGATCGGTGGCGGAACCAAGAGTTTCATCCGGCGCGATCGGCTTTTCTCCCTTTGCGATCCGGTGGGATGCAGCCAGAAACACCGGCAGTGCACCACTGATGGCTATTGCAGCCGGGAGCGCTTCACTCAAAGGTAGCGCGGCGAGGCCAAGTTGCATGCGCTCATAAACGGAGAGCGTTGTCGGTGAGGCCTCCAGCAACGGCACTACTTCAAACGCAGCCAGACGTGCCTGGCCAAAGGCCTCCACCATCGACGGCACCTTGGCAATGTCCAAATCCTGCCAAAGATGCGTGACAGCTTCTTCGAAGGATACGAGCCCGGCAAGCTCTTCGATCTTCTTGCCGCGCAGGATCAAAATGCCGTTCTGACCGTCGACATCGCTCAACGAGGTCGTCGCGGCAACGACACCCTCAAGGCCGGCAATCGGATCGGGGGTCATCTGAGCAGGATTTGGCGCTTCGGTCATGGTCATCTCCTTCTTCGGTTTGCGCCAGATAGAGAGAAAGAATTGCATTGATCAATGTTGATATCTAAAATCAATATATGACCACACCGATATACCTTTCTGCCCGGGAAGCCGCCGCCGAACTCGGGGTTCAACCGGCAACCCTCTATGCTTATGTCAGCCGGGGACTGATTTCATCTGTCGCCGGTCCGGGAAAGAAGCGCCGTTACGATGCGGCGGATGTGCGCCGTCTGAAGGGCAGAAAAGCGTCTGAAGACCAGACGGGTTCTCGTCCATTGACCGGTGATCCGGTACTGGAAACCGAACTGACACTGATTGCGGAAAACGGTCCGGTTTATCGCGGGCGGTTGGCGACCGACCTTGCCGAAACATCGACCCTGGAAACGGTGGCGACGCTGCTCTGGGATTCAGGCGACGACCCGTTTGCAAAAAATGTTCCGGAAAGTCCGCCGGTTTTGCCGGAAGGACTTGCCCCGCTTGATCGATTGATGATGGCTCTGGCGGCATGGCCGCTGCAGGACCGCGCGGCCTACACGCTGGCACCAAGGCTGTTGCAGCACAAAGGAGCTGCGCTGCTTCGTTATTCCATTGCAGCGCTTCTGGACCAGGAACCGGTGGCCACCCCGATCCATACGCAAATCGCCAATGCTTATGGAGTATCCGCCTCAGCGAAGAACCTCCTCCGGGCAGCGCTTGTGTTATGTGCCGATCATGAATTGAACACCAGTGCCTTTGCTGCGCGTTGCGCTGCGTCCACTCGGGCACCCCTCCATGCGGCATTGATTTCCGGTCTTGGTGCCTTTACAGGCCCGCGGCACGGTGCGGCCTCGGATCGGGCAACGGCCTGGTTGGCGGAAATCACGCCGGAATCGGATGTCGAGATGGTGCTTGCGGACAGGCTAGGGAGGGGAGAGTCCCTGCCCGGCTTCGGGCATTTGATCTATCACGAGCGCGATCCGCGCGCAGATTGCCTGCTCGATATCCTGCTGCGCACGGAAACCGGCCACCCATTCGTTGAGCGCTTGCCGGTGCTGATCAAGGCGGCGGACGATCTTTTTGGTTTGCCGCCCAATGTCGACTTTGCCCTTGCAGCGATCCAGAAGACATATGGCCTGCCGAAGGATTCCGGAAAAACCATCTTCTGCGCCGGCAGGATGACGGGCTGGATTGCGCACGCGCTTGAGCAATACGCGGCACATGAGAAGATCCGGCCAAGAGCCGCATATGTCGGCGAACGCCCTGAATGAACGCGTGGCCGCCTGCACGAGAAGGTTGATTTTCACAGCCGAGCACCTCTAACGTTTGCAGAAGAAGAAACGAGGCTGGAGGGACAAATCGGTGGCGGGCATCATCGAACATGTCGCCAATGTCGTGCTGCCGGTTCTGTTATGCGTCTTGCTTGGCTACGGTCTGTCGGTCGTCAAAGCACCATTCGACACCAAGTTGTTCGGGTCCCTGGTGTCCAATGTAGGCTATCCCACGCTTGTTTTGTCTCACCTTGCAAGGGAACATATCCAGCTTGGCACTTTCCTGTACGTGCTGCTGGCGGCACTCGGGCTGATCATCGTGTTCGCTGCGATCGGTTATCCGGCTCTGAAACTCCTGGGTGTGCCGGTAAGGGCCTATCTGGGGCCGATGATGCTTGCGAATGTCGGCAGTGTCGGACTGCCGGTCGCAACGCTTGCCTTCGGGCCGGAAGGTGCCTCGGTCACCATCGGTTTCATTGCCGTCATTCTGGTTGCGATATTCACGCTTGGCATCGCCCTGCCCATGGGAAGACCGGACTTTTCCGCACTTGCCCGGCAGCCGGTCGTTTATGCCGTGATTGCGTCCCTGTGGCTGATGGCAACGGGATGGAAAATTCCGGGTCCACTCATGCAAAGCATCGACATTCTGGCCGGGCTGACCATCCCGATGATGCTTCTGACGCTGGGCTACAGCCTGGGAACACTGAAGCTTGGCGGATTGACAACGGCTTTCACCCTTTCGCTGATCCACATTTCGATATCGGCAATCGCAGCCTTGATTCTCACCAGCGCGTTGACACTGGATCCCCGGATCGAAAGTGTCATCATACTGCTTTGCTTCATGCCGCCATCGGCCATCACGTATTTGCCTGTCGCCCGGTACCAGTCGGAAGAGGCACCGGGTGTCGCAGGTTTCATTCTTGTTTCAACGGCCCTTACTTTGGTGACTTTGCCGCTTGTCCTGACGTTCTGGGCAACGGGATAGGATCGGGAGTGATTGATTAGTCGCATGAATTGGATTTGGGGGTAGTTTTGGAAGTCATATTCGGACACGTCGTCAACGTCATGCTGCCTGTCTTGCTCTGCGTGCTGCTCGGCTACACGCTGGCTCTCGTTAAGGCGCCTTTCGACACCAAGATGCTGGGCAGTCTGGTTGCCAATGTGGGGTATCCAACCCTCATTCTGGCGCATCTGGCAAAGGAACATGTTCAGCTCAGCACATTTCTCACGGTGCTGGCAGCTGCCGCTGGAATGGTTCTGGTTTTTGCTGTGCTTGGATTTGTGGTTCTCAAGCTGCTTGGGGTCTCCATCAAGGCGTATTGGTCGTCAATGATGCTTTCCAATGTCGGCAACATAGGTCTGCCGGTCGCAACACTTGCCTTCGGGCCGGAAGGAACCGCCGTTGCCATTGGCTTCATTGTTGTCGTGCTGGTTGGCATCTTCACGATCGGGATCGCGATTCCGATGGGAAAACCGAATTTTGCCGCCCTCGCCCGCCAGCCGGTGATCTACTCGGTGATTGTTGCCCTCGTCATGATGGCGACCGGCTGGAGGTTCCCGGGACCGGTTGATCAGAGCCTTGAAATCATGTCGGGACTGGCTATCCCGATCATGCTGCTGACGCTGGGTGTCAGCCTGGAAACTCTGAAACTCGGCGCATTGTCCAGAGCGTTTGTTCTGTCCATCCTCCACATCGGGATTTCCGCGGTTGCGGCTTTGGTTCTGACGCAGATCATCACACTCGACAGCAAGATCGAGAGCATCGTCGTGCTCATGTGCTTCATGCCACCATCCGTCGCAACGTATCTGGCGGTCTCGCAGCACCAACCGGACGAAGCCCACGGTGTCGCCGGATTTATTTTTATATCGACGATCCTGACGCTGGTTACCTTGCCGCTCGTTCTGACCTACTGGGCCACCGGCTCGTAGATGCGTGCAGAAGGTGACGGACTTCGGGTAAAAGTGCTTTATCAAGAATTGAGCGAGGCCTGAAAAACCTCGCTCATGACCTCGCCATGCGTACAGGCATTATTCAAACGCCAAAAATACCGTGATCGGCTCAGGGCCGGGCTTGCATGAAGGATTCAAAATCCGCCGTGCCCATTGCCCGGTCGAAACATCCGAACGATCCGCCGTCCTTCATGTCTTCTGCCGCGGCAATGAACGACCCGAACGCGATGCGCGCCAGACCAGGCCCGATCGATACGCGCGAAACACCCATGTCGCCCAGCTCCTTGCGGGTCATGTGAAAGTTCTTGCGGCCAGCAAGAATGTTCAACGGCGCATTCACGGCGGCAAGGACAGTGGTGATCTGATCCTTTTCCTTCAACTGCGGCGCATAAACGCAATCGGCGCCGACTTCGACAAAAGCATTCAGGCGCTTGATGGTTTCTTCCAGTTCGTATTGGGTCTGGACGGGACCCTCGCTGCGAGCTGTCAGGACGAAGTCGGGCGCGAGCCTGTTTTTGACATCAACCGCCGCCTTGATTCTCTCAATGGCAAGGTCGAGAGAATAATAAGGAAATTGCGGGTCCGTGGTGTAATCCTCGATGGAGCAGCCGGCGAGACCGACCTCAATGGCTCCCTTCACGGTCTCCACAACGTCGTCAGGGCTGTCGCCAAAGCCGTTTTCCAGGTCGCCATTCACCGGCAGGGCGGATGCGCTGATGATTTCCTCGGCATGCGAGAGAGCATCTTCCCTCGTTATGAGACCTTCGGCGTCCTGCACACCCCGTGTCCAGGCATAACCCGCGCTGGACGTTGCAAGGGCGTCAAAGCGCAAGCCATCCAGGATACGTGCTGTCCCCATGTCAAAGGGGTTGGGCATCAGGAAAGCCCGGCCTTTCTCATGGAGCGCTTTGAAGGTGGCGCGGCGGTTGGCAATTGTTGGCATGGCGCTTGTCTCCCTTGGGTAGAAGATTTCTGTCGTTCTATTCAGAGTTTGTTCCGGAAATTGAGTTCCTTTTCTGGCGACGGTCACAAATGCTGATCGCAAAAGTAAGAACCAGTTTACCGAAATTTCAGGCACCGGTCAGGGCAAGAGCCTAATTTTGCTGCCAGGTTTGCCTCGCGACGTGCCGAAACGGCAAAAGAAAAGGAGGCGCTTCCATGAGAAGCAGCCTCCAATCAGCGCTGTGAAATGTCAGGATCGGGCTATGCCGCCGCGCGGGTGACCTTGGCGGCAAAGCAGCCGCGGCGGGCATAGTGAAGATGAATGTAGTCGACTTTCGGATTGCCAAAGAAAGTCGAAATCAGATCTGAAACTTCCGAGCCGTCGATTACGTCTGCATCGATCATTTCGTGGTCGGCATCAAACGCACGCACTGAAAGAAGACGGCTTGCAATCGAAGCTGGAATGGAACCTTCCTCAGGGTGGCTTTCCACCGCGCCTTCCTTCACGAAGATCGCATGCCTGGAACGATACGGCGTGTCGCCGGGTTGATGCTCGAAATTGAGCAGGAAAACCCTTTCGCCTTCTGCTGCATCTGCAAGAGAAACACGGCAGGGAAAGCCGCCATCGGAGATGTGAACCTGAACGTTCCTTTCCGCCAGAGCATCGTCGGACAGGCCGTTCAGACTGTTAAAGTCGGCTGCGCAAAGCGGATGGATCTGAAACATTGGTCTGGCTCCTCAATTGATCTGAGGCGACCATAGGCGTGCGCTCTGTCAGTGGCGACCCGATTTGCGAGCAGTGCTGAACTTGCTCTCAACGGGCGCGGCGGGACATTCCGACGGAGCGTGGCGCGGTTTCCTTGAACCCAAATTGTTCGTAAAGCCGGTTAGCCGGTACATCTGCGATCAGGCTGACATAGGCCGTCGGAGGCAGTCTTGTTTCGATGTAGTCCGTCAGTGCTGCCATGATTCGTTTGCCAAGGCCCAGGCCCTGATAGGCGGGAAGAACAACAATGTCTGTAACCTGGACAAAGCAACCGCCATCACCCACGAGACGTCCCATGCCAACCGGTTTTTCGCCATCAAGGACCATGACTGAATGGAGGCTGTTTTTCAGACCGATTTCTGCAGCTTCCAGTGCGTATGAGCTCAGGCCGCCTTCGGTTCGCAATTGCAGGTAAATCTCGGGGCTGGGGGTTTTGGCAACCAGTTCAAGTGTCATGCTGCTCTCTGTCTGTTTCTCAATGTCGATCGTGAATACGATTGATACGGCAATCAACGACGCTTGTGTGGCGGAATCTGATGGTCGACAAATCAGGTTGCCTTCTCCAAGCGGACAGCTTGACCCAGCTCGTTCTCCGTGCCTCCATCGTAAAAAACCTTGGGAGGAATCATGCAAGACCTGGGCGCCTGGGACTATGTGATTGTCGGCGCGGGAACCGCCGGCTGCGTGCTGGCAAACCGTTTGTCAGAAGACCCGAATGTGAAGGTGCTTCTGCTGGAGGCAGGCAAAAAGGACGACTACATCTGGATCCATATCCCGGTCGGTTATTTGCACTGCATCGGTAATCCGCGCGTGGACTGGGGCTTCAAGACCACCGCCGATCCGGGACTGAACGGCCGTGAGCTGATTTATCCGCGCGGCAAGGTTCTGGGCGGGTGTTCGTCCATCAACGGCATGATCTACATGCGCGGTCAGGCATGGGACTACGATCATTGGCGGCAGCTCGGACTGGCAGGTTGGGGATGGGACGATGTCCTGCCCTACTTCCGCAAGTCCGAAGACCATTATGCCTGGGACAATGAATTGCACGGCCAGGGCGGCAATCTCCGGGTGGAAGAACAACGCATCTCATGGGAATTGCTCGACGCCTTCCGTGACGCCTGTGAGCAGCTGGGTATTCCCAAGACGCAGGACTTCAACGGTGGCGACAATTTCGGTTCAGCCTATTTCCAGGTAACCCAGAAATCCGGTTTGCGGTGGAATGGAGCCAAGGCGTTTTTGCGCCCTGCCCGCAATCGGCCAAATTTGAAAGTCGTCACCCAGGCGCATGTCGAGCGGATAGAGTTCGACAACGGCAGAGCCTCCGGCCTGAAGCTCGACGTTGCCGGAGAACCGGCCAAACTCAACGTGGAAGGCGAACTCATTCTGGCAGCCGGTGCAATCGGCTCACCGCAATTGCTGGAGCTGTCCGGCATCGGAAATCCGGAAGTTCTGAAAAAGGCAGGGGTCGAATTGCGTCACGAGATGCGCAGTGTTGGTGAAAACCTTCAGGACCATTTGCAGCTCAGGCCGGTGTTCAAGGTCCGGAACGCCATGACAATGAACGTTATGGCGAATTCCTGGATTGGCAAGGCAAAGATCGGATTGGAGTACCTGTTCAAACGGTCCGGTCCAATGGCGATGGCACCCAGTCAGCTGGGTGTATTCGCCAAGACGGATTCTTCTTTCGAAACAGCCAATGTGGAATACCATGTGCAGCCGTTGTCTCTGTCGAAATTCGGCGAGCCGTTGCATTCGTTCCCGGCAATGACTGCAAGTGTCTGTAATCTTCGACCTGAAAGCCGCGGGCATGTCCACATCACTTCGCCCCACAAGTCGGATCAACCGGAAATTCTGCCGAAGTATCTGTCTGCCGAAGCCGATAGAAGAGTGGCAGCCGATGCGATCCGTCTGACCCGGAAGATCATGTCCGCACCTGCCATGAAACCTTATCAGCCCGAGGAATATCTGCCCGGACCCGACCTCACCAGCGAGGACGAATTGGTGAAAGCGGCCGGTGACATCGGTACGACGATTTTTCATCCGGTCAGCACCTGCAGGATGGGAACCGATGAGGCATCGGTCGTTGATGAACGCCTGCGTCTTCGCGGCTTCGGCAACATCCGCGTAGTCGACGCTTCGGTCATGCCCACCATCACTTCCGGCAACACAAATGCGCCAACCGTGATGATTGCCGAAAAGGGGTCCGACATGATCCGGCAGGATAGGCTGAACTGATTGGTTGCAGCTATTGATCGCAAGCGACGCATGGCCTAGCTACAGGGTCGAACTTCAAACCCTGGGGTCGAGATGTTTCGCCGCCTGTTTTATCTTTGCCTCGTATTCCTGGCATTTCTGCTGCCGGCGACCGCACAAGCGCCCTTGACGGTGTTTGCAGCTGCCAGCATGCGCGAAGCCATGGAGCGGATAGGTACCGCATTCGAAGATGAAACCGGCAACAAGGTTGTCTTTTCCTTCGCCGGTACCGGCACTTTAGCGCGTCAGGTGGAAGCGGGCGCCCCGGCGGACCTGTTCGTTTCTGCGGATGTTGACTGGATGGACTATGTTGTGGAGCAAGATGCCGTTCGATCGGATACCGTCCGCCCGATCGCTTCAAATGCTCTGGTCCTGATTGGCGCGGCTGACGGCCCCAAAGTCGAGCTGGTTCCTGGCGAGCTTGAAACAGCGCTCGGCGGTGGCCGCATGGCAATAGCCGATCCCGATACCGTGCCGGCAGGTCGCTACGGGAAGGCTGCGCTTGAAAGTCTGGAGCTCTGGCAAACCGTTGGAGCCCGCCTGGCTCCCATGGAAAATGTCAGGATTGCTCTGGCCTCGGTTGCGCGCGGAGATACTCCGCTCGGAATTGTTTACCGGACCGATGCCGTTGTCGAACCGGCAGTGGCGGTTCTTGCCGAGTTTCCGGCATCAACGCATCCGAAGATCGAAATTCTTGCCGCCTTGACCACAGACGGGTCTCATCCTGCTGCTGAACCGTTTCTTGAATTCCTTCAACAGCCGCGGGCACGAGAAATCTTGCACTCGCTGGGGTTTTTAACCGATAAGGTGAATTAGGCCGCTGGCGACCGGCGGCATTTGCAACAACTGACCGGGCGCACGTGGATTTTTTCGACCTTCAACCTGCCGAGTGGCAAGCCTTGTTGCTGACCCTTAGGGTCGCTGCCGCCGCACTGGCCGTTGCACTTCCGCTTGCGGTTCTGACAGCCTTTCTTTTGGCGCGATACCGGTTTCCCGGCCACGGCATCGTAAACGCTCTCGTTCATTTGCCGCTGGTTTTGCCACCCGTTGTCACCGGTTACGTCCTGCTTCTGACTTTTGGGCGAAAAGGCCCTGTCGGAGCGTTTCTGGACGATGTGTTCGGGATCAGCTTTGCCTTTAACTGGACCGGTGCGGCACTAGCTGCCGGTGTCATGTCTTTCCCGCTGATGGTTCGTCCCATCCGTCTGTCCTTCGAAGCCGTCAATCCCAAGCTGGAAGAAGCGGCGAAGTCATTGGGCGCCCATCGGATTGTTGCCTTCTTGACCGTCACGCTTCCGCTGGCGCTGCCCGGCATCCTGGGCGGTGCGATCCTGGGGTTTGCCAAGGCGATGGGCGAATTCGGTGCAACGATCACCTTCGTCTCCAATATACCGGGCGAGACCCGCACGCTTGCGCTGGCGCTCTACACGGCAACTCAAACACCAAGCGGTGATCTTGCTGCCTTCAGGCTGACGTTGATTGCAGCCTTTGTGGCCTTCGCAGCGCTTATCGCCTCGGAAATGCTCGCGCGCCGCCTGCGGGCCCGGCTTGGAGGCGGCAATGCTTGATGTTGATATCACAGGCAATGTTGGTCAGCTCGACCTTCAGGCCCGATTCACAAGCGACGGTGGCGTGACTTCGCTGTTCGGCCAATCCGGCTCCGGCAAGACCACGCTTACCAACATGATCGCCGGACTGATCAGGCCTTCATCCGGATATATCAGGCTTAACGGGGCCACCCTCTTTGACGCCGCGAGTTCCGTCAATCTTCCGGTTCAGGCGAGACGTATTGGCCATGTCTTTCAGGATGCGCGCCTTTTTCCGCATCTTAGCGTCAAGGCAAATTTGACCTATGCGCGCTGGGCGGGGCGCAGGCAAGGGACACGGGATTTTAGCGAAGTTGTCGATCTGCTTGGGCTGAATGCCCTGCTTGATCGGAAACCGGAAACCCTGTCCGGTGGAGAAAAGCAGCGAGTGGCAATCGGGCGGGCTTTGCTGTCCGATCCGAACCTGCTCATCATGGATGAGCCGCTTGCCAATCTCGATCAGGCCCGACGCAACGATATTCTGCCTTATCTGGATCGTCTTTGCGTCGAAGCCGGAATTCCCATTCTCTATGTGAGCCATTCCATTGAGGAGGTCGCCCGTCTCTCCAACACACTCGTGATACTGTCGGACGGCCGAACTCCGGCATTCGGTCCGGTTGCCGAGATGCTGGCCAGAACGGATTTGGGCAGGGCGACGGGTCGCCATGAGGCCGGTGCCCTGATTGAAGGCAGGGTCACCCAGGTCGATGATGTCTGGGGGCTCACTTTTGTTGATATTGACGGTGCGGTTCTACAGATTCCGAACATGGACGCCCGCGCCGGCCATCACGTCCGGCTCCGCATCCGGGCACGTGACGTGTCTTTGGCATCGATCCCGCCGGAAGGCCTATCAATCCGCAATGCGTTTGAGGCAAAGATCAAAAGCATCTCCGAAGAAAGCGGGCCGTATGCCGAGATCCTGTGTTCTGTCGGCGAGCAGGTCGTGCGGGCGCGCATCACGCGTGCGTCTGTCGCCGATCTGGATTTATTTACCGGCAAAACGGTCACCGTGCTGATCAAGAGTGTCGCAATAGACCGCCGGCAGCGCAGTCCTGTTCTGCCAAATGCGGTTGAACACTCGGTCTAGGTTTCATTGTCTCGTATTCCTTAAGCTTTAGGTCAGCTTCACGGATGCTCAAGCTTGATTATACTGGCCGGATGACACGTAGACCCGAGCGTCATGCCTGGCGCAAGCTGAAGATGAGTATTGGCACCGCGACCATTGCCGCGGCGTTGGTGGTTTTGCTGCTGACGGGTCTGACGAGTCTGCGCCTGACACTTGCTGAATCGGAAACCAGGGCTGAGGCAAATCTTGCAGTCCAGACCGCCGTGTTGGAGCGGCTTCTGGACAAGTTTCGCTTGCTGTCTCCGTTACTTGCCAGGGGACCGGACATTGCTCAGATGCTCCACCTTAACAACGGGCCGACTGAGCCGGGAATAGCGGCGATTGCGGCCGGCATGTCCGGTGCGGAAGAAATCTGGCTGATGGACTCTGCCGGAAATGTCATTGTATCCAGCCAGGACCCGGTTCCCTCCGGGGCGATCGGTGGCGCGGATAAGATCCCGCAAGCTTTTGAGCAGGCGCGGCAGGGCCAGCTGGGCCGTGAACTGATCCCCGGAACCCCGGAAACGCCTTCGAACTACGTTTTCGCTTCTCCGCTTCGTTCTGGTGAAA
>JBCCVB010000131.1:0-20431 GCA_039195965.1 Pseudomonadota bacterium
ACGAGCGCAAGTGGCTCAAGAAGAAATCGTAGTAGTCGGCAAAATTTATCGCCTGCTTTCGTGGCTATTGCATGAGAAGATCTGTTTTCCGAGTGTTCAACTTGACAGCAATTCTGTGCGCGCCGTCTGCAAGAACCGAGAAATCTCCAGACCGAGACTGGCTTCCATATCGATTTCCAGGTCCGAATCCTTTTCCAGCTTGTTTTTCAAGTCAGAGAGGGGCCAGACAATGACACGTGTCGGCTTCGTCGCCCGGACGGTGACCGGTGCCTTGAAGTGCGCGTCTTTGCTCAAAAAGGCGACGGATCCAAGAAAACGCCCTTCACCGAGCGTGTCCATTTGCTCACCGTTCATTTCGACGTGCACCTCTCCTTCGATAATCAACAACAGGTTCTCAACCGGTTGGCCCTGCGTCAGCAAGGCAGTTGCTGCCGGCACGGATGCGCGGTTTCCCATATGCAAAAGCCTGAACGCTTCCCGTTCCCCCATGTTGCGCAATGCCAGCTTGTAGAGACGCTTTTCCTCAGCGCTGAAAGGCACAGGACGACGGTCGAGCAGCAGGCGCACGATCCAGAAGATGTTGATTGCAATGAAGATTGCATTCCAGGTGATTGCCGCCCAAAGCGGGTCAACCTGCAGATAGTAGTAGGGCAGCAACATCGTCGCACCTACGACCGTCAGGATACGCAGCCAGAGGATGTCCCGGACCGCATAGGAACAAAGATAGATAACATTGGCCACAGTGACCAAAGCGTCGAGCCCCAGCATGTCTTCGCCTCATTCGAATGAGTGTCAGCCGAATTCATCCTAAGGCACGGAAACTCAGGGACAAGGCGATCCGGGCGAATGCGCCTGAAGGACTGTCAACAAAATGAGGTTGTTGCTGTCGTACCCCCTCACGGCAACTCGTGGAAAGTCCAAATCGTCAGGGCAGTCTTACTTCGTCGGCAGGGGCAGATCGTGCATCCTCAGGAAACTCAATTTGTCCCAGTAACCTCTCTGTTGGATGATCTTTCCATCCCTGACGTGAAAAAAGCCGCAGCCTCTCAGACCCAACGGATCCTTCCATTCCAGAATGGCCCACTCACCGTCTTCAAAGATGTTTTCAATCAGGCAGGTCATATCGGCTTGCGCAAACTCGTTGGCGAACATCCGCGTGATCGCATCCCTGCCTTCAACCGGAGACTCAGCCACCTGATGATTGACTGCATCGTCGGCATAAAACGTGCCAAGTTTTTCCGCGTCGGCGTCGTTAAAGGCTTGCACCCAACGCGTCACAAGATCTCTTGGTTTCATGACGAACTCCCTGTTTGCACGTGGCTGACGAAGTGACTTTCGGCCATCAGCCGAGCGGCAGTCTCATCGTGAAACTCAGGACGGCAAGAGACAAGTCCGCCACCGGAAGTAGATAGGTTTTCCATAGAATTAACCTGTCGCTTCCACCGAACGCGCGCATCCGGAAATCAATAACTTGACGTAACGTTACTTATAAGCCTGAATCTCTGCTCACAGACTATTTCGCCATTCTTCTCCATCCCCTTGGGGTCAGATTTTGACCGCAACCAACAACGGGAGGCGTTACGTCATGGAATTCAATTTAGGTACCTATTCGCGCAAAATCACCACCTCTTCGGCTGATGTTCAAAAGCTGTTCGACCAAGGGCTGGTCTGGCTGTACGGCTATAACCATGAAGCTGCGGCCGTCTGTTTTGAAAAAGCCATTGAAAAAGACCCCAATTGCGGCATCGCCTACTGGGGCGTCGCCTATGCGATCGGCCCCAATTACAACAAACCCTGGGAGTTCTTTGAACCGGACGAACGTGTTTCAATGCTGAAAAAGGCAAAGGAAACAGTCGAGGCTGGGCTGGCACATCGGCAAAACCTGGCTCCGGTGGAAGTGGCGCTGATCGAAGCGATTGCCAAACGGTTTCCGGATGACCCGACCGTTGAAGATTACCTTCCCTGGCACGATGCTTTTGCCGATGCCATGCGTCAGGTTCATGCAGCACATATGGACGACCTCGACGTCGTAACGATATTTGCCGAGTCCTTGATGAACCGCACGCCCTGGCAGCTATGGGATCTGCCCAACGGCAAACCCGCCGATGGTGCATCAACCCTTGAAGCCCAGGCGGCACTCGAAACGGTGTTCAACGAGCGCGCGGACGCCTGGGATCACCCGGGACTATTGCACATGTATATCCACCTGATGGAAATGTCGCCGACACCCGAAAAGGCATTGAAGCACGGCGATCGGCTGGTCGATCTTGTCCCTGACAGCGGTCACCTTGTTCACATGGCCACGCATATCGATGTTCTGTGTGGCGATTATCAGAACGTTGTGTGGCGCAATCATCGGGCAGCCGGGGTTGATCGCAAGTATGTCGAGGTTGCCGGCACTGAGAACTTCTACACGCTCTATCGTATCCACAACGTCCATTTCGAAGCCTACGGTGCCATGTTCCTTGGCCAGCCTGAAAAAGCGCTGGCAGCCTCGGAGGAACTGATGCACATGCTGCCTCATCACGTGGTGGGCTTTTTCCCCGATCTCTTCGAATCCTTCTACGGAAAGAAAATCCACGTCATGGTTCGCTTCGGCATGTGGAATGAAATTCTGAACGAGCCGTTCCCGGACGATCGCAGCCTCTACAGCTACACCACCGCCGCCATGCTGCAGGCCCGTGCCGTCGCCTATGCCAACCTTGGTCGTCTGGAAGAGGCCGCCAGCGAACGTGAACGCGCCAAGGAAGGACGCAAGGCCGTGCAGGAAAGCCGTATGGTCTTCAACAACACCGCCGACGACGTTCTGGCGGTCGGGGAAGCCATGATGGACGGAGAGTTCGCCTTCAAGTCTGGTCGACGGGAGGAAGGCCTTGAGCACCTGCGCAAATCCGTCGAACTCGATGACAATCTTATGTATGACGAACCCTGGGGCTGGATGCAGCCGACCCGGCACGCACTTGGTGCCTTGCTGCTGGAAGACGGACGCTACGAAGAGGCCGAGGCCGTTTACCGCGCGGACCTCGGCCTTGACGACACTCTGGCCCGTGCTTGTCAGCACCCGCAGAACATCTGGAGCTTGCACGGACTGCATGAATGTCTCACGCGCAGAGGCGAGTTGACCGAGGCGAAACACATCAAGCTTCTGCTGGACAAGTCAGCCGCCCGGGCAACCATCCCCATTCATGCGTCCTGCTACTGTCGCAGCAAGGCAAAGGCAGCGTAGGGTCTCCATTTCACTTTGGTCATCGCGGGTCACATAACCGCGGTGACTTCGTCTCACGCAAACCGCTTTGCCCCGGCAACGCACAAGACCACAAAAACCGTTGCTGCGATCATCAGGGGTGGTGTCGGCTCGGCAAGAAGAAACGCGGACAGCATGAGACCGAAAAAGGGCTGAAGCAACTGCAGCTGACCGACGCCTGCGGTGCCACCAAGAGCCAGTCCGCGATACCAGAAGAAAAAGCCAATCAGCATCGAAAACATGGAAACGTATCCAACGCTGATCCAGACAGGCACCGGCAGGCCGGAGAGAGTTTCCGGACGAAAGGCAATGGCGAGCACCGCCATCATCGGCAAAGCCAGAACCAGCGCCCAGGAAATCACCTGCCAGCCACCCAACCGGCGAGACAGCATGGCACCTTCGGCATATCCCAGCCCACAGACGATGACCGCTGCCAGCATCAACGCATCACCAAAGAGCGAAACTTCAGCATTCTGGGTCAACGCGAAGCCTGCGACGGCCAGGCTGCCCAGAATTGAGAACACCCAGAACAATGGCTTCGGCCTGGCATCTCCGCGAAGCACGCCGAACACACCTGTTGCCAACGGCAACAATCCGATGAAGACAACCGAATGAGCCGCCGTGATGTGCTGAAGAGCCGTTGCAGTCAGCAGCGGAAAACCGATAACCACTCCAGCCGCGACGACAACGAGCGATGGCAAGTCCGCACGCTCCGGTTTTGCCTGACGGAATGCCAATAGCATTGCCGCCCCCAGAAGAGCAGCAAGCACCGCTCTAACCGACGTCAGGAACATGGGATCGAGAGATCCCACCGCCACGCGCGTTGCCGGCAGAGATCCGCTGAAAATGAGTACGCCCAGAAGGCCACTGCCCCAACCGGAAAATGAAGTCTGCATCATGTCCTCTTTCTTTGTCATTTTCCTACTCGTCAGGGGATGACACGGACAGACACAGAGCAGTACAATAACGAAAAACTGTACTGCTTGAATGACCCATACAGAGGACCCTCGAATGCTCCAGCCAGAACGCCGGACACTTGTAATGGACGATATCAAGCGCCGGATTACCTCCCGCGCGCTCGTCGCCGGCGACAAGTTGCCGTCCATTCGCGGCTGTGCGGCACGATTGGGAGTTTCACCGTCAACGGTCGTGGAAGCCTATGACCTCCTCGTTGCGGAAGGGCTCATTCAGGCACGTCGGAGTGCAGGCTTCTTCGTTGCCGACAAACCGCAGCCTTTCGCTGTTGCCGAGACAGGCCCGCTGCTGGAACGAGAAGTCGATCCGCTTTGGGTCGCACGACAGTCTCTTGATACCGGCGAAGATGTTCCAAAACCCGGATGCGGCTGGCTACCGGCGGACTGGATGCCCGTTGCTTCGTTGCGCAAGGCCATGCGGACAATGGCATCCGCAGATGTCGACATCCTGACCAATTACGGCAGCGCCAAAGGGGAAGCCGGTTTAAGGCGGCATTTGTCCAGAGGGCTGCACGATCAGGGACTGGCCGCTGAACCTGACCAGGTTCTTCTGACCGGCTCCGGGTCACAGGCCCTTGATCTGATCTGCCGAATGCTGCTTCGTCCAGGAGACACGGTTCTGGTGGACGATCCCTGCTACTTCAATTTTCAAGCGCTCTTGCGAGCTCATCAGGTCACTATCATTGGCGTGCCATACACGCCGAACGGACCGGAACTTGCGCAATTTGAAGCAGCCCTGAACCAGCATAATCCACGCCTCTATCTCACCAACTCGGCGCTTCACAATCCGACGGGTGCAACAATTTCCGCTCCGGTTGCTCATCGGCTGCTATCGCTTGCGGCAGCCCATGACCTGGTCATTGTCGAAGACGATATTTTTGTCGAATTCGAACCTGACGTTTCACCTCGCCTTGCAACCCTCGACGGACTGGATCGGGTGCTCCGGATCGGCAGTTTTTCCAAGACGCTGTCAGCATCCTTCCGATGTGGATACATAGCCGCTCGGCCTGATTGGATCGAGGCTTTGACCGATCTGCAGGTGGCTACCAATTTCAGCGGCCCCAGTCCGATGGTTGCCGGTTTGCTTCATACGGTTCTGACCGACGGCAGCTATCGAAAACACATGGAGGCACTGAAGTCCCGACTGACGACCTTCCGCAGCGAAGCGAGCAGCCAACTGGGCAAACTGGGAATATCTCCCTGGGTTACACCGCGTGGCGGGTTTCACCTATGGTGCGAGTTGCCAGGTGGACAGGACGCGGCGGAAGTGGCCCGCTCGGCCCTCCAGGATGATCTTGTACTTGCCCCGGGAAATGTCTTCAGCGTGACACAGCGCATGGGCTCCTTCATGCGCTTCAATGTCAGCCAGATGCGAGACCCGACCTGTTATGCCATTCTGAAGCGATTGCTGGAACGCCCCTCAGGCAAATAGGAGCTGCCGGTTACCGAGCTCAGAACCGTCCTCAAAGGCAATTGAGTTTTGCCCGTACCCTTTCAATTTCTTCCGGCGTCAATCCACTTGAGGGGATTTCTCCCAGCATGCCATTGGCGCCACACTGGAATGTTCTGACCGAAACGTCGATCATGCCCGGTTGATCCGTATAGGCAACTAGGCCCGAACCCAGAACCGTATAGAGCCCGTCAGGCTGTGGCGCGGAGAAGTAACCTTCCACCTGGACAACCCCGACCACAGCATCGAACAAGCCGGTTTCCAGGCGCTCAGCTTCGATGCCACCTGGGATCGGTTTTCCGGAAATCCGGATCAGATCGCCTGAAGACAGGTGTTGCGGGGCTATTCCGCTTATCACTGTATTGCCAACCTTGTCCGGCCCTCCGGAAGAAGCACGGAAGAATGTTCCACTGACTTGCGCATCTCCCTGCCAGTCGGAAAGCTGTTCAAGTCTTGTGGCTCGCACGCGGCCTTCTTTCCAGAAGCCACTCACGGCAACCCAATCGCCGACAGTCGCTTGTGTGGCTTGACCTTCGACGTCGACCTCGGTTCCCAGGATGGTGAGCGTATTGTCGCCAACGTCCTCAACAATGCCGACGAGCGGGAGAACCTGACGAATGTGTTGCGCGTTCCAGACATCACCTTCAAGCGTCGCCACGACTGCCACGGTGTGTCCCGGCTGGAGATCGCCAGCCGTTAGTGCCGGAACGGCTCCGGTTACTTGCAGCGTACCGGTGATTTCGATCTTCTGGTCGTTTACGTAAATGCTGCCAAGGCGAGTTATCTCACCAACGATACCGGTACCGACAATACCGCCTTCACGTTCCTCGCTGTCCTGAGCGAAGGCCTGGAGGGAGCCTAAAATGAGAGCTGTAGCTGTGGCAATAAGACGGACGCGCACGTTCATCCTTCCTTGCTATGCGGTAACTTCGGCAGGATGTAGGCACCGACGACGAAGCGGCCATTCTGGTCTCCGGCTTGATCCCGGTCCTGCAGCTCGCGTGCTTTAGCATTGATGTCCTGCAACAGAACCTGCGCCTTTTCTGCTGAAACATCACGCAGCTCTTCAACGGATTCAGCACTCAGATGGGAGTAACGCACAGCGCGATCGAAATGCCTCTGGGTCTCGTCGTCGGCAAGCAGATTGTGGGTCGCGGCCGCCAGATGCGCCGACAGTGTCGCGCGGTAGGCAGCGACCTGTTCGGCACTGCCTGCGGTTGGAACAAAGGCTTGCGTGAGCAGACGATAAGTACCGTTTTCCTGTTTGACCACCAGCTTCTGATCCAGAAGCGTTTGCAGAACCGTTCCCGGAGCCATGTCAATGCGCGTCTGCTTCACCAGATCATCAAATCCGGGTTGGCTATCGACGCTTTTGCGGGGCAGATCGCGGGGCTGGTTGCTCTTGTTCTGATATTCTGGGGCTGTTGCCCAGTAGCCGATCACCAATGCAGCCGCGCTGCAGCTTCGCTTTTCCGAGACATGGGTTTCTTCGGTGCGAAGTCGCTTGACGTCCTTGCGGTGAAGGCCGGTCAAAGCACTGACCCGGCTATCATTCGGAGGTGGATCGGAGGCGTCGACGGCTGCGGTGACCAGCGCCTTCTTCAGAGCCTCGGTGGCCGTGCCGATAGTCACACCACGGGCGACCATCGCCTGTGCAAGCGGTATTAAAAGATCGGCAAGCGCAGCTTCAAACGGGTCCTTCGGTCCGGTCGACATCGTATTCCGTACTTCGTTCATCTGGCCTGAAATGTAGCATCCTTTCTAAAAGAACTTTTATTTCAGCGCTCAACAATTTCGTGACGGGGAGTTTAACTATCGTGAAAGAAAATGGGAAATTTTCCCATTATTAATGATCGCGCATCATTGATAATGGGAGGTTACCATGCAGGACTTCGCGCTTCACACGCTGAAAGGAGCCCGACCCGTCAGCTCTGTGGGTCCACAGTTCCTATCAGATCCACTTTCATATCTGACCGACGCAGATCGTAAGAAGTTCAATGACTTCGGCTGGGGTGCCGAGTGTCGCCCCCGCTTCGGAACAATCTCTGCCGCCATTCGCCATCACCTGCGTAACCAACCCGAAGCGGTTGCCGTTGATTGCGCCGGCAAGTTCTTGACCTACGCCGAACTCGACAAGGCTTCCAATCGGCTGGCGAGCGTCATGAAATCCCACGGTGTCAAGCGTGGTGACGCGGTCTGCCTCTATCTTCATCGGTCTCTGGAAATGATCGTCGGCATCGTCGCAGCGATGAAACTGGGAGCGGCCTATGTTCCCCAGCATGTCGGCGTTGCTCCCGAGAAAGGTTTGCGCCACATCGCCAATGTGACCGGTGCAAAGGTACTTCTTACGCTTGGCAGTTTGGCTTCCAAGGTTCCCACCGAACCACACCAGACCCTCATCGCAATTGATGAAGCCGCAAAGGACTCCTCACTCGACAACGCCGCGCTTGATCTCATTCTCCATCGCGCAGAACCGGATGACTTGGCAATGATCCTGTTCACGTCGGGAACAACGGGTGTTCCGAACGGGGTACAGGTTACCCATCGCAATCTGGCAAATGTTCTCTTGACGGCACCGGGTGACCTATCCATGCGGCCCGGACTCAAGGTCGGACAGATTCTGTCCATCGCATTCGACATGGCCGCCTGGGAAATTCTGGGCGCTCTGTCAAATGGAGCTACACTGGTCATTCGAGGAAAGTCCATTCAGGAGACGGCGGAAAAGGTCGACGTCCTGATCGCCACGCCATCCATCCTGTCATCGCTCGATCACAGCCGTTGCAAGCAGGTGAAGGTCGCAGCTGTCGCCGGTGAACCATGCCCGCGCTCGCTTGCAGACACGTGGTCTTCATTCAGCACTTTCTATAACTCCTGCGGCCCGACAGAGACGACGATCATCAACACTGCGGAACCGCACACGGCTGACAAGCAGGTGCTTTCCATAGGCCGCCCGACACCAAACAACACCGTCTACATTCTGGATGAGGATCTGCGCCCGCTCCCCATCGGGGACAAGGGTGAAATGTGGGCCGGAGGCGACTGTGTGACAGCCGGATACCTCGCCAACCCCGAACTGACCAACGAGCGCTATCGCCCTGACCCGTTTCGCCCCGGACACATGATGTTCCGCACACGCGATCTGGGGCGCTGGACGGAACACGGAGAGCTGGAACATTTCGGCCGGGTCGACGATCTGGTGAAAATCCGAGGCTTCCGGGTGGAACTGGACGGCGTTTCCAGTGCGCTTGAACTTTCTGACTGCTGCATCCGCGCCGTCACTTTGAAGTTCGATGACCGCAATCTGGTGAGTTTCATCTCCCCTGCGACCGCCTGCCCGAAAAAGGCCGGACAGCAGGTGCGAGACCGACTGCCTTACTACTGCATGCCGACCTTCATTCTGCCATTGAGCGAATTGCCTCGCACACCGCGCGGCAAACTGGACAAGCGCCTGCTGCAGCAACTTGCCCAGGACCATATCGCGAGCAAAGGCGTGGAGTTGAACTGATGATCACCCAATCAACGGATCTGCCCTACTCCGCCCCGAACTGGCGCCGGATGACGCGACATCCTGCGCTGATGGAATACCGTCGCCTGTTTGCTCTTGTTGCCGCGGCGAACCTTGCTGTGCTTGCCTTTGGCATAAGAGACGGTTTCTGGCTTGAAAACGGAACATTCCGGTTGGACAGGATCGCCGACATGGCCTTGATCAATCTGTCCCTGGGCATCCTCATTCGTCAGCAGCGTGTCATCAACGCGTTGTTCTGGTTGGCGACACGCATTCCGGTTTCCTGGCCCCTCTGGATCCGCTGGGGAGCGGGCAAGATTTTTCATTTCGGCGGCCTGCATTATGGCGGGACGATCGCAGGCACGCTCTGGTTTGCCTTCCTGCTCTATGCCATGGTGGCAGACCGGGTGACCGGTTCACCACAGGTCTCTGATCTGACGTTGGCATTGAGCGGCATCATGGTCGCCCTGATGACCTTGATGATCCTCACCGCGCTGAGCCGCTTCCGGACGAAGTTCCACAACGCGTTCGAGAAGATCCACCGCTTTGCCGGCTGGACTGTGCTGGCTCTCTTCTGGGCACAGACCATCTCGATCTCCAGCGACATGGGCGTTGATCTCACCAGCACTCCAGCCTTTTGGATGCTGGGCCTGATCACGCTTTCAATCGCCTCTCCATGGCTGACACTGAAACGGGTGGACGTTGAGATCGTGAAGCCTTCCAACCATGTCGCCCTGGCCCGGTTCAACTATGGTGACACCCCCTTTGCAGGGAGTTCGAATGCGATCAGTCACACGCCCTTTGGCGAGTATCATTCCTTTGCAAACATTCCCGCTCCAAACGAAAAAGGCTACAGGCTCGCGATTTCCCGTGCCGGAGACTGGACCGGTGGCTTTATCGACAGCCCTCCGAAAAAGGTTTGGGTCAAGGGTATCACCACCAGTGGCGTTGCACGGATCGAGGTCCTGTTCAGGAAAGTGGTTTATGTCGGCACGGGATCCGGTATCGGGCCCATCCTGCCTCACCTGCTGAAAGGTGAGGTTCCGAACCGGCTTATCTGGTCGACCCGTTCGCCGCGCAAAACATATGGCGATGCGCTTGTCGATGAAATCGAGGCTCATACGGAAACCCCCCTTATCTGGGACACGGATTCCCGTGGTAAACCGGACCTTTCGGGTCTCGCCTTGCAGGCGGTGAAGGAAAGCGGCGCGGAAGCTGTGATCGTGATTTCCAATCAAAAGCTCACCCGCAAGGTCGTCCACGACATGGAAACTCTTGGAATTCCTGCCTATGGCGCAATTTGGGACAGCTGACATGTTTGAAACCATCGAAACCAATGTTGATGGACGCGTTGCCACGATCCGTCTGAACCGTCCAAGGCAATTGAATGCACTCACCACGAATGTGCTGAACGAAATGCTTCAGGCTTCCATAACCTTTGATGCAGATCCGGAGATCGGCTGCCTGCTTCTGCAAGGCAACGAAAAGGCATTTGCTGCAGGCGCAGACATCAAGGAGCTTGCCTCGCAGGACTACGCAAGCATGCAGGCAACCGATTTCTTTGCCGGTTGGGACCGGTTTGCGGATCTGAGGATCCCGAAAGTCGCTGCCGTAAACGGCTATGCCCTCGGTGGCGGCTGCGAACTCGCCATGATGTGTGACGTTATCCTTGCCTCCGACAACGCCAGGTTCGGTCAGCCGGAAATCAAGATCGGCTGCATTCCCGGAATTGGCGGGACGCAGCGGCTGACCCGGCTGGTAGGGAGAACCAGGGCAATGGACCTGATCCTGACCGGCCGCATGATCGATGCTGGGGAAGCATTGCAGATGGGACTGGTCAGCCGCGTGGTTCCGGCCGACCGGTTGGAGGAGACGGCTGGCGAGGTGGCGCGGCTTGTCGCTTCGCATCCTCGCGACATTGTTCAAATGGCCCGCGCGTGCGTGAACATGGCAGAGAACAGCACACTGGACGCCGGGCTGCGCTATGAGCGCCAGATGTATCACGCGCTTTACGGGTTGCCGGCGCAACGCGAAGGCATGTCTGCATTCATGGAAAAAAGAAGTCCGGCCTTCAACACAAACTGACCTGCAAAGAAGATCGAGGCCCGGCTGCAGAATTGCCTCCTGCATGCCGAGCCCCGAGTGCCCGGTCCGCCCCCGGTCGAACCTCCCCTCAGTCTCTTGACCCAATCCGATATGCCGACAGGTTAAATCCTGAAGGCATTCAGTCTTTTGCAACGTCTGCGTTGATCCGGGTCAAGGACAGCAATCTGTTCGTGGGCAAAGTAAAGCAAGACAGAGAAAAGTTCGCAAGGTGGTTCGCGAAAGTGGATGAATAAGTTCCGGTTTTTAACCTGATACGGGTTCACGCACGTTGAATATCGTGGATAACCTTACGGAAGGTCTTGGACGTTGCAGAACAGGAATTCGCATCATGACCATTGCCAATGACGAAAAGTGGATCGATAAAGAACAGAAAGGTTTGTCGGAGGCAGCCATGGACATCGATCTCACGCTATCTGCAGATACGATCCGACTGTTTGCCCAAAAGGCCCGAGCGGTTGCATCTTCCTTGCAGGACACATTCGACGGCGGCCATGAGGGTGACGTCGAATTTGACGAAGACTCTCTTGAGGAAAGCCACAACCACGACGGTTTGGCGGAAGAGGAAAATGACGACCTCTCCGACGAAGAACTGCGTGAGCTGATTGAAGACTTGAATGTGGACGAAGCCGCCGAGCTCGTCGCAATCACCTGGATCGGTCGTGGTGACTTCGACGCCGAGGACTTTGAACAGGCCGTTGACGAGGCTCGCGAACGGGCGGTTGGGTCAACCGCAAAATACCTCTTGGGCATGCCGCTTCTTGCAGACTATCTGGAAGCTGGTCTGGACGCTCTTGATCTTTGACGGTTCAACGCCGGGTCGTGTTTAAGCGCGCTTTGTGCGCGCAACCAGCCGATCTGGCCTCGACATCGTTTCCATTTGCCCCTGCAGATCTCACGGGGCACTACCCGCTTTACTGCTCTTTTTTCTGGTTAGCACTTTGAAACCCTGCAAGCTCCTCCCAGATGGGAGCATGCAGATCCTGCACATTATCCAGTCTCCGCTTCCCGACAATCTGCATCTTCAGGTCATCGAAAGTGTCGCTCAGATCTCGCAGCCGGCCTTCCGATACATCCGCCGACACAAGCGCTTCCGGAACCCAGGCGACTCCAATGCCGGCTCTCGCCATTTGCATTGCCGCGAGCGTGAGCGCAGTTTCAGCGACCACAGTAACCGGTGTTTTGCTTTCAATCCCGGGCAACACATACTTGTTCATCGACATGCCCAGAAACACGTCCGGAGGATAGGCGATAATCTCCAGTTCTCCAGCGCCAAGCCTCTTGCGCAGGTCGTCAATCCGATCCGCTGCATAAACCGGTATCAGTCTCTCGTCGGCAATATGCGTTTCCTCAATCATCGTGCTCGAACCATTGCCACCTACCCCGGGCAGCCGATAAGTGACTGAGAAGTCTGCTTGCCCTGTCATGAGAAGTGTTTCGCACTCGTCGAGGTTGGCAGATCGCAGCCGCACATGCGCCTTCCCCAGACTGGAAACCATCTTGACGATACGAGGCCCGAGCGATGTCGTGATCGCGTGTTGGCAGGCCACCACAACCAGTCTTGAACCGGATCTGCCTTCGATCTGCATCTGCTTGATCAGATGCCGCTGCTGAAGGACGGCCTGCCGTACTTGGTGCTCCTGGTTTCGAAGCGCGGCGACCGGACGGTTCGGTTTCGTTTCGCGATCGATCAGTGTCACATCCATCAGGTTTTCAAGCGTCTGAATGCGACGCGAAAACGCAGATTGGGAGATGTTTCGCGCGGCAGCTGCCTCAACAACCGATCCCGTATCAAGAAGTGCAACGAGGTCCTCAAGCCAATCGATCCGCATTTCACCACTCTCGAAAGTTTATGCAATTCCTGCAAGTTATACCGACAAGATTGCATTTGAACATCCTGAATTGCCGTGCCAGTTTCTTCAGAACAATTCTGTCCGGAGACGCTCAATATGCACTTTTCACGCTTTCCACGCCTGCAATTGGCGCATCTGCCGACCGCGCTCGAGCCGATGGATCGTCTCTCGGAAGCTCTGGGTGGACCGCGCATCTGGATCAAGCGGGACGATTGCACAGGCATGTCCACGGGCGGTAACAAGACCCGCAAACTCGAATTCCTGATGGCTGAGGCCAAGGAACAAGGGGCGGACCTCGTAATCACGCAAGGCGCCACACAATCCAATCATGCTCGACAGACCGCTGCCTTTGCCGCTCGGCTCGGCATCGACTGCCACATCCTTCTGGAAGACAGGACCGGTTCGAAGGATCCGAACTACAACGCCAACGGCAATGTTTTCCTGGATTTCCTGCACGGTGCCAGTGCGGAAAAACGCCCGGGCGGTATGGACATGAACGCCGAGATGGAAGTCGTCGCGGATCGCTTCCGGCAGCAAGGCAGAAACGTTTATACCATTCCGGGAGGCGGCTCGAACCCGACCGGCGCGCTCGGATATGCAAATGCCGCGATGGAACTGGTCCAGCAGGCAAATTCGATGGGTCTGAAGATCGACCGCCTTGTTCACGCAACAGGAAGCGCCGGTACACAGGCGGGGCTCGTGGTCGGACTGAAGGCGATCAACGCGAACATTCCCCTGCTTGGCATCGGCGTTCGTGCGCCGAAACCGAAACAGGAAGAAAACGTCTTCAAGCTTGCGCTTGCCACTGCTGAAAAACTCGGCTGTCCTGGCGTTGTCGAACGGGAAGACGTGGTGGCCAACACCGATTATGTCGGCGAAGGCTACGGCATCCCGACCCCCGAATGCCTTGAAGCGATCGAAATGTTCGCCCGGCTCGAGGGTCTTCTGCTGGATCCGGTGTACTCAGGCAAAGGCGCAGCCGGTCTGATCGACCTTGTGAAAAAAGGCGCTTTCTCCGACGATCAGAACATTGTCTTCCTGCACACCGGAGGTGCAGTCGCACTGTTCGGCTACACCGACGCATTCAAATATGGAGCGCCGGGTTCGGAAGCCACCGGATAGACGGAGAGTATCGTGGAACGGTTTCATGGTGTTTTTACCCAGCAGGAGGCAATTCCCGAACGGGCGATCGACGCAGCGACCGACGTTTTGCGCAGCGGCCGACTGCATCGCTACAACACTTTGGGCGATGAGCTGAGTGCAGCTTCGGAACTGGAGCAGGCATTTGCCCGGTATCAAGGAGCAGAGTATTGCCTCGCCTGCGCTTCGGGTGGCTACGCCATGTCGATTGCACTTCGCGCCGCCGGTATCTGCCCCGGAGACACAGTACTGACCAATAGCTTCACGCTCGCTCCGGTTCCCGGCGCAATCGCCGCGGCAGGTGCGAAACCGGTCTTTGTTGAGGTCACCGAAGATCTTGTTCTTGATCTCTCGGACCTTGAGAGAAAGATATCGGAAAGTGTCGCAAAATATCTCCTGCTGTCCAGCATGCGCGGTCACCTTTGCAACATGGAGGCTCTGACCGAGCTGCTGGAAGAAAAGAACGTTCTTCTTCTGGAAGACTGCGCACACACGATGGGTGCCAGTTGGAACGGAAAGCTGAGCGGCAGCTTCGGACTTGCAGGGTGCTTCTCAACACAGACCTACAAGCACCTGAACTCGGGCGAAGGCGGGTTACTGACATCAGATGACCCCGTATTCATGGCTCGGGCGATCATGCTTTCCGGCTCCTACATGCTCTATGAACGCCACGGCGCTGCGCCACCGGAAGAAATTTTCAGAACCATTCGCCTTGAAACGCCGAACATGTCCGGGCGAATGGATAATCTTCGCGCCGCCATTCTCCTGCCGCAACTCGCGGCTCTCGATGACAGCATCCGCCGCTGGAACGAGCGTTACGACCTGATCGCCCAGCGTTTGGCAGAAGCCCCTAGTGTCAGGATGCCTTATCGGCCAATCGAAGAGACTTATGTCGGCAGCTCCATCCAGTTCCTCATTCCCGGCATTTCCAAAGAGAGTGCGATCAAGTTCGTTGAGGAGAACAAGAGCCTCGGCGTCGAACTGAAGTGGTTTGGAGACGAAAATCCCGTCGCCTTCACGTCCAATCATCACAGTTGGAAGTACGTGGACCCGCAGGATCTTCCCAAGACCGATGAAATCCTGTCAGGGCTCTTCGATATGCGCATTCCCTTGAGCTTCACGCTTGAAGATTGCGAACATATTGCACGCATCCTCACCCACACAGTCAACCAGCGCATGGGCACCGGTGCAGCATGACAGACAGCAAACGGGTCATTGGCGTTCTGGGCGGCATGGGACCGGAAGCAACAATTCTGTTCATGCAAAAAGTGGTTCAGGCCGTGCGCGCTTCGGATGACGCGGATCATGTTCCACTCATCGTCGACAACAACACGCAGGTTCCCTCACGCATCAAGGCACTGATTGAAGGAACTGGAGTCGATCCGGCTCCAACACTTGCGGAGATGGCAAGACGCCTTGAAAGGTCTGGAGCAAGCGCTCTGGCGATGCCGTGCAATACGGCTCACAACTACCAGGACCATATTCGTGAAGCCGTCGAAATTCCGTTTCTTTCAATGGTGGATCTGACCGCAGATCATATCGCCGGTGTTACGCCGGCTGCGTGCGTGGGCATTCTTGCCTCCCCGGCTGTTCGAATGACTGGGATTTATGAGGGTCCACTGAGCGCAAGAGGATTGAACACCGTCTATCCGAGGGACGAAGACCGTATACTTTCATCGATCAAGGCGCTGAAAATCTCGGCAGGTGATGTCGCCGCGCGCGAAAGCGTATGTGAGGCGGCAATGGAACTGGAAAACGAAGGCTGCGAAGTCCTGCTTGTGGGTTGCACCGAATTCTCCCTCCTGGCTTACGAATTGAGATCGCGTTTCGAAATAGTCGATAGTCTGGACGTACTCGTCGATGCCACTGTTTCCCATTCTCTTGCAACAGCTGCACGCAGCGCCCCGAAAGAAACCTGAGAAGTTCTGGAGAGCGACGACCATGAGCATCGAATACTTGAAGAAGGCATCGCCGAGCACTGAAGGCAGCCAGTCGAACGTTCGTGACACTGTCGAAAAGATTTTGTCCGAGATCGAAGAGCACGGTGACGAAGCCGCCATCAGATATGCATCAGAGTTCGATAAATGGAATGGTCCGGTTCTGGTCACATCTGACGAACTGGAAGCTGCGGAAACATCGGTTCCTGAACAGCTGAAGGACGATATTCGCTTCGCTCACGACAATATTCGCCGTTTTGCCGAAACTCAAAAGGCGACGATTTCCGACTGCGAACTGGAAGTTCAACCGGGTTTCTTTGCCGGCCAGAAACATCTGCCGGTCTCAGCTGCAGGCTGCTACGTACCGGGTGGTCGATACAGTCATATCGCCTCGGCCATCATGACAATCACCACGGCGAAGGTTGCCGGTGTCGATCACATCACTGCGTGCTCGCCGCCGCGACCGGATATCGGTGTTCCTCCCGCGATCCTGTTCACGATGAAACTCTGCGGTGCGGACACGATTCTGAACATGGGCGGTGTTCAGGGTGTCGCCTCCATGGCTTTCGGTCTCTTCGGACTCCCAAAGGCAGATATTCTCGTTGGCCCCGGAAACCAATTCGTCGCGGAGGCCAAACGCATCCTCTATGGCCGCGTCGGTATCGACATGTTTGCGGGACCAACGGACTCGCTCGTTGTCGCGGACGGCACCGCCGATCCATATCTGGTCGCCTGGGATCTCGCCGGTCAGGCAGAGCACGGATACAACTCTCCCGTCTGGCTGGTCACGGACGACCGAAAACTGGCTGAAGAGGTCATGGCCTTCATTCCGGAGATCATCGCAAGCCTTCCGGAGACAAACGCAAGAAACGCCGATGCCGCCTGGCGAGACCTCGGAGAAGTCATCCTTTGCTCGAACCGGGAGGAAATGGCGCAGGTCTGCGACAGCTACAGCCCGGAGCACCTGCACGTTCAGGCTGCCGACCTTCCATGGTGGCTCGAGCGGCTGCGCTCATACGGATCCTTGTTCCTGGGAGAAGAAACGACCGTTGCCTTTGGAGACAAGGCAGCCGGCCCCAACCATGTGCTGCCAACTTCCGGCGCTGCAAGATACACAGGTGGGCTTTCCGTCCATAAATACATGAAGACGGTCACCTGGCAGCGCTCCACACGGGAAGGGTCCAGACCAATCGCAGAGGCAACTGCCCGTATCTCCCGACTGGAAGGAATGGAGGGTCATGCACGCACGGCAGACGTCCGCCTGGAGAAGTTTTTTCCAGGTGAGACCTTCGATCTTTCGGCGTCAGACTGATTTGCTCAGCCCGATTTTGGTCACAATCCCGCCTGCCGGAGCAGCATTTTCGCTGGCCACATGTGGACAGAAAATCTGCGGCAAAAGCAGGCTTTCATCGCAAGGCACAATAAGTGCGGATAATTCAACTGAATTTACAACAGCTTCGGTGGGTCAACACGCAAAATAATACTTTGCCGGTTACTCCACAACTTGGCAGTTTTCTTGGGAAAACCGGTTTAGATTTCATTTACCATCTTTCCGTTGCCCCGTTGTTACAGCACTGTCGTGACACCTGATGGTGGGACAGAGGGAAAATTGGTATGTGGCAGGATCCGGCGAACCATGATGTGTTTTCGGTCCAACGGCCTTCTCCTTGGCCGTATGTGGGTGCCATGCTGGCAGTAGCGGCACTTTTCACGACACTCGTCGTTACCTTCAGTAGTTGATCTTCACTCCGACAGAATTCAATCCGACAGCTTGATGAAATGGTTCCGAGATTGTAGCACTCGGCAAGTGAACCATTTTTGGAAAGCCCGCTGATGCAATCAACACGACTGGCCGTGCTCGACCTAGCCCGCGGCCTCGCCGTTGTTGCCATGGCGGTTTACCACTTCTCCTGGGATCTTTCCTGGTTCGGATTTGTCGATTGGCCGGTTACTCAAGGCGTCGGTTGGCGCAGTTTTGCGGCGTCCATTGCCGGAAGTTTTCTGTTTCTGGCTGGCGTGAGCCTTGATCTGGCACATCACAAAGGCATTCGCTGGCACGCTTTCTGGCGCCGTTTTGCAGTAATTGTCGCCGCGGCAGCTGCGATCTCTCTCGTCACCTACTTCGCCTTCGATGACAACTTTGTCCGCTTCGGCATATTGCACTCCATCGCTGCCGCTAGCCTGATCGCAATCCCTTTCACACGTGCTCCTTTGTGGCTGACCATCGCAGCATCCGTATTCTTTCTGACATTGCCAATGTGGGCGAGTTCCTACTTCTTCAACGGGCAACTGTGGCTCTGGACAGGACTGGGCGCACCCGACTACGGCAGTGTTGACTATGTTCCGGTTGCGCCATGGGCAGGCGTAACGCTGGCAGGCCTCGCACTTTCGGAAGCCTTCCGTAAATTCGGAATCTGGGGCGAGCTCAGTAGTTTGCGCTTTGCCGGGCGCTCCGGCCGGTCGACAAGGTTCGTCGGTCGGCATTCGCTTGCAATTTACCTGCTGCACCAACCGGTTCTCTTCAGCCTCGTCTGGACGGCAACCTTACTCGGTCCGGACATCGACAGGGCGGCCACCGCCTTCATTCGCAATTGCTCCGTGGCCTGTCAGGACAATCTCGGTGCTCCCGACATCTGCAATGCCGCATGCAGTTGCACTGTCGACCGCCTCAGGAACGACGGTGTCTGGACGGCTCTCAATGACGACCCCACAAACCAGTCGCTACGCGCCCAGATGAACAACAATTATGCCCAGTGCCTGGCCGATCCCGAGTGGAAATCCGTCACCGATTAGGGCCGCATTCCTTCAACGGCTTCAAGCCTCTGAAGTGCCCTTTCGATCCGCGCACGTGCAAATGGCAAGAAGGTTGCCTCGTCACGGCCTTTCATCAATTGCTCCAGAGCCCACGCTGCCGAAACGGCGTCGCACATTGATTTCATGGTCTGCAACTCTTCTGTAGAAGGACAGAACTCCGAGGCTCCACCTGCGCGATACGCATTCAAGAACCCAACTTCCAGCTCTTCGGAGAAGTCATGTTCGAGAACCGCGTAAGCAAGATCCCAGGCGGGTTCGGACATGCCCGAATATTCCCAGTCGATCAGCCAGAACTTGTCTGCGGTGACAAGACAGTTGCCGGGTGACAGGTCTCCATGGCTTGGCACCAAATGCTTTGACGAACCGAAGTTGGGCATCGCACGCGTCTTCTCCAGCGCCCGGTCAAGCAACAGCATTTCCTGCCGGCACTGAGGCGCGGATGAAAGTGAGCGCTGTTGCGCCCGATAGACGTTGTCAGGATCCAGCCGCCCGCAAAACACCAAACCGGAAGCATGCAATCGTGCGATCGCGTGTCCGAGTTTGTTCGCCAGGTCCTCAGGAGCACAGTCGACTTCATCCACGGCGCCCGTCAGCAGAATTCCGGTTTCAGGATCACAGAACAGCGGTGGCAGAGCCACACCTATCTCGGCTGCGCCTCCGAGATTGCACGCTTCGGCATTCCGGTCGATCATTCCGGCTGTTTCTTCACGTGGCAGGCGCAAGAAAAAAGCGCCGTTTTCCGCCTCTAGCCGATAAACGCGATTTGTCAGGCCTGCATGTGGCGTCACCCGCCTCAGTTCGCCACAGATAAGCGGCAATCGGTCGTGCAATTGAAATGCTTGCTCAACATCGGGGTACAAGTCTTCTGGTTTTTGTCTATCGGAATGTGGCACAAGCGGATGCAATCACGTCTTGAAAGGAAAAGGTGAGACGCCATGACGAACGTCCCCTCGCCCCATATCATCATCACCTACTGCAGCCAATGCAATTGGCTGCTTCGTTCCGCCTGGATGGCGCAGGAAATCCTAACCACTTTCTCCGAAGAAGCCGGAGCAGTCACTCTGGTGCCGGGGACCGGTGGAATTTTTACAATAACCTGCGAAGACAGATTGATCTGGGATCGAAAACAGGATGGCGGTTTCCCGGAGGCTAAGGTCTTGAAACAGAGGCTGAGAGATCTTCTTTGGCCGGACAAGAACCTCGGACACTCCGACAGGGTAAAGCCTTCAGAGCAGAACTGAGTGCGGAGAGAGAGCTTTTTCCGCAGGCCAGAACAGCGTCAATGGATCTGAGATTTGCAGCGCGGTGTGCACCGTTCGGGAACATTTTCAGATCCATCGGTTTATCTGAAAAAAGAATGAAAAAATCTTGCGCAAATCTATTTTCATTTGGCTCTTTTTAAATATTTGAG
>JBCCVB010000132.1:0-19944 GCA_039195965.1 Pseudomonadota bacterium
CCTTCCGGCTCCGGGTTACAGCCGCCTTGGGTTGATCTGACCCTGAAACCGGCTGCAGTCACAAAGGTGACTCAAGTCCAAGATTATTTTCCTTCACTGACATTCGAATTTTCCGGAATCTCAAGATGTCAGGCAAAGTCAGTTTGCGTCCTGCATATTTATGAACTGCTAAACACATGTGAACATCTGTCATCTGCATTTGTTTTTTATTATGTTGGCGGCTGATTTTCGCCATTGCGCTTAGGAAAGTCTTCTGTGACCGACACAATTCTTGATCTGAAGGGCCTGAAGTGCCCCTTGCCGGTGCTAAAAACCAGGAAAGCCATGACCCGGCTTTCCGACGGCGATCAACTGACCGTCCTGACGACGGACCCAATGGCCGAGATTGATATTCCCCATTTCTGCCAGGAAAACGGCCATACGCTGATTGCAAGCGAACGCACGGATTCCGGTCATCGGTTTCTGCTTTCCAAGGGAAGCTGATCCGCAGCACCGGTTCACCCCGGCCGCTGCAGTTCCGGCTCAGTTCCGGACTGCGAGCCGGTCGATCTCGGCTGCAAGCTTCAAGTCCAGCGGGCTCAAACCATCGACATCATGAGTCGACAGGGTGATATCCACGCTCCGATAGACATTCGACCACTCGGGATGATGGTTCATTTGCTCCGCAGCGAGCGCTACCTGGGTCATGAACCCGAATGCCTCCTTGAAGTCCCTGAACTTGAAGGACTTGGAAATCGCTTCGCGGCCTTCGCAAAGATGCCAGTCTGGCAAGGCATTCAGGCCGGCTGCCCTGTCTTCCGGTTTCAAGCGTTCAACCATCTTATCCTCCTGATTTCCGACGATCTTCAACCAATCGAGCGATAGTGTATCCGGTTGACATGTTGATGGCGAACCGACCATTTCCGTTTGACGGGTACACGGCGCGAGGCGAAAACAAGACCGTCGCGTTCAATCGTACCGTTAAATTTGCTTCAGGAGCACTTCATTGCCCCACGCCGTCTTGTTCGTCTGCCTTGGCAACATCTGCCGCTCCCCCCTCGCGGAAGGCGTTTTCCGTTCGATTGTCGAACAGGCGGGTCTTGCCGATAATTTCCTAATCGATTCTGCCGGAACCGGCGCCTGGCACATCGGAAATCCGCCGGACCCCCGGTCTGTTGAAATCGCGGCCAAACACGGATTAGACATTTCAGGCCAGCGTGCGCGCCAGGTCAGCGAGCGCGACTTCGAACGTTTCGACACCATTCTGGCGATGGATCACAACAACCTTTCCTCCTTGAAGCCCATGGCAAGGCACAGCGCTGCTGCGGTCAGGCTTTTCTTGAACGCTCCGCCAAGTGACGTACCCGACCCCTACTATGGCGGCCCGGACGGCTTCGAAGACGTCTACCAGCTGGTTCTTGCGGGAGGGCAGAAGCTGTTGAACGACCTCACCTGAGGCCGCGGAAACGCTTGACCTCGACAACACGTTCATAAATCCGTCTTACAGCTTGCGGTAAGGGTGACTGTCCGCTTCATTGTAACTCGGCAACGGCATGAAACTTCTGTGGTGGTTCTTGGCTGCGCTTCTGATACTGCTCGGTCTGGTAACTGTCTGGCTGCCGATACCGACCGGTGTTCCGCTTCTTGCCTTGGGACTCATTGTCATTGTCGGCACCAGTCGTGGCGCGGCGCGCATGCTGCGCAACCGCAGGCGAAACACACCTCAGTTGAACGATGCAATCACCTGGGTGGAAGACCGATCGCCATTGCGATTTGCACGGATCCTGAAAAGAACCCGACCACGCAGGAAATAACCGGGTTAAAAACGCCTGCCGTCAACCGTCGGAGAACTTGCCGACAGCTGACCGAAACGCCCTGCGGGCTTTGATGAAGAAACGACGACCTTCTCGCTGCAGCTTGCGACCCTTGACCGTAAACCACTCATCGAGTTTCCGATCGGTCACGAGAGGCGGATCGTTCTGATAGAGCAGCCGGTAAACGCCCAGTATGAGCAGGAACGTCAGCCCCCAGGACAGCAGGGTATCGGAGAAAAAGTGCCCACCGAAGGCCACACGGTTGGTCGACAGGATCAGACAAAGCGGCAGCACGAAAGCCAGGGTAGCCTTGCGCCACGAAGCCGGGACGATGAACGCGATCGAGACCAGCCAGATGCTGGCTGATGCTTCTCCCGACACAAAAGAACAGTTGCTGTGACAATAGTCCGTGATTTTCCAGACAGGCTGAAACGGCAGGTCACCGCCGAACTCTTCAACGGATCGCGGCCTCGGGCGTCCCCAATTGTTTTTCAGGATCAGGTTGACCAGAACGCCAGGCCCAAGGATCAGCGTGCTAATGAGAAAGATGGGCTTTCGCAACGGCAGGATGGGAGGCCGGCTGGGTACGAGCAGCTTCAGCAAAAGCACCGCGACACAAACAATCGCAATCACACGAACAAGATACGGCCCCAGGTGCCTGACCTTGCGCAAAAACGGTTCATCCTGTGCCCAGAAACCGTCGGTCTGCGAAAAGAAAATTCCGCTCGCCCAAAAGTCAACTTTGGGGAAAATCAGAAAAAACACGGAAACGGCAATGACATACAGGCTGACGGCCGTCATCGGGTGCGCAACACACCAATGTCCTGCCTTGCGAAGACCGGACTTCGGATTATTCTCATTGGGCTTGGCTTGGTTCATGGCAGCTCTTTAGCGCATCCGGAATATCTATCCAATCCCCTCTTACTGTCCCTTCGGTTCGACCAAATCGGGGCAGACAGTCAACCGGGGAAGTGTCAGTGGAGTTTAAATCGTGCCGGAAAATCACTCACACACCGGTGCTGAAATTATTCCCCTGCGGGGAAATGATCAGCCGATTGTTGAATTCTGGTACGAGTTTGCCTCCACCTACAGCTATCTGTCAGCAATGCGGATCGAAACCCGTGCCCGGGAGGCCGGTGTCACGATAGCCTGGCGGCCTTTCCTGCTCGGTCCGATTTTCAAGAAGCAGGGATGGGACACATCTCCATTCAATCTGCAACCGGCCAAGGGCCGTTACATGTGGCGCGATATTGCGCGCCAATGCGAACGCTACGGCCTTCCCCTGTCCATTCCCAATCCGTTCCCGCAACACAGCCTTCTTGCAACGCGCATTGCCTTTTGTGGTCAGGAGCAATCCTGGATCGGTGAATTTACCCGTGCGGTCTATAGTGCGGAGTTCGGCCAGGGGCTGGACATTTCCGACGAAGGGCTGTTGGCAAACCTGCTTCTCGATGCAGGTGCTCCTGCAAAACGGGTTATTGAAAACGCCAGGACCGACGAAACAAAGACGAGCTTGCGGGATACGGTGACTGAAGCTGAAAAGTACGGCGTTTTCGGCGCACCGAGTTTCATTCTTCCGAATGGAGAACTTTTCTGGGGCGACGACAGGCTTGACCAGGCGCTGGAATCGGCGCGGCGCCTTACGATGACCTGACGGTCATGAAACTCCGTCCTGCTATTCCTTTTCGGACGCAGATCCGCGCACGCTCCGCTCCATCGCCTCATAAAGCGTTCTTGGCGCAAGAGGCTTGCTCAGTATTTCTTGAAATCCTGCATCGCGCAGCCGGGTTTCACCGACCGCGTCCGAGGCAGCGGACACGGCAATTAGCGGCAGTTCACCTGAAGATCGGATTTTTCTGAGCCTAATTGCAGTATCGACACCGCTCATCCCGGGCATGTTCAGATCCAGGAGCACGGCATCAAAGTCGGTCTCGCCAACAAGAGCGAGCGCCTCTTCTCCCGATCTGGCGATGTCGGCGGTGATGCTGAAGGACTCCAGCAGTGCGGCGAGCAAACGGCAATTCGTGTCGTTGTCATCTACGATCAACACATGTTTGGGCAAACGTGCGGCTTGAGACGAAGACACTGTCTCCGTTTGACCGCTGGCGGTCGGAAATCCCGGCTCTCCGGACACTGTCGGCATCTGAATTTCAAAACGCGTCCCGCCAATGTCAGACTGCGTCAAAAGCAGGCGCCCGTTCATTTCTTCAACAAGCTGCGCTGTGCCCCAAAGGCCCAGTCCCGATCCCTGCCCCGTTTCTCGCCCCCGACGACCGCGAACGAACGGCCGGAATAATCGGGCTCTTTCTTCCGGATCTATCCCGGGACCGCTATCGGAAATAGAAAGGCTTATACACTCCTCCAGCTCCTGCGTGGAGTTCTGTCCGTTCTCCATCTTTAGGATCTTCAAACTCAGCTGGACACTTCCGCGGTCTGTGTACTTGATTGCATTGTCCAAAAGGGCAGCGACAACGCGACGGACCGTACCACCATGCGCCGTCATGCAGGCGCGGGCGGCATCTTCGATGCTGACGTCGAACGATAGAGATTTCGCATCGGCCACAGCCCGAAACAAATCGGCACTCTCGGCGACGATTTCACTGACGCGGCTCGGGACGCCTCCGATATTTTTACCTGGCTCAGCCCTTTGAATCAGCGCACCGGTCATGTCGGTCAATGCGTCAATGGATCTGATCAAGATCGATAGATGCTCGGCCTGGGAGACATCCAGAGGTCCGTTTCCGATAAGTTCCGCGGTCAACCGCATTGCAGATAGCGGAGTTCTCAGGTCATGGGCCAGGAGCGCCAGTTTAACGCCGTCATCGTCATGATCTGCCATGCGGCCCGGTTCCTTCCTCCGGAATGTGTGTCAATGGGGCTTGCCAGACGACCGGCAAAAAGCCACTTTGACCTAACCGTGCTTACCGCGATGGCTTTCGGCTGTCCATCTACCCCGCCTCAAGTTGCTTCAACCAACCTTAACTCGCCGCTAACAAACCGCATTTCAACGACGTCTTTCCGGCCGGATACCAGGATGCTTGCTCAAACACTTACGATCGTCGCCCCTGTTTTCCTGCTGATCGGCATTGGGTATGCGCTTGCCAGGTTCCAGGTTCTCACGCAGTCCGTAAGCGATGCTCTGGGGCAGTTCGTCTTTGTGGTTGCCATCCCGGTGCTCATTTTCCGCACGTTGACGACTGCGGATCTGTCAGCAGGTGTACCTCTGGCTCTTTGGGCAAGTTACTTTCTGGGTGCGGGCGTCGCCTGGTTCCTTGGCAACCTTGTCATCCGGAAAGGATTTGGCCGCGAAGCGCGCGCGGGCGCAATTGGCGGAATTTCGTCAACATTCTCCAATCTCGTTCTGGTCGGACTTCCCCTGATCACCGCCGTCTACGGGCAAGAGGGCCAGGTTCCCCTGTTGCTGATCATTTCGGTTCACCTTGCAACCATGACCATTGTCATGGCGGTCGCAATGGAACGCGCAGCAGCGATCGACAAGGGCGAGGCAACTCCGCCCCTCGGCCAGTTGGTCGGTGGAGCAGCCAAGAGCCTCTTGAAGAACCCTCTCATCGTCACGATCGTTTTCGCATTTGTCTGGAGGCAGACGGGATTGCAATTGCCGGCGATTGGCCAGGATGTTCTGAATCGCATCGCCGCAACGGCGCTGCCGCTCGCCCTTCTGTCCCTCGGCATGAGCCTCGTCCAATACGGCATGCGCGGAAATGTGTTTCCGGGTTTCCTGTTGAGCGTGCTCAAGATCGCGATCATGCCATCAGTGGTGTTCCTAACGTCTTATTTCGTCTTTCAACTGCCGCCCCTGTGGGCCGCTGTCGCAACCCTCGCGGCGAGTTGCCCGACCGGCGTGAATGCCTATCTCTTTGCAAACCGCTATGGCACCGGCCACGCAATGTCGGCAAACGCCATCACCATGACCACGTTGAGTGCAATTGTAACCACCAGTCTTTGGATCTGGTTCCTCGACCTTTGGTTCGGACTTGGCTTGTCCTAGCGGCTGGAAGTGAGACTTCTCGGTCTAGAGACCAATCATCTTGCGCAACTGAACATGCGTCAAACCGCTCTGGCGCAGGGATCGCAGACTCGTATCCTGATTGGATTTGGATAGTTTGCGGCCATCCTCACCTAGAATGAGACGGTGATGCCGATATCGCGGTTGCGTCAGACCGAGCAACTCCTGAAGAACACGATGCACACTGGTGGCATGATAGAGATCCAGCCCGCGCAGGACGTCGGTAATTCCTTGCCTGGCATCATCCACCACAACCGATAAATGATAACTCGTTGGCGTATCCTTGCGGGCAAGCACAACATCACCCCAAGCCTCGGCATCAACGGGAATTGGCCGGGGCGACCCAAAAAGCGCTTTTCCTTCAGCGCCGGTCTCGCTCCAATTGAGCTCACGATCCAGCTTCCGCAGTGCTTGTTTCATATCGAGGCGCAGCGCAAAAGGCGCGTCACTGTCAGCGCGCGCGCGGCGTTCGTCTTTCGTCAGGACGGCGTCGTCTCCTGGATAGACCGGCGCACCATCCGGATCCCGAGGCCAACTCTGGCCATCTTCCTCGAAACGGGAGACAAAGCCCTTGATCTCCGACCGTGTCAGGTAGGCCGGGTAGACAACGCCCATATCCTGGAGCTTCTCAAGCGCTGACCTGTAGTGCGAAAAATTCTCCGACTGACGCAGAACCGGCTCATCCAGCGGAACCCCCAGCCAGGACAGATCTTCGAACATCTCCTCTTCGAGCCGAGAAGTGCATCTTGCCTGATCGATGTCCTCCACCCGAACCAGAAACCGTCCTTCAAGTGCAACAGCGGCACGCGCATTCAGAAGCGCCGAAAGGGCATGTCCGATATGCAGATGCCCATTGGGCGACGGAGCGAACCGGAAGACGGGCATGGTCATGAAGACAGCTGTACCGGGTTAGGGAGATGACAGACAGGTAATCCTGTCTTACCTATCACTCCCGTTCACACGCGCAAGAGCGCAAACCCTGGCCATCGTACGAAATTTGCAAAAATGAAACCGATCGAAACATTGGATGACGTTGAGAGAGGGTTGGCAGCGCTGATCAATGAAGATCCGCGCCTGGTCTCGATTGCCGAAACGGCCGGCGAAATTCCATTGCGCCGCCGGGCCGCCAACTTTGAAGGGCTGGCACAAATCATTACCGGTCAGCAGGTCTCCGTTGCCAGTGCAGCAGCGATTTTTGCGCGTCTACAGGCGCTGGTTCTACCGATGACGGCAGAGCGGCTGGCAGCTTTTTCCGACGAGGATCTCGCGGGTGCAGGCCTCTCCAAGCCCAAGATCAGAACCTTGCGCGCTGTCAGCCTCGCCTGCGAAGAAGGTCTGGACCTTACGCACCTGGCGACAGCTCCTGCGGACGAAGCCCATGCAAGTCTGTGCGCCATCAAGGGCATCGGACGATGGACAGCTGATATCTTCCTTCTGTTCTGCGCAGGGCATCCGGACATCTTTCCAAGCGGCGACCTTGCGCTCCAGATCGCGGTTCGAGACGCACTCGGACTGCCTGAAAAACCTGCCCAGAAAGAGCTGGACGAGATCGCCTCAAACTGGGCACCCAACCGGGCAGTCGCAGCTCGCCTGTTCTGGGCCTGGTACCGGGTGAAGAAACAAGGCCGCGAGACCATGCCCGTGTAAAGGACACTCAGACGCCCGACATTTCCGAGACCGTGCGCAACAGCAGCTCAATGTCCTGCGGTCGTGACAGGCGATGATCGCCATCGGGCACGAGCGAATAGGTTACGTCGTCCTGCGGCAAGGCTTCGACCAGCCTTTGCGCATGGCTTGCCGGAACGTCCGGATCAAGCGCGCCCTGAAGGATCGAAACCGGAGCTCCAACGTGGAGCGGACTGCCGAACAAAAGATGGTTTCGTCCGTCCTCGATCAGCTTTCTGGTGATCACGTAAGGGTTTTCGTCATAAGCGGACGGCTGTTCCCATCGGCCTTCTTCCAGGATTGACCTGCGGATCTCGTCCGTAAAGCGCTGTTTCCACATGAGCTCCTCGGTAAAATCCACCGCCGGGGCGATCAGGACAAGCCCCTTGATCCTGTTGGTCTGCTTTCTGCTGAGTGCGAGCAGCAATGCTATCCACCCTCCCATTGAGGAGCCGACGAGTATCGTGTCCTGGGTACAGAACCGATCGAACACGGCTTCAGCTTCCTCCAGCCAGTCGGAAACACATGTCTCCTCGAAAACCTCACTGGATTGACCGTGGCCGGAATAGTCGAACCGGATGACTTCCTGTCCGCTCTTTGCGCCGAAATCCGCAAGCGCCATCGCCTTCGAACCGGTCATGTCCGACTTGAACCCGGACAACCAGAGCAATGAAGGCTGTTTTCCCGGTGTCTTGATCACCGCAATCCGGCGTTGATCTTCATTTTTTCCCACCGTGATGAATTGCGGATCATTCGCACCCATATTATGGCTCTCGTTTGTTGACCATCATTCTGGCTCCGTCCGGGGCCTGAACAGCCGTTTGACATAGCCGTTTCGTATTTGAAAGACCTTCCGGAGATCTGACTTGGTTCAATTGCCCTCTGCAACCACCATCCTGCAAGTGATTCCGGATCTAAACTCCGGAGGTGCCGAACGCACGACGCTGGATGTTGCCCGTGCAACTGTCGAGGCAGGTGGCAAGGCTCTTGTGGTCAGTCAGGGCGGACAACTCGTGCCTGAGCTGGAATCCTTTGGTGCGGAACACATCGTCATGCCGGTAAAATCCAAGAACCCGCTGACGCTATATAAAAATGCAGGCCGATTGAGCGCCCTCATCCAAGAGCGCAAAGTCAGCGTCATGCATGCCAGAAGCCGCGCACCGGCATGGTCATCGCTCTGGGCTGCACGCCGCACGAAGACACCTTTCGTGACGACCTATCACGGCACCTATAATCAGTCGAACGCATTGAAAGCCTACTACAACTCGGTCATGGCGCGCGGTGACGCAGTCATTGCCAATTCCCATTTCATTGCAAATCTCATTTCCGCTCGACATGCCTTCGCCAGGGACAGGATCACGGTGATCCAACGTGGTTCCGATCTGAAAGCTCTGGCACCGGAAAACGTAAGCGCTTTGCGACAGCAGGCGCTCAAGGACAGCTGGGGCATCCCGGCAGGACACCCGATCATCTTGAACATGGCCAGGCTGACGGCGTGGAAAGGCCAGAAGGTAATCATAGAGGCAATGGCAAAACTCAGAGATGCCGGTTTCCGTGATCCGATCGCGATCCTGGCTGGTGACGCTCAAGGGCGCGACAGTTACGTCACCGAACTGAAGAAGCTGATTACAGATCATTCCCTTGAAGAGCAGGTTCGATTGGTCGGCCATTGTGCCGACGTTCCCGCAGCTCTTGCATTGGCCGACCTGTCAGTCGTTGCCTCGACAGAACCGGAAGCCTTTGGACGCGCCGCCGTTGAGGCGCAGGCAGCCAGCGTTCCCGTCATTGTTTCCAATCACGGTGCCGTGCCTGAAACGGTTCTCGCTCCGCCGCAGGTGGCAGAAACTGCTCGCACCGGCTGGCGTGTGCCGCCCGGAGATACCAAGGCCCTCGCAGATGCAATTGCCAATGCATTGAACCAGCCAACCGAGGCCCGACAGGAAATGACGGACCGGGCACTGGCCCATGTCCGTCAGAACTTTTCTGTCGAGATCATGTGTTCCCGGACGCTGGACGTCTACAAACGCGTCCTCAACGCCCGGACCGGCAGTTAAGCCGCACGGATCTGATTCAGGAACCTGCCGACTTCTTCACGCAACGTGTTCGACTGCTGTGTCAGCTCATCGATACTGCTGCGCACCTGATGGGTTGCTTCGCTTGCTTCCACCGAAGCATCTTTCACCACCCGGATGCTGTCGGATACGTCCCGCGTACCCGTCGCTGCCTGAGCGACGTTTTCTGCAACCGATTGCGTGGTAGCCCCTTGCTCTTCCATCGCCGAGGCAATCGCCGTGGAGGAATGCTCAAGATCCCGGATGACGTTGCCGATCTTGCCGATCGAGCCAACCGCGGTCTTGGTTTCAGCCTGAATTTCGGTCACCAGCTTGGAGATGCTTTCGGTGGCTTTCGCCGTTTCGTTCGCCAGCGCCTTCACTTCGCTCGCAACCACCGCAAACCCCTTGCCTGCCTCGCCTGCACGAGCAGATTCGATCGTCGCGTTAAGCGCCAGCAAATTGGTCTGCTCCGCAATTTCGGAAATCATCGAGACGACTTCACCGATCTTGTCGGCCATGCCGGCAAGCATGTCCATCTGGCTTGCCGTTTGAGAAACGTCTTGCGCTGCATTGCGAGACGCTTCGGAAGCACGGATAACCTGTTCGTTGATTTCGCTGATGGAAGCGGTCATCTCTTCAGCCGCTGAGGCAACCACGCTGACGTTTTCGGTTGTCTGCGCAGAGGCGTTGGCTGCGTTTTCAGCACGTTCGCTGGTGTTTTCAGAAACCCTGGACATGGTTGCCGCACTCTGGTCGAGAGAAAGGGCGGCATCAGACACACGCTGCACGATCGCACCGACAGACGCGTCGAACTGATCTGCAAGATTTTCCATGAGCGCGCGTTTTTCCTGCTCGGCGCGCTCTGCCTGCTCCTGCTGCTCTCCCTCCAGCTCGCGTGTACGCACCGCGTTGGTCCGGAACACTTCAACGGCACGTGCCATGCTGCCGATTTCATTACCCCGATCCGTGAAGGAAACGTCCACCTGGATGTTTCCGCCTGCGAGATCGCGCATGGTTTCGGTCAGGTTCTTGACCGGGCGGGTGATGCTGCGGCCAATCAGCCAGCCAAGACCAATCGCCAGTACCAGCGCAACGCCGGAAACCGTCAGATAAGTTTTGCGCGAAGATGCCTCGGCAACGTCCAGCGCATTGCCAGCAGCCTGCTTTCCAGCGAACGCTGCTTCCGACATGACGGTCCAGAGCGGATTAACTTTTGCGTAAAGCTCCTCAAGATGCTCCAGGTCGACCTTAATTTCTGTTGCCTTTTCCGCATATTTTTTAAACGCGACCTGATATGTGTCCAGAAGCTGACTGAGATCCGCCTGTTCACTGGCAGCTAGACCGCTTTGTGCCAGCAGACCGGCGAATTCTTCACGGCGCTTGTCGATGCGTTCGACGTACTTGTCTTTGCCGCGCAGCATAAAGTCCTTTTCGTGTCGGCGCATCATCAGCATCTTGACGGTTAGTGCGTCCAGGTTTGCCGCTTTCAGCTTTTCTTCGACGTTATGAACGGCTGATCGCAAAGAGCCTTGAAGTCCGCTGTTCTCATCCAGGCCCATTTCCTGAAGGTCGGCGCTCAAGACCTCAAACTCAGCCTTGTGCTTGTCGAGAATGTTTCGAAGGCTGTCGATCTCACCCTTGATGGCAGCCGACTGCGATTTGGCCTCCACCTCATTCAGGTTCGAAATCGCTTCCTCATACTCGGACCGATAGTCCTCGACGAACTGGAGATCTTTGGTCAGCAACAAGTCCTTCTTGCTGCTCCGCATGTTTTGCGCATGGGCCTGCACCTGGGAGACCCTGTAATCCATCTGGGAATAGTCGGCCAGATTGACGATCTCGGTAGAGACGACATGCTGATTGTAGAGAGCCGTACCCAGCAGCACTCCGATCGCAACAATCGCAATAGCGGACAGCCCACCCACTCGGGCGGCGATGGGGAGATTGGCAAGAAACTTCATTATGTTCTCGTTTCATTTTTTTAGACGGCTCACTTGGTGAGCTGCACAGCAAAGTCAGAAAAGGGCCAAAGCAATTAACAATTCTTTACACAAATAAAAGTTGGATTACTGAAATTTACCACCCTTTGATTATAATATTAAAAATCAGGTTCTTAGTCGCAACTTCGTCATCCGCAGCGTGCAATTACGCGACGTCTATCGAGTTTCCTGACATGACAAACATAACCGGAGCGAACGAAAAACTTTCATTCGAATCGAGCATTCAATTTGGATCTGAAAATCATGCAAATGAAGCGCAGTACCGGTAGTGCGTGCTCACTCGAAATGGTTCTCCACGCACTCAACCGGCTAACTGTCACCCGAAGGCTTTCTACCTTCACGCCGCGAGCGGATAAGCTTCTTCAACCAGGTATGGACCGCCGCCGACACTGGCCTTGGCCGAGAACAGAACAAACCTTCCGGCAACGAATGGCGGTGCCTGAAAGTTGCCGCGTTCGCTAAGCCACTTTGCAACGTCCTCATTTGTCGAAGTCTTGCACCGGGCCACGGTGACGTGCGGAATGTATTTTCGCCTTTCAGCCGGCAGGTGGATCCGCTGCAGAATGCGTTCCTGCTCGGCTTGCAACTCCGCCAACTGCACCGTCGGCTCGACCCGGGCCCAAACCGCATGCGGCTTTCCATTGCCGAAGGATCCCAGGCCGGTCAGCCTGATGTCCACCGGATCCCGGCGGATTCGATCGAGAGCCGCAACGACTTCGTCAGCCGTGCGATCATCAATATCGCCAATGAAGCGCAACGTGATGTGATAGTTTTCCGGATCAATCCAGCGGGCGCCCCGAAGGCCTCCCCGGAGCATTGAAAGCATGAGAGCCGTCTCTGACGGAATCTCAAGGCCTGTAAAAAGGCGCGGCATGGGTGTTCCCTCCGCTGTCGCTGATGAATCCCATGAGGAATCAACTTCATGAAATTCGCAAGACAAAAATCTAAGACTTTGGCAAAGCGCCAATTTTCCATGTGGACAGCGACAGGCGGCCGGATCGGCCCAGGCCGATCCGGCATGATGCTTCAAATGATTCTCTTCATCTGAAACGACAAGCCGTCAGTTACGGCGCGGGATTGCCATACTCCTGATGGAGAGCATCGATTTTTTCAATCACATCCGGGGTCAGTGCGAGATCTGCTGCTGCGATATCCGTCTCAAGCTGATCCATTTTGGTGGCGCCGATGATGACGGACGTCATGAAGCTGCGCGACTTGGCGAATGCGAGCGCCATCTGGGCCGGATCAAGTCCCGCCTCTTGCGCCAGATCCAGATATGCATCCACCGCCTGGTAGGTGCGCGGATGTTCATAGCGCTGCATCCGATTGAACAGCGTTTTCCTGGCACCGGCCGGCAACGCGCCGTTTCGGTATTTTCCCGTCAGATAACCTTGTGCCAATGCAGAATACCCCAAGAGGCCGACGCCCTCGCGATGCGCGACCTCAGCCAGGTTGGTTTCAAATGTCCGGTTCACGAGGGAATAAGCGTTCTGGATTGAAACAATGCGCGGAAAATCCATTAGCTCGGCAGCCGCGATGTACCGCATGGTGCCCCAGGCACTCTCATTGGAAATACCGACGTGGCGGACCTTGCCCGATTTTACCAATCCGGCCAGAACCTCGAGCGTCGAGTAGATGCTGTTTTCGTCTTCCGTTGGCTCCGGATTGGCCCAGCGCGTCGGGTTGGAACCAAATCGGGAAACATTCCTGTCGGGCCAGTGGATCTGGTAAAGATCAATGTAATCGGTCTGAAGGTTTCGAAGGCTTCTATCGACCGCAAACTCGATTTGAGCAGCATTCAGTTGACCCGGCTCGTCATCTTCGCGGAACCAGTCCATCACCGTGCGTCCGACGACCTTCGTCGCCAGAACCACTTGGTCACGATTGCCCGTGTTCTTGAACCATGTTCCGATAATCCGCTCGGTTCTGCCTTGTGTCTCTTTTTTCGCGGGGATTGGATAAAGTTCTGCAGCGTCGAAAAAATTTATGCCCTTCTCAAAGGCATAGTCCATCTGCGCATGCCCTTCGGCTTCCGAGTTCTGCTCGCCGAAAGTCATGGTTCCAAGACACAGGGCACTCACTTGCACATCAGTGCGGCCAAGACGGCGTTGTTCCATCAGGCATTCCTTCATATTAAGAAAAGTGGCAGACCGGACACTTCAAGCGTGACCGCTTGAAGAACACAGCCTCAAGAGGATTGGGCTTTTGCCAGAAGTTCTTCGACCTTCGGCAGGATATTTTCGACGATGACCCCAACCCCATCGGCGTTGGGATGCATGCCGTCAGACAGGTTGAGGGACGGGTTGAGGGCAACGCCTTCAAGAAAGAAAGGATACAGCAACGCATCATGTGCCTTGGCGACATCCGCGTAAATCGGATCGAACGCGTCGGCGTACTCCTGCCCGAGATTTCGGGGCGCCAGCATGCCTGCCAGCAGCACCTCAACCCCGCGGCCCCTCAGTCGCTGGGTAATTTCTTCAATATTCTTGCGGGTGATTGTTGGTTCAATGCCTCGAAGCGCATCGTTTGCACCCAACTCCACGATCACCGCATCGGCATCGGCGCCGACGGACCAATCGAGGCGCGCAAGGCCTCCTGTTGACGTATCACCGGAGACGCCTGCATTCACGACATCCACCGAATAGCCCTTCTCACCGAGCGCTTTCTTCAATTGCTCGGGAAAGCCTTCGTCGGGCCCGAGCTGGTAGCCGGCCGACAGACTGTCCCCGAGCACAACAAGCTTCAGATCGTCGGAATGCGCCGCGATGGGAACGAAGCACAGGACCAGGAAGTTCAGGAATGCAAAAAATCTATTCACGCTAACATCTTTCAGGACTGGAAGACCCGCCACATCAGGCCCATATGGTCGCAGAGCGTCCAATTGTCGAGGGCATGTATCTGTCAGGAAGACGATCACGCGCCCGTTGTAAAGGCCTGATAATGACAAATTCACCCGCAATCACCCTTAAAAATGTGCACCTGACACTCGGCGAAGGCGCCGGACGCGTGCATATTCTCAAGGGTATCGATCTGGATATCGAGAAGGGAACTTCGGTTGGTCTGGTCGGCCCTTCCGGATCGGGAAAGTCGACATTGCTCATGGTCATGGCCGGGCTGGAGCGGGCAGATGAAGGCTCAGTCGAGGTCGCCGGCTCGCAACTCGGGCCACTATCGGAAGACCAACTGGCACGCTTCAGAGGCCGCAACGTCGGCATCATCTTTCAATCCTTTCACCTTGTCCCCAACATGACCGCCCTGGAAAACGTCGCTGTTCCGCTGGAACTGGCAGGTGATTCCTCGGCCTTTGAAAAGGCGAAGGCAGAGCTTGAAGCGGTTGGTCTTGGTCACAGGATGCATCACTATCCGGCGCAAATGTCGGGTGGCGAACAGCAACGCGTCGCAGTTGCCCGCGCCCTGGTGGTCGAGCCGCAGATCCTCATCGCCGACGAACCGACAGGCAATCTTGACGAATCCACCGGTGCCCAGATCGTTGATCTGATGTTTTCGGCCCAGCGCGACCGCAAGACGACACTTGTTCTGGTGACTCACGACCCAAGTCTTGCTGAAAAATGCGACCGCATGATCCGCATGCGTTCGGGAGAAGTTGAAGAAGACCACGCAGGCAGCGCGCATCTTCCCGAAGAGGTGTCTGCATGAGCAGTTTCGTTTCCGGGAGCACGCACTCCGGCAATCAGACCTTCAAACTTGCAAGCCGGTTCGCATTGCGAGAACTGCGCGGTGGTCTGAAAGGTTTTTATATTTTCATCGCCTGCATCGCGCTCGGCGTGGCTGCAATTGCCGGTGTTACCTCCGTTTCCCGTGCGCTCACCGAAGGCATTGCCGAAGAAGGACAGGCAATACTGGGCGGCGACCTTTCCTTCTCGGTCATTCACCGGCAGGTCGAACCTGAACAGGTGGCGTTTCTGGAAACACTGGGTGATGTTTCCCGTATCGCCACCCTTCGGGCCATGTCCAGAAGAACCGATACCGGCGATCAGGCCCTTGTCGAACTGAAAGCGGTCGACAACGCTTATCCTCTTTACGGAAATCTGGACTTGGCCTCAGGCCAGTCTCTGGACGAAGCATTGGCATCGAAGGACGGAATATGGGGCGCAGTTGCTGATCTGGCCCTGTTGGCCCGCCTCGATGTCAAGGTTGGCGACCAACTGGCTCTCGGACGCACGACAGTGCGTATTACCGACGTTATTGAAGGAGAGCCCGACAAACTGGCCGGTGGCATGGACTTCGGTCCCCGCTTGATGATCTCCGACGCTGTGATCCCTGACACCGGTCTTGTTCAACCCGGCAGCCTCGTACGTTGGCACTACCGAGTGCGCATGTCCCCTGCGCCGGACGTCCAGGATCTGGAAAGCGTTGTGGAACGCGCCAAGGCAGCCGAACCGGAGGCCGGCTGGCGGGTTCGTTCGCGCGCCAACGCCTCTCCGGGGCTGCAACGCAGCATCGACCGGTTCGCACAGTTCCTGACCCTTGTTGGTCTGACGGCACTTGTTGTCGGCGGTGTTGGGGTTGCCAATGCCGTACGTTCCTACCTGGAAACCAAGCGGGAAGTCATTGCCAGCTTCAAGTGCCTGGGCTCCACGGGTGGTTTCGTTTTCAAGATCTATCTGGTGCAGATGCTGATCATTGCACTGATTGGCATTTTCATCGGTCTGGTTCTCGGAGCAATGATCCCCTTTGCAGCCGGGGCTGCCCTCTCCAGTGTTCTGCCGGTACAACTGGCAGCGAGCATTTACCCTGCCGAGCTCGGATTGGGTCTGCTTTACGGCCTGCTCACGGCTCTCGCCTTTGCTTTGTGGCCACTCGGGCGCGCGCATGACGTGCCGCCAACAGCACTGTTTCGCGATATCGTCACCGGTGGTTCCAAGTTGCCACGCAAACGCTACCTGTTTGCAACTGCGGTCACGGTGCTTGTCCTGGTCTCCATCGCGATATTCCTTTCCCACGATAAGGACCTTGCGGTTGTCTATATTGGAGCGACAGCCGGAGCCTTTGTGCTGCTTGTTGCAGTTGCCCGCCTGATCATGTTCGCGGCAAAGCGCCTGCCAAGCGTCCGCTCGACTGAACTGCGCCTTGCCATAGCCAACATTCATCGTCCCGGAGCTCTGACCCCTTCTGTGGTCTTGTCCCTCGGACTTGGCTTGTCGCTTCTGGTCGCGTTGGCCCTCATTGACGGGAATTTGCGCCGTGAACTCAGCGCCACGATTTCCGACAAGGCTCCGAGTTTCTTCTTCGTGGACATTCAAAGCCATGAACGTGATGCCTTTGAAGCCTTGCTTATGCAGGAAGCGCCGGACGCCGAACTGCAAAGCGTTCCGATGTTGCGCGGGCGTATCATCAGCTTGAAAGGCATTCCCTCCGACGAATTCGAACCGGCTCAGGAAGGGTCCGAGTGGGTTTTGCGGGGCGATCGCGGCATAACCTACGAAAAGACGTTGCCTGAGAATTCCGAGCTTGCCGAAGGGACATGGTGGCCGGAGGACTATGCCGGAAACCCTCTGGTCTCCTTCGATCTGGAGTCGGCAACGGAACTTGGGCTGACAATCGGCGATAAGATCACCGTCAACGTGCTTGGTCGCGAGATCACCGCGGAAATCGCCAATCTGCGCGATATCGAGTGGCAGTCCTTTGGGATCAACTTCGTCATGGTGTTCTCGCCGAACACATTTGCCGGCGCACCGCACGCCAACCTGATGACGCTCGGCTGGGCCAAAGAAGTTCCGACAGAAACCGAATTGGCCTTGCTCAAGACCGTTTCCAATGCCTTCCCGACGGTCACCTCTGTTCGCGTCAAGGACGCGATTTCGCAGGTGAACGAACTGGTCGCGCAATTGGCCTGGGCGATCCGGGGTGCAAGCTCCATTACCTTGATCGCCAGTGTGCTTGTACTTGCAGGGGCGCTCGCAGCAGGACATCGCAGCCGGATATATGATGCGGTCATTCTCAAGACGATTGGTGCAACCCGGCCAAGACTGATTCTAGCCTATGGACTGGAATACGCCATTCTGGGTCTCGTCACAGCGGTATTCGCGCTCGTCGCCGGGGGAATTGCCGCCTGGTATGTGATCACCCAGATCATGGGTGGATCCTTCGTCCTCATGCCTGTAACCGCCGCCGGTGCCGCCCTTGTCGCGCTTATATTGACCGTCGGCTTCGGCCTGATCGGCACATGGAGGATCCTGGGGGAAAAACCAGCACCGGTTCTGAGAAATCTGTAGGATCGCCCCAATCGACATCTCGGCTGGTACCGGTCAGAAAACTTTCATGAAAAACAGAAGTTTTCCTGTCGGGCACCAGCCACACGCAACTTGCATGCTGCCCTATTCTTGGCTATCCGAATAGTGTCGGGGTCAAAATAGGATTAGGGGCACGTTGTATGCTTAAGTTTACCCAAAAAACTGTATTGAGAAATCTTGCCAAGGTGGCTGCCTTTGCTGCAGTAGCAACCTTGTCGTTCGCTGCTCCTGCCCAGGCCGAGAGCCCGTTTCATACCGGTGTCTGGCAGCTGAATGAGGCCAATGGACCACGTGGCCTGGTCGTCAGTGACTGGCTTGTTTTCGAAGACGGCCTGCCGAAGCGTTGGCTCTATCGCCGCGCCGGCACGAATGATGAAAATCAATTCGACTTCTTCACCCGGACGCTTGGCGACTCCGGTTACACCCCGGTCGGGATCCGCGTGTACCGCACCGGCGAAAACTCGATGAAATACACCATCGCCGCCAAAGGTCAGGAACCGATCGAGGTATCCGCGGTTCGCCTTTCCATTCCGAACTTCGAAAACTCCTGCCTCTCCGTTGAGAAAAAAGGCAAGCGCTTCTTCGGCAACTGGGTAGGCACTTCCGGTTCGACCCTCAAGAAGCTCAATGTCGGTAAGAACAGAATTACCATTGACGGCAAGTCGCGCGATACTTCGATAGAGGAAGTTCGCGTCGGTCGAATGGGCATCACCGAGGGTGGCAAGCCTATTGCCTTCCTGACAGACGCAGGAGGCGATTACGCTGTACTTCAGTGGTTCAAGCCGGGCGTAACGGTCGAACAGATGCGTAACAAGGAAACCGAAATTCTTGATTTCGCCGCTGAAGAAATCGTGCGCAATCCAGGTGGCACATGCGACCGGCAGATCGCCTCACGCTTGAAAGCAATGAAATAAATACCCGTTTTTTAAACATAATGACGTATAATGCGGGCAATTGCATGAAGATTACGATTTTTTCAGAAATCTCGTCTTGTGCTTAAGTCCGCATTTTCCCATATGTTGAGGGAGTTGTGTTGCATGTGATCTTACATGCAAAAACCAATCTAGAAGGGGATTCACACGACCATGTCGACCTTTGACCGTCAACCTCAGGGCGCTTACACAGTCGCCGGCACACGCGCCGAGGCCGGCATTGATCAAGGCCTGCGCTCCTACATGCTGGGCGTTTACAACTACATGACCATCGGTCTCGCCCTGACCGGTTTCTTTGCCTTGGCAACTTCAATGCTGGCAACGACAACCGACCAGAGCGCTGCAGTAGCAAGCCTTGGCAACGGCCAGATGCTTACCCAGCTCGGCGTGACGCTTTACGGCAGCCCGCTGAAATGGGTTGTCATGCTTGCACCGCTTGGAATGGTCATGTGGCTGTCTTTCCGCATTCAGTCCATGAGCGCAAGCTCCGCACGTACCCTGTTCCTGGTCTATTCGGCTGTGATGGGCATCTCGCTGTCGTCGATCTTCCTGGTTTACACCGGTTCCTCAGTCGCACGCGTATTCTTCATTACCGCAGCTTCCTTCGGTGCGCTTAGCATCTTCGGCTACACCACCAAGAAAGACCTGTCCGGTTGGGGTTCGTTCCTGATGATGGGCCTGATCGGCATCATCATTGCGGCGATCGTGAACATCTTCCTGGCATCTTCTGCTCTGCAGTTCGCCATCTCCGTGATCGGTGTTCTGGTGTTCGCCGGCCTGACGGCCTACGACACCCAGCAGATCAAGGAAATGTACTACGAAGGTGATAGCGGTGAAGTTGCCACCAAGAAGTCCGTTATGGGCGCTCTGCGTCTCTACCTCGACTTCATCAACATGTTCCTGATGCTGCTGCAGCTTTTCGGTAACCGCGAATAAGCTTCAGTCAGTTGGAGAAACGAAAGAGCCCGGCAACCGCCGGGCTTTTTTTTTGCAAAGGAAATTCAATCAAACAAGACCATCAGACACAATTCCCCTTCCAGGAGCCATGTCACCGACACATGTTTTCAGCACAGACGCAAACTACAAACCCGGACCAGTTGATTGCTTATCTTCGGAAACAATTCGCATCCAGAGATCTAATCATTGCCGGAGTTTGCGGATTGGCTGGCGCCGGGAAGACGACACTTTGCAAAATGATCGCCGACAGCTTCCCGGCAGA
>JBCCVB010000133.1:0-19756 GCA_039195965.1 Pseudomonadota bacterium
ATTCCAGCGTGTTACCGACGGCACCTGCGAGAATCTGTTTGCGCGTCAAACGAGCCGCAGTCATGTAGCTTGTCGCATCGCTTTGGTTTCCTCTATCGCCAAAGACAGGCCGGCAATCGGTTTGCACACTTCGTCAGCTAAATTCGAAGTGTATATTATGTCCGGGACACGAGCGAATTGCTGCTGCTTGTGGCGACATGTTCCGCTGATTGGATGGCGAACCAGCTCCCCAGCTCAACCTTCCTGCATACGCGGTCTGGATACGTCGTGGCCGCCGTACTTGTGCCGTTCACCGCACATCGCAAGTTTTCTCAACAGAAGTCCGCTTCACTCTCGCGGATTTTCGCCGCCGCGAACTCAAGAAACGCATGAACCTTGGCGTTCCGACGCATATCGGGATGAGCCAGCAACCAAAGTTCGGAATTGAACCGAGAAGGAGCGTCCCTGATGCGAACCAGATCCTTGCTTGTAGCGCAGACATAGCAAGGCATCACCGCCAAACCTAGACCGGATCTGACCAGGTTGAAGACACTCATCATTGTGTTCGCAGTGGTGACTGGCGTTTCCCTGGCTCTATGCAGATCCATTATCTGTCCCATGGAAGTGCGATTGAGCTTGTCGTTCAAAACCACCCAGCGCTGGTCTTCTGCAGGTTTCTCGCGAAACGCATGCCAGTAATCCTTGTGAGCATATGTGGCAAAGGTGATTGGAAGCAGGTTGCGCCCCAGCCAGTGGTCGGGCGGATGGCTTGTCGGTCTGAGGGCGACATCAGCATCTCTTTGCATCAGATCGAACGGGCGGGTGTCACAGATCACATCCAGCTCGATGTCTGGGTATTCTTGCTGAAACTCTACAACGACAGCCGACAATCGGTAGATCAGAGAGTCGGTCGTTGTGACCCTCAGAGGACCTTCCAGGCGCAGGTCCCGACCGCCCAGCTCGCGTTGAATGGTGTTCATGCCGTCCCTGAGCTGAAGAGCGTTGCGGTAAAAGTGCTCTCCCGCGGCCGTCATGACGTAGCCTTGACTGAGCCGCTCGAACAGCTTCACGCCAACTCGTGCCTCAACGCCCTCAATTCGACGAAACACCGTTGAGTGATTGACGCCCAACTTGCGCGCGGCACCCGAAAGACTTCCCTGCTCGCAGACGGCGAGGACAAAGGGTATGTCGGCCCACTCCAATGCCTGTGCAATCACGCAAGCACTCCTTGCAAAAGTTGCTAATTACCTTGCGCAAAATAGCACCCTATCTGTGAACCGACAATCGAAGGGGCTGCCGGTGAGTACGCAAATTCGTTCGTCTGATCGGCCGAAAATCGGCAGAAGGCAGCCCAAGAAGGTGTCCTTCGAACACATCGAGACACATTAAAACTGGAGACCCCCCATGAAAATTCTCGTTATTGGCGCAACCGGAACCATTGGCAAAGCCGTCGTTAGCGCTCTTTCGCCACAGCATCAGGTGATCAGTGCCGGATTTAAGGACGGTGATGTCCAGGTTGACCTGGGCTCAAAGTCTTCAATCGAGGTCATGTTCAAGTCGATCGGGCAGGTCGACGCTGTTATCAGCACTGCCGGTCTTGCAGGTTTCGCCTCCTTCAGTGAACTGGATGACGCAGCCTATGACCTGGCGCTGACAAATAAGTTGATGGGGCAAGTCAATCTTGTTCGGCTGGGCCGGGACCATGTGAGCGACGGTGGTTCGTTCACACTGACTGCAGGAATACTGTCCCGAGCCCCAATTCCAGGCTCCGTCGCCATAAGCATGGCCAACGGTGCTTTGGAGTCTTTCGCAAGATCCGCCGCGCTTGAACTGGATCGCGGCCAACGCGTGAATACCGTCAGTCCGGTCTTCGTCAAGGAAACCATGGAAATGATGGGAATGGATCCCTCATCCGGCCTGTCCGCTGCGGACACGGCAAAGGCATATGTTGCCGCCATAGAAGGGGAAATGTCAGGCCAAACTCTGGATGCCCCTGACTACGTTTAAGGCTGACTACGTATAGGGCACTCGAAAAGCACTTGTCGCGAAGTTTTCGATAATGGAGCCTCGATTTGCCGGATGTTGCAATCCAAACGTGATCGCAACATCCGGCAGACCTTTAACGGAGCTTTAGAGCTCAGAACGGACGGGCTCCGCCCTCGCCTCCCGTGGCGACGCACCAAAGCGTTTGGAAAAGGCCCTGGAAAAAGCCGCGGGACTTGAAAACCCGCACAAAGTGGCCACCGACTTGACCTGTCTGCCGGCCTCCAGCTCCGCTCGCGCGATGTCCAGCCGCCAATTGGACAGGTAACCCATCGGGGTGGCACCGACGAGCTCTTTGAAAGTTACCGCAAACTGGGTGCGAGACATGCCCGCCGTATCCGCCAGTTTTTCCAGCGTCCAGATTTCACCCGGAGCTTCGTGTATCGCCACGAGTGCAGCGGCAATACGCGGATGCGCCAAGCCATTCAACAGCCCTGTATCTGCCTTGCCCTGCTCCATCGCATGACGAAGCAGCCGGATGACCACCACTTCGCAAAGCCTCTGGAAAGCTGCCTGACCGCCGCAACGCGGCAGCGTCACTTCTTCAATCAAGGGCATGACGACAGCTGTCAGGTAGGGCTCTTCGGCCAGCTGAACCGAGATACATTCAGGCAGAGCGTTGATCAGCTGCTTTCCGACACCTGAAATCGTGATACGCGCCGCTACAAGCGCGGTTTCATCCATCCGTGGCTTCAGCTCTGCTCTGGCATCTATCAGGTTTGCGTCGAGCGGGCAGAAGACCAGACGCATTGCACCGGATGTGTCGGTCAGCACCTGCAGGTTCGCCATATCCGGATCTGTGTCCTTGGATCGTGCATTTTCCACCTGGACCCGCAACCGGTCGATCAGGGAAGAAAGCCGATCCAGTTTTCCGTTGAAGGACACCCGATATGGAACAGACACTTCCGTACTCCTGATCATCTTTTTAGTACATTTCCTCTTCCAACGTTCACTATCTTAGAGTCACATGCAAGGAAATATGTATCCTTGCGCCTAGTGAATGAGGAAAACGATGCTTGTCCCACGTCAATCTGTCCCCGGTCTGACTGTAGAAACCCTGTCTTCCGGAACGTTCGACCTTGCCAAGGATGGTGCGGAATTCGCGACGCTTGTTGTCTTTTATCGTGGCCTCCACTGCCCGATTTGCGCCACCTACCTGAAAGAGCTTGGCCGTCTGACCGCCGATTTCGCTGAAAAAGGCGTCAAGACCATTGCCATCTCCTCCGACGACCAGGATCGCACACAGCAAATGGCCGACAAAGTAGGTCATGAAGGTCTGCGCTTCGGTTACGGCCTGCCGCTTTCCGTCGCCAAGGAATGGGGTCTCTACATCTCGACCAGCCGCGGAACCACGTCCATCGGCATCGAGGAACCGGCTCTCTTCTCCGAGCCGGGTGTATTCCTGGTCCGTCCGGATGGCACACTCTACTTCGCTTCCGTGCAGACCATGCCGTTCGTTCGCCCGCATTTCCAGGAAATGATCGGTGCGCTCGATTTCGTTCAAAAGAACGATTATCCCGCTCGCGGCGAATATACCGGCGCAGTCTGAGGACAAGAGCCCAGAGCATATTTTGACCCGGACACCACCCCTTCGGCGTCCCGGGATCAAAAAAGAGATGCCGGACACGGGCTGCATTGTGTCCGGCATCTCGAAAAGGGTACGAAACCTGAAGCCCGGAACTTTGATATTGGGCGAGGTCCCCGGATATCAGCCCGTACCCTATTCGTCGTAAAGTTCGCGGATCCGCTGAGATCGCCGTTCTCAGCGGCAAAGTCGGACAGCCAAAACCTCAGGTCCAGCTGCGATGCGTCAGCTTGGTGTCCCAAAACGGTCTGCGCGCCTCTTCCAGCGCAGCTTCTCGCGTCAGGTTCAGATCTTCCAACTCCGCATCCGTCAGGTCGCGCAACTGCTTGCGCGTCTGTGATACCTGCAACCAGGACATCATTCGCCGCCATAGCAGCTTCGTGACGTAGTGTGGTCCCCGCAATTGCGGTACGGAATGGTGGAGCATTGTCTCCATTGTGCTCATATTCGCACCTCTCAAGGGTTACAATTTCAAGATTGGATGCATTGTTGCGCTACAATCATATGAATTGACTCCTTCACGGATGCAATATAGAAAATTGTCACCATGACAAATTGGCACCCTGAGATACCCGAAGGACAAGGTCCTCTCTACATTCGTCTGGCCGACAAGATCGCGGAAGACATCGCGATCGGCGCTCTCGCGACTGGTGCAAAATTGCCTCCGCAGCGCGATCTCGCCTATGACCTCGGCGTGACGGTCGGCACCATCGGTCGGGCTTATGCGGTTGTGAGGCAACGCGGCCTGGTGAGCGGAGAGGTCGGGCGCGGCACTTATGTGCTGGGCAGCCCGGTTGCTCCTGCCCTGCTTGAAAACACGAAACCCGATCTCGATCCGGTTTCGGGAGATGGCAATAGTGCACAACAACCGGCTCCGCAGATGACATCCTGGGTCCAAGGGGCCATGGCAACCCCGAAGGACATTGCCTTTTCCGGAACAAGGATCACTGTACCGGCTCCTGAATCTATTCGATTTGACAGCACTTCAGCCCCGGAAATCGGCCAGGCTGAGGCCATCCGTGACCTGACGGCGCAGATTACCCGCGACGCCCCGCACGAGATCGCCAGCTACACCCGTTCCGTACCGGAGAACTGGCGCGAGGCCGGAAAAATCTGGCTATCCAGAGAGAACTGGGAACCGTCCGCCGGCAGTATTGTGCCGACAACGGGTGCACAGGCGGCAATCATGGCCGCAATTGCCGCCACAACCGCGCCCGGAGACCAGATCGCCTTTGAGGATTTGACCTACAGCTCGATTGCGCGCGGCGCATCTCTGTCAGGCCGCCGCCCCGTTCAAGTCGCAAGCGACGACCAGGGCCCCCTGCCCGAGGACCTCGCCCGGATCTGTGCTCAGAAACACCCGAAGGTCCTGTTCCTGATGCCGACCATGCACAACCCGACCACGGGGACCATGGGGGCTGACCGGCGCGAACAAATTGTCACCATTGCCCGCCAATACAATCTCTGGATCATCGAGGACGAAGTCTACGGCTCCCTACGCAACACGGATGTGCTGCCCTTCGCGGCCCTGGCTCCCGAAAGAACCTTTCACGTCGGTTCGCTTTCCAAAGCGGTCACCGCCGGCGTTCGTGGCGGATGGGTTTCCAGTCCGATATCTCACGCCCAACGGATCTACACCGCTCACAAGATGCTCACCGGCGGCATTTCCTTTCTGCTGTCGGAGCTTTCGGCACGCCTTGTTCTTTCCGGTGCGGCGGATACGTTCCGCAAAAATGTTCTGGCTGAAATCACCGCGCGACACGAACTTGTGCAGCAGTATCTCGGACACTTTGATCTGGTGTCCGCACCGGATGCCCCCTTCCTGTGGTTGAAAGTTCCCGAACCCTGGCTTTCCGGCACATTCAAGGCTGCGGCGGCAACCTCCAACGTGTTGATCGACGATGAGGACGAGTTCAAGTCCGGTCGTTCAGGCAAGGTCTACCATCGTGTGCGCATAGGCATCACCAATCCTCACACGCGTGAGGAAGCCGCCAAGGGCCTGCAGATACTGCGTAATCTGCTCGATGACAGCGGAGCAGGCTACGACAGTTTTGAATGAAGTTGATGCCGGCTCGACCGGATAGTCAGATTGGTTGGAGTGGAGAACGTGTCGCTTGACCGATTATCCGCGACCCTGGACCTACTGGCTGTCACATATCAGGTGATTGAGTAGATCAACCCTCCTGAAAAATACAAATGGGCAAGATCACTCCTAGTTAATTCAAACAATTGCCCAACATTACTTTTGCCCTAAAAATAATTCTTCCGGTACATCAGTGATTTCCATCACACAATTTAAGCGGGTTACAACCCATATAAGTTGGGCGGAAAGCCGGAGGAAAGTCCTATGTTTGGAACTTATTATTCCATCGCGGCCCTGCCGATCATCCTATTGGTGATTATTGTCATACTTGTGGCTCTCGTTTTCTGATTGAACGCAAAGAATTTCAGGCACTTATAGCCTTTACCTTCCGAAGCAATCGACAGAAAAAATCTCCCAAGTGATTGGGTCCGCACCTATAAAAATACTTGGATCAGGTACCGGAAACCTGGCATTTGGCTCCTTGTTCGGAGCATACAACCGGGAAAGCTACAACCGGAAAAAAGGACTGAGGTGTCTGGGGGCACCTCCCTTTTCGTCCCCGTAAACACAATCGCTTAGTCTAGACCAGGAAAGATCGCGCTCTCATTTTGAACGAGCGCTCCACACTGCAGGGAAGAATATACTTTCAACGAGACTAAATTTACTTTTGACTTCGAAATAAATCTTCCCACACTTTTGTGATATCCATCACGCGCAATTTACATTTTGTTCACCACATATTTTACGTCGAAACCCGAAAGGATAGACCTATGTTGGGAACAATATATTCAATCGCAGCCCTTCCCGCGGTGACTTTGGCGATCATGACCATTGCCGCCGCTGCTGCCTGATTTGAGTATTTAGATCGGGCCACGGCAGTCTCAGCCACTGAAGCGATAAGAAACGCAGTTCTCCATACGCACAGACTTGCAACGGAAAGTCGGACAAACTGAAATTGAAAGGTCAATCAACGAATTGGCTTCAAGATCTGACCTACTTCCTATTCATTGAAGGAATTGCTCCACGAACCCGACTGGGTCACATACGGATCAATGGCGTAATTCACGGGAAAATTGACAGGCGGCGAACTGAGCGGTTCGCTTAACTTCTACCTCGCCGCCAAAGCGAAAAACGCAGGCATATTGCCAAACTGCTTCTCATGCACATCCACGTCACGAAAACCTTCCCGTCAAAGATCCTCGGCAAACTGACCAATCCAGCGTCGCCCCTCCTCCACCGTCGCACATTGACAACGCGGCTGATAGGTCGTCGCAAACACCCCACCTGCTTTCATGTGTCCTGAGGCAAGTATCAGTGTGCCCTTCCGGTCTTTGACAAACTGCATCAGGTTGCAGCTGAAGATGGCATCGAAAAGAAGGTCTTTCTCCAGATCGCACAGCTCAGCATGTCGGAGCTGTAAACGACCCGTGTCGATCGCCGCAGCGTGACGTCTGGCGGCCATTGCGATCATCTGCGCGGAGTGATCAAGCCCGATTATCCACGTTTGTCTGGCAGCCTGGCAACCAGACGCGATGCAGAAAACCACAAGCACGTCGAAAGATGATCAGGACTGTGTTTCTCACTCTGTTTCAGTGTTGCCTCTCCCCAAACCGGCCAACTGAAGACGAAATTCCTTGAGTGTTTGACTGGCGCGTCCGACGTCCCCTCCAGTCCATCCTGATGCGACCTGCCCCAGCAGCTCCATTTCTTCGGCGAGAATCATGCGAATGCTTGTTGCCCCATTTTCGGTAAGAGTGATCAGGACAGACCTTTTGTGGGCTGGGTTGGAAGTGGCTTCGACCAATCCCATTGCCAGCAACTTGTCCACGAACGCCTGGATGGATTGCCGCTTCATGGTTTTGGCGGCTGCCATTTGCGGTACCGTGCTTGGGCCGTTTTCTGCGATGAATTCCAGAATGGCCCGTAAGGATGCCGTCAGCCCGCGCTCTTCGAGCATCGCATCGGAAATCCCGGCATGGAGCCGGAACGTCGTGCGAACCTCTGCGATCAACTCCTTCAGGTTTTCAGGATCCATTCCAACTCCAGTTGTCACTTCGAGTTCATTTTGACAGCCTAACTGTCATTTTACGATTGACAGCTAGACTGTCAATATCGAAGTCAATCCACAAAGTTTTGTCAGAACTCTCCCCATTTCGAAGACAATCTGTTAAACGGCGGCATCATTGCCTGCCCGCGTCCGCGCGGCTCAGCCACAGCGGCCCTAAAATACTGGAACGTCATGATCCCGAACGACATCAAGATCACGCCCGACCTGATTGCTTCTCACGGTCTGAAGCCGGATGAGTATGAGCGCATTCTGGAACTGATCGGCCAGGAGCCGACCTTCACCGAGCTCGGCATATTCTCTGCCATGTGGAACGAGCACTGCTCTTACAAGTCTTCCAAAATGTGGTTGAAGACATTGCCGACCAAAGGACCGCGCGTTCTGCAGGGCCCTGGCGAAAACGCTGGTGTCGTGGACATTGGCGACGGACAGGCTGTTGTCTTCAAGATGGAGAGCCACAACCACCCCTCCTATATCGAACCCTATCAGGGCGCGGCGACAGGCGTCGGCGGTATCTTGCGCGATGTCTTCACCATGGGTGCACGCCCGGTCGCTGCCATGAATGCCCTCCGGTTCGGTGAGCCGGATCATCCGCGCACAAAACACCTGGTTTCCGGTGTGGTTTCCGGTGTCGGCGGTTACGGCAACTCTTTCGGCGTTCCGACCGTCGGCGGTGAAGTCGAGTTTCATGCGCGCTACAACGGCAACTGCCTGGTTAACGCCTTTGCTGCCGGTCTGGCTAAGTCCGATGCGATTTTCCTGTCCGAAGCAAAGGGTGTCGGCCTTCCGGTCGTTTATCTCGGTGCCAAGACCGGCCGCGACGGCGTCGGTGGCGCGACCATGGCATCTGCGGAGTTCGACGATACGATCGAGGAAAAGCGGCCCACAGTTCAGGTCGGTGATCCATTTACCGAAAAATGTCTCCTGGAAGCATGTCTGGAACTGATGGAAACCGGTGCGGTTATTGCCATTCAGGATATGGGCGCTGCGGGTCTCACGTGCTCGGCGGTTGAAATGGGTGCCAAAGGTGACCTCGGCATCGAGCTGGACCTCGACAAGGTGCCGGTACGCGAAGAGATGATGAGCGCATACGAGATGATGCTCTCCGAAAGCCAGGAACGCATGCTGATGGTGCTGCGCCCTGAAAAGGAACACGAAGCAGAAGCCATCTTCAAGAAGTGGGGACTGGACTTTGCAATTGTCGGCGTCACCACCGACACGCTGCGCTTTGTCGTCAAGCATCAGGGTGACGTGGTTGCCGATCTGCCGATCAAGAAACTCGGCGATGAAGCACCGGAATATGACCGACCCTGGGTCGAGCCGAAGAAGCTTGAACTTCTTCTGGCAAGCGACATCGAGGAACCGGCGGATTATGCCGAAGCCCTTAGGACGCTCGTCGGCAACGCAAACGGCTCTTCCCGCCGCTGGGTTTATGAGCAATACGACACATTGATTCAGGGCAACTCGGCTGCAACACCTGGTGGCGATGCCGGTGTTATCCGGGTGGAGGGTAAGCGAAAGGGCCTCGCCTTTTCGGTCGACGTTACGCCGCGCTACTGCGAAGCCGACCCGTTCGAGGGCGGTAAGCAGGCTGTAGCGGAAGTCTGGCGCAATCTGACTGCTGTCGGCTCCGAGCCGCTGGCCGCAACTGACAACCTCAACTTCGGCAATCCGGAAAAGCCGGAAATCATGGGTCAGTTCGTCGGCTGCATCAAGGGAATCGGCGAAGCCTGTCGCGAGCTTGAGTTCCCGATCGTCTCTGGCAACGTGTCTCTTTATAACGAGACCCATGGGGAAGCCATCTTGCCAACCCCGGCCATCGGCGGCGTCGGTCTTCTGCCGGACGTGACAGTCCGTGCCGGAGCTGCCTTCGCTCAGGAAGGCGATGCGATTCTCCTGATCGGCGGATACGGCACTCATCTCGGCGCTTCACAATACCTCGTCGACATTCTTGGCCGCGAAGAAGGCGCTCCCCCTCCCGTTGACCTGGCAGCCGAAAAGCGGCGCGGCAATATTGTCCGCCAGATGATCGGTGCTGAACGGGTGACGGGTGTCCACGACGTTTCGTCCGGCGGCCTCGGTGTTGCACTGGCGGAAATGGCCATTTCCAGCGGCATTGGCGCGACTGTGAAAGTAACCGGCCCGGCCCATGCTGCGCTCTTCGGCGAAGACCAGGGCCGCTATGTCCTTACGGTTGCTGCAGAGCGTGTGGAGGCCGTTTTGGAAGACATTCTGGACGCCGGAATCGACGTTCAACAGATCGGCACCACAGGCGGTGAAGATTTGACTGTTGAAGGCATCCTCACCATATCCGTTGCAAACTTGAAAAAAGCGCACGAAGATTGGTTCCCGAACTATATGGCAACCGCTTAAGACGGTTTGCTCTCAGGAACTTAAGAACGAAGGACTGACGTACCATGCCGATGAACGCAAACGAGATCGAAACCCTGATCAAAGAGGCACTGCCCGATGCTCAGGTCGAGATCCGGGATTTGGCTGGCGACGGAGACCACTACGCGGCAAACGTTGTTTCCGAATCCTTTCGGGGCAAGAGCCGCGTACAGCAGCATCAGATGGTTTACGAGGCTCTGAAGGGAAACATGGGTGGCGAACTTCATGCTCTCGCTCTTCAGACCAAGGCTCCGGACTGAGGATCGCACCGGTTTGACAGATTGCCGCGCTGGAGGCGTGAGCACTTGATTCCTCCGCCAGTCTTCGCCAGATAGGCGGCACGAGACAAAGGACATAATAACATGAGCATCCAGGATTGGATTAAGAACGAAGTCGACAGCAACGACGTGGTGCTGTTCATGAAGGGCACCCCGAATTTTCCGCAATGCGGTTTTTCCGGACAAGTCGTACAAATCCTCGATTATGTCGGCGCCCCGTACAAAGGGATCAATGTCCTGGAAGACGATGACCTGCGTACTGGCATCAAGGAGTTCACCAACTGGCCGACCATTCCTCAGCTGTACGTGAAGGGAGAGTTCGTCGGCGGCTGCGACATCATCCGCGAAATGTTCCAGAATCAGGAATTGCAGGGTCTTCTGGCGGACAAAGGCATCGAGACTGCACAGCAGTCTGCCTAAACGCGATTCAAAATCTGAAGTTTCAGCAGTAAGGGGCGGATTTTCCGCCCCTTTTTGTTTTTGCATTCACTGAGCGCTTGGTCCCGCGGCAACCATCAGCTGCTGATAAATGGACAGCCGGTCAACCATCTGCCAATGCCCGCACAAGAGCCCTTCCTGGAAATAATAGAAGGTTGCACCACTCATGGTCAGCAATTGTCCGCTCGCCCTGAAGTGACCGAAGTCCTGCTTGTGCGTGCCACGCCATATCCAGGTGATTGCCGTCCGGTTGCGAGCGCTGATCATGTCCTGAATGTCGAATGCCTGGTCGGGAAATGGTGTCCGTGATCTGCTGACCCGGTCTTTCAATCCTTCTCGTGTCAGCGTCTGCCCTTCCCAGGGATCGCCCGGATCGTGATGTATGGTGTAAGAGGAATGAACCAGCTGATCGATAGGTTCGAGCTCGCCTGAATTCCAGACCTTGTCCAGAAACTCAGAGAGCCGACTTTCCTGCTGCTTACATGAATGACGAAGGTGGTCTGCATCCAATCGTTCAGATGCATGAGTGTCCAGATTTGACATGAAACGTCCGTTGTCATGCCGGATGTGTGACGGGCCCCGCGTTGCCGTCTTCCGGCAATGCCAGAGACGAAAAAAGATGTGCAGAGTTCACCTGGCGTTGCCACATGCGGGGAGCTGGTATCTGCTGACCGTAGACCGGACTACAAGGAGGAAAAGCGACAGTCAACCCGCACTTACTCAGGTATTGCCTCAATCCGGTGACGCAACCGCATCACAACCGATAGATGCCTTCACTTAAGATCACACCTATGCCCCAATTGAGCCTCAATTCGATTAAATCCACCGAATCAACTAAACTGAACGCAAGGTGAATGCGGATTTCAGAGTGAGTACAGGTGCGTTCCGCCATTCTCCGACCATATCGCAAGGCCTCGACAAGCAATGGGCCTGGAAATGGGACCGGGGACTATGAACAAGTATGCAGTCGTTACCACCTCTGTTTTCGCACTGGCAATTGCCGGGCTCGGCATTTCATTGTCCGGAAGCCCCACCACTGATCGTGAGCTGCGCCGGGTAGATTGCGAAGCCATAACAATGTTCACCCCTGCACACAGCAAGAGCGCTGAAGAACTTTGCGCCAATTATGGCGGGGTCGCACACCAGGATGCCGAACCCAGCAAGAACGGGCTCGTTATCCTCGTGAGAAACCAGCCTGTCGGCGGCTTTGCAGGTGAAAACGCGTTGCGGTAATCGCTCAGGCATCTCCGGATGAGATTGCATTTGCCTCGACCGGCTCAGCAACATTGTGGAGATCCACCCTCCCCAGATGAAGATGCGGGTAACCGGCTGCCTTTGTTACGTCGTCAGATGCAACGATCGCGTGCCCTTTGACCTTGCCATGATCTCCAAGTCTGGCTGCGATGTTCGCGGCGCTGCCGATCACCGTGAAATCCAACCGTTCCTTTGACCCGACATTGCCGTAGGTTACGTCGCCATAGGCGATACCGATAGCGCAATCCATCGCCATTCCGCTATCCTTGGTTTCCGGCTCTGCCAGTGCACGAACGATTTCAGCGGCGCTCGCAACCGCCTGACGGCAGGCATGATCATGTCCGGCACTGGCCGGAAAAATGGCCAGGATGGCATCACCGATAAATTTCGGCACTTCGCCATCGCGGGCATTGACGATATCCGTCGTCGTCTCGAAAAACCGATTCAACAACCCGACATAGGCCTCCCGGCCCAACTCCGTTTCCAGCCGCGTGGAATGTCTGAGGTCACAGAAAAGGATGGCTGCATCAATGACATCCCCATCACCGCGCCGTATTTCGCCACCAAGCACACGAGCGCCGGTGCGCTTGCCGAGGTAGGTTTCGAGCAGAGACGTTGCGTTGGAAGTGAGCGCAAAAACCTCGAACAACCGGCTGATCAGCGCCGAACACTCGAAAATCAGCCCCAGATTGGCTGTGGTGAACCCTTTGGGATGATCAGATGCCAGCGTCATGACATTGATCCTGCCCCCCGAGAACGGCAACGGCATAGCCACGTAATCGGTTACGCCTTGTTGCTTCAAGTCCTCCATGATCGGGAAATTGAACTCATCCGGGTTGGTATCCAGCTTTTGCCGCACGCCTCCCAGACCATCTGCAACGTGTTGCAACGGGCTTTGCCGGAAAGCTGCACTTTCGAGATTTTCATAAGACGGGGCGTAGCTCTTCACTTCGTTGTCTTCGCGCGTCCAGATGTAATTGCGGCCGGCAATCATCGGATGCAGCGACCAGATCAGAATGCTGATGCGACTAACGGCAATACCGTCCTCGACCAGTTTCCGGCCCAGTGATGCCGTCAGCTCTTCCGGTGTCTTTGAAAGCCAGGCCTCACGCAAAAGCCAGTTGACCGTCGGCCCGGTAATGTTGCCGATGGGAGGTCGTTCGATGGCAGCTCCTTCATGCTCGATACGCGTGACCGCCTCGGGCATGAAGGCCACATGACCATCAACCGCCTGCCCTTCGGGCAAAGCATTGAGGTAGCACCAGGCACCGTTCTGAATTGTCTCACCGCCGATCCCCACATGGTGGTAGGTGGCAGTCCCCTTGAAAGGACAAAAAGTGTTGTAGCCGGGGGCCGGCTCCAAGTCTGCAAGTACGTCAGATTGAGGGAAGTAGACGACCGGCGGCAGCCTGGTCTCGTACATGACCCGGGCATTGGTCGATTTTGCCAGAAGGTGCTCCCCCCGCCATGCGGTCACCAATCCGGAAAGCGGTTCAACAAGGATCCCGTAGTCATTTGAAGTCTGCTGTACACGCACGGTCATGGCAAAGACATAGGAAGGTTGCGGGAATGTGTCCAGTGCACCACCCCGGTTCAACGAAGCTATCAGCCTTGGGTATTTCCGATTGTGAACCCAATGCGGTTCACCAACCAACACCTGTTGTGCGAAGTCGGTTTTTGGAGAAGAAACGATGGCATTCTTTCTCCAGACGACCTTGTTCCGATGGCATGGCGGCCTACTGTTTTGACGTATGGACGCACATTTGGGCGAAACATCGCCACACCAATTGATCCTCCTTCTGGGGGACCAGCTCTCGCGAGACATGCCTTCACTCCGTGCAGGAGACCCGGCCACAGACATTGTGCTTTTGGCTGAAGTCGCCGAGGAGGCGACTTACGTACCGCATCATAAAAAGAAGATTGCCTTCGTTTTTTCCGCCATGCGCCATTTTGCGGACGAGCTAGAAAAGGCGGGTTGGCGGGTACGCTACATTCGCTTCGACGATCCGGAAAACTCAGGAACCCTGGAAGGGGAAATCGAACGCCACCTCGACCACTATGCGGCTTCCCGTATTCTGATGACTGAGCCCGGCGAATATCGGCTGAAACGGACCCTCGTAGATTGGGCGGAGCAAACGGGCGCGAACCTCCAAATTCTGAACGATGATCGTTTCATTGTAAGCCACCGGGAATTCCGCGATTGGGCAACGAACAGAAAACAGTTGCGGATGGAGTATTTCTACCGGGAAGTCCGGCGAAAGACCGGGCTTCTGATGAACGGCCCCGATCCGGAAGGCGGGCGCTGGAACTTCGATGCGGACAACCGGAAGCCGGCCAAAGCAAATCTGTTCATGCCCCGTCCACCGGAATACAAGCCTGACAAAATCACGACTGAAGTCCTCAGGCTGGTCGAAGAACGTTTCTCGGGCAACTTTGGCAACTTGTACCCGTTCCGGTTCGCCGTGACGCGCACCCAGGCGCTTGAAGCACTGGATATTTTCGTGGACCAGGCCCTGCCGGATTTCGGCACCTACCAGGATGCCATGCTGGATGGCGAACCGTTTCTCTATCACTCGGTCCTGGCACTTTACATCAATGTCGGACTGTTAACCCCTCTTGAGGTGTGCCGACGTGTCGAAAAAGCCTTTTACGATGGTCACGCGCCCCTCAATGCCGCTGAAGGTTTTATCCGCCAGATCATAGGTTGGCGCGAGTATGTGCGCGGCATTTATTGGCTGCATATGCCCGATTACATCTGCGCAAACTTCTTTGAAGCGGGGCGCCCCCTGCCCGGTTTTTACTGGACGGGCGAAACGGAAATGGCCTGCATGTCCGCCGCGATCGGTCAGACAGCAAACGAAGCTTATGCCCATCACATTCAGCGCCTGATGGTGACAGGCAACTTCGCCATGCTGGCAGGCATCAATCCCCACGAAGTGCATGAATGGTACCTGGCCGTCTACGCGGACGCCTATGAGTGGGTAGAGGCACCCAACGTCATCGGCATGAGTCAGTTTGCAGATGGGGGCCTGCTGGGATCCAAGCCCTACGCTGCCAGCGGCAATTACATCAACAAGATGTCAAACTATTGCCCGGGGTGCCGGTATGACGTGAAACAGAAAACCGGCGAAAGCGCCTGTCCTTTCAACGCGCTTTACTGGGACTTTCTTATCCGCAACAAAAGCAAGCTGCGCGGCAATCCGCGCCTGACCCAAGTCTATCGCACCTGGGACAGAATGAGTGACACAAACAAGTCGGAATACCGCCAGTCCGCAGAAGCCTTCCTGGCGACATTGCAGGCAAACTGAACTGAAGCAGTAGGGCTGAACCTCAACTACTCCTCCCGAAACCCGAGTTGGCGCAGGAAGACGGCAAGCCGCTCCATGGCTTCGTCTGAAAAAACCATTGCCTGCTTGAACTGCGAAATCGTGAAGTCCGGATATTCGGCAACGAGAACTCTGGCAGAGGCCTCGGCTTCCGACTTTCTGCCCGCAGCCAGAAGGACCGGCGCCAGATTACGATGCAGCCAATAGGCCGTAGGGCGCTCGGTTATGGCCTTGCTGTAGAGATCGGCAGCACGGCCGTAGTCTTCCATGACCTGGTGCGCACTCCCCATGCCCACATAGTTGTTGAAGTTCATCGGATCCATCGGACTGAGTCTGATGGCGCGCTCGAAATAAGGGATCGCCTGTTCCGGCCGGTCCGAATAGACTTCGAGCCAACCCAGTCTGCTGTGCGCCCAGGCGGCATTTTCGTCCAGTGAGATCGCTCGTTCCAACAGAACGCGCGCAGCACCGAAATTGCGGGCAAAGGTATGAGCGGCTCCCAGGACAGCCAGAATAAGCGGGTCGTCCGACGACAAGCTGGCTGCACGCTCCGCGTAACCAAGTGAGCGTACCTTCGCTTCTGCGATATCGTCCACCCAGTTGTAGACCGAGCGCTGCGCCCAGCACCATGCGACCAGAGCCAGAGCCAGCGGATAGTCGCCGTCAATCTCAATAGCCTTGTTCAATAGCTCGATTGCCTGCCCGGTTTGCTCCTTGTCCAGTTTCCACACATGGCGCATCGCCCGCATAGTGTAGTCATAGGCTCCAAGATCCTCAGGGCGCTTACGACTGATACGTTCAATTTCCGCTTTCTGGATGGAAGGGTGGATCGCTCCGGCCACTTGCTCCGTGATCCTGTCCTGAAGATCGAAAATGTCATCGTCGCTGCCGTCATAGCGTTCGGCCCACAAATGAGCGCCTGTGTGCGTTTCAATCAGCTGAACAGTGATACGCAGCTTGCCCGGAGCCCGTTGAACCGATCCTTCGATCAGATAGGCAACACCAAGTTCACGGCCGATCTGGCCGACATTCTTTGGGGTTCCCTTGTATTCAAAAGCTGAATTGCGAGCGATCACAAAGAAGGAGCGAATTCGCGACAATGCAGCGGTCAGGGCTTCAACTACACCATCTGCAAAATAGGCCTGCTCCGGATCCTTCGACATGTTGTCGAACGGAAGAACTGCGATCGACGGCTTGTCGGGCAAACTCGGAAAGCTCGAGGAGACCGATTTCGCGCCCACGCCGGTCTGCACTTCTGCAGGCCACTGATAAACATGGACCGGCTGCGAGATATTCTTCAAGTCGCGCAAGCCTTCGTCCGAAAAGGCCTTGCCGATCTTGCCCCTTACCTGCTCATAGGCGCTGGCACTCAGCACGATGCCGCCCGGCCGGCAGATTTCCTGAAGACGCGCCGTGATATTGACGCCGTCACCGTAGATGTCCGAGCCTTCCCGAATGACATCGCAAAGGTTCAGCCCGATCCGAAGGCGCATCGGCTGGTCGGCATCACCGCATTCGAAGCGATCCATGGCCTCCTGTATGCAAACTGCCGCGTTGACGGCATCCACGACGCTGGAAAACAGGATGATGGCACCATCCCCCATCAACTTGACAATCCGGCCACGGTAAGCAGCCAGTTGAGGCCCGACAATATTGCGTCGCAGCCGTTTGAGAACGTCCAGCGTATGCTCTTCATTATCGCCCATGAGGCGGGAGTACCCGACAACGTCGACCACCATGATGGCGACGAGTTGCCTGTCAGCTTTTCCATCAGTCATGGTGACCTCCTCAGGTCACAAGCCCCTGGCTTCAGCTAGGTCTGCCCAAACGGATTCTATCACGTCAGCGACAGGATCGGCATCAGCCTGTTGGGTCGCGTTGCAAATTACGGACACCCGCATGATCCATTCGCCCCGCCAGCGTCCGCCGGAAACGAACATCGTTCCGCCTTCCCGAAGTCTTTCAATGACTTCCGTCGTCATCTCCTGACGGATATCCGCCGGCAACTCTGGATCTCCAAAAGCAACAACGACCTGATTGAGCACCACATCGTTGAGAATGCGGATACCTTTGACCTGTTCAAGACGACCGGCGATCTGCCTTGCCACGCTGCAGTGACGGCCCACCAATTCGCGCACACCTTCCCGCCCGAGATGTTTGAGCATTGCCCATGTCGGGATTCCACGCGCTCGGCGTGAAAGTTCGGGTACAAGGAATGCTGGTATCCGGTCTCCTTCATGACGAGTTGGAAGATAACTGGCGTCTATTCCCATCGCGGTTTCAAGGGCGGTACCGTCCCGAACAATTGCATAGCCACTGTCGAACGGTGTCTGCAGCCACTTGTGACCATCGACAGACCAGGAATCGGCGTCTTCAACTCCATCGGTCAGATAGCGATAGGCTGGATGAGCTCTCGACCACATCCCGAATGCCCCATCGACATGCACCCAGGCTCCGGCATTGCGGGCCACCTCGATCAGTTGACCAAACGGGTCGAAGGCACCGGTATTGATTTGGCCTGCTTGCACGATGACGATACCTGGAACGTTTGAAGCCGCGATCTTCTTCTCAAGATCGGCGACGTCCATCCGTCCTTCCCGGTCCGTAGCGATACGGCAAACCCGCTCGCGGCCAAAACCCAGATAACCAAGTACGGAAAAGACCGATGTGTGCGCGTCATCTCCGACGAAAATCCTGACCGGCGGAGCCCCGAACAATCCGTCGCGATCAGCGTTCCATCCGTGTCTCTTCAACACGGCACCTCTGGCCGCCGCCAGTGCGGTGAAATTGCCGACCGTTCCACCGGTTACAAAACCGATCGCCGCGTCGCGTGGCAACTCAAGAATATCAAGGAGCCACTCCCCCGCGATTTCCTCTACAGCGGCAGCCGTTGGCGACGAGGCATGAAAGGCAGCATTCTGCCCCCAGGCGCTGACCAGCCAGTCGGCTGCCACCCCAACCGGAGCCGAGCCACCAAGCACCCAACCGAAAAACCTCGGATGCGTCATGCCGGTCAGCCCTTGCGCTCCTTTTTCTGCAAGACACCTGACCACTTCAGGCCCTTCACAGCCGGTTTCAGGCAATGGTTCGCGAAAGATTTCGCGCATTTCCCGGTAGCTCCGATCCGGGGCGCAATCGCGCCCCGATTGATCGAGCCTGTAGGAAACGGCTTCCGTATATGCCCGCTCCAGTTCTGGTAACCGGTCAGACATGTCAGCCCATGTGGTATCCGGGCGTTGACATTGAGATGGTGATTTCCTCATCGGTCATCTCCTCCGGAATGTCCTCGAACATAGGCGTTGACAGGTATCGTTCGCCGGTGTCTGGCAGCATGCACAGGATCGTTGACCCCGGAACCGCCTTTTCAGCAACCTGCATCGCAATCGCGAAGCTCGCGCCACCGGAGATGCCGGTCAGAATTCCCTCCTTGCTTGCAAGTTTCTGCGCCCATTCGACCCCAACAGGGCCAGGCACGGGAGTAAGCTCGTCGTAGTAGCTGTTGTCGACCGCCTCCTGCAGTACTGCCGGAATGAAATCGGGCGTCCAGCCCTGAATGGGATGAGGTTCAAATGCAGGATGACTTGCCGCTGGCGCACCGTCAGCCGTGCGCTCCTGAACGTGGCCGCTGCCCAGCAGTTGAGCATTGGCAGGTTCCGACAGAACGATCTTCGTCTCGGGTCTTTCCCTGCGCAGAACCCGCCCCACACCGGTAAGGGTCCCGCCGGTACCATAACCCGTAACGAAATAGTCCAGCCGCCGCCCTGCAAAATCGTTGATGATTTCGCGCGCAGTCGTCGCTTCGTGGATCTCCGCATTGGCTTCCGTTTCAAACTGCCGCGCCAGCAGCCAGCCATGGGCTTCGGCAAGTTCGACAGCCTTGCGGTACATGCCGAACCCCTTTTCAGCGCGCGGTGTCAGGACGACCTTTGCCCCAAGCATGCGCATCAGCTTGCGTCTTTCGACCGAAAAACTGTCGGCCATTGTAACGACAAGGGGATACCCTTTTTGGGCGCAGACCATTGCCAGTCCGATCCCGGTGTTTCCGCTTGTCGCTTCCACAACCGTCTGTCCGGGCTTGAGTGCCCCGCTTCGCTCGGCCGCTTCAATGATGTTGACAGCAAGCCGATCCTTGACCGAACCCGCCGGGTTTGCTGCCTCAAACTTCACAAACATATCGACGCCATCGGGACCGAGGTTGTTCACCCGGATTGCAGGCGTATTGCCAATCGTGTCCAGAACGCTGTCATAGAGACGTCCGTTGCCTTCGGTTGTCCGTAGTTTCGTACCGCTCATGTCATTGCTCCTTCGCCGTTG
>JBCCVB010000134.1:0-19714 GCA_039195965.1 Pseudomonadota bacterium
CACGACCAGACCAGTATGGCCGGTTCAACCGGGGCGCGCTGTCGCGCTTTGGTATGAATGTGTAACGGGTTGGATAAGGAGAGAGTTTCAAAACCGAAAAAGCCGGCCCGACCGGACCGGCTTCTCAATTCTGACTTTGTGCGCCGCGCCGGTTCAGCCGACGAGTTCGGTTCCGGAGAACCAGAAGGCAATCTCGACAGCCGCTGTTTCCGGGGCGTCGGAACCGTGAACGGAGTTTTCGCCGATGGACAGAGCGAATTCCTTACGAATGGTGCCGTCAGCAGCTTCTGCCGGGTTGGTTGCGCCCATGACTTCACGGTTCTTCGCAATCGCGTCTTCACCTTCCAGAACCTGAACAACAGTCGGGCCGGAAGACATGAATTCAGTCAGTTCGCCGAAGAACGGACGCTCTTTGTGAACAGCGTAAAATGCTTCTGCTTCGCGCAGGGACATCCATACGCGTCTGGAAGCAACAACACGCAGGCCAGCTTCTTCCAGCTTGGCGGTGATGGCGCCGGTCAGGTTGCGCTTGGTTGCGTCCGGCTTGATCATGGAAAACGTGCGTTCAATCGCCATGGTTTCATCTTTCTGTTTTAGAAGCGGCCGGCGGGCTGCCAGTCCGTAATTCACAAAATTTCGCGGCCTTAATAACGGGGCGCTGCTGCGCCTGCAAGGGGGCGCACGCATGACATTTCCATGTCGCCTTCCCGCAAAAGCTGAATTGCAGCTGGTAAAACACGACAAGATGAATAAATTCCGGCAGACAGACTTGGAAATACCTGTCGGAACCAGCAGGCATTCCCCTAGAGGAAAGATACATTGACCGCAATCTTTGCACTGTTTCCAACACTTCTTTTCAGCGTGGTGACGGCGGTCTGGCTAAACCTTGCAGCCGCACCGACTGACGCGCTGGCTCAGGCCGACGGTCAGGACCAGCCTTCCCTGGAACAGCGCCTGGCCGGCCTTACATCTGAAGAACGCGAAGAACTCTTCGTCTTCGTAGCCGGCAATGCACTTTTCACGCTCTACCACGAAGGCGGGCACATGCTGGTCAGCGAGCTGGAATTGCCGGTTCTCGCCCAGGAAGAGGACGCGGTCGACAATCTGGCAACCTTGTCGATGCTGGTAACCGATACGGACGACATGGATGTGTTGCTAACCAACGCCATGATCGGCTGGTTCCTGATCGCCGAAGAAAATTACGAAGACCTGATCTTTTACGATGAACACGACCTCGATCAGCAGCGTGGGTTCCGGATGCTCTGCCTCATGGTCGGAGCCGACGAAGATGCCTTTTTAGAGCTCGCCAGAGACCTTGGCCTGCCTGAAGAACGCATAGAGACCTGCGCCTTCGACTACGAGCAAACCGCCGCTTCCTGGGAATATGTCACCGACCCCTTCTTCCGCGACAGCGATACTCCTGCCGGACAAATCTCAGTCGTGCACGAAGCGGCACCGGCAGACCTGGAACCCATGGCCTTGTTCCTGAAGGAAAGCAAACTGATGGAACAAGTCGCCCATGAGTTCGATACGCTTTATGACTTGCCCGAGAAAGTCACTTTCCGCGCGGCTGCCTGTGACATGGAAAATGCCTTCTGGGATCCGGATACGCGCGAAGTTACACTGTGCCATGAGTTGCTTGGTGGATTTGCCGAGATCTACCTGGAAATTCTGACCGGCGACGATTGAGCCGATTTGCGAAAGGCCCCTGGCGTTACACCGAAACGCTTTTGAAATTCCTTGTAGAAGTTTGAACGTGTCAGGAACCCTACACGCTCCTGAATGCCTGCTATCGGTTCATCTGTGGTCGATAGAATTCTCGCGGCCTCGCCCAGTCGGATCTGATTGACGAACTGGCTGACATTTTCCCCGGTCTGCTGGTTGATCGCGCGGGACAGGTCCCGATCCGGCACTCCAACCCGACGCGCCAATCTCGTCAGTGTTAATCCCGGGTCCTTGTAAAGCTCCTTGTCGACCAGAATGGCGCGGGCTTGTTCGACAAGCTTCCGCTGATTTTCCAATTCCTCTTCCGTGCCCATCTCCTGTTTCCCGGCAGGGCTCATCTGTCCCTTCAAAGACACAATCACAAAGGCAAATGCGACCAGCAGGAACAAAAGGCTCGCAACCGATATTGTTTTTGCTGCGGCATCGGTCATCTCATGCGCAAACAAGAACGCAATGACTGCATCGATCAACAAGGTCGCAACAAGAACGAGAACGGTAAGCCCAGACAGTTTTCGCAAGAGCGGATGAAGATTTGTCGGAGCTTCGCAGAACTGGTCCGGCCCGAGACGCCATTGACGGAAAAGAAGAGCTGAATAGGCTGCGAAACTCGCCGCGATCAGCATGTCAATGAACCCGATAAACCCGACCGGCAGGAACATAATCGCCGACAAGGCCGCTGCAATAGCACCATTAAGAATGAGCATCCGGCGGGCCCGTTTTTCCGGCATCGTCATCACAGCGAACGAGAGGTATGCGGCCGGGGCGATCCACACCGGAAGAATGCGTTGGATAGCCAGGAACTCCAAACTGCCCAGCGCAAATCGCATACCGACCAGCACTGCCTCGAAAGCCATCAGACCGAACAGCGCCACAAACATCTGCCGGGACAACAACGGCAGACGCTTCCAGAACAACACCGCGAGACCGAGGCAGAGGAAACTTGCAGCAAGCAAGAAGGAAACGGGAATACTGATCATTGCAGTCCGAACTGGAAAATGTGCTGTCTTTCCTGTCCTTTATCACGATTGAGGACAGAATGGAGACCAGTCTCATATTGCCAAATCAACAGCGGCAACCGCAACTCAAGACAGGTCCACGCACATTCTGGAGCATGCCAATGCATCTTTTCAGCAACTCCCTTCGAAACAGCATCCTCGGCTTTGTCGCTTCTGCGTTTTTATCTGCATCGGCGACTTTCGTTGCCGGTCAGCCCCCTGCTCATGCTGAAGGTATTGAGAGTGAACGGTTCGGCCCCGGCGTCACCAAGCTGACGGTTGAGGACGAGAGGAGCGACCGTCCACTTGCAGGTGATATCTGGTACCCAACCTCTACTCCGGGAAAATTCAGTCGTGCCGACAAGAGCAAAGTCTGGCAGATGGCTCTTGCAGATCCGAACGCTGAGCCGGCTGATGGTTCCTATCCGCTGCTGGTTGTATCGCACGGCATGTACGGCAATACCTTCAATCAAGCCTGGCTCGGCTCTGAACTCGCAAGGCGCGGTTTCGTGGTGGCAATGATCAATCACCCGGGAACGAGCACATTCCTGCGAGACCCGGATCAAGCTCGCGAATTGTGGGAAAGGCCGAGGGACCTTTCACGATTGATAAGCTATCTGACTGAGGACAGTCCTTTCAAAGATCTTATTGACAGTTCCCGGATCTATGCAGCCGGTCACTCGCTTGGCGGTTTCACGGTGATGCTCATTGCCGGGGCCGAGTTCGACAACGACCTTTACCGGTCTTCCTGTGCTGTGGAGAAAGCGCCGGTAGCATGCGAAGTTCTGGCTGGCTGGTCGGTCGCAGAAACGCAGAGCGACCGGAACGAGATGGAGACTTCGCGCAAGGATCCACGTGTACTGAAAGTCGTCAGTCTGGACCTCGGTGGAACACCGGTATTTTCCCGAGAAAGCCTTGCCTCCCTCGATACCCCGGTGCTTGTGCTCGGCTCGGAGCGCGCCGACATGTTGAACCAGGATGTTGAATCCCGAGCCCTAGCCGCTGCGCTACCCAGTGACAAGGTCCGCCATCTGGAACTGGCAGACGCCGGACATTTTGACTTCATGGGGGTTTGCAAGCCGGATGGATACGAGATCCTGAAGGTTCATGAACCGGGAGACGAAATCGTCTGCATCAAGGGCACCTCGGATAGAGAGCGTCAGCACCGTATCATTCTGGGAGAAATACTGAATTTTCTCGCTCCTTGACCGTTTCGGCTGTGGCAAACCGCGTGCAGCTTTGCCACAGCTACACGATCGAAGGTCACTTGCCTCCGCTTTCCGCTTGCATCCTGGGTTCGGGTTCGCCAAACATCCGGCCATGTTACAGATTTCAGATCTCACTTATCGGATCGGGGACCGGCTCCTGATCGACAAAGCAAGCGTGACCCTGCCAGGCAAGGCCAAGACAGGCCTTGTGGGGAGAAACGGTGCCGGCAAGTCGACGCTGTTCAAGATCATCACCGGTGATCTGTCCACAGAGACGGGGTTCGTGCAGATCCCGAAGCGTGCACGTATCGGACAGGTAGCCCAGGAGGCACCGGGCACGGAAGACACCCTGATGGAAGTCGTTCTTGCCGCGGACAAGGAGCGCAGCCGTCTTCTGGCAGAGGCAGAAACCGAAACAGATCCGGACCGGATCGCTGAAATTCACACTCGACTGGCTGACATCGGCGCACACACGGCGGAGGCTCGTGCCGGAGCCATCCTCTCCGGTCTCGGCTTCGATGCAGCTGCTCAACAGCGGCCCTGCTCATCGTTCTCCGGGGGTTGGCGCATGCGGGTGGCGCTAGCAGCTGTGCTTTTTTCGGAACCGGACCTTTTGTTGCTCGACGAACCGACGAACTACCTTGATCTGGAAGGCACACTGTGGCTTGAGAATTATGTTGCGCGTTATCCTCACCAGGTGCTGCTGATCTCCCACGATCGCGATTTGCTCAATAATGCGGTCGACAGCATCGTGCATCTGGATCGCGGCAAGATGACTTACTATTCCGGAGGGTATGACAGTTTTGACCGGCAACGCCGTGAAGCCATGATCCTGGCTGAAAAGGCGCGGGAAAAGCAGGATGCCCAGCGCAAACACATGCAAGCCTTCGTCGACCGGTTTCGTTACAAAGCCAGCAAGGCCCGTCAGGCACAATCCAGACTGAAGATGCTGGAGAAAATGCAGCCGATTGCAGCGCTCACCGAAGAAAGCAGCAAACCCATTCACTTTCCCGATCCGGAAAACCAGCTGGCTCCGCCGATCATCAAACTGGAAGGTGTTTCCACTGGATATGGCGATACCAAGATCCTGTCACGGATCAATCTGAACATCGACACCGATGATCGGATTGCTCTGCTAGGCGCCAACGGCAACGGCAAGTCGACCTTCGCCAAGCTGATTTCGGATCGTCTGGGAGCCATGGATGGCACCATCACCAAGGCGACAAAACTGAAGATTGCGTTCTTTGCTCAACATCAGCTGGACGAACTGAAACCTTCTGAGAGCGCTGTCGCGCATGTGCGCGCGCTCATGCTGGAGGCCCCAGAAGCAAAGGTGCGCGCCAGAGTTGCCCGTTTCGGCTTGCCGACAGATCGCATGGAAACGCCGGCGAAGGATCTTTCCGGTGGTGAAAAAGCCCGACTGCTCCTGGGTCTGGCTACTTTTGAGGGGCCTCACCTCCTGATCCTCGACGAACCGACGAACCACCTGGACATCGACAGCCGGGAAGCGCTGGTCATGGCGCTCAACGACTATCAGGGTGCCGTTGTGCTCATCAGCCATGACCGGCACCTTGTCGAAGCCTGTGCCGACAGGCTCTGGTTGGTCGCCGATGGCAAGGTTGAGCCCTATGATGGGGATATGGAGGATTATCGCCGTCTGATCCTTCAGGGTCCCGATGCCGCCCAGAAAGCCAGAGAGCGCGCTGCCGCGGCAGAAAGCGAAAAGGCCTCCGCTCAGGTCAAACGCCGTGAAGCGGCCCAAAAACGCAGTCAACTGAAGCCGCTGAAGCAGAAAATCGATGCGGCTGAAAAGGAAATGGCGCGTTTGCAAGACAAGATCGGCAAACTGGATGAAGCGCTGGCAGACCCTGAGTTTTTCGTCAAGGAACCGGAGCGGGCAACCAAGTTCGCCAAGGAACGCGCCTATTGCGAAAAGAAGCTGGTGAAGACGGAAGAGGAATGGCTGGAGCTTTCAGCTGAATTCGAGGAAGCCAGTTGATGGCCACCATCACGACGCTCGGTTTCGACGCGGATGACACGCTCTGGCACAACGAGCGGATCTTTCGCCTTACTGAAGAACGTTTTGCGGGTCTTCTCGGAGATTACACCGGCAAAGACAAGTTGAACGAGCGGCTTGTGGCCGCCGAGCGGCGCAATGTGCTTCACTATGGTTATGGTGTGAAGGGTTTCACGCTGTCCATGATCGAGACTGCCATTGAAGTGACCGATGGTCAGGTTCATGCGGATGTCATTGCCGAAATTCTCGAAGCCGGACGTGACATGCTGAACCATCCGGTAGAGCCCCTGCCCTACGTCGAGGAGACACTCAAAGCGGTAAAGGATGATTACCGGCTTGTTCTGATCACCAAGGGCGACCTCTTTGACCAGGAAAGGAAGATCGCAGCCTCAGGCCTGGATATCTATTTTGATGCGATCGAAATCGTCTCGGAAAAAACCGCGGCCACGTACGAAATCCTGTTTGCCCGCCATGGCACCGGAGCGCAGGAAGCGATGATGATCGGCAACTCGCTGAAGTCTGACATTCTGCCTGCAGTGAAAGCGGGCGCGCAAGCTGCGCATGTGCCTTATGAGATCACGTGGGCTCTGGAAGAAGCGCAAGCACCCGAGGAAACAGAGCGTTATCATCGCGTTGATCACATCGGCAAATTACCTTTGCTGCTGGCAAGACTGAGCTGAAACGGAACACCGGTGGCAGATAATCACCGTCGCCTGCCGAACCACCAAGCCAGTCTTTGCCACCAAGTTGTCGCTTGGACTTCTTGATCTCCATGAAACAAGGCAGACCAGTTACCATCCTGGTCGATCTTGAAGTGATCTGCCGCTTCCGCCATTTCGTCGAGGAACTGGTCAGTAGTTTGCTCAACGTTAAGCTGCGTTTCGCGATCTTGTTCTGACAGAACCAGCCTTAAGAAAATGGGACAATCCGGAACAAGCGCAATTGCGGCATTCCAGAACTCTTGATCCTCAATTGCCAAATCAACTTCGTTCCAGATCTGAAGGCGAATACCAAGCAAGCGCAGCACCTGTTCGTAGCATTCGTCGGACAATTGCCGGAGACTGGCGAAGTCCGGTATCTCGTCGCTCCAGTATATCGAGCTGAATGGAAGTGCCAGCCAAAGGCGTTCAGCGTCAGGTTCGTAGGACCGGCTTCTCAGGAATTCGATCGTATTACGCGTCAGCAAGAAACACCTGTCGCTAAGGGGCTCTGAGGCCGATCCGGCATCTTTTCGAACGTGACAGCTTCAGGTCAATTGTGACCTGCACTTGAGGGGCATAACAGGTATATGGTCCACCCGTGGCTTGTTTGAGAACCTGGGATCAACCGACAAAATTGGAAAGTCTATCTATACCAAGTCCTTACCGGACCAAGCTTGCAGAAGGGCGTTTCAGATCAATCATCCAAATTTCCGACGGGGCCATCCTGCTTCACCCAGTCATTGTATCCATCCTTCAAATGGGCGGCTTCAAAACCCATTTCGTTGAGTTTTGCTACGGTCAACGCCGAACGCCAGCCCGATGCACAGTGAAAAATGAAGCGTCTGTCTTCCGCAAAGACTTCTTTGAAATAGGGGCTTTCGGGGTCAACCCAGAAGTCGGCCATGCCGCGTGGGCAATGGAAGCTTCCAGGAATGAACCCGGACCTTTGACGTTCGCGAATATCTCTGAGATCGACAAATTGAACGCGGGGATCCTCGACCATTGAAATCGCATCAGCCGTGTCGATTTCCTCGATCCGGGAGCGCGCCCTGGCAACCATTTCAGCAGAAGACATCTTCAGTTTTTTCATAAGCTTCTCCCTTTTCGACCCAGGAAAAATCAGGCTTTGCGCTCCCAGCCTCCGGCTTGTGTCTGCTGCCAGTAGGCAATCTCGAATCCTTCAGACTTTGCCTCTTTCCAGCGTTGACGAGCTTCCAGAACAGCTTCCTGATCATTACCATCGAACATATAGATAGCTCTCTTGTATCCAGCGAGCGGAGGCGGTGCGGCTCTGTCGACAAGAAAACGAACATCAGCTTCGTTCGGATTGTCCTGCTCCGGTGTCAGATAGATCGGTTGCTGTTCGGCATAGCCGTCGGCTTTGGTGCCGTGGGGCAGAAAGCTGTCGTCGGCAAATGTCCAAAGATGCGCATCCAGCGCATTGCAGCGTTCCATCGTTCCCGTCTGCACCACCACTTTCCAGTCGCGTTCAAGGCATTTGTGCAACAATTGCGGCAACGCCGTTTCAAGTGGCTTGTGCAGAAGGTGATAGAAAACAACTTCAACGCTCATTGTCGCTCCCTGCGCGTCGTCTCGATCCTGTTGCCTCCTCGTCTTGCCAAAGGGTTTTCCAGAGGAGAAGCCAAAAAGTGATGCCCATGTGCAACAGCGGTACGGACAAATTCATTTCGCCGCAAAGCCAACATAGACAGGCCACAAGACTCGTATCATTAACCCTTCGCAAATGTCGATTGACTAGGCTTCGTTCCAGGGGACGATCCAAGGATCATTTATTCGTGGCTGGTGACCGGCATCCCGACCCAGCCCAAACGGGGAAACTTGTATGCTTGCACGTGTAGTTGTGTTCTGTGCACTGGTAGGGGTTGTTGCTGGAGCAACGCTTGGTATGGGACTTCTGGTCGAACCGGCAACCGCCTGTCAGGCTTACAAAACCTGCTGAGAAATCCAAACGGAATTCGCAAAAAACCCGCCAAAATGGCGGGTTTTTCTTTTTGGTGCGATTGTTATGTGCGACCGATCAGCTTTCGTAGTGATCTGCAACCAGCTGGTTTAGCAAACGCACACCATATCCCGATGCCCAGCTCTGGCAGATATCATCCTTCGGAGCCCCGAAGGCCGTGCCTGCAATATCCAGGTGCGCCCACGGCACGTCATTGGCAAAGCGCTGCAGGAACTGGGCGGCGGTGACAGAACCTGCCCAGCGACCGCCGGTGTTTTTCACGTCCGCATTGGGTGTGTCGATGATCTTGTCGTACTCCTTGGAAAGCGGCAGGCGCCAGAGCGGCTCACCGCTGGCCTTGGCTGAGGCCAGCAGATTTTCGGCAAGCTCATCATTGTTTGAAAAGAGACCCGCATTGAGATTGCCAAGTGCAACCAGGACCGCACCGGTCAGCGTTGCAAGGTCGATCATGATGGTGGGCTTGTACTTTTCCTGCGTGTACCAAAGCGCATCAGCCAGAACGAGACGGCCCTCGGCATCGGTGTTGAGAATTTCGATGGTTGTGCCGGACATTGCGGTGACGATATCACCGGGCCGCTGCGCGTTGCCGTCCGGCATGTTTTCAACCAGTCCTATGACACCAACGACATTCGCCTTGGCCTTTCTGCCTGCGATTGCGTGCATGGCTCCGACAACCGCAGCAGCACCACCCATATCGCCTTTCATTTCTTCCATACCGCCAGCCGGCTTTATGGAAATACCACCGGTATCAAAGACAACACCCTTGCCGACAAGCGCAACCGGAGCCGCACCCTTCTTGCCGCCGTTCCAGCGCATGACAGCGAGACGTGGCGGACGCACGGACCCTTGAGCCACACCGAGCAAGGCCGCCATCTTCAGCTTCTTCATTTCCTTTTCGCCAAGAACTTCGACCTCGACGCCGAGTTTTTCCAACTCTTGCGCCTTCTTGGCGAACTCAACCGGACCGAGAACATTGGCAGGTTCGTTGACGAGATTTCGCGCCACGATCACACCATCCGCCACGGCTTCCGACACGCTCCAAGCCTTCCTGGCAGCCTTCGGATCCGCGACTTTCAAGGTCAGTTTCAGGTCCTTTGAATTTGCGTCGTCCTTCGCTTTGGTCTTGTAAGTATCAAATGCATAGGCGCGCAGCTTCGCGCCCATGGCAAATTCAGCAGTTGCGGTGTCCGACAGGTCGACCCCTTCCGGGGCTTCGAGAAGAACCGACGCCGCGTCGCTCTTTGCCTTCTGCAAGCCGGCGAGCACAGCACCGCCGAACGCTCGCCAATCGTCCAGGGTCAACTCTTCAGATTTGCCCAGTCCAAAAACGATGAGGCGATCCACGGCCAAACCGGCCGGCGCCACCAGATCAAGACTGGTTTTCTTCTTACCCGAAAATCCCGCGATGTCAGCTGCGCGTTTAAAGCCACCTTCGAGCCCCGACACAAACTCGTTGGCAATGGTCCCCAGGCTCAGATCCTCACCGGCCAGAATTACGGCCACGCCTCCTTTCGGGGCTTCGGCTTTTGAAAAGGAAATTTTCGCAAGTTTTGTCATTCTTCGGTCCTTGTCGGTTTCCAAATTTTTTAAGCAGACGGTTGAGCGGAGGGGCCCTACATCTCTAGGCATGCCTATTTGCCGCCAAATCATGGGGTTTCAACAGCTTTTCGGCAAGAGAAGCGAAAATTAATGTATATTAACCATTCTTATTCATGGGCCATTCACCACATTACGTGTTATTCGGTCCTGGGCTGAATTTTCGTCTAATTGCAAGGGTCTCTTTCCGGCACAGCCATGAAAACGCTCGAACGTTACATAATTCGCCGGACTGCCTATGCATTCACCCTAACGATTGCAGCCATGACGGGTGTGGTCTGGGCGACCCAGGCGCTTCGTCAGCTCGATCTCGTGACGTCGAAGGGGCAGACGATTGTCCAGTTTATCGGCATCACTATGCTTGCCCTTCCCTTTCTTATCGTGATCGTTGCCCCCTTCGCACTGATGATCGCCCTGATCCTCGTTTTGAACGCCTTGTCCGGCGACAGCGAACTGATCGTGATCGACGCCAGCGGCGGTTCCCGTTTCCTGGTGCTGAAGCCCGTCATGTTGTTTTCAGTGCTCGTGATGGCGATTACCGGCAGCATGTCGCTCTATTTCGCGCCCATGGGACTGGCACAACTGAGGACCGAGATTACCCGCGTCAGAGCCGATCTTGTTGCCAATATCGTCAAACCCGGTCGTTTCATCACGGTTGAAAGCGGCCTGACGTTCCACATCCGCAACAGATCCGGCAAAGGCACGTTGGACGGTCTTCTTCTTCATGACACGCGCGATGAAGAGACAGCCTTTACCTATCAGGCCGACACGGGACAAATCGTCGAAGCTGCAGACCGCACGCTCCTGGTGATGCAAAACGGCACAATTCAGAGGCGCCCGAAGCAGGAGGGTGACATCTCGATCGTCCGCTTCCAGTCATATGCCTTCGATCTGTCCAACCTTATTCCCGAGGCGGGTGAACCGGTTTTCAAGGCGAGTGAAAGAACAACCGCCAACCTGATGTCGCCGGGCCGAAACGATGCCTACGCGCTCAAAAATCCCGACAAGCTGACTGCGGAATTGCATGAGCGCTTCAGTCAGCCGCTTTACTGTATCGCTTTCGGCTTGATCGTGTTTGCGTTTCTCGGCAAGGCGCGAACAACACGCCAGGGTCGCGGCTTTGCTGTTGTCGGGGCAATCGCCGCCTGCGTTCTGTTGAGAACCAGCGGGTTTGGTGTCACCGCGATTTCAGGCGGGTCTACTGCAATTCTTGTTCTGCTCTACGCTGTTCCGATCCTCGGGTCCGTTCTCGCCCTCGTTTCGATATTCCGCGAACAGGGTGCCCAATCCAAGTGGATGAATGAACTTCAGCTGTCTCTTCACGATCGCGTGGAAGCGTTCGGAAACTGGCTGAACAACAGGCGTGCCGGAGGGGCTTCATGATCCTCGGACGTACGCTGACACTCTATTTTTCCGGCAGGTTCCTCAAGGCAATCCTTGGCCTTTTCCTGTTTGCCGCGGTGTTGATCTATTTGTTTGACGTACTGGAACTGGTGCGGCGCGGCGGAGATCGCGAAGGCTTTTCGGTGCTTCGAGTGGCTTTGATTTCAGCGCTGCGCGTACCGCTTCTTTTGGAACAGGTGATCCCGTTCACCGTGCTATTCGGTTCCATTGCTGCGTTTGTCACTTTGAGTCGGGCACTGGAGCTGGTGGTCACCCGTGCATCGGGCATTTCTGTCTGGCAGTTTTCCATGCCTGCGATTGTCGTCGGCATCTTGCTCGGCGTTCTGTCGGTGACTGTCTACAATCCCGCGGCGGTTTGGTTTCAGCACAAGTCCGATGAAGTCGCCTCCGGCCTCTTCGGAACAGAGCAGAGTTTTCTCCTGCAATCATCAAATGATGTCTGGGTCAGGCAAGATGGGCTGGACGGTGAATCGGTGTTATTAGCCAAGCAATTGCTTGATGGCGGCACCCGCCTTCTCGGTGTAACGGTCTTCACCTTCGACAAGGACGGCACATTCCGCGAACGCATCGAGGCGGCCGAGGCGACGCTGGGAGATGAAATCTGGTACCTGGATGATGCGATCGTCTACACGACCGAACAAGATCCACAACCTTATGGCCGGTATCAGGTCAGCACCTTTCTAACTGCGACCGAAGTTCGCGAGAGCATCGGTTCGCCCGAATCAATTTCGTTCTGGAACCTGCCCCGGTTCATCGAATTGGCGAGAAACGCAGGGTTACCTGCATATCGGTACAATTTGCAGTATCAGACTTTGCTCGCTCGACCGCTTCTTTTGGTCGCCATGATTTTGATTGCAGCGGCAGTTTCCCTTAAAGTTTCGAGGTTTGGCGGATTGGGAAGTATGATTCTGGGTGGAATCCTGTCCGGGTTCGTGCTTTACGTTCTAACCGAGCTTGCCAAGGACTTTGGGGGAGCGGGTATTGTTCCTACCTTGGTGGCTGCGTGGGCCCCTGGAATTTTTGGAGTACTCATGGGTTTGACAATTCTCTTGCATCAGGAAGACGGGTAAGGGCTATGTCTTTTCCGGTTTCCCTGAACACAGAGATTTGGGCCAATAAGGGCAAGCTACTGGCGGCGGCAAGCGTATTTGCCATCGCGGTTTCCCTTTGCAATGACGCAACCACACCGGCCTCCGCGCAGGACCTTGCCGGCGATCTTGCCTCCGGCATCGATCCGGAAGCAAACCTGCTACTTGAATCCAATGAGATCACCTACGATTTCGACAAGGATCTGATCGTCGCCACTGGAAGTGTGCAGGTTTACTACGACGGCAATACGGTTCAGGCTCAAGAGATTGTTTTCGACCGCAAGAGCGGTCAGCTGACCGCGCGAGGCAATGTCATATTGATCGGGGCTGATGGGTACGTGGCCCGGACCTCGGAAATGACACTGTCGGAAGACTTTTCAGAAGGTTTTGCCAGAGCGCTACAGATCGATTCTACGAAGCGCACCCGTTTCCTGGCTGAACAAGCCCGGCGCGAAGGCAACAACGTAACGAGTATCGAAAACGGCATCTATACGGTTTACACAAAGCCGACCATTCCACCGAACAGGCCGCCGCTCTGGCGCGTTCGGGCCGAGAAGATCATCCACAATCAGCAGGAAAAGATCATTCGATTTGAGAATGCCTCTTTCGAGGTTTTCGGCAAGCCGATCGCCTACCTGCCCTATCTGAGCATGCCGGATCCGACCATCAAGCGGAAATCAGGCTTCCTGATTCCAACCGGCATAATCAATGACAAGCTGGGTTACGGCGTCACCGTTCCCTACTACTGGGCGCTCAATCCGCATTACGACCTGACAACCGCGCTAACACCTTTGACCAAACAGGGTCTGTTTGGCGACGTTCAATACCGTCACCGATTTGCACCCGGCCAGGTCTCGTTTTCCGCAGCAGGTCTTTTCCAGGCGCAGCCAAGCCAATTTACAACGTCGCGCTCTAACGAACGCTGGCGCGGGGCCATCAATTCGACAGGGTCCTTCAATGTTGCAAGAGACTGGACGCTTGGCTGGAACCTGACCTACAAGAGCGACCGGCAGTTCTTCAATGATTATTCGTTCACCAGCTTCGGCGACAATGGTGAAACTTCCGAGATTTACCTGGAAGGCAAGACCGACCGTAATGCCCTGTCTGTAAAGGCCTACGCCTATCAGATTTCGCAGGAAGACTATACCGACAGTGATTTCAACGCCAACGGCTTCTCTCCGGTCGGCAGCTCTCTGCAAGACAAGCAGCCCCTGGTTCTTCCGGTTATCGACTATGATTACGTGTTTGCCGATCCTGTTCTTGCTGGTGAGCTTGCACTGACAGCAAACTTCACGTCGCTCACAAGAGATGAGACGGACGCATTTTCGATCGACGGTGGCTCTACAGCAAGGTTTAGAGGCGTGGACGGCACGTTCTCGCGCCTCTCGCTCAAAGGAAACTGGCGCAGGACGTTCATCGATCCGCTTGGCCAGTCATTTACGCCTTTCGCCTATATGCGCGGTGACCTCTTCTTCCTTGCATCTCCCGATGCGGATGTGACAGCGCTCTCAGGCGAAAGCTTCGTCGGCCGCGCGATGCCGGCCGTCGGCATGGAATACCGATATCCGTTCATCGCCACTTTCGATGGCGGCAACCAGATCCTTGAGCCGGTTGCACAGATCGTGGCCCGGCCCGACGAACAGCGGATCGGAGAGTTGCCCAATGATGACGCGCAGAGCATCGTTTTCGATACGACGACGCTCTTCGATTATGACAAATTCTCGGGATTTGACCGCGTTGAAGGTGGCACGCGACTGAACCTTGGCTTGAATTACAAGCTTCAGCTCGACAGCGGCTATTACTTGAGCGGACTGTTCGGCAGATCCTATCACCTGGCCGGCGAAAACTCTTATGCGGTACCGGATATTCTTGGTGCAACCCAAGATTCCGGCTTAGCATCGGACCTATCCGACTACGTAGGCAGTCTATACCTGGACACGCAATACGGCGTTAAGCTCGGGGCACAGGCGCGGTTCGACAAGGACGACTTTTCCTTCAACCGCGTTCAGGCACAGGCAAGTGCAATTTATGGACCTGTTGTCTCCTCCCTCGCCTATGCGTTCCTGAACGCTCAGCCTGACGTTGGTATTGATTCACCGCGTGAAGAACTTCTCGGTTCGGCAAGTTTGAGGCTGGAAGAGAACTGGCGCGTTTTCGGTTCCATGCGCTACGACCTGGAAAACAGCAACATTGTTCAGGACGGTGTCGGTATCGGATATGACGACGAGGGTTTCTCCCTTTCGGTCTCATATGCGGAGGACCGCAGCCGGAACGACGGCGACAGTGTCAATCGCACTCTCTACTTCCGAATCGGCCTGAGAACCATCGGCAACACCCAAGTGTCGAGTGGTGTTCTGAACTAGATCAAGTTTTTGTGCTTATGAGGCTTGCTTCAAGTCATCATACCGCCATGAATTCGGGCAACATGCCTTTGAAACTTTGAAATTGCTGCCGTGATATGCGAAACATCATGGCACAATAAAACTAAACTTCGGTTCGGCCTCGGGCCAGCACGGATGGTTATTCAATGCGACTTCGTTTCGTTTCGATATTTCTTGGCCTTGCCCTAATTGTGGCCGCGCCGCTTTCAACACCGGCGAATGCTGCGATCAAGGTCATCGTCAACGACACTCCAATCACTGACTACGACATCAGTCAACGTTCGCGACTGATCACGATGACGCAGCGCAAATCTGGCGCAGCCGCCAAGCGTCAGGCCGAGGAAGAGTTGATCGACGACCAGATCAAACTCGCAGAGGCTGAACGCGTCGGTGTCGAGATCAGCCAGTCGGAAGTTGATGGTGCCTACAACAACATTGCGCGCAACGTGAAAATGTCGCCGTCGCAGCTGTCAAAGGCGTTGCGTAGCGGTGGGGTGAAGCCGGAAACCCTGAAGGCGCGCCTGAAGGCACAATTGGCCTGGAACCAGGTACTGCGCCGCCGGTTCAGCGGGCGGATTGAAGTCAATGAATCCGACATTATCGCCGCCCTGCAGAAGACCGACGAAGCGGACCGTCAAAGGTCCGTTGAATATGACCTCAAGCGTGTCATCGTTGTCGTTCCAAAAAACTCCTCCGGCGGTTTCAAGTCCAAGCGCAAGCAGGAAAGCAACAAGATCCGCTCCTCCTTCAATGGATGTGAAAACATGGGGAATGTTCTTGGTCAGTACAGCGAGGTAGTGGTTCGGCCGATCGGTCGCCGCCTCGAAACAGAGCTGCCGGGCGACATGCGCGAAGAGATCCAGTCGCTCGGAGCAGGCAAGCTGACAAAGCCGTCAACGACCGAAGTCGGTTACGAAATGATCGCCATTTGCGGCAAACGGGAAATTGCTTCAGATATTGCCGTTCGCACCGAGCTGGAAAACGAGTTGAGGGCAAAGGAAGGCGAAAGCCAGTCTCGCCGTTACCTGATGGACATCCGCCGGCGCGCAACAATCATATACCGCTAAGCTGTCATGGGGGCCGCTCAAACACCGATCGCTGTCAGTATGGGGGAACCTGCTGGCATTGGTCCCGACCTTGCTTTGCTGGCCTGGTCCAATCGAAAGTCGCTCGGTCTCCCTCCCTTTTATGTTCGCGGGGACCAGCACCTTCTTTCGCAGAGAGCTGCCAAACTCGGCCTGAAGCTGCTCGTAGACGCCACTTCTCCCGAAGACGCAAGCGGGCAGTTTTCAAAGGTCTTGCCGGTGGTACAAACCGGCCCTTCTCTCGAAGACCGCCCGGGTGAGGAACATCCGGAAACGGCTCAGTCGGTCGTCTCGTCCATCGAAACCTGTGTTGAGGACGTTGCCAGAGGCGTTGCTGGCGGCCTGATGACCAACCCGATCAACAAGGCTGCCCTTTATAGAACCGGCTTCACTTTTCCAGGACACACAGAGTTTCTCGGAAGTCTTGCAGGCACTCATTGGCCGCAGGAAAAGTCGAAACCTGTCATGATGATTGCCGGACCGGAATTGATGGTCGTGCCGGCGACCATTCACATTCCCCTCAAGGATGTTCCGACTGCACTGACCGAAGACCTCATAGTGGAAACGGCCGAAATCACAGCCGCAGATCTCAAGAACCGTTTCGGTTATAGCAATCCAAGGCTCGCCTTTTGCGGTCTCAACCCGCATGCAGGTGAAAATGGCACGATGGGAACCGAAGACAGGGATGTGATTGCGCCGGCAATCAAGCGACTGACCGAGATGGGTATTACCGCCACCGGCCCTCATCCGGCCGACACGCTGTTTCATCCGCCTGCCAGGACACAGTATGACTGCGTGATAGGCATGTATCACGACCAGGTTCTGGTTCCTGCCAAGACAATCGGATTTGATGACAGCGTGAATGTGACTTTGGGTCTTCCCTTTGTTCGAACCTCTCCGGATCATGGAACTGCCTACAGTCTCGCCGGAACCGGAGAGGCCCGTATCGACAGCTTCGCGGCAGCGCTACGCATGGCATATGCACTGGCCAATCCAGACCAGTACTAATCGCGGTTTTACTTCAAATGGCACAAATCGATACTCTGCCCCCTTTGCGAGAAGTGATCGCGACGCATGGCCTGAATGCCAAGAAGTCACTGGGACAGAACTTTCTTCTGGACCTGAACCTGACTTCGAGAATAGCTCGGTCCGCCGGCAGTCTGGAAGACTGCACCGTTCTCGAAATCGGACCCGGGCCTGGAGGCTTGACCAGAGCACTTCTTGCTGCTGGAGCCAAAAAAGTAGTGGCAATCGAAAAGGACAGCCGCTGCCTGCCGGCACTTGCAGAAATCTCAGCCCACTATCCTGGACGGCTGGAGGTCATAGAGGGCGATGCTCTGGCGCTCGATCCCGTCGCATTGACCGGCGGCGACAAGGTCAGAATCGCGGCTAATCTTCCCTACAACGTTGGAACACAGCTCTTGTTGAACTGGATCACCACGCCTGAATGGCCGCCGTTCTGGTCGTCATTGACGTTGATGTTCCAGAAAGAGGTCGGTGAACGGATCACTGCAGAGCAAGGGTCCAAGGCTTATGGCCGCCTGGGGGTTTTGGCTGGCTGGCGGTGCAAAGGTGGCATATTGTTCGACATCAGCCCGAAAGCCTTTACTCCGCCACCCAAGGTAACCTCGGCAGTCGTTCATTTGACACCTAACGACAACCCCCTTCCCTGCGATCTGAAGGCACTGGAAAAGGTAACCGCGGCAGCATTCGGCCAGCGCCGCAAGATGCTGCGCGCGAGCCTGAAGACCTTGTCTTCGAACGCCGAGGAACTGATCGGTCAAGCAGGGCTGAAACCCACCGCGCGCGCCGAAGAAATCGATGTCGCCGGTTTCGTTGAATTGGCGACAAGCTTCAAAGCCGCTCAAGCCCTGTAAAAAAGACGTTTCTTCGCTGATCCAGCTTTGCTTGCGCCGCCTTTCCCTGCCGCAACATGCCATTTTCGGGATCATTCAATCCAAGATCCCGAACAATCCATTCTGGCCATGCCGCGTGATCGGAGGAAAGATAGAGTTTTACAGGAATTCTGTTTCTTCTCTCGTGCTTATGCAGCCAGGACATTCGAATTTTCATGATGGCATCTCCGGTTCATAACGGAAATGTGCCGAATCCCTCGCCATATGTAACTGAATAATAAAGCATGCTATCATTCATGAATGAATGATAGCGAATTTGACTGGGATGCAATCCGGATGTTTCTTGCGGTTGCTGAGCACCGGAGCCTGAGCCGTGCGGCTGGCGAACTTTCCATTTCGCAGCCCACACTGGGCAGGCAAATCACCAAGTTGGAGGACCATCTGAACCTGGTATTGTTCGAAAGGCGGCAGACAGGATTTGTCCTTACCGATGCTGGTATGCGACTGACTGAAGTTGCCAAGGAGATGGCCCGCAAAGCAGCTGACTTCAAACGCAGCGTCGATCTTGAGAAAATCCATTCACCCGATCTGGTTTGCCGAATAACGACGGGCGAATGGGGACAGTATTTTCTGGCTCAGCATGCGGACGAAATTGTTGAAGGACTTGATGGCGTCCGGTTGGAATTTTACGCAGATGACACATTTTGGGACCTCGGTCGAAACTCCGCAGATATCGCCATAGGCAACAGACCACCGAAACAAACGTATCTGATCGCCCAAAAACTCGGAGAACGCGGTTTTCATGTCTACGGATCAACAGAGTACTGCGACCGACGTACCGATGTGTGTGATCCTGCCTCATGGCCTGACCAGACCTGGGCAGGGTATTGTGGCACGCGCGCGCGATTGAAGTCCTCACAGCTGTTGGCGGAAATTCTTCAAGGTCACTCATGCAAATACGCAGTCAGCAGTTCGGTTTCCCTTCTAGGGCTCATCAAGACAGGGCAAGCGATTGGTATCCTGCCGGACTGGATTGGAGACAGTGAGGACTTGATACGTGTTTCCGGGGCACCGCTGGCAAAGAACGAATCCTGGCTCAGCTTTCACGAACGTCTTCGACATCATCCCAGATTGTCACGGGTCAAGGATCGGATCGTCAGCGTTTATCGCCGACGATACCCTGAAGAGTAATCCAGCGTCTATTCTGAGGTCCGTCTGGTTCGTAACTAATATCGCGTTTATGCGGAGTTGACTGTCGGACAGGTTCAGGACGGTAACACCACTTATTTGGCAAGGTAGGTTCCGGGCGGGACCAATTTACCTACCAACGCAGCCGAGCGGCCCCGGAAACACCCCATTGTTTGCATTGTCGCGTGTGGTCGGAAGCGCGTTGCTTAGACAAAAAAATGGTTCTCAGATGTGGCGACACCATTCGTTACAGTGATTTGCCTGATGAAAGGTCATGCTGCTTTCCCGATCAAATTTCACCTGTCTGACAGCTTGTAACAATACGAGATCAGCAAACGAAACATTTGTCTTATCTCACCCTCTCCTCTTCTCGAAAAATATCACTATTTCATACTCTTTCGCCAATTTATTGATGTTCAACTTCAATAATACTGTAGATGAAGAGGGCTCTGGTAGTGTTTACTTCGAACGACGGCAGATCACCTGATG
>JBCCVB010000135.1:0-19557 GCA_039195965.1 Pseudomonadota bacterium
CTCACAGGGGTTTGCGCTTCGTAATCCACCTGCCGCTTGTAGCACCTCTTCACATAAGAAACACAGAAGGCCCTATTTTGCCTGAAGAAAGCCTGTGCTAAACCGGCGCCACTCAAAAGCGCAATCAGCGCGATTATTCTGACAGAGACTTTCAGTAAGCACCATGGCACAAAAAATCGTCACGCGTTTTGCCCCCTCTCCGACAGGTTTCCTGCATATTGGCGGCGCCCGCACAGCTCTCTTCAACTGGCTGTTTGCCAAACACCATGACGGGACGATGCTGCTGCGCATCGAAGATACTGACCGCGCGCGCTCGACCCAAGAGGCTGTAGACGCGCTGCTGGACGGATTGACGTGGCTAGGCCTTGATTGGGAAGGCGAACCGATTTCGCAATTCTCACGCGTTAACCGCCACAAGGAAGCGGTTGAACAGATGCTTGCAAATGGCTCGGCTTACCGTTGTTACTGCTCGCCGGAAGAAGTCGATGCCATGCGTGAAAAGGCGCGGGCCGAAGGCCGGCCGCCACGTTACGACGGCACGTGGAGAGACCGCGACCCTTCTGAAGCACCCGAAGGCGTTTCACCGGTCATTCGCCTCAAGGCTCCCAATGAAGGTGAGACCGTCGTTGATGATATGGTTCAGGGCCGTGTCGTGATTCCGAACAAGGACCTGGACGACTTTGTGCTCATGCGTTCTGATGGCACGCCAACCTACATGCTGGCTGTTGTCGTAGATGACCATGACATGGGCATCACACACATTATCCGCGGCGTCGATCACCTGACCAATGCGGCCCGCCAAACGCTTATCTTCCAGGCACTTGGCTGGGATGTGCCGGCGATGGCGCATATCCCCCTGATCCACGGTCCGGACGGCGCAAAACTGTCAAAACGTCATGGCGCCACCGGTGCGGAAACCTATCGTGAAATGGGTTATCTGCCACAGGCCATGCGCAACTATCTGGCTCGCCTTGGCTGGAGCCATGGCGACGAGGAAATCATGTCTCTTGAGGACATGATCAAATGGTTCGGAATGGATGCTGTCGGTCAATCTGCTGCGAGGTTCGACTTCAAGAAGCTTGAAAACCTGAATGGCCACTACATGCGCGCCACCGATGATGCGGAACTGTTGCAGCATTGGAAAGTCTATCTCAACCATGTGGAAAACGGCGCGGAAGTGCTGGCGTGGCTATCGGACGCAGGTAACGAACAAACGGCGCTTACGGCTCTGCCGGGCCTCAAGGAACGGGCGAAAACTCTAGTCGAACTTACCGACAGCGCTTCCTATCTCTGGCGCCAGAGGCCTCTTGATGCAGACGAGAAGGCTCAGAAGATCCTCACAGAAGACGCACGGTCCATCCTGAAGGATCTGCACGCCGTGCTTTCCGATACTTCTGAGTGGGCACCGGAACCGCTGGAAACAGCTGTTAAAGCCTATGCAGAGCAAAAAGAACTCAAACTTGGCAAAGTAGCACAACCTCTTCGCGCTGCTCTCACCGGCCGCGGCACCTCTCCCGGGATCTATGACGTTCTGGTCGCTCTGGGGCGAGAAGAATCACTTGCCAGAATCAAAGATCAGGCTGCCTGAGATCAGCATTGCGTGCTGCCGTTTGTTACAGGTGACAAACGGGTGACCTTGACCAAAGGTCATACGGGTCTTTGACCAAAGCGTTATACGGGCCAGCTTGCGGCACTGCAGTAAATGGGCTAGGCAAGAGCCGAAAATTTATCTAGTGCCGTCTGGTCGCCTTTATTGAGATCCTCTCATCCGGGCAGGTCGCCAGACTGGCGTGCAAGGTTAACGCAAAGGGGTATCTGTATGGCCGACAACAACGCCAAGCTCAGCGTCGGTGGCACCGACCACGACTTCGACGTACTTGACGGGTCCATCGGACCGTCAGTTGTGAACATTTCGTCCCTGTATCAGGACACCGGAGCGTTCACCTATGACCCGGGCTTTACCTCAACCGCATCCTGCGAATCCAAAATCACCTACATCGATGGTGACGAAGGAACGCTTCTTTACCGCGGCTACCCGATCGAGCAGCTTGCAGACCACGGTGACTTCCTTGAATCCTGCTACCTGCTTCTTTATGGCGAACTGCCGACAAAGCTGCAAAAGGAAGACTTTGTTCAGCGTGTGACGTACCACACAATGATTCATGAGCAGATGAACCGCTTCTATTCCGGTTTCCGCCGCGATGCTCACCCGATGGCTATCATGGTTGGTACCGTTGGTGCTCTGTCTGCATTTTATCATGACTCCACCGACATAACGGACCCGCATCAGCGGATGGTCGCGTCGCTGCGTATGATCGCAAAGATGCCGACCATGGCGGCAATGGCGTACAAGTACCATGTCGGTCAGCCGTTCGTTTATCCGCGCAATGACCTCGGTTATGCAGCAAACTTCCTGCACATGTGCTTCGCAGTGCCTTGCGAAGAGTACAAGGTAAACCCGGTTCTTGCCCGCGCTATGGACCGCATCTTCATCCTCCATGCCGACCACGAGCAAAACGCATCAACCTCGACGGTTCGCCTGGCAGGTTCTTCCGGAGCCAATCCGTTCGCATGTATCGCAGCAGGCATTGCCTGCCTGTGGGGACCGGCACACGGCGGTGCTAACGAAGCCGCACTGAACATGCTGTCCGAAATCGGATCTGTGGATCGTATTCCCGAGTTTGTAGCTCGTGCAAAAGACAAGAACGATCCCTTCCGCCTGATGGGCTTCGGTCACCGCGTCTACAAGAACTACGACCCACGCGCCCGGATCATGCAGAAAACGACGCATGAAGTGCTCGGCGAACTCGGCATCAAGGACGATCCGCTGCTGGACGTGGCGATGGAACTGGAAAAAATCGCGCTGAACGACGACTACTTCATTGAGAAGAAGCTGTATCCAAACATCGACTTCTATTCCGGTATCACGCTCCGCGCACTTGGTTTCCCAACCACCATGTTCACGGTTCTGTTCGCACTTGCACGCACAGTGGGCTGGATCGCGCAGTGGAAAGAAATGGTGGAAGATCCGTCCCAGCGTATCGGCCGTCCTCGCCAGCTTTACACCGGCGCAACACAACGCGACTACGTGCCGATCGATCAGCGTCGCTGAGTAAAGGCAGCCGAATCTTTTGAGAGACTCGGCTACGATACAATGTTCAATCTGATGATGCCGCCAGTCTTCTGGCGGCATTTTTTCTACTCGACCCAAGGGAAACCTGGAATTGAGCAGAAAACAAATTTCTACTTTTCATATTTTCACGAAATGATACCTACTTTTCATGTTTTACGAAGCTCTTAGTTGATAGACTTACTCCGCAAAAATAGAAATAATCAAAAAAGTTGAATGATAAGAGATATAAAACAGTACCTATACTTATCTTTACTGACATACAGCATATTTTACCAAAGAAAAAATTGCAAAATTCCGCCTTCTCTCTTTTTTGCTTGGAGTTTTTACAAATAATAAGGAATCACTGCTTACTCTGCTCGAAAATAAGCTGCGTAATACACGCTGGGGCTTTCGAGGGGTTGATATGAAGTTCCTGAAATTCGCATCTGATCTGAAGTTTGGTGTAAAGGTAGGCGGCAGCTTCGCTGCGGTTGTAGCGCTTACCGGCATTGTTGGCGGGGTCGGCGCTTACAGCGTAATGACACTCTCCGAAAGAATGGAGGTCGCCAAGCAATCGACCTCAACCATTGCCCAACTGCAGAACCTTGCAAGCAAACGCGAAGATTTTCTGTCTTCTCAGGACCTGCAGGCAGCAGAAGCTGCTCTCGTTGATATTGATGGCCTTACAAGTGAGTTGAAATTGCTCGAGGACCAGCTGAAGGGTGAACCCCAGGCACAGATCCCGGTAGCAGAAGCTGCCTCGGCAGTTTCAAAATTCGATTCGGCCTTCGAAAACGTTGTGGACTTGACTCAGGCTCAGTCGAAAAAACGCCTCGAACTTGAAAGTGCCGTTCAGGAACTGGAAACTGTTGCGTCTGACATTCTGGGCAAGGCTTTCCTTGCGAGAGATGGCATCAGCGCTGAAGACACCAATGCCCGGAAGACACTCGTTCTTGCCAACAAGGTGGGGCAAGCCGCCGCCCGGTTCCAGGAAGAGGCTTTAACACTTCAAAACCTTTTCAGCACGGCTGCAAACAACGCGAAACAGATTGCTGAAATCAGACAGAGAATTGATGCACTTGCACCATCTGCCAAGAAGATGGCTGCCAATACATTTGAAGGCATCGATCCTGCGACTGTCAGAAAACTGGCTGAGAGAACAGATGAAATCGCTCAGACCCTGGAAAAACTGTCGACGACCAAGGACTACATCCAGATCTTTGATTTGACCGATTCTGCGAAAGCCGGTTTCGAGGAACTGGTGGCCAGCTCGAAGAAGATCAGCTCTGACGCCACCGCTGCTATCGACAATGTCTACAAGCAGGCTGACGAAATCAAACAGCGCTTCTACGCCGCTGATGATGTATCCGGAACTGTTATGCAGCTCGAAGCAGACGCAATGGCGGTTAAAGCTGCTGCCTTTTACTTCATGGTCGCGCCGACGGAACCAAACCAGCAAGCAGTTATTGAGGGCCTGTCGGGGCTGAGCAAGCTTGCCGGACGACTGGAAACCAGTGCCAAGGACTTTCCCGCGATTCTCGAAAAGGTTCCGGAAGTTGTCGCCTCCTTGAGTAGTTTCGACTCTACCTTCGACGAATTGGCTGCAAACCAGTTCCAGCTCGAGGGCCAGATTGCCAACATGAAGGATCTGTCTCAAACCGTTCAGACTCAGATCTCTACAATATCCTCCGACCAAAGCGCGGCGGCTCAGGCTTCCAGCTCAAATGCACTAAGCGTTATCAGTCTTGCTCTTCTCGCTGCGGTTCTTGCAGGTGTCGGCATGGCGATTGCACTCAATTTTGCCGTTACACGTCCGCTGCGCCGCACCACTGAAACAATGTCTCAGCTGGCGGACGGCAATACCGATGTCAACATTGACGGCGTCGAACGTGGTGACGAAATCGGCGATATGAGCAGAACAATCCAGGTCTTCAAGGACAACGCCGTCGAACGCATTCGCCTGCAATCGGAAACTGAGCAGGAACAACACCTGCGCGCTGAGCGGCAGGCCCGTATCGAAGAGATGATTACAGGTTTCCGTGAAAAGGCCTCCGATGTTCTTAGCTCCGTCGGCGAAACCGCACATACTCTGGACGGCACCGCCCAAGATCTGAGTGACATTGCCGGACAGAACTCGAGCCTGGCAGACAGCACGTTCTCCGTTACCGATGAAGCAACACAGAACGTTCAGACTGTAGCCAGTGCCGCTGAGGAACTGGCCGCTTCGATTGCTGAAATCTCAAGACAGGTCAATCAGACGACCCAGGTTGTTGAACGGGCGACGGAAGGAACCCGTGTCACAAACGAAAAGGTCATGAGCCTATCCACCGCTGCTACCAAAATCGGTGAAGTGGTCAGCTTGATCCAGGCCATCGCTGAACAGACCAACCTGCTGGCACTCAATGCCACCATTGAGGCGGCACGCGCCGGCGAAGCCGGCAAGGGCTTTGCCGTTGTTGCAGCGGAAGTGAAGGAGCTCGCAACGCAAACTTCCAAGGCGACGGAAGAGATCGGCTCGCAGATTACTGAAATCCAGGATGCAACCAAAGATGCCGTATCCGCCATTCAGGAAATCACCGAGACTATGGAAGAGGTCAACGAGTACACCTCGACGATCGCGGCAGCTGTTGAGCAGCAGGGTTCTGCAACCAACGAAATCTCTGTAAACGTCCAAAGAGCTGCAGAAGGTACAGGATCGGTCAAGAACAACATGTCTGACCTGTCTCAAGCCGTCGCGCAAACCAGTCAGTCTGCGAACCTTGTGCTTGGTGCATCCGGCGAATTGTCCCAGAAAACGGATATGCTGAGCACCGAAGTCAACCAGTTCCTGGACAACGTCGCAAACGCCTGACCGGTTGAAAAACGCAAAGAACCAATTGTAAAAAATCGATCCCGGAGCTGTTTCAGTTCCGGGATTTTTTGTATCCATGGCTTCGTTATGCTGAAGGTGCGACGGAGGTGTTTTGGCCCGTCATCCTGCCGACAATTCGCGTGATGTCTCAGGTACGCTTGCGTTCAGCACGTTTAGCACCACATCTGCCGCAGCGCTGCTTTGGCTATGCCCTTCCGGCAGGCGCATGACTTCTTCAAGCCGAGAAAATTCATCCAGCTGCGCTTGTCGCTCCGGTCCGTCTTTCAACAAATCGTTCAAAAGTCCCGCAAGCACTTCAGGCTTTACCTCATCGTCCAGAAACTCCGGAATGACTTTACTGCCAAGAATGATGTTGGGCAGAACAAAGGAATCCACACTGGAAAATTTGAATATGCGATTGAGGTCCTTGATCCGGCGGAAGAACCAGTCGACCTTGTAGGCTACCACCATAGGCACGCCCGACAGCGCCAGTTCAAGCGAAACGGTCCCGGATGCTGCGAGTGCTGCATGAGCGCTCCTGAAAGCGGCCTTTTTCGCTTCAAGCCCTGTCACAATCCTGGGCCTTACCTTCCAATTCTGTGTTCCTTGTCGAATTTTCGCCTCAAGATGGCTCACGGCCGGCAGTACCACATCAACATTCGGCAGATCGCGATTGACCAAGGCAACCGTCTCACCGAATTCTTCCAGTAGCCGGTCGATTTCGCTGCGTCTGCTGCCTGGCAACACCAGAAGAACCTTTTCATCGGCACTCACCGGCAACCGCTCATCGCGACCTGGACGCAGCTCCTCCACATGCTCGCTGAGGGGGTGTCCGACATAGTGCGTCCGCGGCCCTGCAAGTTTCTTATGAATGTCCGGCTCAAAAGGAAGGAGCGCCAACAACTCGTCAACATAGACGCTCATCTTTTTCGCCCGTCCAGGCCGCCAGGCCCAAACAGACGGAGACACATAACCAACAATCGGTATGTTCGGTGCGCGCTTGCGTACACGTTTTGCAACACTATGGGTGAAGTCCGGGCTGTCGATGATGACAAGCACATCCGGGTCAGCTGCAATCACGTCATCTACTGTTTGGTAGACCCGTTTGACGATGAGAGGCAGGCGAGCCAGAACAGCGCTTAGCCCCATTACAGAGACGTCTGAAATATCGAAGAAGCTCGTCAATCCGAGAGCCGTCATTCGCTCTCCACCGACACCGCAATACCGTGCCCCCTGCCCCAATCTGTCATTCAGAGCCTTCATAAGCTCTGAACCAAGCTGGTCGCCAGACTCTTCGCCAGCGACAAGACAGATGGTTGGAGCCTTGTCTGTCATGCTCCGCCCGCTCTCTTTTCCGATGCTTTTTCAACACCCACGACGAAGAGCCCTGAGCTGTTGGCTCGCTGGAGGGTTTCCTCTTTCTCCGCAATCAGCGCACCATGTGCCTCTACAGCGATACCGGCCAATCCCGCCGCAACTGCAAGCTCAATGGTCCGGGGCCCCACAGTCGGCAAATCAACCCGCAAATCCTGCTTTGGTTTCGCAGCCTTGACGAGAACACCGGCCCGACCTTTGGCGCGAATGCGTCCAACGTTCTTGAGCTCTGCGCAGCGCTCAATCATGGCGTCGGTACCCTCAGCCCCCTCCAGGGCAACGACACGTCCGCCGACGGCAATCGCCGCCTGTCCTATATCCAGTTCACCAAGCTTTTGGGTTGCTTGCAAGGCGAGCTCAAGATCACGCCAGTCATCGGTCTTGGGTTGGACTTTGCCCAATACGCCGCTTGATGCCAAAAGTTGGGGCGCCACATCTCTGATTCCCACTACGCGGTATCCCTCGTCTTCGAAAAGGCGGATCACCTTGGTCAGCAGACTGTCATCACCGCCAGCCAAGGCGCGGATAATGGTCGGCAGGCGCTTTAGCGTGCCGAAATCTCCAAGTATCGACGTGAAGTCAGGCCGTTTAGACACCCCGCCGATCAGAAGTACATCGTGGCAGCCGTTCTTCTTCAGAAACTTGTAGAGCCGACCAATTTCTCCCCAACCGAGTTCTGCGCTGGCCTGCTCTCTGGTTCGCTCATCGGCTTCACCCTTGATGGCGATGATCCGAAAATCTCGACCGGTTTTGGAAAGGGCATCAGCAATCTGACAAGGCAGACTGCCGTTGCCGGCGATCAACGCGATACGCCTTTCCTGGGCCAAATCCGGCATGACCTTAATCTTCACTGCGCGGCGTACAGAAGCGCCGGTCTTCCTTTTCAAGGATGAAATCAGTGACGGTCTTCACAAGTGGCTGGTCCGCAGTGTCTTTCGCCAGGGCTTCCGCCCTGCTTCGAAGCGTTCCTTCGCTGGTCTCAAACAGCGCTCTATAGGCAGCTCTGAGTGCGTGAATTTGCTCTCTCGGAAAACCTTTGCGCTTCAGACCGATAAGATTAAGTCCTGCAAGACGCGCCCTGTCGCCTATGACCGATCCAAACGGTATGACGTCGAACTCTACCCCGGTCATACCGCCAACAATGGCGCCGGTGCCAATTCTGGACCACTGCCGGACCGCACTCAACCCGCCCAAAATGACAAAATCATCCAATTCTACATGGCCTGCGAGCGTGGCGTTGTTTGCAAGGATTGCGTGATTTCCGACGATACAGTCATGCCCAACGTGAGATCCCACCATGAACAGGCAATTATCGCCGACTTTGGTGATACCACCGCCACCTTCGGTGCCCGGATTCATCGTGACATGTTCACGAATCTGATTGTTGGAACCAATCTCAAGATGCGACACTTCACCCGCAAATTTCAGGTCTTGCGGCTTGTGACCGATGCTCGCAAACGGAAAGATCTGCGTGCCCGGACCAATACTCGTGTGTCCAGCAACAGCCACATGCGCTTCCAAAACGACGCCGTCGGCGAGCTTAACGTTCGAGCCTACAATCGAATAAGGCCCAATGCGTACATCTTCGCCTACTACAGCCCCGTCTTCGACTATGGCCGTTGGATGAATTTCAGTCATAAATCCTCACGCATCTACCAGCATAGCGCTGACTTCAGCTTCCGCAACCTTGGTACCTTCGACCGTGGCGACCGCATCGAATTTCCAAATGTTGGAACGTTGTTTGATCTTCTTGACGTGAAAACGGACCTGATCACCCGGCTCAACCGGCTTACGGAACTTCGCCTTGTCGATAGTCATGAAATAGACCAGCTGAGGTGGCGCGTCATCACCCCTGGCATGCACGCATAGTGCACCTGCCGTCTGCGCCATCGCTTCGATGAGAAGCACGCCCGGAAACACGGGACGCTCCGGAAAATGGCCTGTAAACTGAGGTTCGTTGATGGTGACGTTTTTAATGCCAATACAGCTGTTGTCACCATCCATTTCAATGATCTTGTCGATCAGAAGGAATGGATAGCGGTGCGGCAGAAGTTTCATGATTTTCATGATGTCTGCGCTGGCAAGTGTCTTGTTTTCTGCGTCTTCCATGAAATGCCCCTTGGCGGATTACCCCGCAAAGTTCTTTGTTTGATTATTCGTTTACGATCCGTCGCCGCGCTCTGCAAGCTTTCTGACCGCAGCGACCTCTCGGAACCATTGTTTTACTGGTTTGGCAGGAGTGCCGCCATAACGACCGCCAGCCGCCAAATCGTCGTTCACAACGCTCACCGCGGCAACCTGTGCTCCCATGCCGATGGTCACATGCCCGCGGACACCGGTCTGGCCACCAATCGCCACAAAGTCTTCCAATGTACAGCTGCCGGACAACCCGACCTGTGACACAAGAACACAATGTCGACCTACAACCACATTGTGTCCAATCTGAACTTGTTTTTGGATCTTGGTGCCTTAGCCATTTATCGTATCGCGATTTGCTGCGCGATCGATGGTGGTGTTTGCACCAACCTCAACATCGTCCTGAATGATGACACGGCCGACCTGCGGAACTTTCAGGTGTCCCTGAGGTCCCATGGCGTATCCAAAACCATCTTGTCCGCAACACACTCCGGAGTGCAGGTAGACGCGGTTTCCGAGCACTGAGTGCTGGACAGTGGCGTTGGAACCAACAACACAGTCTCGTCCAATTCTGACGCCACGCCCTATGACCGCATTCGCTCTGATAACCGTACCTGAACCGATTTCGGCTTCGGCACCAATGACAGCGCCTGGTTCAACACCGACATTGTCTTCCAGTACCGCCGTGGCGTCGACGATCGCGTGATCGGATACCACATTTGAAGAAGGTTCTTTCGGAACCATTGCCTCCGGATATAGCTTCGCAAGCACCTTTGCCCAGGATCGATAAGCATCTGCGCACACCAAAACAGCCACGCCTTCAGGTACTTTGTCCTTGTGGCGCTTGCCAACGAGGCACGCTGCTGCAGTCGTCTCCTCAAGTTTCTTGAGGTAGGCGGTGTTATCAAAGAAAACCAGCGTCCCCTGCCCGGCATCTTCAAGAGGAGCAACGCCGGTAACAATCAGATTTTCATCACCTCGAAATATTTCAGCATCTGCCCACGAGGCGATATCGCGAAGTGCGACGGGTGCGGGAATTCCAAAGAAATTTGGCTCGGACATGATTTTATCCTTGTTGCCAGCCAACAAAAACGGCCGCCGAATAGATCGGCGGCCGATTTCTAACCCATATGACCGCAGTTTAGAAGCGGGTACCGCCACTCAACCGGAAGACCTGCGTCTTATCGGAGTCTTCCTTCGCGATCGGATATGCAAAGTCTGCACGAAGCGGACCGAACGGTGAGTTCCAACGGATCCCTGCGCCAAGTGAAGCACGGATGGCAAAATCGTTGGAGTCGATCCGGCCGCCATTGTTCTCAACCAGGTTCACCAGATCGCTATCTGCATCCCAAAGAGAACCGGCATCTGCAAAGACCGCACCGCTAAGACCGAATTCTTTCGGCAGGATCGGGAACGGGAACCGGGTTTCCGCAGTCGCCGCGAAGAAGAAACGGCCACCAATTGCATCGTCGGTCGTCCCATCGCGAGGACCAATACCCTGGTTCTCGAAACCGCGGACAAGGTTGCCACCAAGCATGAACTGTTCGGACACACGCAGGCGCTCATCACCAATGGCAGTGATGTTACCACCGCGGATCGAGAGGCTTCCTACCAGACCGTAGTCAGCTAGGATTTCTTTGTAAGCACGAGCTTCTGCTTCGGTCTTGATGTAGTAGCTGTCGCCACCCACACCTGCGAACTCCTGTCCGAAGGATGCATAGAAACCATCGGAAGGATCGATATTGCGGTCCAGCGTGTTGTAGCGCAGCTCGTATCCGACCAATGACGTCAGATAGGTACCGAGCGAGTCACAAACAGCGAGCGACAGGTCTGCGGTGTTACAGTTATTGATGTTGGTGGAGTTATTGTTCGGGTCCGAGTTCTCTTCCTGGAAGATGTTGTAGAACAGACGCAGTGTCAGTTCTTCTTCACGAAGAGGCAACGTGAAACCAAATCCACCACCGGTCTTCTTCTGATCAAAGGAACGATAATCGTTCGCGTCGTCAATCTTCCGGTAGACATCCAGATCCAGCGCAACACGGCGTCCCATGAAGAACGGCTCGATAAAGCGGAACTCGTAAGACTGAGTGTCGGTACCACCGCCAACGGCGATCTTCACAAACTGGCCACGGCCAAGGAAGTTCTTCTCGGTCAGGGAGATATCCCCGATCACTCCATCGACTGTCGAGTAACCGACACCGAAGGAGATCTCACCAGTCGGCTTCTCTTCAACGCGAACGTTGACGATGACCCGGTCAGCTGCACTGCCCTGCTGCGTGGTAATGGATACTTTTTCGAAGAAACCGAGGTTGCGCAACCGGCGCTCTGCCTTGTCGACAAGGGCACGGTTAAAGGCATCACCTTCGGCAATATCGAACTCACGGCGAATAACATACTCGCGGGTCCGGTCGTTACCGATGACGTTGATCCGCTCGATGTAAGCCCGTGGGCCCTCTTCGATATAGTAGATCAGAGAGATCTTGTTGTTCTCGTAATCACGGGCACCGCGAGGACGAACCCTGGCAAAGGCGTAACCTTCTTCAGAAACACGCAGAGTGATATCTTCAACAGTCTGCTCGACACGGAGAGAGTTGAAGGTCTGACCACTACGGGTCCGGATCAAACGACGCAGTTCTTCAGGGTCGACTTCATCAATGGTGGAAACAATTTCCACATCACCGATTTCGTACTTCTCACCCTCATCCACGGTGAACGTCACATAGAAGATGTTCTGCTCGCGATCGAGATCAGCGCTCACCGAAACGATACGGAAGTCGGCGTAACCTTTCTTGTTGTAGTACTGGCGAAGCAACTCTTCGTCGGCCGCCAGGCGATCCGGATCGTAGGTATCTGTGCTGCGAAGCCAGCTCAACAGGCCACTTTCGCGCGTACGGATCACATCGCGGAGACGACCGTCGCTGAATGCCTGGTTACCGATGAAGCTGATGCGCTCGACACCGGTTTTGTCGCCTTCGTTGATTTCAAAGACAAGATCGACACGGTTCTGACCACGATCAATGATCTGTGGTTCAACGGAAGCTCCGTAGCGTCCGGACCGGCGATAGGCTTCCAGAATGTTCTGGACGTCTGCCTGCACTTTTGCGCGAGACAACATCGAGCGCGGCTGAGAGCGAACAGCTGTCTCCAGCGCGTTGTCCTTGATCTTCTTGTTACCCTCGAAAGAGACCCGATTAATGATCGGGTTTTCGGTAACAGTGACGACCACCGTGTTGCCGCGTGGGGTGATATCAACCGTGGCAAACAATCCGGTCGCATAAAGCGCCTTCAAGGACTCATCGACATCAAACGCACTGTAGGAACGTCCGGGAACGATCGTCATGTAGCTGATGACGGTCTCGTCTTCCACCCGGGTGTTGCCATTGACCTGAATGCTTCTGGCAACTGCGGCTTCAGCCTGTGTCACTACGGACAACGGCCCGAAGGCCTGTGGCAAAGCCGACCCAATCGAAAATACGGCTGCCGCCAAAAACACGGCCCGTGTAAGTTTCTGCAATCGCTGCATTATTGCGCTATGCCTTTGTTTTAATACCCCTCCCGAGAACCTGCACTCACCCCAGCAGATTCTCGGAACCGACGAACGTTTTATAGGTTTTTGCCGATAACGCAACCGCCCTACCGGGCTGAAAGCGATTTAGTCTGAAGACGTTGCGTCAATGTCACGGCAATCAGGAATTGGGACTCACAAGTCTGACAATATCCTTCCAGGTAACGAACACCATAAGCATAAGTACCAAGCCTAAACCAATCCTGAATCCGACATCCTGAACCCGTTCACTGAGCGGCTTCCCTCTCAACGCTTCGAAGAAGTAGAAAACCAGATGACCGCCATCAAGAACCGGCACCGGAGCTAGGTTTATCAAGCCAATGCTCACTGAAAGAACCGCGGTTAGCGAAATGAGCGGCAAGAATCCATGTTCTGCGACTTTGCCTGAAACCTGAGCAACACGTATGGGACCGCCCAACTGATCGGCGGATTGGCGCTGTGTGATAACGCCCCAGACGTAGCTGACAGTGCCTTCCATGATCCGATAGGTTTCCTTGACGCCTTCATCGAAAGCGCCGAACAGGCTGTATTTGATACGAACATAATTTTGTGGATCACCGCTTCCGCGAACACCAATGTCACCTGCCATCTGATGTTCACCGGCGAAAACCTCCTTGAGCTTCGCCGAAGGCGTGATTGTCAGATCAACAAGCTTGCCACCACGATCGACCTCGAAAACAAGTGGGACATTCGCATTCATCAACACGACCTGGCGCATGTCGCCGAAGGTCTGGATCTCGCGCCCGTCTATTTCCTTGACCACATCACCGGCCAGAAGCCCGCCTTCAGCAGCTGCGCCATCGGGGAATACTTCCTCAACGATGGGCATTATGCCTTGCTTGCCGGCTGACACGAACAACACAGTGAAAATTACGATCGCAAGAATGAAATTCGCGATCGGTCCCGCCGCTACGACTGCTGCGCGTTGCCAAACGGGCTTTGCGACAAATGCGGTTTTACGCTCTTCATCGCTCATCTTTGCAATCATCTCGCGGCTGGGAACACTGGCAGCATTCTCATCGCCGGCAAATTTCACGTATCCGCCAAGAGGTATGAGGCACAGCTTCCATCGTGTCCCCTTCTTGTCGGTATAGCCGAAGAGTTCCCGCCCAAACCCGACGGAAAATGCATCAACTTTGATGTTGCACCAGCGCGCAACTGCGAAGTGTCCCAACTCGTGAAAGAACACCACGACCGTCAAGATGAACAAAAACGGGATAATAGTGCCCACGACGAGGGAATACGCAGAAATAAAGAATTCCATGAAGGGTCCGATCCAGCACAGGCTTGGTAGGTTTTGTCCGTACCACTTTATTAAAAAGAAAATTACGGCGTGTTAATGGTGGAAGACGATTTTTCCAGCTGCATCAACACTATGCACACCGTGATTTGATCCACTCAGATGTTTTACGACGGACCTCCCCGTCCAGATCAAGCACGTCTTCAACGCTGCTGAATGCGTTCACCGAACCAGAAGTTGCCAAATCTTCCAAAACCACTTCAATTGCAGCGGGAATATCCAGGAACCCGATGCGCCCGTGAAGAAACGCCTCGACGGCAACCTCATCGGCAGCGTTAAGCGCTGCGGACGCAACGTCCCCCAGTTTCATGGCCTCCAGGGCCAGACGCAACGCGGGAAACCTCTCAAGGTCAGGCGCTTCAAACGTCAATGTGCCGAGTTCGGCCAGGTTCAGCCGTTTTACGGGAACTTCCATGCGCTGTGGAAACGACAGGCAGTGCGCGATCGGCGTTCTCATGTCCGGACTGCCCAGGTGGGCAAGCAATGATCCGTCCTTGTATTGCACGAGACCGTGGACCATCGATTGCGGATGTACAAGAACATCCAACTGATCGTGCTCGACGGGAAACAGATGAGAAGCCTCAATGACTTCAAACCCCTTGTTCATCATCGTCGCGCTATCAATTGTGATACGAGACCCCATTTCCCAATTGGGATGTTTCAAGGCCTGTTGCGGTGTCACACTCGACATTTCTTCAGTGGAAAACGTTCTGAAAGGGCCGCCTGATGCGGTCAAGATCACTTTCTCAATCTGATGTGCCTGCTCAGTTTCGAATACCTGAAAGATCGCGTTGTGCTCACTATCCATCGGCAGGAGCTCAGCTTTGGCTTGCCGAACACGCGCCATAAAGAGCTCTCCGGCACAAACGAGGCATTCCTTGTTCGCAAGCGCAATCCTGCGGTCGGATTTGACTGCGGCCATGGTTGGCCTGAGGCCTGCGGCACCGACAATTGCGCCGACAACCAGTTCGGCTTCCTGTTCGACGCAATCCATAACCGCCGCATCACCGGATCCGACCTTGATGCCGCTGCCCTGCAAAAGCTCTGCAAGTTCACGATGCTTTGCAGGATCGGCAAGCACTGCCGACGAAGCGCTTAACTTGCGGGCCATCTCGGCCAGTGCGGTTGCATTCTGATTTGCTACTAGCGCAACAACATCAAACTTTTCGGGATTTCTCTGTATCAGATTGGCAAGGCTCTGACCGACTGACCCGGTCGCCCCGAGAACAATGATGCGAACAGGCGTATGACCGTCACCAACACTTGCGCCGCTCGTCACGAGCACTCTCCAAACCTAGCCCAGGCCCAGTCCCGCAATCGGATCTGAAAAACTTCCACCAGAGATCAATCCGATAACAACGGCAAATATGGCGGCTGCGACCAATCCGTCAATGCGGTCCATAATTCCGCCGTGCCCGGGTATCAGGCGACTTGAATCTTTCACGTCGAAGCGACGTTTGATCGCCGACTCCAGCAAATCGCCGGCTTGAGAAACAACAGATAGTGCAGCTGCAAGCAGAACCCAGGATACAAGGCTCTGCGCTCCCGCCGAATAAGCAACAATGGCACCAAGCAACGTCGAAATGACAAGCCCACCAACAGCTCCAGACCAGGTTTTCTTGGGAGAAACCTTCTTCCACAGCTTAGGACCACCCAGTGCCCGCCCGGTGAAGTAAGCAAAGATATCCGTTGCCCAGATTACGATCAGCAGGAAAAAACTGAACAACAATCCGTTGCTTCCTTCGCGCACCGACAGCAGCGCATACAGGGCAAGTCCACTGTAAAGCACACCTTCAGCAGCCCATCGGCCTGTACGCGAGAACCCGCCGAAAGCAAATGTTGCGATGGTTCCGGCGATCAATACAGCAAACCCACCGAGCGGCATGCTGAGATAGTCAAACACAGATAAAAGGATCAGGGATAAGAAACCCGCCAAAGCTGTCAGAGATCGTTCAGGCGTGCCGGTTATCGTAAACCATTCCCAGAGAAACAGAATGGCAGCAACCAGAATAAGAAGCTTGTAGGGTACACCACCCCAATAAGTGATCAGCAATACCAAAGGACCCAGAATGACCGCTGATATCAATCTTAGCCAAAGGTCGGACAGTTTTTTCGGAGTTTCTTCTGTGTCTGCCATCATGAGAGCCGGAGGTTAAATAGCCTTGGCGTCAAGGCCACCATACCGTCGCTCTCGATTTCCGAAACAACTAATTGCCTTGTCAAAAGCAGCTTCGTCAAAATCCGGCCAATGCTCGTCACAAAAGTAGAATTCCGTATAGGCCGCCTGCCAGAGCAGAAAATTTGAAAGTCGCATTTCGCCACTTGTTCGAACAATCAGGTCCGGATCTGGCAATCCACCTGTATCCAATGCCTGGGAAATTGCATCTTCAGAAATGTCTTCTGGCTTCATCTCACCGGCAAGAACTTTTCGAGCCAGTTCCTGGGCGGCACTGGCGATTTCCGCGCGCGCTCCATAATTGAACGCGACAACAAGGGTCAGGCCTGTATTGTTTTTTGTCAGATCTTCCGCTTCTTCCAGAAGCGCCAGAATTCCGGGTTCCAGATCGTTACGACCGCCAATGATGCGGATGCGCACGTTTGCTTCATGGAGTTCACTCAGATCCCGTTGAACGAATCGACGAAGCAAACCCATCAAAAAAGAAACTTCGGTCTTCGGCCGGTTCCAGTTCTCTGAGGAGAAGCTGTAGATCGTCACGACCTCTATTCCGATCCGGCCCGCATGCCGGATCGTTCGGCGCAACGCTTCCAACCCTTTCCGATGACCTTCTGTCCGGGCGAGTCCACGTGCTGTCGCCCAACGTCCGTTGCCATCCATGATGAAGGCAACATGACGAGGCAATTTCGACGTGGAACCTTTCCCGGCAGACGTTTGCAGGTTCTGGCTCGGGCTGACGCTCATGGGCTCCCCCCAACGCAATGGCATTACCAGCTAGACCTGGGAAATTTCCTGTTCTTTTTTCTCGAGCATGCTGTCGACTTCACCAATCATCTGATCGGTAAGTTTCTGAACTTCATCAGAAGCAACACGGCTGTCATCTTGAGAAATTTCGCTGTCTTTCTCGGCCTTTTTCACATGATCCATGCCATCCCGGCGAACGTGACGGATCGCAACCTTGGCCTGTTCGGCATACTTGTGGGCGACCTTTATCAGCTCCTGACGGCGTTCCTGGTTGAGTTCCGGAATCGGCAAACGGAGAAGCTGGCCATCAACGACCGGGTTGAGGCCAAGGTTTGATTCGCGGATCGCCTTCTCGACTGCGGCCACCATTCCCTTGTCCCAGACCTGCACCGCAAGCATGCGAGGCTCGGGAACGGAAACGGTTGCAACCTGATTGATCGGCATAGCCTGACCATAGGCGTCAACGGAAATCGGATCCATCATGGAAGCGGAGGCACGGCCAGTGCGCAGGCCGGCGAATTCGGTCTTCAGAACAGAAAGAGCCCCTTGCATACGGCGCTTCAAGTCATCAAGATCGACACCTTCAACCGACATTTTGTCCTCACTATTGTTCTATGCATCGCCAATTAGAGTCTCGGCGCGCGCCAACATGGCATAAACGCGCCGAAACACAAGAGCTTGAAGGGAGATCCAGCCTAAAACTTTCAGTCACCCACGACTGTATAAGTGCCCGTTTCCTGCAACACGCTCACCAAAGCGCCAGGAGAGTGGATCGAAAACACGATTACAGGAATGGAATTGTCGCGCGCCAGTGCAATCGCTGTCGTGTCCATGACTTTGAGATTGCGTTTTATGACTTCTTCATAACCGAGCGTCTCGTAGCGTTCGGCATCCGGATTGACCTTCGGGTCCTCCGAATAAACGCCATCCACCTGGGTACCTTTCAAAAACGCATCGCACTTCATTTCAGCAGCCCGCAACGCCGCCCCACTATCGGTCGTGAAGAACGGATTGCCGGTACCTCCGGCGAACACGATGACATCCCCGTCTTCCATGTATCGGTCGGCAACACGCTGAGAGAAGGTTTCACAGATCGAGGGCACCGCAACAGCGGAAAGGACGCGAGCATTCACCTTGAGGCGACGCAAGGCATCGGCCAGGGTCAGACTGTTCATGATGGTTGCAAGCATACCCATGTGGTCACCGGTCACCCGGTTGCCACCCTTGGCCGCAACGGCCACGCCGCGGAAGATGTTACCACCACCGACAACAACGCCTACCTGTGCACCGAGCGCCACGGCATCAGCAATCTCCTTGGCAATTCTTTGCACAATGGCCGGATCGATCCCAAAGGCCTGTGAGCCCATCAGGGCCTCGCCGGACAGCTTCAGAAGAACTCGTTTCCAACGCAAAGAATTCGTCATGGGTGCACCCTTACTAAAATTGTCTTTCTAAAAAAAAAGCGCCGGACTTGCCGGCGCTTTCTTTGAGCTTACTGCCCGGTGGCTGCTGCCACCTCTGCGGCGAAGTCTTGCTCCTCTTTTTCGATCCCCTCGCCTAGTGCGAAGCGGACGAAACCGGAGAGCTTGACGTCAGTGCCGAGTTCTTTTGCGAGCGCCTCTACAGCCTGTTCAACCGTCTGATCCGGGTTGATGACGAAGGCTTGTTTCACGAGGGTAACTTCCTCGTAGAATTTGCGCAAACGGCCTTCCACCATTTTCTCAATGATGTTTTCCGGCTTGCCGGACTCACGAGCCTGCTCGGAGAACACGGATTTTTCACGCTCGACCACAGCCGGGTCGAGAGCTTCAGTGTTCAGAGCCAGCGGGCTGGTTGCGGCAACGTGCATTGCAATCTGACGACCAAGGGCGTTCAGCTTGTCCTTGTCACCGTTTGATTCCAGAGCGACCAGAACACCGATCTTGCCCAGACCATCGGAAACAGAACCATGAACGTAGGTCGAAACGACGCCTTCGTTTGCAGACAGAACTGCAGAACGGCGAAGGGTCATGTTTTCGCCGATCGTAGCAATCGCGTCGGTGATTGCGTCGGAAACCGGCTTGCCGCCAAGGTCCGCAGCAGCAACTGCTTCAACGGAACCGTCGGTCGAAACAGCAACTTTGGCTACGTTGGAAACAAGTTCCTGGAAGCCTTCGTTACGAGCAACGAAGTCGGTTTCGGAGTTCAGCTCGATCACAGCAGCCTTGTTTCCTTCGGCAGCAACACCGACCAGACCTTCAGCGGCAACGCGGCCAGCCTTCTTGGCTGCCTTTGCCAGGCCTTTGGTGCGCAGCCAGTC
>JBCCVB010000136.1:0-18911 GCA_039195965.1 Pseudomonadota bacterium
CCAAGGCTGAAGCCAAAAAGGCGGAAGCTGCTGCTGCAGAAAACGCAGCCGAATAAGCTCAAAAAGCTTTGAAATTCAAAAAAAGGCGGTCCGAATGGGCCGCCTTTTTTCCATGCGCGGTTCCAGCCGGTCAATGTCAGTTGAATTCAGCTCAACTCGCGATGCTTGACCTGAGAGCGGAGCTGCGTCATTCACTATCCTGGATTAGGAGATGCTCTTCTGCCGTTGTTTAACTGCAGTTGAGGGACGCGGGTATACGGTGAAGCGGCAGAAATGCCGCCCGGTATCGGCCGGAATGAGGAGAGAGCCATGGCGAAAGCAAGGACGCTTTACGACAAGATATGGGACGACCACGCGGTCGACATGCAACCGGACGGCACCGGTCTGCTTTATATTGATCGTCATCTGGTGCACGAGGTTACCAGCCCCCAGGCCTTTGAAGGTCTGCGCATGCATGGCCGCAAGGTACGCCAGCCCGAAAAGACGCTTGCCGTTGTTGATCACAACGTCCCGACAACCGACCGCCGACACGGCATCGATGATCCGGAATCTGCGCTGCAGGTGGAAACGCTTGCAAAGAACGCTGCGGAATTCGGTGTTGAGTATTATTCCGAACTCGATATGCGTCAGGGCGTCGTTCACATCGTCGGTCCTGAACAGGGCTTCACGCTGCCCGGCATGACCATCGTCTGTGGTGACAGCCACACGTCTACGCATGGCGCTTTCGGCTCGCTTGCACACGGCATCGGGACGTCCGAGGTGGAGCATGTTCTTGCAACCCAGACCCTGATCCAGAAAAAAGCCAAGAACATGCTGGTGAAGGTCAATGGAACGGCTCCGGAAGGTGTCACCGCCAAGGACATCGTTCTGGCGATCATCGGCAAAATCGGTACTGCGGGCGGTACGGGCTATGTGATCGAATATGCCGGCGATGCGATCCGCTCTCTGACAATGGAAGGCCGTATGACGGTCTGCAACATGTCGATCGAAGCCGGAGCACGTGCTGGCCTGATTGCACCGGACGAAACCACTTTCGAATATATCGAGGGCCGTCCGAAGGCGCCGAAAGGTGAAACCTGGGAAATGGCGCTTGCCTACTGGAAAACGCTGCATTCGGATTCAGATGCCTATTTCGACAAGGTTGTCGAACTGGACGCTGCCAATCTGCCGCCAATCGTTTCCTGGGGGTCTTCGCCGGAAGACGTCGTTTCTGTTGAAGGTGTCGTCCCGAATCCGGAGGAGATCGAGGACGAGAACCGCCGCGACTCCAAGAAGCGCGCGCTGGATTACATGGGTCTCGAGCCGGGCACTAAGATCACCGACATCAAGATCGACAGAGCTTTCATCGGCTCGTGCACCAATGGCCGTATCGAAGACCTGCGCGCAGCCGCGGCTGTGATCGGCAATCACACAGTGGCAAAGCATGTCAGTGCCATGGTGGTTCCGGGCTCCGGTTTGGTGAAGGAACAGGCTGAAGAAGAAGGTCTTGATGTGATTTTCAAGGAAGCCGGTTTTGAATGGCGTGAGCCGGGTTGTTCCATGTGCCTTGCCATGAACGCGGACAAGCTGAAACCGGGTGAGCGCTGTGCCTCGACGTCCAACCGGAACTTCGAAGGCCGTCAGGGGCACAAGGGCCGGACGCACCTCGTTTCACCGGCAATGGCGGCGGCAGCTGCCATCGCGGGACACTTTGTCGATATTCGGGAATGGATCGCGAACTGATTCGCATAAAGAACCGTTAACGAGAAGGGCGCCGGATGGCGCCCTTTTTTATTCCATTCGCAAAATTGCCATGTTGACGCAGATGATTTCTGTTTACTTCAAATAATTCAGTTATTTAATGGTTCAATTCAGTCTGAAGATCATGCTCAACATCTGTGATCAGAAATGATTTTGTCGGGCTTCACAAGACTGTCACCTCGGCACTACAATACTCCTGTCACAAAAGGACATGATCCGCTGTCCTATTGACTGGGCAACGGACAATCCGAAGGATCGGTTTGCTGTGATGTGAGAGCACATGATGCGCAAACAGATCAAAATTAAGATGTGAGGGCATCTTTCTGTGTCCTTCTGAACGCAAGGTGCCCTGGGCGTGAGGAGCGGAAGGTGACAATAGCGGTTTCGCCGGGAACCCATCCGGCGTTAGTACTCAATGCGGATTACCGACCATTGAGTTACTACCCATTGTCTTTATGGAGTTGGCAGGACACCATAAAGGCTGTTTTTCTTGATCGGGTGAACATCGTTGCTGAATATGATGCAGCGGTCCGAAGTCCGAGCTTTGAGTTCAGATTGCCGAGCGTCGTCTCACTCAAGACATTTGTAAAGCCAAGTCGTTACCCTGCCTTCACCCGCTTTAACGTTTTCCTTCGCGACAAATTCCAGTGCCAGTATTGCGGCTCCAAGGATGAGCTGACGTTCGACCACCTCATTCCTCGCTCCAAGGGTGGACTGACCACCTGGGACAATGTCATCACCGCCTGCTCTCCGTGTAACTTGCGCAAATCCAACAAGTCCTGCAAGCAGCTGAATATGTGGCCGATGCACATGCCGTTTCAGCCGACCATCCAGGATCTTCACAATAACGGCCGAGGATTTCCACCAAACTACCTGCACGACAGTTGGATGGATTTTCTCTATTGGGATACCGAGCTGGAACCTTAACTATATACTTTTCCAATCGTTTTCCGTTTCGGAAACTGTGTTGGATCTTACCTTCCGCTACGGTGGGTTAAGAGGTTGTTAACACTTTCTGCAGTGTTCATTTAAGGCTTTAGGTACTTTTCTGTAGTAGCTGTCTCATAACGCTATGAGGCAGTCATGATCAAAAGACAGTTTAATCGTTGCCGTAAAATAGTCCGGGGCCTTATCGACGACAGCAAGGCAGCTGTTCTGCCGATTTTCGGTATCATGGTCATATTGATGATCGTCATCGCAGGTGCGGCGATAGATATTTCAAGAACCGTTGCGGCTCGTGAAAAGCTCTCCTACGCGCTGGACGCCGCCGGATTGGCCCTTGCGACGGAGCTGTCAACCACGACGCTGAAGAAGTCCGAAATTATAGAGATTTTGTCCAGTTCCTTCGAAGCTAACCTGGACAACGCAGAGTTCCTGAAAGAAGCGATCAAGAACCTTGAGTACGACATTGATGCTGAAAACGGGATTGTTTCGGTCACTTCAAAGGCAACATTGGATAACTATTTCCTCGGAATGGGTGGCTATTCTATCAAAGATATCGGACCGGAAGCATTTGAATTCGGATCCTCCGCTCAAGTGAGTTACTCGCGCTATGATGTGGAACTGGCGCTTGTTCTGGATGTCACCGGTTCTATGTCATCCCACATGAATACTCTTATCAGCGCTTCAGAGGGTCTTGTCGACATCCTGATTCCAGAAGGAACGGATGAAAGCGATAGCAAAGTCCGTATCTCCCTAGTTCCCTATAGTCAGGGTGTGAACTTGGGTAGTTATGCTGACAAGGTTAAAGGCGATGCTTACGGCTATTCGGACGGAAGTGTGTGTGTGACGGAGCGGCAGGACTACGATGATGGGTCTGAGGAGTTCAAAGTTAAGTACACTGACAACACGTACGATTACTACGACAAGAGTTATCCTCCCCCAAAAGATACATTCTATGGCGGCGGCAGCAATAATTGCTCCAAAGACTCTGAGATGATCCCTTTGACTTCAAACCGGAAGACCCTGGTTGATGCCATCAAAGCTATGGAAGACAACGGTGGAACTGCTGGTCAAACGGGTGTGGTTTGGGGATGGAACAGCTTGTCACCCAATTACTCGGAAGTCTGGCCGTCGGACAGCAAACCTGCATTGTACAGCGATGACGATGTCTTGAAATTTGCCGTCATCATGACGGACGGAAACAACAACCGATACTACGATTTTGTCGAACAGGAAAACAAGCGAATTTGCTCAGGTTGGGGTTGGTCAAGAACTTGTTGGTATCAAATGGTTGACGTATATGCTTGGAAAGAAAAAAGTAGTTCCAGCATTCCATCCGATGATCAGCGAGAACTTTGCGCGGCTATGAAAAAAGCTGGCATTATGATTTTTGGTGTCTATTTCGGAAGTAACAATAGTTCATCCGGATCAAAAAACATGCAATCCTGTGCAAGCGATGGGAATTACTATCAAGCGACTAGTTCAAGTGAGTTGATCTCTGCGTTTAGCTATATCGCAAAGAAAATTCAATTGATCCACTTGTCCAAGTAACTGACAACCAGAACCAAAAAAGGCCCGCCGTTTGGCGGGCCTTTTTCGTTTCAGCTCGTGGTGCTTCAGTCCCGGTTCTGGCGGTTGTCGATCAGATCGTCGACAACAGTCGGGTCCGCCAGCGTTGAGGTATCGCCGAGGTTTTCGAAGCTGTCCTCTGCGATCTTGCGCAGGATGCGTCGCATGATCTTGCCGGAACGGGTCTTGGGCAGGCCCGGTGCAAACTGGATCAGGTCAGGAGAGGCAATCGGGCCGATTTCCGCCCGAACATGTTTGACCAGTTCCTTCTTGAGTTCGTCAGTCGGCTCTTCACCTTCCATCAGCGTGACATAGGCATAGATGCCCTGTCCCTTGATGTCGTGCGGATAACCGACCACAGCGGCTTCAGAGACCTTCGGATGGGCGACAAGCGCGCTTTCGACTTCAGCTGTTCCCATCCGGTGGCCGGAAACGTTGATGACGTCGTCAACGCGGCCCGTGATCCAGTAATACCCGTCTTCGTCGCGGCGACAGCCATCACCGGTGAAGTAAAGGCCCTTGTAGGTGGCGAAGTAGGTCTGGACGAACCGCTCGTGATCGCCATAGACCGTACGCATCTGACCCGGCCAACTGTCCTTGATGACAAGGTTGCCTTCCGTTGCGCCTTCCAGGAACTTGCCTTCCGCATCAACGACTGCCGGCTGAACACCGAAGAACGGCCGTGTTGCAGATCCTGGTTTGAGTGCTGTTGCACCAGGAAGCGGAGTAATCAGAATTCCTCCGGTTTCCGTCTGCCACCAGGTATCGACAATCGGGCAGCGACCCTCACCGACTACATTGTAGTACCAGGTCCAGGCCTCGGGGTTGATCGGTTCGCCAACCGATCCCAGAAGGCGCAGAGACTGGCGAGATGTCTTGGTGACGTGTTCGTCGCCGGCGCCCATCAGAGCGCGAATTGCGGTAGGCGCTGTGTAGAAGATGTTGACGTTGTGCTTGTCGCATACTTCCCAGAACCGCCCAGGTCCCGGATAAGTCGGTACGCCTTCGAACATCAGCGTCGTTGCGCCATTGGCGAGCGGGCCATAAACGATGTAGCTGTGGCCTGTTACCCAGCCGACATCGGCCGTACACCAGTAAACATCGCCTTCATGATAGTCGAAGACGTATTCATGCGTCATCGAGGCATAAACAAGGTAACCACCGCTCGTGTGCATCACGCCTTTCGGCTTCCCGGTGGAACCGGAGGTGTAGAGAATGAACAGCGGATCTTCAGCGTTCATTTCCGCGGGCTCACAGTGGTCCGCTACCTTGCCGGCGGCTTCATGATACCAGACGTCCCGACCGTCCTGCATCTTGATATCGCCACCTGTGCGCTTCACGACGATGACACTCTTGACCGGCGCTTTCTCGGCTGCCTTGTCGACGTTGTCCTTCAGCGGAACCTTCCGGCCACCGCGCAGGCCTTCATCGGCGGTGACAACACAATCGGATTTACAATCCTCGATGCGCTGGGCAAGACTGTCGGGAGAGAAGCCGCCGAAAACGATCGAATGGACGGCACCGACGCGCGCACATGCCAGCATTGCATAGGCTGCCTCCGGGATCATCGGCATGTAGATGGTGACCCGATCGCCTTTCTTGACGCCTTGATCCAGAAGGACGTTGGCGAATTTGTTCACTTCCTGATGTAGCTGCCGGTAGGTGATGATCTTCTGCTCGTTGGGGTCGTCCCCTTCCCAGATGATCGCAGGTTGATCGCCGCGCTTTTCCAGGTGCCGGTCAACACAGTTGGCCGAAACATTCAGCGTGCCATCCTCGAACCACTTGATCGAAACGTTGTGGTAATCGTACGAGGTGTTTTTCACCTTGGTGTAGGGTTTTATCCAGTCGACCCGCTTGCCGTGTTCACCCCAGAAACCGTCCGGGTCTTCCACGGAGCGCTGATACATCTCCAAATATTTGGCGTTGTCGACATGCGCCCGCGCGGCAACCTCCGCGGGAACGGGAAAAACAGAGTCAGACATGTGAGAACCTCCCAGAAACCACATTAGGGCCGGCGGCAGGTGCGTTCCCTCACCGCTGACCTATTTGCCGGGGGCCATTATGCGTATGGCCCCCTTAAGCGTCCAGAACCAAACTTTAGTCCTTTAGTCGCCGAGTCCTTGGTCTAATGTTTGTGAAATTGCAATCGTTTACGTTTGCGTCAGCTAAGCCAGCCAATGATGATGCCCTGTACCACCAGAACACCGAGCCAATGGCCACAATCGATAAACGTCAGGCTCCAGGGGCGTCCCTGAAACCGGTGATTGATGATCTGCGTTGTCAGTACGATACCGACCCAGATCATTAAAGCTGAAATCAGGCCCGTTCGGATGCTGGTTCCACCACTGTGGTAAATAATTCCGGCGAACACGAAAGCCATCAAGAGCTGACAGACAAAGGTGATGCCGAGCGTAACCGGATCCGGTTTCGTCTGTTCCTCGGTCAGGCTGGCTGCCTTCATCCAGGCCTTGCCGAGCACTCCGTACCAGAGCGAACCGAAAATGAAAGACCCAATGGCTGCCGCGGCAACTGCGATCAAATTCACTCCGTCGAACATCATGAGTTTGCCCCTCCGCAAAATTACGGTCAGGTTGAGGGGATTTGAGAAAAAGATCAAGCAGAACAGCTATCTGGTCCGATCAGTTTTTCAGCCAGACACCTAACTGGCCACATTCCTCGAAGCCAAGCTGGCGATAAACGGGGATGACTTCGGCGTCCGTTTCGTAGGTCGCGATTGATTTGTGCGGGAATGGTTGAAGAAGGTCACGAAGCGCGCTGTATAGCCAGTTCCTGCGGCAGAACACGTTGGATAGTCCGAGTACCTCACTGCTGCCAAACTCCGGACCGGAATTGAACACTGCACCTGCTTTGAACTCATCCCCATTGGCAATGGCTGCGAAGCTCACCGCTCCCAACTCCAGAAGTCTGGATGGAAACAGGTTGTGCAGACTTTCGTTGTTGTTCCAAGCTGCCAGCCATTTCTTCAAACCGACTGGATGAGTGATCTTTTGCCAGCTCGAGCTGGCAGGAGGTCGTCCGGTTACTGATGCAGGACGAAAGAGCCAGGTTCCGGAAAACAGCTTTTGAAATCCATCCCTCTCAAGATCCAGGCGATCGTAGCAGTCTTTGACTGCAGAGCCCGCTGGCAGTTCAAGGAGAGCTGTTCGCAAAGTAGCGCCCGGGGTGGCCGACAGCGTGACAATGTTTGGATAAAGCGGAAGTTGCTTTCCCTCGGCATGCCAAAAATCCGAGTCGTACTTCGTCTTTGCTCCTGCAGCCTTCAAGACGGCGTTGCACCAAAGGGCATTGTTGAATGCGCAGGCAGCCTGCTTTGTTGCGACCATCAAATTCTCAAGCTCAGGGTTTAAGCGTCCAATCCACCTTTCTCTATGATGAAATCAACGATCGTGTCGATACCTTTACCCGCCTTTGAGTTGGCAAACACGAAGGGTCGATCCCGACGCATCTTCGTGGCGTCCCGATCCATGACCTCGAGACTGGCGCCCACATATGGTGCAAGGTCGGTCTTGTTTATGATCAGGAGATCGGAACGAGTGATGCCCGGTCCGCCTTTGCGCGGGATCTCCTCCCCTGCCGCGACGTCGATTACATAAAGGGTCAAGTCCGCAAGTTCCGGTGAAAAGGTGGCGGCAAGATTATCTCCGCCTGATTCAATCAGGATCAGATCCAGATCCGGGATCGCGTTGGTGAGATCGCGGACAGCAGCAAGGTTGATGGAAGCATCTTCACGGATCGCGGTGTGCGGACAGCCACCGGTTTCCACCCCCCGAATACGATCACTTGTCAGAGCCTGCGAGCGCATAAGCGCCTCGGCATCTTCGCTTGTATAGATATCGTTGGTGATGACAGCGAGAGAGAATCTGTCTCGCATGGCTTTGCACAATCTGTCCGTCAAGGTGGTTTTTCCGGCTCCGACCGGGCCACCGATACCGACGCGCAAGGGGCCATTTAATGAACTCATGAGCGGAATAGCCTCGAATATTGTGTTTCGTGCGCCATCGACGCGATATCTGCCAGAAAGGTGGAGGTGCCAAGATTGTCGAGACCCGCGGAACCGGCCTCTTTTGCCACCTGGAAGATGACGGGTTCCAGCGCCGCCAGAACTTTCTGACCGTCATTTTGCCCAAGTGGTACTGCGCGAACGGCAACCGAGACGATGTTGGCGGTAAATGCGTGAAGATAAGAAGTAAGCGAAGCCTCTTCCGATATCTGATGGGCCGCGCAGACCAGGCCCAGCGCGACAGGATATGGCCAGTCGTTTTTCTCGGATCCCGCGAGATCCTGAAGTAATTTGCCCGCAGGAACCTCCGGGTTCGGCATCCAGCTACTTTTAATCGTGTTCAGGAATGCGGTTCCCTGCGCGCTCGTTTCAAGGTGTCTTTCCTTGGAAGGTTGAAGCGCCAGAGCCAGTTCTTGCAGGCTTCGGACGGTTCCTTCGTCGCAGTTGACCGCTGCCCGATAGGTTTCTTTCAGCAGGATCGCGTCGCTGCGTCCAGCGCCGTACTTCAGAATGTCTTCCAGCCAGGTTTTCAGTTCGTCAGCATTCGCTATACCGCCCTGGTCGATGACCTTCTCGAGACCATGGCTATAGGTGAAAGCCCCGATCGGAAAAGCCGGCGACAGAAAGGTCAGCAAACGATACAGCGCCGGCAAGGGGACAGGATCAGTCATGTTCATGATCGTGATGTTCATGCTCGTGACCGTGATGATGACCCTGGGTCCGGCCGTGTCCGTAAGCCCCTCCTTCCGGATCAAAGGGTGCTGACACCGGAGACATTCGCCCGCCGAGCCTGGCAACCATGTCTTCGATGACGTGATCGCGGCGGATGCGCAAGGTTTGACCCATCAATTGTGTCGGCAGATGCCTGTTGCCAAGATGCCAGGCAATCTTCACCAGATGGGCCGTGTCTTCGGCCTCGATCTCCACCAACTCTTCCGGCTCGGCTAAAACTTCGACTATCCGACCGTCTTCCAGTTCCAGGCCGTCGTGGTGATGCAGGTGAACCGCGTTTGGTTCATCCAGCAGGAAGGACAGACCGGTCAGCCCGGTCAGAACCGCACGACGTCGATGCCTGTCTTCGCGATCGAGTGTAATCGTGTCAGAAGGCACCGCCTGCCAGCTTCCGGCCGCATGAATTTTTTGAACTCGGATCATTGAGCAGCGTCGACCTTTGCCTTCATGGCCTTGAAACCGGGTCGTTCACGAAGGCGCTTGAAATACTCGTACACAGGTCCTTCCATCGGGATGTCGAAATTGGCGACGATTGCCCAGCCGGAGCAATGACCGATGATGATGTCCGCCATCGTGAAGGTTTCTCCCATCACGTAGGGACCTTGTCCGAGACGTTTTTCCAGCGTCTCCAGACCACGGCTGAATTCCTTTTTGCAAACGTTCTTGACCGCCGGAACCCGCATATCCTCCGGATGAATGAAAGTGTTCTTTGCTGCTGTCCAAAGCGCTCCTTCAAGAACATCGACCGCAAATTGGGTAAAGCTGTCTTGTCTTGCACGCTCCAGGGTGCCTGCAGGAAAAGTGAACTTTCCATGCTTGTCAGCAAGATAGGTGCAAATGGCGACGGACTCAGTGATGGCCACATCGCCATCCAGCAAAATGGGTACTTTGCCATCCGGGGTAATTGCGCGCACTTCCTCAGACTGTGGCATGGCGGGAACGAGATCATAGGGCACGCCCAGTTCCTCCAGCAACCACATGACGCGCATGGCGCGGGTGCGTGGAAATCCGATAATCTTGTACATGCATGAGCTCCCGGTTCGGTGGTTGCCGCAGACCTTAGAACAGGAAGTAGCGCTGCGCCATCGGCAGGACTTCAGCCGGTTCGCAGGTCAGAAGCTCACCATTGGCTCGCACTTCATAAGTTTCCGGATGCACGTCAATTTCCGGTGTTGCATCGTTCAAGACCATGGATTTCTTGGAAATACCGCCGCGCACGTTTTTCACCGGTAGAACCAGGCTTTCTAGCCCCGCCTTTTCCGCGACATTGTCCGCATGGGCCGCCTGGGAGACGAAAGTCACGCGACTTTCGGTTCTGGCTTTGCCGAAAGCACCGAACATCGGTCGGTAGTGCACCGGTTGGGGTGTTGGAATCGAAGCGTTGGGATCTCCCATCGGCGCCGCCGCAATCGTCCCGAGCTTCAGCACCATGTCCGGTTTCACGCCAAAGAATTTCGGGTCCCAAAGCACAAGATCGGCAAGCTTGCCGGTTTCAACGGAACCGATATGTTCATCCAGGCCATGTGCAATGGCCGGATTGATGGTGATTTTGGACATGTAGCGCCTGACGCGGAGATTATCGTTGTCCCCTGCTTCGTCAGTCAGCCTCCCGCGCTGTACCTTCATCTTGTGTGCGGTTTGCAGCGTTCGGATGATCACTTCTCCGACACGGCCCATGGCCTGACTGTCGGATGCGATGATCGAAAAGGCACCCATGTCGTGAAGGATGTCTTCTGCCGCGATCGTTTCCTTGCGAATCCGGCTTTCGGCAAAGGCAACGTCTTCAGGGATGGAGCTGTCCAGGTGATGACAGACCATGAGCATGTCGAGATGCTCTTCCAACGTGTTGACGGTGTAGGGGCGCGTCGGATTGGTGGATGACGGCAGCACGTTGGTTTCGCCGCAGACCTTGATGATATCCGGAGCATGCCCACCACCGGCACCTTCTGTGTGGAAGGCATGGATGGTGCGGTTCCTGAAGGCGGCCGTGGTGTTTTCGACAAATCCGGATTCGTTCAGGGTGTCGGTATGGATCATCACCTGGACATCGTATTCGTCGGCAACGGACAGACAGGTGTCGATGGCCGCTGGTGTCGTGCCCCAGTCCTCATGCAGCTTCAAGGCGGATGCGCCCGCGAGAATCTGTTCTTCAAGCGCCGCCGGAAGCGAGGCATTTCCTTTCCCTGCAAAAGCCAGGTTCATCGGGAAACTGTCTGCTGATTGCAGCATCCGGGTTATGTGCCAGGAACCGGGCGTGCAAGTTGTTGCGTTGGTGCCTGTTGCCGGACCGGTGCCACCACCCAGCATGGTCGTGACGCCGGACATCAGAGCGTCGTCGATCTGCTGCGGGCAGATGAAGTGAATGTGCACGTCCAAAGCACCGGCGGTCAGGATCTTGCCTTCACCGGCTATGGCTTCCGTTCCCGGTCCGATGACGATGTCGACATCCGGTTGAACATCCGGATTGCCTGCCTTGCCGATACCGACGATCCGGCCGTCCTTCAAACCAACGTCGGCCTTTACGATACCCCAGTGATCGACAATCAACGCGTTGGTGATCATCGTGTCGACCGCCCCTGCCGACCGAGGTGCCTGAGACTGTCCCATGCCGTCTCGAATGACCTTGCCGCCGCCGAACTTCACTTCCTCGCCATAGGTGGTGAAGTCCCTTTCCACCTCAATGATGAGGTCGGTATCGGCCAGGCGAACCTTGTCGCCGGTCGTCGGTCCGAACATATCCGCATAGGCGGCGCGGGGCATTTTGTAGGCCATTATGTCTCCAATCAGCGATCAGGCGGACGCTGCATCAATTGCTGTAGTCCTCAAGCGTGGCTTCCAGGTCATCCGCGCGTTGCATGGTGAGAACGATCATGCATCCTCGATAGAGTTCGTTTCCGCGAGTTCCGCCCATGAACGGGAAGCCGTAAGCTCTGCAGTCTTTTTCCCGGAAATTGGTCCAGGCAGTATGCGCTTCGTCCAGTGCAGCCGGACTGCCTTTCAGGTGCTCAGGCAGTTCGTTATCCATCTCGACCACCTTTTCTCGCAGCTTCCCGTACGCAGCCTCCATGCGCTCGTTCGCCTCTTTCAAGGCTTTTTCCGCGCAATACGTCCGTTCGGAATTGTTCAGCGGATAACCGCAGTCGATGTTTTCCTGTGCGAACGCTGATGACATCGCTGGTAGGCTGAGCAGAGCGCCGACAAGCAGAAACTGACAACGTGATCTGTTCATCAGTTTCCAAGCCCTTCGGCAAGTTCCTTCAATTCTTTCACCCGCTGCTGGGTCAGCTGTGTGAGACAGACGTTGACCAGCATTGGTTCCATCGTTCCGCCCCGCGCCAGAAATCCATAACTTTGGCAGGCCTTGTCGCGGTACGGGATCCAGGCGCGCTGGGCATCCTGCAGGGCCTCGGCAGCGCCTTTGAGATGTTCTGACAGATCGCTGTCCATCGTGCGCATGTTTGCCATTGAGGATTTGTAGACGGCGTTCAGCTCCGCATCTGCTGCCTGCCAATCCTGGTACGCGCATTGCGTCATTTCCATCTGGGTAGCGGCATTGTCACAATTCAGAGCCTGTTGGGCATTCGCCAAACCGGTTGCGGTACCGAACAGCAAAAGGGCAAAAAGTGTTCGCGGCATTCGTTTCCTCCCGGGTCATCAGAGCGGACCCATCACCTTCTGATTGAAACCGAAGACAGTTCGGTTCCCTCGGTAGGGTATCAGAGTTACGGAGCGTGTCTGCCCGGGTTCGAAGCGAACTGCGGTGCCGGCGGGAATGTCCAGGCGCATTCCTGTTGCTTTGTCCCTGTTAAAAAACAGGCCATTGTTGGTTTCGGCAAAGTGATAATGGCTGCCGACCTGGATCGGCCGGTCCCCGGTGTTGGAAACATCAAGTGTTACGGTTTCCAGTCCGGCATTCAATTCAATCTCGCCGTCGGCGGGAAACAGTTCTCCGGGGATCATGTTCAAACTCCTGATCGAAATACCTTGAAACTCAGCGGATCGGTTCGTGCACCGTCACGAGCTTGGTGCCGTCGGGAAAGGTTGCTTCCACCTGCACGTCGTGGATCATTTCAGAGACTCCTTCCATGACCTGTTCACGGGTCAGGACGGTGGCCCCTGCTGCCATCAGGTCGGCAACCGAACGGCCATCACGTGCCCCTTCGACCACAAAATCGGTGATCAGTGCGATCGCCTCTGGATGATTGAGCTTTACGCCCCGTTCGAGGCGTCGACGAGCAACCATTGCGGCTGTCGCAATGAGCAGCTTGTCTTTTTCACGAGGTGTCAGGTTCATGGCTCAGCTCTCCAATCAGCAGTACCAGACGCGCGGCAGGTCGGACACGCGATAGCCTGTCAGAAATTTCATCAACGTATCCCGCAACCGGCGGCCGTCCTGGCTGACAATCCGGGCGGTCAGCAGTCCGTTCCAGGCGCTGGCGGCAGCATGTGTTTCTTCTGTTCGCAGCCCATCAAGGCAGGTGCGGGCAAGTGACAACCTGTCCTCAGCGTCGACCGCACAATCGACCAGCGTTGCAACGGCGAGACTTCCGTCAGCAGTTGCCGGACCCTTGAAGAACCGATCAGGGTCTCCATCAAGGCGTATGTCGTCCGCAAACACCAGCTTTCCGTCCCGTCGGATGCGCCAACTGTCCCGGAATGCCAGGGATTGGACCTTTTCGCCCATGGCCTTTCGCCCAAGCACCAGGGCCTCCAGCATCAACAGACGGGCGTCGGAAACGAGTTCCGCGCAGATTGTCCGTTGCAATCGGGAGGTGTCGAAAAGAATTGTTTCCTGTGGCAGCCATTCGAGGGTTGCGCCGGATTTGACCGTGAAACTACCTGTAACGCGAGCGGTTCCAGATGAGGATTTGTAGGCGCGTTCGGCGGTCTGACTTGTGACGACGACATGAGCGGCCTCGTCGGCAGTCACTTCATAATTGAGCTGGTCTCCACCGGTCAGTCCGCCCGCTGTGTTTATCAAAACAGCAGTTGGCGGCTGATCGTAAACCTTCGGCAGTCTGACCTTTGCCGAGCCGCTTTGATAAAGGTCGGCCAGGCGGGGCTTGCCTGAGGTGTTGGCAAAACGGATGCGTGCGGTTCCCCTGACCCGCTGCATTTTCTGCGCGAATTCGCCATTGTCCGATGCTGCGACAGCATCATACATGTCCGTTCTGCTCCCCGATTTAAACGACCCATTGATGCAGGATCGCATTTATTCAGGCCCGTCCGGATTTGTTTGAAAAGGAAATCCGGAAAGCGCCCTCGGCAATCTTAGCAAGAGCCGGGCCAAAATCTGTTTGCCGGTGCCGGATCGGTCCCGGGCGCGAAAATGCCATCTTTTTTCAGTCGGTAAGGTAGGCTCACAACCCGGAATTGTCTAAAAAATTGGCGATTGCACAAAAGAATGGCACACAAGGTGAACGGCGAAGGGGTTGCCCTCAACTCCATGATCCGGTTTTTTAAGAGCGCAGCAGAAAATTAATTGCCTTAGCGTAATTTGCGTTTTTCGTTTCTGCGGTGTGACCAGCGAGGGATTCCTGTGTATTCAAGCCCAATTGGCCGCCTGGCGTGTGTTTGTTTTTTAGTGCTTGCGTTCCTGCTGAGTTTGCCCGCTGGTTCCGCAAGGGCGGATATCGGCGCGTTTATCATCATTGACGCCAAGACAGGTGCCGTGCTTGACCAGAAAAACGCCACCCGAAAGTGGTACCCGGCGTCACTGACCAAGATGATGACAGCCTATGTCACCTTCAAGGCGATCCGCGAAGGACGCGTTACCCTGAACTCGGCAGTGGTCCAGTCGAAGAATTCGATTTCCGAGCCACCCAGCAAGATGGGCTTCAAGGTCGGCACCCGGTTTACCATCGACACTGCGTTGAAGATCATCTTGATCAAATCCGCGAACGACGTAGCCGTTGCGCTCGGAGAAGCCGTTGCCGGATCAGAAAAAGCGTTCATTGACATGATGAACGCCGAAGCCAGACGGCTTGGCATGACAAACACGTATTTTACCAATCCCCACGGCCTTCCGGACAACCGTCAGGTGACGAGCGCCCGGGACATGGCCATTCTTGCAATGGCCCTGCGGCGTGATTTTCCCGAGTCAGGGAATTTCTACAATCATCCGGGCATTCGCTTCGGCAAAAAGACATTGCGTTCCGCCAATCGCGAATTTCTGCTGCGTGTGCCCGGGGCAAACGGTATGAAGACGGGATACATCTGTAACTCCGGTTACAATGTTGCAGCTTCCGTGACACGCCGGGGGCGAACCCTGATAGCGGTCATTCTGGGTGCAGGCTCAGGACTGGAGCGCACCGCGTTTGCGCGCGAGACTTTCGACAAGGGCTTCAAGAAGCGCGGCGGTGGAACCAAGGTTTCCAACCTGACCGGTTCGTCCGGCAAACCTCCTGCTGACGGCTATTGCAGACGCAACAAAAGCCCTGGTGCGAAGGGGTACATGGCCCGTTACGACATGGAGAACAAATCGGGCGGTCTTCTTGCTTTTGCCGGGGTCGGAAAAAACAAGAAGAAAGAAATCGATGCCAGCGGATTCACGAAGGCAAATGGCAAACCGGACTGGGCGAAAATCCTGGACCGGACCCTCGGCCCGCGCCGGGTCGTCTATCGTCCGCTGCAGGTCGGTCTGGGCAAACCCACCGGGTCACCTTCAAAAAGCGCATCAGCTTCTACCAGCACGGCCTCCATTCCGGCTGAAGACATCCCGACACCGACTGCCAATCCCATGCGCAAGGCTGAAGGCGAAATCCGGGAGAAACTGAAGAGAACGGCGCAAGGCAGTACTGCAGGAGCCATTCCGCAGACCACGGCTCAGCGCCCTGGGTCCGCGACCGACACGTCTCAAGCGGCTCCCGGTTCGATCTTCCGCAAAGGACTTGATTTCACGGTTCCTGTGCCGTCTCCAAGTCCACGCAAGTAAAGCCTTGCAATCTCAAATCCGCATATTGGTTGAGGCAGCAGCGTAAGTAGAGCAGTTAACCCTTTATTTACGCTGCTCCTTAACACTGTCGTAAGCATTCATCTGACAATGGCAATTGAACTGCAGAATTTTCAGTGACGCCCGTTGGGTAATTTGCGGCATAGAACATGCCGAGACCAAACAGATCGAGAGATCGCATGATGATTGAACCGAGATCAACAGCCACCATCCGGGCCCTTGCAAGCCTGGCAGAGCTTTCCGCCAATCAGCTGGAGGAAGGGGTCTCGGTAGAAGAAGTCATTGCAACTCTTCGAAAAGCGGCCGAAGCGGTGAAAAGCGTCGTTGAAGCTGAAGAAGCCGCGGACCTGGCGGCTGAAGAGGAAGCGGCGGATCTGGTACAGGATCTGACGCCAATGGATCTTTCCCAAAACGAAGATGAAGATGATGCCGAAGCAGAGGCTGATCAACCGGTATTGAACGCCGGCTAGGCTCTTTTCTGAACCATTCTCTTTGACCGTCTCCCGAAAAGAATGTTAGCGGTGCGCTTCAATTCCGCTTCGCCTCTGGCAGGTGTATTCTTCTGCGAACGAAGAACCGCCTACAGTTGCGGCATCTTTAGGAGACATGCGCATGGCTGCCTCAACGGGTTCCGGCGAATCCGGCCGTAAAGGACCCAAGCCCCCTATTCCCCTTTCCGTGCTCACCGGATTTCTTGGATCCGGCAAGACGACATTGCTGAACCGGATTCTCAAGGACCCGGAAATGGCGGATACGGCCGTGATCATCAATGAGTTTGGCGAAATCGGGCTCGATCACCTGTTTGTCGATCAGGCCGGTGACGGCATTGTGGAACTCTCTTCCGGCTGTCTGTGCTGCACGATCCGGGGTGATCTTGTGACCACGCTGGAGAATCTGTTGCGCCGTCTGGACAATGGACGGATGGAGCGCCTCAACCGGGTGATTATTGAAACCACCGGCCTTGCGGACCCGGCGCCGATCCTGCACACGATCATGCTCCATCCATATCTCGTTTTGCGTTACCGGCTTGACAGCGTGATCACGCTCGTTGATGCGGTCAATGGTCTGTCCACATTGGAAAATCATGAAGAGGCGCGCAAACAGGCAGCTGTTGCCGACCGATTGGTTCTCACAAAAACGGACCTGCTGACATCGGCAGAAGACAAAGTCGCCTTTGAAGCACTGGAGCAACAGCTTGCAATTCTCAATCCCGGTGCACAGCGACTGAACGCCCAGGACGGCGACGCGGAACCGGGTAAGCTGTTCAATGCAGGGCTTTACAATCCTGACAGCAAGATCCCGGATGTGGCTGCCTGGCTTAATGCTGAAGCTTACGAAAACAAGCCGCATGGTCATGACCATCACCATCACCATGACCATCATCATCATTCTCATGGCGGTGGACATGGGCATCACCACAGCCACGATCATGACCACAACCATGATCATGGACATGACGTTAACCGGCACAGTGAAACGATCCGTGCTTTCACGCTTTCAACCGATCATCCGGTCACCGCTTCCGCACTAGAGATGTTTCTGGATCTCCTGAGGTCGGCGCACGGTCCGAAACTGTTGCGGGTAAAGGGAATTGTGAAGTTAGCGGAACATCCGGATCAACCGGTGGTCATTCACGGTGTTCAGCACGTCTTCCATCCGCCGGTAACGCTGGAAGCCTGGCCGGACCAGGACCATCGGACTCGAATGGTCTTCATCACCAAGGATCTGCCCGAAGGGTTTGTCCGCAAGATGTTCGAGGCCTTCTCCGGCGCCTTGCTGCCGGATACTCCGGACCAGACGGCCATGGCCGAAAACCCTTTGGCGATATCCGGATTTACCAGTCCGATCCGCTGAGGAGCTGTCTGTGGCAAGACGCAGCGCTTGGTTTGAACACCGCCTCTGTCAGATACTTCGCAACGATGGCGTCAGTCTTTCTTGCGCAGGCGGATGAGCCCTTCCTGTGCGGTGGAGGCAATCAGTCTTCCATCCATCGTGAACAGGGAACCGCGGTTCATGCCGCGTGATCCTGACGACGAGGTGCTGTCGGTCGCATAAAGTATCCATTCGTCCGCGCGGAACGGGCGATGGAACCACATGGCATGGTCCAAGCTGGCTGCCTGAATCTTCGGGCTGAAGACTGATGTGCCGTGAGGGAACAGTGACGTGTCGAGCAGTGTCATGTCCGACGCGTAGGCCAGAACGCACTGGTGGATGCGCTCGTCATCGGGCAGCGTGCCCGTCGCCCGCACCCAGACATACTGGTTGGGCGGCAGAGGTTTCTTGCTGAAATAATGGGTCATGTCGACCGGGCGCATTTCGATCGGTCGTTCCCTTTCCCAGTATCGGCGGATGTTTTCCGGCGCCATGGACAGAAATTTTTCCTTGAGGTCCTGTTCGCTCGGCAATTCATCCGGCGTAGGGACTTCCGGCATGTCGATCTGATGCTCCAGCCCCTCCTCGTGAACCTGGAAGGAAGCGGACATGGAGAAGATCGCTTCTCCGTGCTGAATGGCGACCACGCGGCGGGTGGTGAAGCTGCCGCCATCACGGATCCGGTCGACTTCATAGATAATCGGAACCTGCGGGTCACCGGGACGCAGGAAATAACCATGAAGGGAATGAACGTGCCGATCTTCCACCACGGTGCGCGATGCTGCAACGAGCGCCTGGCCGATAACCTGACCGCCAAACACACGTTGCCAGCCGACCTGGGGGCTGCGACCACGGAACAGGTTGCGTTCCAGCGGTTCCAGATCAAGAATTTGTAGAAGGTTATCAATGGCCGTGTTCATCGGCGCGATCCCTGTTAGATAGTGTCCCGGGTGATTTGGCCGAATGAGGCGGCCCGACAGGTCATTGTTTTCATGGAGACCCGAGTGCACTCTTGGACGGGACCTGACGTTAAAGTCAAGATGCCTTAAGGGAAACCGGAGGCAAGGAGAAAGACAGTGG
>JBCCVB010000137.1:0-18867 GCA_039195965.1 Pseudomonadota bacterium
TGTGCGTTGGGAATTTCAGCATTTCTTTTTGAAAACAGCCCGGCAATTGCCCAAACAGCCCTGCAGTCCCTGCAGCAAAACCGCCAAAACGTCGAGTGGGCGGACAATTTCGATATCGCGACGGAAAACATCACCGAAGTGAAATCCTCCGCGCCAACCTTGTCTCCCGAGACCGCTGACTACATAGCTGTTGCGATCGATCGATATCAGCGCATCGTGCAGGCCGGTGGCTGGGGTACGGTTTCCGGTGGTGGCAAGGCGCTTCGAATCGGCGCGAAGGACCCGCGCGTGGTTGAACTGCGCCGTCGTCTGATTGCTTCCGGCGACCTGGAACAGCATGCAGGCCTGTCGGACACGTTTGATTCTTATGTGGATGCTGCCTTGCGGCGCTTTCAGCTCCGGCACGGACTTATCCCCGATGGTGTCATGGGCGAGGGAACGGTAGCCGCGCTCAATGTTCCGGCGGATGTTCGGCTGCGCCAGCTTGAAACCAACATGGTGCGTATGAGGTCCATGTCCGGGTTCCTTGGCGACCGTTATGTGATGGTCAATGTTCCGGCAGCCGAAATCGAGGCCGTGGAAAACGGTCGGGTCCGGTCCCGGCATACGGCTGTTGTCGGCAAGGTTGACAGGCAGACGCCGATTTTGAACAGCAAGATCTACGAACTGAACTTCAATCCCTACTGGACGGTTCCGGTTTCCATCATTCGCAAGGACTTGATCCCGAAGATGAAGGAAGACCCTCAGTATCTTGCCAAGAACAAGATCAGGATCTTTGACTGGAGCGGCAACGAAATGTCGTGGCAGCAGATCGACTGGAACACCGACGAAGCGACCCAGTATCGTTTCACTCAGGATCCGGGTGCGGAAAACTCACTTGGCTCCGTCCGTATCAACTTCCATAACAAACACCAGGTCTATCTGCACGACACACCGTCGAAGACCTTGTTTGGAGAAGGGTACCGGTTCCATTCATCCGGATGCGTTCGCGTTCAGAACGTGCGTGAACTCGTAACCTGGATGCTGCAATCGACCACTCCCGACTGGAACAGGTCCAAGGTCGATTCCGTCATTCGGACCGGCGAGCGTGAAGATGTGAAGCTGAAAAAGTCGATCCCGCTTTACATGACCTATGTTACAGCTTGGGCGAATGCCGACGGTGTCGTGCATTTCAGGGAAGACATCTACAATCGCGATGACATTTACGGAACAGGAACCCAGGCACGCCTCTGATCGTTCCACTCTTTCCGTAAAACTGAAGAATTCAATGAAACGCCGGCCTTGCTAAGGTCGGCGTTTCGTGTCTTCTACGAAACCTTAGTCAATTGGGAGGTCTGCAATGAGTCGCGAACCGCGGCATGGAGAAATCTATCTCGAATTCCGGTCGGTGGGGCAGCAGGTCAAAGTGACTGCCATCGACGCAACCACGGGAATAGAGGTCTCTGCAGTCGGACCGGCTTCGGCAGCACAGGAAGACCTGAAACGTATTGCGGTTCGCAAACTGCAGCGCCGTCTCGAACAGGAAGTCGCCAATACTTCCACGAGGACTGACACAAACTTGTACTGAAGGCTGTTTTATCGGACGTCGGGCTGGTCTGTTGGGTTGCCCTTCTACTTGGTCAGTGCGGGATATCTGCGAAGACAATCACGGAGCTCGCCCGAAAAAGACGAATCTGTGTGCTGGACTCCAGCTTTTGATGCCTGTGAAGCAAGGCGCGGCGTATAAACGGAAACTAAGTAATTAGTTGTTCTCTTCTTGAAATAAAATTTTCGCTCGAATTAATTCCGGAAATAAAAATCCGGTTTCAAGGATAGTTCAAGACTGAGATTGATTTGTTCGCACGCGGGGTGGCGAAAATATTTTCGATACCCGACAGCATGACGAAATTTGTTTTGCTTAGCAGATCCGGTCATAGAGTAAGCATAGATCAAAGTTGTCGCATCCACGTATCGGCGCGTCGGTATAGACCTTGGTTCTTCCAAATGGGTGTGTTACTTCCTCGCTCAAATCGGCATGGCGATCAGGCTCCAAACTGCGCGAGATGCCTCAAACTCTTTCATGTGAATACAAGGATAGTGCGATGTCTTTGATGGAAAGCTCCAGTCAGTCCCAGCAGTCTGGTTTCTTTACCCGCAGCCTTGCAGAGGTTGATGCGGAGATATTTGGCACCATCGAAAATGAACTGGGCCGTCAGCAGCATGAAATCGAACTGATCGCATCGGAGAACATTGTTTCCCGCGCAGTGCTTGAAGCGCAGGGATCGATCTTCACGAACAAATACGCCGAGGGATATCCGGGCAAGCGTTACTACGGTGGCTGTCAGTTCGCCGACGTTGCTGAAACGCTGGCGATCGAGCGCGCCAAGGAGTTGTTTGGCTGCCAGTTTGCCAACGTTCAGCCGAATTCCGGCAGTCAGATGAACCAGGCGGTATTCCTGGCTCTGCTGCAGCCAGGTGACACCTTCATGGGACTGGATCTGAATTCCGGTGGTCACCTCACGCACGGTTCACCGGTCAACATGTCCGGTAAGTGGTTCAATGTCGTTTCCTACGGTGTTCGCAAGGAAGATCATCTGCTCGACATGGATGAGGTGGAGCGTCTGGCAAACGAACACAAGCCAAAACTGATTCTGGCAGGTGGTACGGCCTACTCCCGCATCTGGGACTGGAAACGGTTCCGCGAGATTGCCGACAGCATCGGTGCTTACCTCATGGTCGACATGGCACACATCGCTGGCCTTGTGGCAGGCGGCGTGCACCCGTCACCGGTGCCGCATGCGCATGTTGTTACCAGCACGACGCACAAGTCTTTGCGCGGTCCTCGTGGCGGCCTGATCCTGTCCAATGACGAGGCGATCGCCAAGAAGATCAACTCCGCTGTTTTCCCGGGTCTGCAGGGCGGACCGCTGATGCACGTGATTGCAGCAAAGGCAGTTGCCTTCAAGGAAGCGCTGCAGCCTGAGTTCAAGGCCTACGCTCGTGCGGTGACCGAAAACGCCAAAGCTCTGGCCGAGACTCTGAAGGAACAGGGACTCGACATCGTTTCCGGCGGCACCGACAACCATCTGATGCTGGTTGACCTTCGTCCGAAAAACGCAACCGGCAAGTCCGCCGAGAAGGCTCTTGGCCGCGCGAACATCACCTGTAACAAGAATGGTATTCCGTTCGACCCGGAAAAACCGTTCGTGACTTCCGGTATTCGCCTGGGCACTCCGGCTGCGACGACACGTGGTTTTGGCATCGCCGAATTCCGCGAAGTCGGCCAGTTGATCACAGAAGTGTTGGATGGTTTGAAGGCCGCAAACAGTGAAGAGGGCAACGCAGCGGTTGAAGCCGCGGTCAAAGCCAAGGTAGAAGCACTGACAGGCCGGTTCCCGATCTACGGGGGATAACACACCGGCTCGATCAGGAGCTTTTAGAAATGAGATGTCCGTTTTGCGGTGGCGAGGAAACACAGGTTAAGGATTCCCGCCCGACCGAGGACAACACCGCAATTCGCCGCCGCAGGATCTGCAACACCTGCGGCGGACGGTTTACGACCTTTGAGCGTGTCCAGCTGCGCGAACTGATGGTTCTGAAGCGCGCGGGCCGCAGAGTTCCCTTCGATCGCGAAAAACTGATGCGTTCGGTGCAGATTGCCGTCCGCAAACGCCCCGTCGATCCCGACCGGATCGAGCGAATGGTCAGCGGTATCGTGCGCCAGCTGGAAAGCTCGGGCGAGAGCGAAATTACCGCTGAGACCATCGGCAATCACGTTATGGAAGGCCTGAAGGGCATTGACGACGTGGCTTACGTGCGCTTTGCCTCGGTCTATAAGAATTTCAGAGAAGCCAAGGATTTTGAAGCGCTTCTGGATGAGCTGAGCGATGCCGACGGTCAGCCGATTGAAGACAATTGAATTTTGCGATTGAGTTCTGATGCCAGCGATTTCCGATCTAGACAAGCGTTTCATGGCGGCCGCCGAACGCCTGGCCCGGCGTGGCCTTGGGCGCGTATGGCCTAATCCATCCGTTGCCGCTCTAATCACAAACGATGAGGGCAATGGCCCCGTTCTCGTAGGGCGAGGCGTGACTTCGCGCCCGGGAATGGCTCATGCGGAGGTCAATGCCCTTCGTGAAGCGGGGGAAAAAGCCAAAGGGGCCACCTGCTATGTGACCCTTGAACCCTGTTCCCACTACGGTCGCACCCCTCCTTGCGCACTTGCGCTGACAAAGGCGGGCGTCAAAAGTGTCGTCGTCGGCATGCTGGATCCAAATCCACGGGTAGCGGGGCGTGGTGTGAAGATGCTTGAAGACGCAGGCATCGAGGTCTTAGTCGGCATACGCGAGAAGGAAATGCGGGTCCTCTATCACGGTTTCATGCTTCGGCAATTGAGGCAGCGACCGCACGTGTTCCTGAAGCTGGCTGTGTCGAAAGACGGTTTTATCGGCCGCGAAGGCGAGGGACAGGTCAAGATCTCCGGACCGCTCTCGATGCAGAAGGTTCATGGATTTCGCGCCGAGCATGACGCAATTCTCGTTGGGAGCGGGACTGCCTTGGCGGATGATCCTCAATTGACCTGTCGCCTGCCGGGGCTGGCCGGGCAGTCACCTGTTCGTGTCATCATTGACCGCTGCGCCCGAATTTCACTGGAATCGAAACTGGTGCGCACCTGCGTCGACGTTCCTGTCTGGCTTGTCTGCGGCAATGATGCCGACCCGGAAAAGCTGGAAGTTCTGGCGGCTGCCGGCGTGAAGATCATCCGCGTTCCCGCTGACGAATGCAGCATCAAACCATCCGTGATCCTCAGCGCGTTGGCAACGAGGGGCATAACGCGTGTCATGGTTGAGGGCGGCGCCCGCATGGCGTCATCATTTCTGACGGCGGATCTCGTCGATGACATGTGTGTTGTTACAGGTGACATTGTAATCGGCGAAGACGGAATACCGGCTCTGCACGATTACGACCTTGCAGATGTGCTGCAAGACCCCAAATTCGAACGGGTTGACGCGGGCAAGTTCGGCCCCGACAGCTATATCTACCTCAGACGGCGTGGAGCCTGATATGTTTACCGGTATTGTGACCGACCTCGGCGAAATCCTCTCCTTTGATGACATACCGGCTGGCAAACGGACGAGGATCCGCACTGCCTATGACACCGACACGTTCGATATCGGCGCTTCGATTGCCTGCGCCGGTGTCTGTCATACCGTGACAGCCAAGGCAAACAGCAGCAACGGGAACTGGTTTGAAATTGAATCGGCTGCCGAAACGCTCGCGCTGACCACCGTTTCGGACTGGAAGACCGGCCAGGATATCAACCTGGAACGTTCTCTGACCATGGGAGCGGAACTCGGCGGTCATCTGGTGCTTGGACATGTTGATGGTCTTGCTACCGTCACCAAGCGGGAAGATCATCCGGATTCGGTCTATTTCCAATTCGAAGCTACAGAGGAAACCGCACCCTTCATTGCCAAGAAAGGTTCGATTGCTCTTGATGGCACTTCGGTGACCGTGAATGAAGTGGATGGACTGCTGTTTTCGGTGTTCCTCATTCCGCACACGCTGGAAGTGACCACCTGGTCTGAACGCCAAGTCGGAGACAAGATCAATCTGGAAGTGGATATGATGGCCCGCTATGCCGCGCGTCTTGCGGAATTCTCCAAGACCGGGTAGGGGACGGTCCCAACACCTTCGAAAAGAGCTATCATCACGGATCGCATCTGCCAGGTGGCACAAATGTCGCCGGGTCCTTGTGGTCTCGTACGAATGAGACTGGACAAACCGAGGCAGACATGGTTCCTGTCGCGGCCTTGAATAGGATTGAAGACCCATGAGCGCTGCACCGAAACTGCTGATCATCGAAGCCCGCTTCTACGACGACCTGGCTGACGCTCTTGCTGATGGTGCGACCAAGACGCTCGACGCTGCCGGCGCAACCTATGACAGGATCGCTGTTCCAGGCGTTCTGGAAATTCCAGCGGCACTTTCCATGGCCATGACTGCCATGGAAGGAGAGGGTGTATTTTATGACGGATTCGTTCTTCTCGGTGTTGTGATCCGTGGGGAAACCACCCACTACGACATAGTGGCCAATGAATCCAACCGTGTGATCATGGATCTGATTGTTGATGCGGATCTGGCGGTCGGAAATGGTATTCTGACTGTAGAAAACGATGAACAGGCATGGGCCCGGGCGAAAGCGGACGACAAAAACAAGGGCGGGGCGGCAGCTCAAGCAGCTCTTGATATGATCGCGCTGCGCCATCGGCTTGGAGTATAAGAAAAATGACCGGAAAGGCCGACCCGGATAAACCGGCTGCCAAAACTGTGCGTCCTGCAAACAAACGTGGCGTGGCGCGCCTTGCCGCGGTGCAGGCTCTTTATCAGATGGATGTGGGAGATGCCCCGCTGACGAGTGTCGTCAGCGAGTTCACCGCATTTCGTCTCGGCAAGGAGATCGACGGTGCGCAATACCGCGATGCCGACGAGCAGTGGTTCAAGCAGATCCTGGCTGGAGTGGTCGAGGACCAGAAATTCCTCGATCCATACATCCACACCGCTCTGACCGAGGACTGGCCTCTCAAGCGGATCGACAGCCTTCTAAGGGCGATCCTGCGTTCCGGTGCGTATGAACTGTTGCGTCGCAGGGACGTTCCAGCCAAGGTCATCATTTCCGAATACATCGATGTCGCCAAGGCATTCTTTGAGGATGATGAACCAGGCTTGGTGAATGGTGTGCTTGATCGGCTTGCGCACGAGCTTCGCGACACGGAGCTGGATGACAAGAAGCCGGGCGGCGCTTCCTGATCATGGGAACGGACCGCCCCGGCGAGTTTGAACTCATCAAGACGTATTTCGCACCGCTGGCGAAAGATCCAGGCAGTCTCGGACTGACGGATGATGCCGCGGTGCTGACGCCGCGGGACGGCCTCGACCTGGTTCTGACCAAGGACGTATTGGCCGCTGACATTCATTTTTTCGCAGACGATGCGCCGGAAGCAATTGCCGCCAAGGCGCTGCGCGTCAACCTGTCTGATCTTGCGGCCAAAGGAGCCAGGCCGAGAGGCTATCTCCTGGGTCTTGCATTGGCCTCCGACTGGACAAGCGAATGGCTTCGCCGCTTCTGTGATGGGCTTGCGGCAGACCAAGCCGCGTTTGATATTCCGTTGCTCGGTGGTGATACGATCCGTTCTGGCAACGGGCTTCAGGTTTCCATCACTGCCATTGGCGAGGTCAAGAAAGGCCATGCGGTACGCAGGTCCGGTGCCAAACCCGGAGACAAGATCTTCGTGTCGGGTACGATAGGAGATGCAGCCGCCGGTCTCAAAGCCAGGCTGGAACCCGGCTTCGCTGCAAAGCACGGCCTTTCCCAAGAGGACGAAAGGCATGTCCTCGATCGTTATCTGCTGCCGAGACCGCGCACCCGGCTCGCAGACGCAATCTCGGCGTCAAGCAATGCTGCAATGGACATCTCCGATGGGCTGATTGCCGATTGCCGCCACATGGCCGGTGCATCGGGCGTTGACATCACTATCGATCAGGAAATGTTGCCCCTGTCGGGTGCCATGCAACGCCTGAAGGCAGCTGCGCCTGACATATTCGCTCAGTGCATCAACGGTGGTGACGACTACGAAATCCTGGCATCTGTTGCAGCCGAAAGAGAAGATGAATTCGTCAGGCTGGCTAGAAAGGCCGGTTGTCCAGTGGTTGAAATTGGCGTTGCCAGGGAAGGCACCGGACAGGTACATCTGTGCAAAGATGGCAGATCTGTCGACATGAAACTGGAAGACGGGTTTCGACATTTTTAAAACTTCTGCACGAAGGGCTTGAGCTTCCAGCAGCTGTCGGGTTTAAGAAAGATGCCGACCTTGTTTCCGGAAACGGAGTTCCCGACCGGACATTTTAGCTGCCTAGAATGAGACACGCCCATGACTGCAGTTCCCGCAGATGTCTTTGTTGACGATCGTCTGGCTAGACGAAATGCCCTTCTGCTTGCATTTGCCCAGGCTCTTGGTGGGGCTTCCGCATCCATCGTGATCGCCACAGGACCTCTTGTCGGTTACATGATGCTGGAGCAAGACAAATCGCTCGCCACACTCCCGGTTTCCACCATGGTTCTGGGAACGGCTTTTGGAACGATTCCGGCAGGCATGATCATGCGCAGGTTCGGCCGAAGGGCGGGTTTCGTCGGTGCGGCGCTTTTGGGCATTTGCTCCGGGTTGCTGGCTTCTTTCGCTGTTTTCCAGGACAACTTTCTGCTGTTTGCGCTTGCCTGCTGCATAGGTGGTTTTTCAGGCGCCTTCGTTCAGCAATATCGGTTTGCGGCTGCGGATACGGCAAGCGATGCGTTTAAGCCCAAAGCGATTTCCTGGGTTCTGGCAGGAGGAATTCTTGCCGGTGTCGTTGGTCCGCAGACGGTCATTGCCACGAAAGATCTGTTTGAACCAATCCTGTTTGCGGGTACGTATCTGGCACAGGCAGGCTTGGCGCTGATATCCCTGGGTCTGTTGCTTTTCATCAAGATTCCCAAACCACCACGACTCAGTCACGCCAAAGCCGGTGGTCGACCCCTCCGTCAGATCATGTCCCAGCCGCGGTTCATTGTCGCGGCAGCGTGCGGTATTTGCTCCTATGCCTTGATGAGCCTGGTGATGACAGCAACGCCTCTGGCGATGATCGCCTGCGGCTTGAGCGAAACAGATGCTGCGCTTGGAATTCAGTGGCACGTCCTTGCTATGTTCGGACCGAGTTTTTTCACTGGAAGTCTGATTGCCCGCTTCGGCAAGGAACGGATCGTTTCGATTGGACTTGCCTTGCTTGCCGGATGCTCGATCGTGGCTCTTATGGGGATTGACCTTGCCCACTTCTGGACCGCTCTCGTCCTGCTCGGGCTTGGCTGGAACTTTGGGTTTATTGGCGCAACGGCCATGTTGACGGACACCTACCGGCCGGAAGAGCGGAACCTGGTGCAGGCAGTCAACGACTTTTTGGTCTTCGGATTCGTTGCCGCAGCGTCATTTTCATCCGGTGCGCTGTTGAACGTGTTTGGCTGGGGGACTGTCAATGTTCTCGTCTTCCCGTTCGTTATCCTTTGCCTCGGACTGCTCGCCTGGCTCGCGCTGGCTGAAAGGAAAGCAGTTACAACTGCTTAAAGTGAACACGAAATTCCTATTCGTCGGTGCAGCAATTTTACTGCGCCGCATCATATGATGCCGCTACGGAAGTGTTGAATTAAACAATGTGAGAGCTTGACGAGCTGCTCTGATTTGCTGCTATCGTGTGCTTGCTTCACGCTGCGGAATTGCCGTGACGTGCTCTTTTGGGGGGTAGAACTACAAGAAAATCAGCCCGCCGCAATTTTCGGAGGAAGCATGATCGAACTTGTTGTCATCATTGTTTGTGGCCTCTTGTCCATCGCCTATGGCGCTTGGGCAATTCAATCCGTCATGGCGGCGGATGCGGGCAATGCCCGTATGCAGGAGATCGCCGGGGCGATCCAGGAAGGGGCCAGCGCTTATCTCAACCGTCAGTATACGACCATTGCGATTGTTGGGGCTGTCGTTTTTGTTCTTGCGTGGATTTTGCTTTCCGGTCCTGCCGCAATCGGATTTGCCATCGGGGCCGTCCTCTCGGGTGCGGCCGGCTATATCGGAATGATGGTATCTGTGCGCGCCAATGTGCGCACGGCACAAGCCGCGAGCCAAAGTCTCGGGGCAGGATTGGAAATCGCTTTCAAGGCCGGTGCCGTCACCGGCCTTTTGGTTGCCGGGCTCGCGTTGCTCGGAGTTGCTGTCTATTTCTCCATCCTGACAGGAATGATGGGATACGAGCCGACTGACCGGACTGTGATCGACGCACTCGTCGCACTCGGCTTCGGGGCGTCTCTGATCTCCATCTTCGCCCGTCTTGGCGGCGGCATCTTCACAAAGGGGGCCGACGTTGGCGGTGACCTTGTGGGCAAGGTCGAGGCCGGTATTCCGGAAGACGATCCGCGCAACCCGGCAACGATCGCGGACAATGTCGGCGACAATGTCGGCGATTGTGCAGGTATGGCTGCCGATCTGTTCGAGACCTACGCGGTGACCGTGGTGGCAACCATGGTACTGTCGTCGATCTTCTTCACCGGCGCGCAGGCACATGAGCTCATGATGCTGCCGCTTCTGATCGGTGCAAGCTGCGTCGTGACATCCATCATTGGAACGTTCTTCGTCAAACTCGGCGAAAACAACTCCATTATGGGCGCTCTCTACAAGGGCTTCATCGCAACCGCGGTTCTTTCAGCTGTGGCACTTGCCGTGATCGTCTTTGGATGGCTCGGGGCCGGAACGGAATACACCACTTCTGGTGGGACGACCTTCAGCGGTTTCGACTTGTTCGTCTGTGGTCTTGTAGGTCTGATCGTGACCGGCCTGATCATCTGGGTAACCGAGTACTACACCGGTACGGAGTATCGTCCGGTCAGATCGATCGCACAGGCGTCCGTGACCGGACACGGCACGAACGTAATCCAGGGCCTCGCTGTTTCCTTGGAAGCAACGGCGCTTCCGGCAATCATCATCATTGCCGGCATCCTCGTGACTTACAGCTTTGCTGGTCTGTTCGGTATTGCAATCGCGGTCACCACGATGCTTGCACTGGCCGGGATGGTTGTTGCGCTTGATGCCTTCGGACCGGTTACGGACAATGCTGGCGGTATTGCCGAAATGGCGGACCTCCCGGCGGAAGTGCGCACCACGACAGATGCTCTTGATGCTGTTGGCAACACCACCAAGGCGGTTACCAAAGGCTATGCAATTGGTTCAGCCGGACTTGGTGCCCTTGTCCTGTTCGCTGCATATACCGAGGATCTGAAGTACTTCTCCAGCACTGCTGAAGAAGGGTCGATCTTCGCCGGCATTGACGTGAACACGCTGTTCTCGCTGTCCAATCCCTATGTGGTTGCGGGCCTTCTGTTCGGCGGGTTGTTGCCGTATCTCTTCGGCGGTATTTCGATGACAGCCGTGGGACGGGCAGCCGGATCCGTGGTTGAGGAAGTCCGGCGCCAGTTCAAGGAAAAGCCAGGCATCATGCAAGGCACGGAAAAGCCGGACTACGGAAGAGCGGTCGATATGCTGACGAAAGCAGCGATCAAGGAGATGGTCATACCGTCTCTGTTGCCTGTTCTGTCTCCAATCGTGGTTTTCTTCGTGGTTCGCGCGGTTGCAACACCTGCCGATGCCTTCGCGGCTCTCGGTGCCATGTTGCTTGGTGTGATCGTGACGGGGCTGTTCGTGGCGATCTCCATGACAGCCGGTGGCGGTGCGTGGGATAATGCTAAAAAGTCCTTTGAAGACGGCTTCACCGACAAGGATGGTGTGACCCACCAGAAGGGTGGTGAAGCACACAAGGCTTCGGTAACCGGTGATACCGTTGGCGATCCCTACAAGGATACGGCAGGACCTGCGGTGAACCCGATGATCAAGATCACCAACATTGTGGCTTTGCTGCTGTTGGCGATCCTGGCTCACTGATCCAAAGGTCTTTGATCGACTATTGGCGGCCCCGTTTCGGGGCCGCTTTTTTGTTTACGGAAGCGGTTGGATTGCCAAATTTGCTCACCAAAGGTGTTTCGCCTCGAGCTTGGCAAAAACTCTCTGCGATCTGCAGCCTCGGTTACTGGAGGCTAACCGATGAGGCGAGGAAAGGGTAAGTGAAGAGCAGGATGTGAGTAAGGTTGACCAGGAAGTGGACAAGGATGGCCACCTCGACCCTGTTTGATTTTAGGAAAGCAGCGCCATAGCAAAGTCCCGCGACAAGCGAAAAAACCGAAAAAAGCGGACCGCCACTCAGGTGGTAATAGGCAAAGAAAAGGGAAGAGAGGATCAGGGCCGTCGCGCTTCCAATCCATCCCGGACCGGCAAAATCTCGAATCTCCGCCAATGCAAAGCGACGGAAAAACGCTTCTTCGGCAACGCAGGTAATCAAAAGGTTGGAAAGGATCCAGACCGGCAGGAACGGTGGAACCTTCGGATCAAAGGCAACAAGCCCGGTGAAACAGCCGAGCAGGATCAACAGACCCGCTGTCGGCACGAAGTAGATTGCCGCAGATCTGAAGCACGCGCCCCACTGTGAGCCCGATTGGAGAGGCGTGACTGCGAAGAGCACAAGGAAAAAGCCAAGCGCTGCCTTGTCGAAATTCAGATACATCGAATAGGGGATGCCGTCCGGACTGACCTGTGCGCCCGAGACGACCTTGAGGTTGTCAAAGCCTGGCAGAGCATGGGTCATCACCAAGTGCCCGGAGACAAGAAGCAGTGCGATGAACAAAAGGCGCAATGGCCTTGCTTGCGATCTGCCAAATACGAGATAGGAAAGGGCGCCGATCAACAGGATTGAGGCGATTGCGGCAAAGTCTAAAAGTCCTGCAACAAATCCAAATGCACAGGCAAAGACAAACACCGATAGCGGGACCGTCCGGGACTTGAGTGTCAGTGCCAGGACTATAGAGAGAGCAAGAACCGCATACGCCGCGAAATTGAGATACATGCGATACCCACCAGCACAGGTAACCGGCCAGGCCTTTGATCCCAAAAAGAAAGCTCCGGCTGATTTAGCCGGAGCCTACTGATTGAAGAGACGCCGTTAGAGGCCGAGGCTCGGGTTTGTCGCTCCGCGCAGGATCTGGGTCAGGAAGCCGTAGTCGGCACCGCCAGTCCGGGTCTCGCGTGTGACAATATCGACGATCTTGCCATCTTCGAGAGTGTAGTTGCCGAGATCCTGAACGAATCCATCCTGGTCGAAGTACACTGCAACAACCCGCTGCTCAACGATGTCCGGAGCCAGGAAGGCCGTCGTCGCTGTCTTTTGCGAGATGTAGTAGTAAGCATCACCGTTGAGACTGGAAGTCGTCGACGGAGAGCCCAGAACCAGTTCGACCTGTTCACGACTGGAGCCAACCTGGACCTGACTAAGCATATCGTTGGTGACGACGTGCCCGTGTGTGTAAGTGCTGGTGAAACAGCCGCCGAGCGGTAACGTGGCCAGAAGCGGAATGATCAGGGCGCTTGCCTTGAAGTTCATTTAAGAATTCCCGTTTCGCCAGATTGTTCTGGCAGCTTTTGAATTTCGTTGCTTGGCAAAGTCAGTATCGTGGGATAGGGCACAAGGCAACACCTGAGTTACTTCTCGTCCCTAAGGAGACGGTCATGATTTTCGGTCTGTTCCGCCGCCGGTCCCGTGATGCCGAGCACAAGGTCTATTGTGAAATCGTGGCTCAAGCGCGGCAACCGGCATTTTACACGGACTTTCTCGTGCCTGACACGATCGATGGCCGATTTGATCTCATCGTTGCCCATGCCGTTCTTTATTTCCGGCGCATGCGCAACGAGGGAAAGGAAGTTTCCGAGTTCACGCAGAATGTGTTCGACCTGTTTTTTCAGGACATGGACGCTTCCCTGCGTGAAATGGGTGTCAGCGACACGCGCGTTCCCAAGAAAGTGAAAGTCATGGGAGAAGCGTTTTATGGGCGCGCGGATGTGTATATTCCGGCAATAGACAACGAAGATGTCAGCGCGCTTGCAGAAGCAATCGGCCGAAACATCTACCCGGATTCTCCGGAGCCAGTCGCTCAGACGCGTCTTGCCCACTATATGCTGGCAGCAGCAAAGCTTCTGAGCGAGCAATCTGCCGAAGATCTGATGACCGGGAAACTGGTCTGGCCGGATCCGGACGTTTACAAGTCTATCGCCGTTTGACGCCCGCCAGTCAAAAACAGAAGAAAGAAGACAATGGCAACTGAGAATTTTCCTTTTTCATTCGCAGTCAATGCAGCACGCGTCATCGACAAGGATGAAAAGATCGTCGTGGAACCGGATGCAGCAGGATTGAAGGCCATCGCTGCGGCATATGACCTGGATGGCATCCGGGCGTTGAAGGCTGAATTCACCTTGAAGCCCTATCGAAAGGCCGGTGTTCGGGTTGTCGGGCCGATAGAAGCGACCATTCAACAGACTTGCGTCGTCTCCCTTGAACCGTTTGACAGCGACATCGTGCTGGAGGTCGACAGGACCTTCGAGCCTCATTCCAGCAAACCGCGCAAGGTCAAGGATCTGAACGACGACGGAGAGATCGAGATCGATCTGGAATCACTCGATCCGCCGGATGTCATTCTCGATGGCGTTCTGGATCTGGGTGCCGTCATTTGCGAAGAAATTGCGCTTTCCCTGGATCCGTTTCCTCGCAAACCGGGAGTGGAATTTGAAGGAACTTCCGAGCAGGAAGATGAAATTGAAGAAGAACCGGAGGAAAAGCCTTCTCCCTTTGCTGCATTGCAAGCCTTGAAAAACAAGAACGAAGACTGAAATAAATGTTCGTCAAATTCAATTTGAGCGGACGAAAAGTATCTTTCGGGCGAGTTTTCAACGTTCCATCCGTCAACTGACAGGAAAACGGTTGTCAGTCCGTCCAAAACCGTTATGTTCGCGCCCGATCTGGGCCCCGCTGCAACGGCGGGAAGAGTGTGGGTGCACCATTCGGTGTTGTTCTAGGTAGCGAAACGTCAAAAGACCTATTAAATGGCGAAAACAATCCCGATTTCCTTGGATGCAATGGGCGGTGATCACGGGGCGGAAGTTGTCATCCCCGGAGCCGAGATTGCGCTGGTGCGTCATCCAGAAATACGTTTCCTTCTTTATGGCAACGAAGAAGTACTTCGTCCGCTTTTGGAGCAGTATCCGCGCGTGCGGGACGCTTCGACGCTGCATCACTGCGAAGTTTCAATCGCAATGGACACCAAACCCAGCCAGGCCTTGCGCCAGGGCCGTTGGCGTTCAAGCATGTGGCGCTCCATCGAGGCGGTGAAGACGGGCGAAGCGTCCGTAGCGGTTTCTGCCGGCAATACCGGCGCCTTGATGGCGATGTCCAAATTCTGCCTGCGCACCATGGCCAATATCGAACGACCTGCAATCGCGGCGATATGGCCGACGACACGTGGCGAATCCGTTGTTCTGGATGTCGGGGCGACAATCGGGGCGGATGCGCAGCAGCTGATCGACTTTGCGATTCTTGGCGGCGCGATGGCGCGTGCAACCATGGGCGTGCAACGGCCGACTGTCGGCTTGCTGAATATTGGTGTTGAAGAGGTCAAGGGACTGGAAGAGGTCCGTACGGCAGGCAGGCTTTTGCGGGAAACGCCGCTGCGATCACTTGAATATGCAGGGTTTGTCGAAGGCGACGATATCGGTAAAGGCACCGTGGATGTTGTCGTGACAGAAGGGTTTGCGGGCAACATCGCGTTGAAGACCGCTGAAGGGACTGCCAAACAGATTGGCAGTTACTTGCGCTCCGCGATGAATCGCACCTTTATGTCCAAGATTGGGTATCTCTTTGCCAAAGGCGCTTTTGATCTGCTGCGCGAGAAAATGGACCCGCGCAAGGTCAATGGCGGGGTGTTCCTGGGATTGAACGGCATTGTGATCAAAAGCCATGGCGGAACCGACGCGGAAGGCTATGCCTCTGCGATTGATTTGGCCTATGACATGGTCAAGAACGAACTGACCCACAAGATCGCTCAGGATCTTGTGCATTACCATCGTGGCCGCTTCGCCGAAGCCGCGCCGACATCGGAAGGTGATTTGTGAGCGTAATCCGTTCAACTGTGACCGGTAGCGGAAGCTTCCTGCCGGAAAAAATTCTGACCAACGACGATCTTGCAAAGATGGTCGACACGTCTGACGAATGGATCGTTCAGCGCACAGGTATTCAGCAGCGTCACATCGCAGCTGAGGGACAGGTTACGTCCGATTTGGCGCTCGAAGCTGCGAAGCGTGCTCTTGAGGCCGCTGGTCGCGACGCCGCCGATATCGATACCATCATTCTGGCAACAGCGACCCCGGACAACACCTTTCCGGCTTCGGCTGTGACCGTGCAGGCGAAACTCGGAATCACCCATGGCTGCGCCTTTGACGTTCATGCGGTCTGTTCCGGGTTCGTATATGCCCTGACCACCGCCGATGCTTACATTCGCGCCGGGATTGCCAAACGATGCCTGGTGATTGGCGCAGAGACCTTCTCCCGAATCCTGGACTGGGAAGATCGCACGACTTGCGTTTTGTTCGGCGACGGTGCTGGCGCAGTTGTCCTTGAAGCCTCGGAAGGCGAGGGGACCAATAATGACAGCGGCATTCTTACCTCGCATTTGCGCTCTGACGGCCGGCATAAGGAAAAACTCTTTGTCGACGGCGGACCTTCCGCCACGCAGACGGTCGGTCACTTGCGCATGGAAGGTCGGGAAGTCTTCAAGCATGCTGTCGGCATGATCACCGATGTGATCGAAGATGCCTACAAAGCGACCGGGCTGACATCAGACGACCTGAACTGGTTCATTCCACATCAGGCGAACAAGCGCATTATTGACGCCAGCGCGAAGAAACTAGGAATCGCTCCGGAGAAAGTCGTGACCACCGTACAGTGGCATGGCAACACCTCTGCAGCTTCCATTCCGCTTGCGCTCGACAAGGCTGTCCAGGACGGACGGGTCAAGAAAAACGACCTGATCATGCTTGAGGCAATGGGCGGTGGATTTACCTGGGGATCAGTTCTGCTCCGTTGGTGATGGCCGCTACGGCAATTAGCCCACAAATCTTATCTAGATGCCGAGTACCGGTTGACCGACCCGCCGTGAGGCCGTACCGTAGGGTCTTGCATTGGAGTTCTCTTGCAAAATCAGCCAGATCGCTGGCGTCGTTGTGGAGGGGTTATGGGCAATCGGACTATTACCCGTGCGGATCTGTGTGAAGCCGTTTATCAAAAAGTAGGCTTGTCGCGGACCGAGTCATCAGAATTGGTCGAACGAGTACTTTCTGAAATTTCTGACTGTCTTGTGACCGGAGAATCGGTAAAATTATCGAGCTTCGGCTCGTTTGTGGTTCGCTCCAAGGGTGAACGTATCGGACGAAATCCGAAGACCGGCGAGGAAGTACCTATTTCACCGCGCCGTGTGATGGTGTTCAAGCCGTCCAACGTGTTGAAGCAGCGGATTAACGATGCGCTCACGGGACAGGCCAGCAAATAACAAGACCGGATGAGCTCGCAGGACAAAAGCCCGGACGCCTTTCGAACCATCAGCGAAGTGGCTGAAGACCTCGACTTGCCTCAGCACGTGCTGCGGTTCTGGGAGACACGCTTCTCGCAGATCAAGCCGTTGAAGAGAGGCGGTGGCCGACGCTATTACCGTCCAGATGATGTTGAGCTTCTGAAGGGCATTCGTCACCTTCTTTACGGTGAAGGCTATACCATCAAAGGTGTTCAGCGGATCCTGAAAGAGCAGGGGCCGCGTTTCGTCATGCAGATATGGCGCGATGATGCTTCGCCTTTGCAGCCTGCCGGGCCTGTTGAGCCTGTTGCGGTGGCGGATCCTATGCCCGAGCCTGTTCCTGCGGCCGAATCCGCACAGAATGGTCCACAGGAGCCGCTGCCCAGCGGTGTACTTGCCGAAGATACGCCTGGAACAGCAGCAAACAGTTCCTCAGGTGGCCTCAATATTCTCAGTAGACTTCGGGGTGAAAAGCCCGCTGCTGGATCTGGATCGTCTTCACAAGCCTCAGTCTCCAAAGAGGACATCAGGCGGTTGCAGGCAACATTGTTCGAATTGCTGGAATGCAAAAGAACCCTGGACCAGGCCCGCTGACAGGTTTCGAGAACCAAAAAAAAAGAAACGCCGCCTGATGAACAGGCGGCGTTTTTTGTTTGGTGTGAACCAAGACTTTTAGTTCAGACCCATGCAGGAGGCATAAAAACTGGTTGTCGCCGGCCAGTCTGAGAAGATTCCTTTTACGCCGACATCCTGCGCAAGCACATCAACGACTTCCAGCATTTTGCCGTCGCCATCAATGACCGGTCCGACAGTCTGGTAGTACCATCCTCCGCCAGTCGCCAGAGGGCCGGAACGCTCCAATGTCCAGGTGATGATGTCGAGATCCGCTTCCTTGGCCGCCTTGGCATAAGCGGAAGGTACGATCTTGCCGTCTTGCACGGCCAGAAGCACCCAGAGCGGCGGCGCGATGTAATTGACGCCCATTTCCTTCAGTTCATTCATCGAAGGTGAGAATGTTGAGGGATCCGTCGGATCGATGTTTCGCCGACCATCCAGATAAACAGCCTGCTTACCGAACTCCGGCTCATTCTCGATCCAATAAAGCACGTCATCCAGGTTAAAGGATTGCGGGAAAACATCGGCGGGAGAAACGCCTGCTTCCTTGTAGTCATCGATGAGTTTCTGCGCATAGTCGGCCTGGGTAAGTCCCTCATGCGGCATATCCACCTTCGGGGCTTTCAATTCCGGCGTGAACTTAACTCCAAGATCCTTGAAGAGTGCAATGGACTCCTTGTGGGTCATCAATGTCCCGGTTCCGCCATATAGCTCCGTCCGCCAGGGAGCCGTGCCGTTCATGTAGGCCTCAACACTCGCCGCCGCCTTGTTGGCGCTATCCATCTTTCCGCGCAGAGACTTGAACTCGGTCAGCGTAAGGTCTGATGTTCGGCATTCTGCCGAAGCCGGCGTATCGCCTTCGGCAGGCGTAAATGCTGTGGTGCATTTTTCTGCAAGGTCGGTTGCCAGAATGTTGGTGGTGGTATGCAGATCGTTCTGCGAGTGACGGCAGACAAGTTCCTTGTCCTTGGTGAAGGTCACGTCGCATTCCAGAATGCCTGCTCCCATAAGAGCGCCCGCGCGATAACCTTCTTCAGTATGTTCAGGGAATTGCAGTGGAGCGCCTCGGTGAGAGATGGAAAAGTCGGTGCGCTTGGTCGGTTGGCCGATGCAGGCAGCCAGCCGGTCTTTCAAGGCACCTTCAGACATCTGTTGAACAAGATAGGCAGGGCGGGGGCCGAGTTCGATTTCCGCGGCAA
>JBCCVB010000138.1:0-18864 GCA_039195965.1 Pseudomonadota bacterium
CCATCAAAGTCGCGGGCGCACTGGATGTCTTCCAGCGAGCAACATCACTCGGAGGAACGGAGAGCCTTGTCGAGCATCGCTTCACGATCGAAGGAGAAGGATCAGGCATTCCCGAAAACCTCCTGCGTCTGTCGATCGGCAGCGAACATCCCGGCGACCTGACTGCAGATGTCGATCAGGCCCTCGCCGCAATCTAGCCTTCAAAGACTGGCCTGCTCGTCGCGCATCTGGCGTATCCAGCTCATGAACGCCTTGAGCGGCGGGCGGTTCACCCCTGGCCTTGTGAGCAGATGGTAGCCGGAACCGGTATAGACGGCATCCCGGAAAAGAACCTTGAGGTTTCCCGCGGCTATGTCAGCCTCGACGAACACTTCTGCTGTCGCCGAGATCCCTTCACCGCGCCTAATGCCTTCCAGAACCATGTATCCCGGCAAGTGAGTGATGTTCAGCTTGCCCTTCGGTACAATGCCCTGTTTTTCCAGCCAGATGACCAATTCGTTGGTTCCGTATTCCTGTAGCCAGGGATACTCCAGAATGTCCTCCGGCTTCTTGATCCCGCAATCTCCCACCAGGCGGGTAGCTCCCACGACAACGAAATTGGTTTTGAAGAGCAGTTCCGATTCCAGCCCAGGCCAGTCACCGCGCCCGAATCGGATTGCAAGATCAACGCCGCCCGGCTTGAGCTCGATGTTTTCCGCAGTCGGATTGAGCATCAGCTCAATGTCCTGATGCTTAAGCCGGAAGTCGTTGATCCGAGGCATCAGCCAACTGATCGCAAAGGACGGCGTCATGGTGATGTTGAGCGGTCGTCCCACGTCCTGATGCAACAATTCATCGACAGTATCCTGAATTGCCTCGAAACCGCTGCTGATCCCCCTGAACAGTTGTTCCCCTTCCGGTGTCAACGCAATTCCCCGCCCCTCGCGTACGACGAGTTGCAGGCCGAGAAACGTCTCGAGGCTCTTCACCTGCTGACTGACGGCCGCATGCGTTACGTTCAATTCCCTACCCGCCGCCGAAAGGCTTTTTTCTTCGGCAACCGCAGCAAAGGCTCTCAGGCTGTTGAGTGACGGAAGGGTACGCCAATCCATATGTTACTTTACCTTACATTTCAAAAATCTTCTTGAGTCGCATTTTGTCCACTGATGCGTACATAGTAACCATACAAACTCACAGAAGGATGTTAGATCATGTTGAATATCTACGCACAATCTTTTCTGGAAGCCAGCCGTTTTACGCCGCAGACTCGACCAGATCCGGCAACTCAAAGCAAACTCGAGCGACAAACATCGCTCAGATGGCTTCCAAGATTTGCGCGCAAATCGCGCTAATCGGTGTTCGCGAAGGACTGACAGCTCAACGCAAATGCCCTAAAACCATGAAGAACCATCTTTTAAAGAGGCCCGGCAAAAAGCCGGGCCTTCTTCTGCATAGGGAGCGTCATCATGGCAAAGGTTGCATTCATCGGTTTGGGCGTCATGGGGTATCCGATGGCTGGCTACCTGAAAACCAAAGGAGGCCATGAGGTTACAGTTTACAATCGCACTACTGCGAAGGCTGAAAAGTGGGCAAGCGAATATGGCGGCAAATTTGCCAAAACACCTCGCGAAGCGGCTGAAGAATGCGACTTCGTATTTGCCTGCGTGGGAAATGACAACGATCTTCGCTCAGTCACGACGGGACCGGATGGCGCGTTTCACGGCCTGAAATCCGGAGCAATCTTCATCGACAACACAACAGCCTCTGCAGATATCGCCCGTGAACTGCACGCCGCAGCAAAGGAAAAGGGCTGCGGTTTCATAGACGCTCCGGTGTCGGGTGGACAGGCCGGTGCTGAAAACGGCGTTCTGACTGTCATGTGCGGCGGTGACGAAGACGATTTCGACAAGGCGAAGCCAGTCATCGAGTGTTTCGCAAAATTTGTCGGCCTGATGGGCGGCAGCGGTGCGGGACAGCTTACCAAGATGGTCAACCAGATCTGTATTGCCGGCGTGGTTCAAGGTCTGTCGGAAGCCATTCACTTTGCTAAAAAGGCCGAACTGGACATCGAGAAAGTCATCTCCGCGGTACGTGGCGGTGCTGCCCAGTCGTGGCAGATGGAAAACCGATGGGAAACCATGGAACAAGGCAAATTCGACTATGGTTTTGCCGTCGACTGGATGCGCAAGGATCTTGGTATCTGCCTACAGACTGCCAATGAAACAGGTGCCCGTTTGCCAGTCACCGCATTGGTCGATCAGTTCTATGCCGAAGTTCAGGCCATGGGCGGCAATCGCTGGGATACTTCAAGTCTGATTGCCCGATTGGAAAACGCGGACAAGAAATAAGGTCCGAAGCCTGCCATGACACAGGAGACCAATTGGACAAGCCAGTCGGTTATCGCCGAGCTTCGGGCCCTGGGAACAGAAGAAAACCGCGCCGGCATGGCGCGGTTCGGGATTGACGCTTCCAATGCCTTAGGCGTTCCAATGTCGATCCTGAGGCCACTTTCCCGAAGGATCGGCAAATCCCCGGAACTTGCGCAGGAACTTTGGAAGTGCGGTTATCACGAAGCCCGTCTGTTAGCGATCCTGCTTACACCTCCCAAAGCAATGACGGCCGACCGAGCTTCGAACTGGCTGGAAGATATTCATTCCTGGGATCTTTGCGATCAATTGACCAACATCCTGGCTCGTCGAGAGGATTCTGATCAGCTGGTTTTCGTCTACGCGGATGATGAACGGGAGTTTGTCAAACGTGCAGCTTTCGCACTGATTGCCTGGCGGGCGGTTCATGCAAAATCGGCTCCGGATAGCGAGTTTCTCGCCTATATGGAGCTCATCAAGAACGCCGCGACGGATGAACGAAACTTCGTCTGGAAAGCTGTTCACTGGGCATTGAGACAAATCGGCAAGCGGTCAAGAGATCTTCACGGCGCAGCCCTGGCGGTTGCGGAAGATCTTCAATCCGCCGAAGACAGAACTGCCCGGCGTGTTGGCCGGGAAGCTGTCAGGGAATTGTCGTCCGAAAAGGTTCGAGCGCGCCTGGGGGTGGCCTGATCGAAACCTGTTTGGCAACGTATGTCGCCGCCCCCCTACTCTCCGGCCGCTTCTTTGGCTATTCCGTTCAGAAGCTTGTTCACTTCGGCAATGGCCGACTTGGATGCATCGGAACCCGTCTCGCTCAAATTCCGGAAGCCGACGGTTACCTGACCCGGCGTTCCGGGCGTTTCATAGACGAACACCGTATAAGGGCAATAGGCGATGTTTGCGGGATCGGCTTCCATTGCCTTGCGGGACAAATCCGCTGAACAGAACAGCATTGCCTCGGCATTTTCATAAATCTTCTTGTCGCTGCCGACATCCGCCGCGGTCCGGTCGAGCATGGTTCCGATATGTGACACATAGTCGATTACCAGACCTCGATTGACGATTGCGTTTTCCAGGTCGAACCGCACATCCTCAAAGGCTGCTGTGACTTCATATGCGGTCACACCTTCGGGAATCGAACCGGCGTCGGCGGCACTTGCGCCGCCCGCGGCCATTCCGCCCAGGGCAACCAGCAAGGCAGTTGTCTTCTTGAAATTGCGCAACATGCAATGTCCTCCCAATTACGAATGCGGACACTTTAAGCCCTTATCGCAGCATCGCAATTGATACATCGCAAATTTTGAATGTTTGCTTGTATGGTGCCTCTCAAACCTCTACTTCCACTGTGCCGATCGGGTTCGAACAGCAGGCCAGGATGTAGCCGGCATCGACGTCTTCCTCGCTGATGCCGCCGGAGTGAACCATATGCACGTCACCTGAAACCTTCTTCACCTTGCAGGTACCGCACACACCGAATGTACAGCCTGAGGGAATGTTCAGGCCGGCATCCTTGGCCACGGCAAGCACCGTATCCGTTTCCGTGCACCAGGCGGAAACACCGGATTGCGCAAAAACAATCTGCGCCTGGGTGTCTTCCTGCGGAACGACATCATCAAACTCGGTGAGTTCGGCCTTGCTCTCAGCCGGCGCCTGGAAGCTCTCCTGATGATACCGGTCCATGTCGTAGCCAAGTGCATTCAGGATCTCGCGGACCGCATCCATGAAACCTTCCGGGCCACAGCAATAGACATCCCGCTCCAGGTAGTCGTTGCACATGAGGCCGAGCATCAACTGATTGAAATGGCCACGATATCCTGTCCAGACTTCATAAGGGTCACTTTTGTTGACCACGAAATGCAGCTGCAGGCCCGTTACACGGCTTGCCATGTATTCCAGCTTTTGCCGGAAGATCAGATCAACAGGCCTGTGGCCACACTGGATAAAGCAGATATCCGGATCTTCACCACGCTCAAACAGGGTCTGGGCCATGGACATCATGGGCGTCACGCCGGACCCGGCCGATATGAAAAGAAACTTGCCGTCGGGATTGGACGGCAGATGAAACAGACCAGCGGGCCCGAACGCCTTGAGACGCATACCGGGCTTCAGATGATCGAGCATCCACCTTGTGCCGACACTGTCTGCCTGGGCCTTTACGGTAACGGAAATATAGGCGTTGGAAACCGGCGACGACGACAGCGTATAGGTACGCTGAACGCTGCCGCTTGGTACCGGCAAGTCCAGTGTGATGAACTGGCCTGCCCGATAGACGAATGTCGCACCGGATGGTGGTCGGAACGAGAATGTTTTCACATTGGGGGCTTCCGGCACCACCATCACACATTCCAGATATTCGCTGTCGCTCCAGACAGGCGTACCAGGTCCTGGCATCGGTATCATTGTCTTACTCCGCCGCTACACGGAAACGACCGATCAGGGCGCTTTCCAGCGTTTGCACATACCAGTCAATGAACTGGATGACGCCGCTTTCCTGAACAGGCGAGTAAGGTCCGGGTTCGTATGCCGGAGAGTTGATACCGATCTGGTTTTCCTCAACGATCTGCCGGTCTTCGTCATTGGTATGAATCCAGACTTCCGAAAGCCTGTTGAGGTCGTAGTCGACACCTTCCTGCGCGTCCTTGTGAACCAGCCAGGTTGTCGTAACCTGGGTTTCCATAGGGCCCACCGGCAGGACGCGGAATGTCAGCACCTGATCGGACAGGAAGTGATTCCAGGTGTTCGGATAGTGGAAAAAGAGGCAGGTTCCAGCATCATCGAATGGAATTGAGCCTATCCGCTTCGACACAGCCGCCTTGCCGTCCATTGTGTAACTTACAGCATCTCCAAGAAACGGGATACGCACGAAACGAAACTGTTCGTTCGCAGAGATCATGTATCTCGACGGTAGCCCGGCATTTTCACATCGCTCGACATGGGCTTTGCCAACATTGGAAGTCGACGCATCGTCCGCTCCCACCAAATTCTGATCATCCGGGAAAGTTCGGCACAATGACGGGTGCGATCCCGAACAGTGGTAGCACTCGCGGTTGTTTTCCAGCACCAGCTTCCAGTTGGCCTTTTCAACGATAGTCGACTGATGGGCAACTTTCAGATCTGAGAGACCGTGCGGCCCAAGATAGCGCGCAGCCTGTTTTTCCAGTTCCTGTGTATCCGGTGCAATTTTTGCCAGGCAGATGAACACCATGCCCGACACATCTACGCAGTGAACCGTTTTCAAGCCGTGGTTTTCGGGTTTGAAATCCGAACCCATTTCGCGCGCCCACAACAGTTTGCCATCAAGTTCATAAGTCCATTGATGATAAGGGCACACGAGCTTTGGGGCAGACCCTTTTGAAGCCGAGCAGATGCGGCTGCCACGATGCCGGCAGGAATTGTGAAACGCCCGGACGACACCATCTGCACCCCGGACTATGATGACCGAGTAAGCGCCGATCTGCAGGGTGACATAATTGCCGGATTTGGGAATTTCGGCAGAAGGAACGGCAAATACCCATTCCTTGTGCCAGATGTTTTTCATATCCGCCTGAAAGACATCGCTGTCGGAATAAAAGGCTTGCGGCAGGGAATATCCCGCGCGGCGGCCCAACAACAGAGAGAGAATATCTGCGTCGCTGTACATGATGTTTGATCCTGTCCTACCGGCTGCGCCGGCCCCTCATCAGGCAAGAAGTTAGGCTCACGCCGGCTCAATGGCATTGCGCAAAAGCGGCATGTGCTTACTCAAGTGAGACGCTGCTGCAAAAATGTGCAGCAGCGAGAGTGGCCTCAGATTTCCTTCATCAGACGTAAGGCGTCGTAAATCGCGGCATGCGTGTTGCGTGCGGATACGGCATCCCCAATCCGGTAGAGCGCGTAAGCCCCACCCGGGTTGGCGTCGAGCGGCTGCGGCCTGCCGAAAATCAGAGCCTCCTGGTTGACCGAACCCAGGTTCTTCGAGTTGGGCTTCAGTTCGAAATAGAGTTCGTCCATCGGAACAGTGCCGTGATTGACGACGATCTGATCGAATTCCCGTTCTTCGGTGAACTTGGAATAATCCGTACCGACGATCGCCTTGATCATGTTGCCTGACCTCTGCGCTGCTTTCAGCCGATAGGTGACCGTGAAGCGAACATCCTTGTCCTGCAATGCGCGCATATAAGGTACCAGGTTCATGGCCATGACATCCGGCGCGAAGGACCTGTCCGGTGTCATGATTTCAACATGGGCACCGGCTTTCGCGATGATTTCCGCTGCCTGCAATGCCGGATGATCCCCCGCATCGTCATATACGAGGACCCTCTTTCCCGGCTTTACATCGCCGGCGATGATGTCCCACGCAGAGACAACCAGATCGTTGCCTTCGGCCAACACTTCGGTATGCGGCAGACCTCCAGTCGCGACAATGACCACATCCGGCTTTTCCGCCTCTACGTCCTCCGCCTCGGCAAATGTGTTGAAGCGAAAACGCACATCGCGAGCGACACACTGGTCCATTCGCCATTCGATAATCGATATCATCTCACGCCGGCGTTCGGATTGAGCCGTCAACCGAACCTGTCCGCCGGCATCCGGCGCTGCTTCGAAAACAGTGACATCATGGCCACGTTCTGCTGCAACGCGTGCCGCCTCCATGCCAGCAGGTCCAGCTCCCACAACGACAACCCTTTTTCTTTGGTCCGCAGCTGGAATCTCATGCGGCATCGTCAATTCGCGACCCGTTGCCGGGTTATGAATGCAAAGCGCGTCACCCGCCTGGTAGATCCTGTCCAGGCAGTAGGTCGCACCAACACAGGGGCGAATGTCTTCTTCCCGTCTTTCCGCAATCTTTTTCACCAGAAACGGGTCAGCCATATGAGCCCGCGTCATGCCAACCATGTCGAGAAGACCTTCGGCGATCGCATGGCGGGCTGTCGCAACATCAGGAATTTTTGCGGCGTGGAACGTCGGAAGTCCGATTTCCTTCTTGATAGAGCCTGCGAAGTCCAGATGTGGCGCGTTACGCATACCCTGGACGGGGATGACATCGGTAAGACCGGGGTCAGTATCGATATGCCCGCGTATGACATTGAGAAAGTCAATTTGCCCGGTCTGCTTCAGTTTCCGCGCTATTTCCAATCCTTCTTCAGGCGTGATGCCACCTTCAAGATCTTCATCCGCGGTAAAGCGAATTCCGAGAATGAACTCATCGCCAACACGCTTGCGCACGGCATCGATAACCTGAAGAGAAAACCGCATCCGGTTTTCAAGCGTTCCTCCGTAGGGCCCGTCCAGCGTGTTCGTTACAGGTGACCAGAACTGGTCCATCAAATGACCGTAGGCTTGCAATTCTATGCCATCCATACCGCCTTCTTTCATGCGTTCGGCCGCATCGGCATAGTCCTGGATTATCCGGTCGATGTCCCAGTCTTCGACCTGTTTGGGGAACGCACGGTGAGCGGCTTCACGTTCATGGGAAGGTGAAACTGCCGGCAACCAGTCCCCTTTGTTCCAATGGGTTCTGCGACCAAGATGCGTCAGCTGGATCATCACGGCGCAGCCATGGTCGTGACAGGCATCCGTCAAATGCTTCACCCACGGCACCACTTCATCCTTATAGGCAAGGATGTTGTTGAAGACCGGCGGCGAATTGCGGGAGACAGCTGCGGACCCGGCGGTCATCGTCATCGCGACACCAGCCTTCGCCCTGACCTCGTGATAGGCCCTGTACCGGTCCTTCGGCATGCCGTCCTCCGGATATGCCGGTTCGTGCGAAGTGATCATTATCCGGTTCTTCAGCGTCAAGTGCTTGAGCTGGTAAGGCTGCAACAGTGGATCTTTCGACATGCCTCTCCCTCATGAAAGCGCCTGCCCTGCGTCCTGGGCACCAACGCAATTGACAGGTTAGAGCCTGGATCGAGCGCTTGAAAGTTCCAAAAGCGACATCTATGTCGCTTTTAAGAACACAGGTGTCAATTTTGATTGTCAGCTGGCTTTTGGACTGATACCCAACAGGAATGAGTGAGCCTTTGATTGAGAAGACATCCGGTTGGCGCGGCACGCGGGAGATTTGGATTCAGGCTGCCTACCAGGCACTGCTGGAAAGCGGCATCGACGCTGTGAAAGTGATGCCACTGGCCGAGCGACTAGGCCTTTCGCGCACGAGCTTCTACGGTCATTTCTCCGACAGAAACGACCTGTTGGACGCGTTGATCAGGCTCTGGCAAGCCAAGAACACCGGTAATCTGATCAAACGTACCGAGGATTATGCGGAATCCATCACCGAGGCGATCCTGAACATTTTCGACCTCTGGCTGGACCCGGAACTCTTTGATTCACAGCTGGAATTTGCCGTTCGCAATTGGGCTCATGCAGACAATGACCTTGCAAGAATGCTGGAAGAAGCTGACCGCGTACGGGTGGAAGCATTTCAGACAATGTTCCATCGCTTCGGATACGACACGCATTATGCCAACATTCGGGCAAATACCGTCTACCAGACCCAGATCGGCTACATTTCCATGATCAAGGATGGCCCGGCGGAACCTTTGGAACCGCGATTGAAACGCATGCCTTATTACGCGGAGATCTTTTCCGGCCAGAAAGTGACGGAAACTGAAGCTGCCCGCTTTTTTGCCCGGCATCCCGTCTGAAAGCATCCGTTCACGGGCTTGACGATCACGAGTCCGAACGCGGCTTTTCCGGTGCGACATAAGCCAGCGGCAGTGCAGTCGTGTTCTTGATCTGCTCCATAGCGAAAGTCGTCGAAACGTCGGATATGTCGATCTTTGAGATCAGCTTTTTATAGAATGCGTCATAGGCTTCAATGTCGGGCACTGCCACCCTCAACAAGTAGTCAACCTGCCCTGCCATCCGATAAAACTCGACAACCTCGGGAAACTCGCGAATTACATCAGCAAATTTCTTCAGCCAGTCCTCTGAATGCTGGTTGGTTGTGATGGCAACGAACGCCGTGACCTTCGCGTTGACCTTGGCTGGTTCCAGCAGTGCGACCCGGCCGGTGATGACACCATCTTCTTCCATCTTCTGGATACGGCGCCAGCATGGTGTCGTCGACAAGCCTACCGGGCGGCCGATTTCCGCGACCGGTACAGTGCAATCTTCTTGCAGAATGGACAGGATACGTCGGTCAATACGGTCAATCATGAGCAGGAGATCCAGCAGTTGGCGGCAGAATATTTCCGCCGACCCACAAACGGATCTTGGGAAATAATTTCAAACGTTGACCAAAATAGGTAACGGAATTGCAAAGCGATTGTCAAATCTCAGGGAATTGAGAATTTTATTCGAAATCACTTTAGCACGAAGACCTCAAGCCAGACGTGCGACTTCTCTTCTGAGGACGGGAAGCAGATCCGTTTCGAACCACGGATTCTTTTTCAGCCAGGCGTTGTTGCGCCATGAAGGATGCGGCAGCGGCAGAACAACCGGGCAGCCATCACTGGGTGTATCCTCGAAATACTGTCTCCAGTTGATCACGGTTTCTGTCAGGGATTTCTTGCGTTTTGGGCCGAGATGATAAGCCTGTGCATATTGACCGATCACCAGTATCAGTTCGATCTGCGGCATCGCCTCAAAGATACGGTCATGCCAGATGCGCTTGCATTCAATCCTGGGCGGAAGGTCGCCTCCCTTCGCATCCAGGCCGGGGAAGCAGAATCCCATCGGAACGATGGCCAGGCGCGCAGCGTCGTAGAAGATATCCTCCCCAATACCCATCCAATCCCTGAGTCGGTCTCCCGACGGATCGGTAAATGGACGCCCGCTCCGATGCACTCTTGTTCCTGGTGCCTGCCCGCAAATGCAAATTCTTGCGGTTGAAGACACTTGCAAGACCGGCCTGGGGTCATGCGGGAGTGGAGATTTTTCCGGAGTTTCCACACAGACGCGGCAGGTTCGAACGTCGTCAGCCAGCGCTTCAATGCCTATGTAATTCGCTTTTTCCGACAATGAGTTGCACCTTGGCACAGCCGGTTAACCCTTCCCTTACCACGATCCTGAGGATGATCTTAAGGAATGTTGGATCAGATTGCATAAACACGCACTATCAATTTAACGAAATCAACACCGCCGGGTCTACTCATGGGATCCCTCTCGTCAGAACATAGCGAAGACGACAATTTCGCCATCAACAGGCAACGGGCAATCCGGCGCCGGGAAATGGTGCGATTTGCACGAGATGCGCGCAGCCGTTTGGGGACGCCTGAAAACCGCTATTCGACATTCGACCTCGAGCGCCAGCATCTGTTTGCCGATACGCGAATCAACGCAGCCTATGCTGTGCCTCTTCTGGCCCTCATCGTTGCTGTTATTTCACTGCTCTGGGTCAATCCTGTACTCTCGCTCGCCTGGTTCCTGAGTACCCTATGTCTGCATTTCGTGATGGTCGGGATCAGCCACGCCTATGAAAAAGCCCCGTCGGATCAGCAGGCGCGGAAGATCTGGCCCTGGCGCTTTACCGCTGGCGACCTGATCTACGGCTGTGGATGGGCGACATTTCCTCTTTTGCCGAAACCTATTGATGCTGGCGAAGAGCTAGTCATCTTCCAGTTTGCAACGCTGCTCATCGTTGTTGCCACCAACACCATGCAGTCGGCGACATTGCCCAGATGCCTGCTTGCCAGCACGTTGCCTACAACACTTGTCGTGACCATTTGCTTTCTGCTGCAGGGAAATCCGATCCACTACACTCTCGCGGCCATGGCGATCGGCGCACAGGGGTTCTTTCTGATCCTGGGCAACCAGCTCTTGAAGAACACCAACACAATGCTGGAATACAGGGCCGACAAGGATCATCTGATCGCAGAGCTTGAAACTGCGAATGCAATGTCAGACGAGGCCCGCCGCAGAGCCGAGGCGGCAAACATCGCCAAGTCCCGGTTCCTGGCAACCATGAGCCACGAACTGCGCACTCCGCTCAACGCCATCCTGGGATTTTCCGAAATCATGAAGGATGAAGTGCTGGGACCGATGCACAACAAGAACTACAAGTCCTATGCAGGAGACATCCACGGATCCGGTCAGCACCTTCTGAACCTGATCAATGAAATTCTGGATCTCTCACGGATCGAGGCCGGTCGGCACGAACTTCACGAAGAGGCCCTGCTGCTTGGCGACATCGCCGAAGAGTGCAGAACCATGATGAACGTGCGCGCCAAGGCAAAGTCCATCGTTCTTCATCATTCTCATGATGGCGGATTGCCGCGGGTCTGGGCTGATGAACGTGCCTTGCGCCAGGTGATCCTGAACCTGATGTCCAACGCCTTGAAATTCACTCCCGTTGGAGGAGAAGTAAGAATAACAGTCGGCAGAACGGTCGAGGGCGGCCAGTATGTGTCGATCAAGGATTCGGGGCCCGGAATTCCGGAAGAGGAAATTCCGACCGTTCTGGAAGCGTTTGGTCAGGGCTCTCACGCCATCAGGAGCGCGGAGCCCGGAACCGGCCTTGGTCTGTCCATCGTGCAGGCGCTCATTGGAATGCATGACGGCAGGTTTGCCCTGAAGTCGAACCAGGGCGAAGGCACGGAAGTTACGGTTTCCCTGCCCTCTTCTCGAAACATGCATTTTTCAGATGACGTTGCGGCTAGTTTCGACACGCCAATCAGTGCGCAGCGAAGAGACGCCAAGTCGGCTTAGGGAGCCCTGCCCCCAAGCCGTTCTTCTGAACTTCTGTCCTTACTCAGACTTTTCCGAAACCCCGGCAGTCGCGAAAGTCGCCATGCCGGAATGCATCTCCGCTGCAGACTTGATGATACTGGTCGCGAGCGCAGCGCCGGACCCTTCACCCAGTCGCATGCCAAAGTCGAAAAGAGCATCCTTGCCCATGTGATCAAGCGCTCTTGAGTGGGCCTGTTCGGCTGAAACGTGGGCGAACAGGCAGTGATCCAGTCCGGCTGGATCCATTGCGTAAACCACCGCCGCAGCAGCAGTCGTCACAAATCCATCGACTACAACAGGCACTCTTTGCAACCGCGCCGCAATGATCAAGCCGGCCATTGCCGCAATTTCACGTCCGCCGACCCGTCGCAGGATTTCCAGCGGATCCTTGATCCCGTTCAAACGTGCAACGGCCTTTTCAACCGCATCGCGCTTACGTGCCAACCCCGCGTCGTCAACGCCGGTGCCGCGGCCGATCCAGTCTTCAGCGCTGCCACCAAAAAGCCCGTTCAAAACTGCAGCAGCCACCGTGGTGTTGCCGATCCCCATTTCTCCCAGACAGATGAGGTCAATTCCACCGGCCAGCGCCTCCATGCCGTAAGCCATAGTCGCCGCGCAGTTGGCTTCATCCATCGCATCTTCCCTGGTGATGCTTGGTGTCGGCAGATCAACCGCAAGATCGAACACCTTGAGGCCGACGTCATTGATCCGGCAGATCTGGTTGATAGCCGCTCCACCTGCGGCAAAATTCTCGACCATCTGCTGGTTCACTGCACTCGGAAATGCGGACACGCCTTCATCGGCGACACCGTGCGCAGTTGCAAAAATTGCAACCAGGGGCCGGGAAACCTTGGGAGGAGCATTGCCGGACCAGGCAGCTAGCCACTCGGCGATTTCTTCGAGACGTCCAAGCGATCCCGCCGGTTTTGTCAGCTGACTGTCACGCTCACGAACTTTCATGAGGGCCTCGTCGTCAGGTCCTGGCATCGACTTCACCAGGTTGCGGATATCGTCGAATGGAAGCGCGGTGTCGGAAAGGGACATGTGTTTGGTTCCCGGTCTTCTTGTGGATGGTCGTCAGCCACTTGGTCCTGTTAAGCGGCTGATCTATAACCGCACCTTGACAAAACTCAAGCGCAGGACCGCCCTGATGAGCCCTGAAACCGACCAGACTTCTGATTCCACGCCTTCGAAAGACGGTTCAAACCCTCGGAATCTTGGTAAAAAGTTTGGCTTGGATATCGAGGGGCTTGCGGCAGACACCGCAGCTTGCATCCGTTTTTTCTCCCGCCTGCCGGTCTCCAAGGTCAACAAACTGGATGAGCCGTCTGCTGCTCCCGATTTCACCAGAATAGCAAGAGCAGCTCCCATCGCGGGATTTGCCGTTGCATTACCCGCGGCAGGCCTCGGCATGTTGCTCGGCTTCACCCATCTGCCTACCCTTGCCATTGCTGTCATTGTTGCGGGTGTGCTCGCGGTGGTCACCGGCGCGCTGCACGAGGACGGATTGAGTGACGTCGCAGACGGTTTCTTTGGCGCGGCAACGCGCGAGAAGCGACTACAGATCATGAAAGACAGTCGAATCGGGGTCTTCGGAGCCTTGGCTCTTCTGATCTCGGTTCTTCTGCGCGTCGCATTGTTTGCCGCGCTTTGGCAGCGCTTCAGTCCGGCGGATGCCGCCCTGTTGCTTCTCGGCAGCGAGGCCCTCAGCCGAGCACTGCTCGTCTGGCAGTGGGATAAACACCCTCTCGCGCGACCGGAAGGACTGGCGGCTCGTTTTGGCAAGCCGGATCACCAGACAGTTCAACAGGCATGGATCGTAACAATTCCCCTGCTGATTCCGGCTTTGCTGATCCTTTCAATTGAAGCATTTTTGCTCGGCGTTTTACTGGCAATCGGAGCGGCCTATTTCACAGGCCGGGTTGCACTCGACAAGATCGGCGGTACCACAGGTGATGTCCTTGGCGCGATTCAACAACTCGCCGGACTTGGTTTTTTGCTCGGGATGCTTATGGTGCCTTGAAGCAGTGATGAAGGACAGCCAGCAGAAATGACCAACCCGTCCATCGCAATGGTCCGCCCGCATGCCAGAATTTCGGCACCAGTGGTAGCACTGCTCTTCCTTGCCCTCTTTGTCCTTTCCGCTTGCGGCGGAAGACCGTCCGTCGGAGCCCTTGAGGTTTCAATCGCGCCTGCCGAGGGTACAAAGGATCATGACATCCTGATTGTCACTACGCGCGAAAAGGACGATGAACCAGATACTTATTTCAGCGGGGAGCGCGGTTCTGAAGTCAGCTTTGCGGAGGCAACCATTTCGGTTCCACCGTCACACAAACCCGGTGCGATCGAGTGGCCATCCAGCCTTCCCGGAAACCCGGAGACAGATTTCGTTACCCGCAGCGCAAGCTACATCAGCGACGAAGCTGCATTTACGCGGGATATCAATCAACGATTGGCAAAGCTGCCAAAGGGCAAGCGTGAAGTTTTCCTGTTCATCCATGGATACAATACCCGCTTCCCTGAAGCCCTGTTCCGGTTCACGCAAATCGTCAATGATGCAGATCTCGAGGCCGTTCCTGTGCTCTTCACCTGGGCGTCCCGCGGCAAGGTTCAAGACTACATATATGATCTGAACAGCGCCGCGATTGCTCGCCAGGCCCTGCAGAAAACCATGTTGCAGCTCTCCAAGACCAATGCGGAACGGATCAACATCCTTGCGCACTCAATGGGCAACTGGCTGCTAATGGAAGCGGCGATCCAGACGCCGCCGGAGAAACGAAAACTGCTTGCCGGCAAGCTTCAGGATGTGGTGCTTGCGGCTCCGGATATCGATATCGATCTCTTCAAGGCACAGCTGAAAAAGCTAGGGCCTCGCCCGAGACCCTACATGGTTATCGTTTCTCGTGACGACCGCGCTCTGCGGCTTTCAAGGGCGATTGCCGGCGGCAAGGAACGGGTCGGTGCCTATTCCAACGATCAGGAGCTGGCAGAACTTGGCGCGGTTGTCGTTGATGTGACCGACCTTCAGTCTTTGGATAGCTCGCATCACTCGAAATTTGCCCAATTGGCCGAGTTCAGCCCTCAGTTTCGAGAAACACTCGGTCAATCGGGGCTGACATCCGTTTCCGACATGGGCGGGCGCGCAAAAACAAGCGAGGGACTGGGAGACTTCATCGGCAATACGGTCACGCTCCCCATTCGCATAATCGCTGCACCGGTCACGCTGGCCGCAGGTGGCTGATCAGCTGATGAACCACTATTTTTTGCCACATTCAGACTTGGCACGGCCACAATCTGCCGCCATATGCGCCTTATGAAGTCACCTTGCATAAACATCTGTCAGATCGATCAGGACAGCGGTCTTTGCACCGGTTGCCTGCGCTCGCTTGACGAAATTGCCGGTTGGGCAAGCTTCAGCGATGAACAACGTGCCGAAGTTCTGTCCGATCTCGACAGGCGCCGCGAAGACGGAAGCCTGGGAGGTGAGCGGTAATGGAAGGACCGAAAAAGTTCCGTGGCCTGATCGTCGTCCTGCTGGTGACCATCATGGCCGCCGTGGTCTTTTATGCTTTTTTCGGTGACCCGACGGATCCGGAAAACATCAACTTCGATGACACAGGTCCTCGTATCGTCGCCCTTTCGGCTCTGGCGTTCGTCTTTCTCGCCAGTGTTGTCTTCGGACAACCCAAGGTCCGCGAAATTCTGCGGGCAACGGTCTTCTGGGGAGGTTTGTGTGTCTTCCTGGTCGTTGGCTACACCTACCGGGCGGACCTGGTTCAAGCCGGGTACCGCGTATTGGGTGCACTTGCGCCGGGGCTTGCTGTCACACAGCCGGATGGATCAATCCTCATTGTACGCGATGCAGGTGGACACTTCGTCGTGGAAGGCCGCACAAACGGAACCCGGACCCGCTTTCTTCTGGACACCGGAGCAAGTGCTGTCGTGCTGACCTATGACGCTGCCCGTCAGGCTGGTTTTCACCCGGAAGACTTGTCCTTTACCGTTCCTGTTTCTACGGCAAACGGTCGAACACTGGTTGCACCCGTGCGGATCGATACCCTGACGATCGGCGATCACACCTTGCGAAACATCCGGGGGTTCGTAGCCCGCGAAGGCGCCCTTGAGGGGAACCTTCTTGGAATGACCGCTCTGGACCGGTTGCGCAGCTGGAGGATCGAAGGCGACAGGCTGATCATGACGCCTTGATACTGTTCGCCGCGAGCAGCAATCAGCCCGGCTGACTATTCGGCAGCTTCCTGGCCAAAGTCCGCAGGGCTGACGGCTGCCAGGGCCTTTTCAACAACTTCCAGCCCTGCCCCGGGTTTGATCGCCTCAACGGTCAAAATGCGTCGCCAGGAACGCGCACCGGGGCGACCATGGAACAGGCCCAGCATATGGCGGGTCATGTGCGCCAGTTTCACGCCCTTGCCCAGCTGGTCTTCCAGATAAGACATATGCGCCTTGACTGCATCCCAAGGAGAAACATCGGCTGTTTCCGCGCCATAAATCCTGCGGTCAACCTCACCCATGATCTGAGGCATGTGGTACGCCGCGCGGCCGAACATCAGACCGTCAAGGGTTTCCAGATAAGGTTCAGCCTGATCCAGCGTCTGCAGGCCACCGTTCAAACCAATGAATTTGTCCGAGTAGCGCTGTTTCAATCGCACCACACGATCATAGTCCAGCGGTGGGATATCGCGGTTTTCCTTTGGGCTGAGACCTTGCAGCCAGGCCTTGCGGGCATGAACCCAAAGTGCATCGGATCCGGCCTCGAAAATGGCGTCCGCCATGTTATCCAACGCCACTTCGGGATCCTGGTCATCGATACCGATCCGGCATTTGACTGTCACGGGAACATCGACGGCGTCCTTCATTGCGGAAACGCAAGCCGCCACAAGTTCCGGCTCCTGCATCAGGCAGGCGCCGAAGCGACCGGACTGAACTCGGTCGGACGGACAGCCGACGTTGATGTTAACCTCGTCATAGCCAAATCCGGCAACGATTTTCGCCGCTTCGGCCATTTCTGCCGGATCCGAACCACCCAACTGACAGGCTATCGGGTGCTCCAGATCGGAAAACCCGATCAGATGCTCCCTGTCCCCATGTAACACGGCGCCGGTCGTGACCATTTCCGTGTATAGCAAGGCATGGCTGGTCAGCTGCCGGTGAAACGCACGGCAGTGTCTATCTGTCCACTCCATCATGGGTGCAACAGCGTACTTATGTTCTTGATATTTCAGCATTTTTCCTTTATTTTCAAGGAACTAAAGATGAACATGTGCAATTCAAACTGGACAAAATTGCACACGTTTGGACCCCTTTTGATCTCCTGGTGCACACATATCGCACACGCTGGATAGCAAAAATGGCCACTTTTCAAAAGCTCAAATCTGGTAACTGGCGCGCAATGGTTCGTCGCAAGGGTATCTATAAATCGGATACTTTTAGACGCCGCAGAGATGCCGAGCATTGGGCGCTAGATATAGAACGCCGCATTGATCGAGGCGAGAGCGTTGCGACGAAGCGTATCGCCAACATATCAACCTTCGGCGACCTAATCGACATCCACATTGCCGATATGCATGAAGTGAACAAGCCGCTTAGACGCTCAAAGGCATATTCCCTGAACTTACTGAAAGAGAAACTGGGCCATACGCCCTTCGACAAACTACGCCGCGAAATTCTAATCGATTACGGCAGAAATCGCTTCCGTGAAGGCGCTGGCCCTGTCACTCTCAGTTCGGAATTTTCTTACATCAACACTGTCATCACACATGCTGCCGCGGTGCACGGCATAGACGTATCAAAAGAACCAGTCGATCTTGCAAGGGTGGCCCTCAGGCGTCTCGGACTTGTTGGAAGGGGCACAGAGCGCGACCGCCGCCCAACACAAGATGAGCTAGAAGCTATTATCGAGTATTCAGAGTCGAGATGTAATCAACAAATTCCGGTTGGTCGCATCGTCAGGTTTGCCGTTGCGACAGCGATGCGACAGGCAGAAATCTGCAGGATCCGATGGGCTGATATAGATAAACGCCGAAAAACCGTCGTCATCCGGGATAGGAAGGACCCAAGACAGAAAGACGGAAACCATCAGCGCGTGCCTCTTGTCGATCTAACCGGCTACGACGCTTGGTCTATCCTACAAGAGCAAAAAAGTTTCTCGCATAGCTCCAATCGCATTTTTTCTTACAATGGGAAATCAGTTGGGGCCGCCTTTAGGCGAGCCTGCAATTCGCTCGGTATCGAAGACCTTCACTTTCATGATCTGCGACACGAGGCGACAAGCCGATTGTTCGAAGCCGGTCTCTCCATAGAACGAGTGGCGTTGGTTACTGGCCACAAAGATTGGAAAATGTTGCGGCGATATACGCACCTAAAACCGGAGATTTTGTTTGCAACCATAGTAAACTAGCGAGCGCTCGCCCACGCCTTTTGCGTCGCAAACTGGCCGGCTCCAATTGGCCCAATACAACGCCTTTTTTCAATATCTGCAGATCGAAATTGCGCAGCCCATCCAGTTCGTCAGCAACGTTGTGAGCGGTCGCACTACCTACCTAGCAATAAAAACCGTGAACGTTCAATTTAATATTGTTAGCAGATACTTATCGAAACTTGTCATGCTTTAACTTCAAGCCGCAATTCGTGAGTTCTCGCTAAATGTTGGTATTGAATGAGCGGTAAAAACACTCAATTTTGAGCAACAGGATCTTGATCTGCGTGTCGGGGGGTCGAGTCCCTCCTCCGCTACCATCAAGCTTTATGTCCAGCCCGAAGACATAGGTAACAGTTTGTACCGGAGACATGGGTTACAACCTCGTGCCGAACGGGTTGTCGATTGTCTGTAATGTTCTTTGCTCCA
>JBCCVB010000139.1:0-18676 GCA_039195965.1 Pseudomonadota bacterium
CACATGCAACGCAATACAAGGCCGTTCATCGGATTCAATATCCCCTCAGTGAATCTGGATCGAATGGATTTGCCTTGGAGCAATAACTGATGAAACAGATGTCCGATCACAGGTATCACACAAACGCCTCGACGCTCCAATTTCAACCAGGACGCACTGCGTTGACATGATTGCGTTCTTGATATCGTAAACATTTGCTGTGCAACTGAGGGTGGCAGGCAGGGCGTTCCAATCTCGTTTGACAGGAAGAACGGCACGGAGGGACTTCAATGATTGCAAAGATTCTAAATGAAACAGACCGACTATTCGACAGACTGCGCGACCCGCTCCTGCTGTTAAGCAGGTTGATACTGGTCCCGTTCTATTTTTCTGCGAGCCTCGACAAAATTCAGGATTATTCAGGCACGGCAAGTTCCATGGAGTCGCACGGGATCCCGACTTTTACGCTGCCACTTGTAATTCTGCTCGAAATCGGCGGAAGTATTTTCTTAGCCTTGGGACTGCTCACACGGTTGAGTTGCCTTGCACTTGCAATCTTTTCGATCGCAGCAAACTACATCTACAATCGCGGAAGCACCGAGGAAGTGCATCAACTTCTGTATATGGCAGAGTATACCATTATTGCCGCTTTCGTAGCCTTGATGGCAGTTGGGCCAGGAAAATGGGCTTTGGACGCTTTTCGTCGTTAGCAGTCTCCAACACCGTTCTTGCAAACAATTGTAGCGACTGCCGTTGTGATCGGTGGACAAAGATGAGATGCAGGTCTCCCCGCATCTTGCCAAATCAGAAACTGGCACCTCTCATTAAAGATGGTTTGGGAACATTGCGCAGACCGGCTGCCAAACCTGTTCCTTCGAAATATCCCCATTGAAAAACGAAAAAACCGAGTTTGGAGGCCACGATAAAGCAGAGCAAAAAGCAGCGTCAGACAAGGCGCGACCTGCTGAAGACAGGCCTTGACCCTTGCGGCTGGATCGGCACTGGCCGCGCCCAGTTTTGCTAAGTCCCAAACTTTGAAAGCCTCCGGAAGGAAACTTGAAAGCACGTTAGTTCGTCGTAATGCGAAGGGTCTTTCTTTGTCGGAGAAAAAGGCTTTTTCAGAGGCTGTTCTGCTACTCAAATACACCCGGTCTGCGATTGATTCATCGCTTTCCTGTTACGATCAGATTGTAAGAATACATCAGTTGGCGGTGTTGAAGACAAGGTTGGGGACCGGATACTCTGTTGCCCACGCGACCTCTTCGTTTCTGCCATGGGCCAGCAGGTCGTTGCGGCTGATCAGTCCTTCTGCATCCCGAACGCCCTTCGTCCAAGCATATCCGACGCTCGAAGTAGCCAAGGCGTCAATCCCCATTCCGTTCACTATGCGTGCCGAATTGGCATCGAAGGGGTTGGGCATCAGAAAGGCACCACCTTTTTCATGCAGGGCTCTGAAAGCTGCGCGTCGGTCTTTGGCGGTCTGCATGATGGTTTTCCCTGAAACGGCACTGAAACCAGATCGATTTTTTCACCTGACATGTGTCAACTCCTTAAGAAATCCCAAGAGCCGATATGGATTAAATTGAGGTAATGATTGGTCAGGTAGTGGGCTGTTGCAACGCTTGGAAGATCTCAATGCGACCGAATGATTGGGCATAAGTGATTGTGGTTGTTGACGTGTATCAAAGCAACCTTCAGCTTATTGCAAAGAGTCTGGCTCAATTCTCCCCCTTGCATCAAATAGTTCAAGGTTTCATTTAACGCCTGTGATGATCAGGAGTTTATTCAGCGACTGATGCGTGAACCTAAGTCGCCATCTTCTATGTCGCCTTCGAGCATATGTGTGAGTTCATCGATCTTTTCGATCTGCTCACCGCGCATATGATAAAACGCTATGACTTTTGTCCGAAGGGTCGACCCGTCCTTTTTTACCGCATCAACTATGTGAATATCCGAGATCGTATTGCCCGAAGCGATCACCGTTTCAAAAGTGAATTCCGCCCTACTAAGGGAACTGTGCAGCACTTCAAGGTGATTCACGAAACCCTCAAAATCCAACATCGCACCATCAACCAACTGTAAATAGTCAGGCGTCATGTATTTTTTTGCGGTATCCAACGCGTCGTTATTAGGATCAAAAAGATCAGCGAATGCCTCAACGAGAAACGCACGGGCGGCTTCGTCGGTCCATGGCGCAGAAGAATCAGCGGCACGCTTGTAGTCGCGAGACATTTGATATCCTTCTAAGAAGTCTTAACCACCCACCGAGATGGTTGTCTTCCCCAAGTTTATCACCTGCGGCTGAACGCGTCTCGTCCGATAAACAAAGCGGACGTTCACTTAGATTGGACACGCGGTCACTAAGGGCCGTAAGTGTCGATAAGTGTGACTTCCGAAGCTGGCACTTCGGCGACATCGTCGGATCGACCGCTAAAATCCGGTCTAACGCCGAAACCGGACATCATCGCTTATGAGTAAATGAACTAGTCGGCAGACATCCAGTTTTGCTGCAAAGTGTCTTTGCAATGAAGTCAACGAGCCATTAGGCTTGATCCAGGCGGGGGTAGGGTAACTCGGTCGAGTGGGCTCGTGTAACCCGAGGCCGACCGACAGGTATTCGCAATCAAGTCAGGCGTTTGCCCTATTTCAGTAGTCTCATGAATCGCCCAAATTTGAGCCCGAGCTGACGGGCGGTCCGAATTTCCGTTCGGAAATTTGACTGAAGCAAATGGTTCGCCAAATCCGGATCGATCTCTGCAATGCCACTCAAAATTCTGAGATTTTTATCTGTACTTGCCGAGCCTGGAAATCGGAACAGGGCATTGGGCGCTGCTTGTCGATAATCTGCTGCGGCGAGCAGGAGCAGGCAGGTGGAAAAGCGTCTCTTGCCGTTCTTTATCGTGACGACCACAGACGTTTTTCTCTCTGAGCAGATTGATGATACGCACGATTTTCAGTGCAGCCCTCAGGTCGCCTCCGGGGCAATCCAGTTCAACTCAGACAGGTTTGGGATACGGAATGGACAGCATTGCGTCTGCGAACAACCGATGAAACTGTTCGTGACTGCGAGGCGGGATGTGTCCCTTCAGGGAAAGAATGTTTTGTGACCAAGTCCAGCTTCCATTCCTGATCTCTGCTGCCAAGGATTTTTCTTTGGCGCGTTTGACCATTCTCCAGGCATCGACTGTGGCGATTTCCGTTTCATCACGCCTTCTCTGATTTTCCTTGGCTGCAAAAAGCTTCGCGCAAGCTTGAAGCGCGATTTTGGCACCCATCGATTACGCCGCTGAGGGAAGGTATGACAGACACCTCCATTTCACCGACCGCTACCGGAACACCTGAAAGCCGCCGCGATGTCGGTTTTGCCCTAGGTATTGTTGTCATTCTGGCGGTCTTGTTCCTGCCAATTCCAACCTTCCTGATTGATATCGGCCTGGCTATGTCAATTGCCTTGTCGGTGTTGATCCTGATGGTGGCATTGTGGATCCAGCGTCCGTTGGATTTCTCCTCCTTTCCAACGGTTCTGCTTATTGCGACCATGTTGCGGCTGTCGCTCAACATCGCAACAACTCGCGTCATTCTGGCCAATGGCTATGAAGGTCTGAATGCCGCTGGTTACGTGATCAACGGATTCTCGCAATTCGTGATGAGTGGTGATTTTGTTATCGGTCTGATCGTGTTTGCGATCCTGATAACCGTGAACTTCATGGTGATCACGAAGGGTGCGACGCGTATTGCCGAAGTCGGTGCGCGCTTCACGCTTGACGCCATCCCAGGCAAACAGATGGCGATCGATGCCGATCTTTCTGCGGGTTTGATTGATGAAAAGGAAGCCCAACGTAGGCGCAAGGAGCTGGAAGAAGAGAGTTCTTTTTTCGGTGCCATGGATGGTGCTTCCAAGTTTGTTCGAGGGGATGCGGTCGCAGGGTTGATCATCACCGCCGTCAACGTTCTCGGCGGTATTATCATCGGCGTAACGCGATACGACATGAGTGTTGCCGACGCTGCAGACGTTTTCACCAAGCTTTCCGTCGGCGACGGACTGGTTTCCCAGATACCGGCGCTCATCGTCTCACTTGCAGCAGGCTTGCTGGTTTCAAAAGGCGGGACGAGAGGATCTGCCGACAAGGCTGTTCTCGGACAATTGGGTGGCTATCCGCGCGCCCTATTCGTTGCGGCGATCCTCATGGGAGTGTTCGCGCTTATGCCAGGGCTTCCGATGTTGCCCTTCATGCTGCTCGCCGGACTTATGGGTTTTATCGGCTACACAATTCCCAGACGGCTTGCTGTACAAAAGAAGGCCGAGGAAGAAAAGCGAAAAGAAGCGGAAGACCAGGCCAAGCTCGAAGAGAAAGATTCCGTCAAGGAGACGTTGAAGTCTTCCGAGGTCGAGCTTGTCCTTGGCAAACAGCTTTCTGCCGAACTGCTGACCAAACATGGCGAACTCTCTCGCAGGGTTGCCAAGATGCGCCGGAAGTTTGCCGAGCAGTTTGGGTTTGTCGTGCCCGATATACGCGTGACCGATAGTCTGACGCTCGACCCAAAAGGCTACCAGATCAAAATCCACGGAACCATCGTCGCTGCCCATCAACTGAAAGTCGGCGAACTGCTGGTTATTCCAACGACGGATGACGCCTTGCCGGTGCCCGCGGACGAAACAAGAGAGCCAGCCTTTGGCATGCCGGCATTCTGGGTAGCGCCAGCATACAAGGATGAATTGAAGCGGCGAGGAATGTCGCCCGCGGAGAACATCACCGTGATCCTGACACATCTCAGCGAGGTGATCCGCAATAACCTGCCGCAACTTCTTTCCTACAAGGACATGCGGATCCTGCTCAATCGGCTGGACAATGAGTATCAGAAACTTCTGGATGACATTTGCCCGGCACATACGTCGTTTTCCGGTTTGCAAGCAGTGCTCAAACTGCTGCTGGCCGAAAGGGTCTCCATTCGCAATCTCAATCTCATTCTGGAAGCTGTTGCCGAGATCGTCCCTCATGTTCGTCGATCTGAACAGGTGGTTGAGCATGTGCGCATGCGTATCGCTCAGCAGATTTGTGGTGACCTGGCAGAGGGAGGTCCGCTCAAGGTCCTGCGTCTCGGAAATCGCTGGGACCTGGCTTTCCACAATGCGTTGAAAAGAGATCCAAAAGGCGAGGTGATCGAATTTGATATCGAGCCTCAGCTGGTTGAAGATTTCGGCACACAGATGTCCGAGGCCGTGAAAAAGCATATGAAGGAGGGGAGCCGCTTCGCCGTGGTGGCCGCTCCCGACGCCCGGCCCTACGTTCGGATGATCGTGGAACGCATGTTCCCGACACTACCGGTGCTGTCGCATCTTGAAATTGCCAGGGGCGTGGATGTTTCAGCGCTTGGAACTGTCTCGTGATTACCGGCGGATTGTTCTTCAGCACATATAGCGCGTCGTTGCTGCTGGCCGTATTTCTCCTTTTCTGCCGGATCGGCGCATGCCTGATGATCATTCCAGGGTTCGGCAGCAACAGGGTTCCGGTACGCGTTCGGTTGTTCATAGCATTGGCGGTATCGCTCGCGCTGTCTCCATTGCTGGCGGGCGAGGTGCAGGAAACACTGCCCGATGAACAGCTTGCGACCGTTTTCCGTTTCATTGGAGCCGAGCTTCTGACAGGTGCCTTCATCGGGTTTCTCGGCCGCGTCTTTCTAGCCGCTTTGGAAACTCTGACCACGCTCGTTTCCATGGCGATCGGCCTGTCGAACATGCCTGGCATGCCGATAGACGGCACGGACTCGCTTCCGCCAGTGGCAAACCTTTTTACGGTCACGGCAACCGCAATGGTATTCATTACCAACCAGCACTGGGAGATCCTGCGTGGCCTGGTTGCTTCGTATGAAGCGATCCCGCCGGGACAGCCGCTGGCTGCAGTGAGCAGTCTTGAGCAGTTTGCCAACCAGATGGCGCAGACATTCGTTCTGGCGCTACGGGTATGCAGTCCGTTCGTGGTCTACACGATCGTCGTCAATATGGCCGTGGGGCTGGTTAACAAGCTGACACCACAGATCCCGGTCTATTTCATCTCGATGCCGTTTGTGATCGCAGGCGGTCTTTACTTCCTTTACCTCGTCATTGCGGAAGCGATCATGATCTTCCTCGACGGGTACTTCACATGGCTTCAGGTAGGTTAGTTCGATGGCACGCAACAGTCAGGAAATCGAACGTTTGTTTCGTATGCAAAAACAGATTTTTCTGTTTTCGTCGTGGCTTCTGCAAAAGCTCGATGCTCAGGTTTACCAGCTTAACGAGAAAGAGCGGCGTATCCTGCTGGCTCTGTCGAATGGAGATCTGGCACAGCATGATCGCTTCATTGCAAATGCGGCCGAAAGACTGCGGCGGATTATAGAAGAGATGGCGCGTCTCAGCGAAGCCCGTGCACGGGTAAACTCAGAACATGATCGGCAACGAATGATGCTGAAGCTCATGGCGGAGCGCCTTTCCAAGATGCGGGGAGAAGAACAACGCGCTGAAGAGGAGCGCGATCTCCTTGATCTGCTGGAGCGGAAATACGGCTGACGGAGATCAGCTTCGCAAGCCTCCCGCAAGCTGAGACGCCTATAAATAGAACTGCAAACAAGGTCCGGCAAAAGCTTCCCTGCTTGCCTTGCCCTGTCGTCTGTCGGGCCTTGTTTGCACACACCATTCAACCGAGGAGCTGATTTATGGCGATTTCGCCCCCTTCCGATCTGATCCTGGATGTTGCCAAGGCGGCAGACCCTGTGAACCTTCAGGAGGCAACCAGCCGATTACGGTCAATAGCCAGCTCTGAGACGGGAGAGGGGTTCGACCTGGCATTCGCTGGGGCATCGGGCCGGGCGGAAGAGGCCTTTGACGGCTTTAGGGAAACGGCAACGACTGACGTTGAACAGCACAAGTCGCCGGCCGAAAAGTTTGAGGCGATGATCCTCAGCCAGTTTGTCGAAACCATGTTGCCCGACAACGCAGAGGCGGTGTTCGGGGAAGGGGCGACCGGTGAAATCTGGAAGTCCATGATGGCTGAACAAGTTGCCGGACAACTGGCGGCCAGTGGCGGTGTCGGTATCGCTGATCTGATTTCCGGGAAATTGAACGAGCAGGTGAAAGCATAATGGAAACGGGGAACAACCTTGAACTGGTCGTCAACAAGCCAGACCCGCAGGTCTCGGCTCCGCTGACATTGGCTGTTCGACGCGCTATCGAGGCAATACGTGAAGAAACCAAGGCGCTGCGTGCGAACCCGACAACGGACCTTAAGGTTTTCGAATACGGAAAGAGCAGGGCATTGCTTGACCTGACCCGTGCCCGGGCGATGGTCCCAACGGGCCTGATGCCAGAGCAGCTGAAAGAAGACCTGACAGAATTCAAAACCGTGCTTCAGGAAAATATCGACCTGTTGAGCCTTCACATGAATGCGGTTTCTGAAGTGGTCGAAATGCTGTCCAGGACAATGATCGATTTTGATAGCGATGGTACCTATCAAGCACCGTTTCCGGAGCCGTCAAGATGATGAAGATACTGGTAGCCGGCATCTGGATGTCCGCGACCATGCTGGCTTCCGGATATGGAACCACCCAATACATAGCTTCGCAGAAGCGGGTTGGGGATGCGGATGAACCTGCCTTTGTCGGCTTGGACTATGAGACCGTCAATCCCGTGAACGTGCCCATGCTCTTTGAGGGAACTCTGCAAGGGTATGTGGTTGCAAAACTGGTGTTTACCGCCGATAGCGATGTCTTGCGACGATTACCGGTTCCGCCCCATCCGTTCCTCGTCGATGAAGCTTTCAGACGACTTTATTCAGACGATACTCTCGATTTCACCAATCTGGAGCGATACGATCTCGACGCGTTTACCAAGTATTTGAAAGATAGAACAAACGCGCGTATCGGACAGCTTGTCGTGCACGATGTACTTGTCGAAGAGTTCAACTACTTCGACAAGAAAGATGTAATCACGCACTAGCTTAGAAGCTGGTGAGTTCTGGAATACCCTCTGCCTCCCAGGCCTTGGCGCTTGCTTTTGCAAGCGCCATTTTTTTGCCGTTCGGCACGTAATTGAATTAGCTTCTGAAGTTTCTCAAGCAGAACGCTCCATTCAGTCTCACGAACTGCGTTCTTGAGCACGGTCGACGGTCGCGTATGAAGTAAAAATGGGCGTAGTCAAGCACAACATTAATTCGAATACATTTGACGTCTTGAATGCGGTTTGCTTCGATTCCATGAGTATTAGTTGGAAAAAAACAAACAATCAGGATAGCTGGACCATGTCTGACAATGGGATCCCCGTAATCGATCTTGAACCTTTGAAGTCAAATGACCCTGGAGGCCTGGAAACGGTTGCTGAAAATATCGGACATGCTGCCAGGGAGATTGGTTTTTTCTATGTGCGAAACCATGGTGTTGATGCAGATCTGATCGAGAGAACGTTTGCGGCTGCACATATTCTCTTTTCGCAATCTGAAGCCTTCAAGATGGACCTGACCAAGGATTTTTTCAAAACCAACCGCGGTTATGTTCCGTTGGAAGGCGAAAACCTGGATCCGACCAAGCCTTCGGACCTGAAGGAAGCTTTCAACATAGGTCTGGAACTCGCCTCGGATGATCCGCGAATCTTGAATGGCGAACCGTTTCGGGCAATCAATCTTTGGCCGAAGTTTACTGGCTGGCGCGAAGACGTGCTCGATTATTTTAACGCGGTCTGGGCTCTAGGGCGCCAGGTGCACAGGGCCATTGCCGTTGATCTCGGGGCGGCGCCGGATTTTTTCGAGGACAAGCTCGATGCCCCGATGGCAACCCTCCGCCTGTTACACTACCCACCCCAGCCTGCAAGAGCCAGGCAAGGACAGATTGGTGCTGGCGAGCACACTGACTACGGAAACATCACCATCCTGCAGCCCGATTCAGTTGGTGGGTTGGAAGTTCGGCGCAGAGACGGCGTTTGGCTGAAGGCACCGAAGATCGATGGCACGTTCGTGTGCAATATCGGCGATTGCCTGATGCGCTGGTCAAATGACATTTACCTGTCGACACCCCATCGCGTGATCAATTCCAGCGGCCATGAGCGGTATTCGATTGCCTTTTTTCTGGATCCTAACCCGGATGCAATCGTTTCCTGTCTGCCCGGCTGTATGGCCGAAGGTAGTCCTGCCAAGTATCAGCCGATTTCGGGGGCGGATTATCTGAAGTCCAGACTGGACGCGAGTTATGCAAGGCCAAGATCGCAGATCGATTGAAACCTGATCGCGGTTTCGAAAAAATCGATCGCGTTGAAGGAAGACGAGCCGTTTCTGCCTTCTGCCAGGTTCAAGAGACAGAAGATGTTGTCATCTCTGATCGTGGCGGTATCCCGCCGGCTACCTATTTCAGACGTGCGTCCTTCAGAGCAGCCAGCAGCAGTTCCGTTTCCTTTTCCCTGTCGCCACCGGCATCAGGGACTTCGACATAAGAAACGTTGACTGCGTTGTCCGGCCAGGCAAGCACAAGAGTGAAATAGATCCAGGCACCCTTGTTGAAAAACTCCAGATCGAGTGACACTTTTGGCGTTGTATCCCATTCCAGTTCGGCACTGGCCGCCATGGAGTATCTCAGACTGCCTTCCTTGAAGAACAGTTCGGCCGACGTTTTAATCAGTTCTTCGATGTTACCGTGTTGATCGGTGCGAATGTAGGCGACGAAATCGACCACATCCACGAGTTTCAAATCTTCAATAAAATCTGCGAGCGCTGAAGCAATTGCATGCTGGCGCTGCCGGTCGTTGTTTATCGAGGACGGTCTGTTTCCACGCTCTTCTGGCAAATCGTGCACTCCTCGGACCTCCAATGCATTAAATTATGCAGTAGTTTTGGCTTGGCGTGAGTACACGTAGCAAATGATTTCTGCAACCGCCCTGTAAAATTCTGGTGGTATCATTCGCTCCAACTCTGTTGCCGCGTAAAGGGACCGGGCCAACTGCCGATCTTCGATAACCGGAACGCCGTTGTTTTCTGCTATTTCCCTGATCTTGAGGGCGATTAGATCCTGTCCCTTTGCCACTACAACCGGAGCGGGACTATTGTCGCCGTCATAGCGCAGCGCAACCGCAAAGTGCGTCGGGTTCGCCACGACCAGGGTTGCCTGCGGCACCGCAGAGATCATGCGGTTGCGAGCCCGGTCGCGGGCAAGCGATTTCTGACGCGCCTTGACGATCGGGTCGCCCTCCATTTGCTTGTGTTCGTCCTTGATCTCCTGCTTGCTCATGCGCAAGTTCCTGCGCCAGTGAGACCTGGACCAGAGCACATCAACCGTGACCAGCAGGATCGTCACGATGCAGACGCCGGCGATCAACCGCATGGAGATCTGAAGGATAGCTTCGGGAAGTGCGCTAGGATCTGTAAACATGGCGTTGATCAATTCCGCCTCATTCGCCCGGAACTGTCCGTAAACGATTGCGCTGACTGTGCTGAACTTGAAAACCGCCTTGAGAAATTCGACCAGTCCCTGTGCACCGAAAATTCTGTTCCACCCCTTTGCGAGAGAGAGTTTCGAGAAATCAGGCTTGATCCGGTGCGGGACAATTCTTGGCGAGTTCTGAAGAAACGCGGATGCCAGCCCCGCGACCGCAAGAATGGCAACAACGGGAGCCAAAAATCTGACGATTTCCCAAGAAACCGCATGTGAAAGGAGCAAGGCGTCAGCGTTTGTTCCAAGATCCACTCCACCCGAAATGTCCAGAAGGTGGGTCAGCGTGCCAACCAGTTGACGCACCCCTGAAGTTAAAACAAAACCACCTATGAGAAGTGATGCGATGAAGGTAGCAAGTACCGGCGCTTCTCTTGAAACCGGTGTGTTGCCTTTCTCGATCGCATCCCGAATTTTCTTTTCGGTGGGTTCTTCTGTTTTTGAGTCCTTGTCTGTTTCTTCCGCCATCGGCTCACCCGAGATCCGGCTTAGGAAACAACAGGTTCAAAATGACAGCGGTCAGGCAAAAAATGCTCCTTCATCCTGCTTGGGATTCAGCTCAATTTCGCCGCGACCGGCCATTTCCAGCGCAAGATTGGTGATTGCACTACGTGCATCGAGCACATCTCTTTGAGCTGCCGGTTCACCAGCGGCCAGCTCGTGCTCAGCGATGCGCCGTGCGCGGGAGGTAAGTGAAGACAGGATAACCTCCCGGAACTGGGCGTTCGTGCCTTTCAGAGCAAGAACAATCCGATCGGTCGGGATCTGATCAAATATCGCCATGCGTGTGCGAGCGTTGAGATTGATGATGTCGTCGAACGTGAACAGTAGGCCTTTCAGAAGTTCTGCAGTCTTGGGTTTGACCTCATTCAGGTTTTCAAGCGCATCTTCCATGTGCTCGCGATCCATCTTGTTGAGGATGTCCGCCATGCGGGCGTGGGAGTCTGCCTCCAGTGTGCCCGATAGGTTCAGCATGAAGTCTTCATGCATGGTCTTTTCAACATCCCGCATGATTTCCGGGACAACTGCCTTGATCGACAACATTCGTCTGACCAGTTGATTGCGTGTCTTGGCGTTTATCTGTCCCAGAACCTTTGCAGCCGCACTCGGTTTGATCTTTGTAAGGATCAGTGCAGCCGTTTGCGGGTGTTCCTTGAGCAAATAATTGGCGAAGACCGTTTCGGAGACTGTGGTCAGTCTATCCCAGATGGATCTGTTCGAGTTCCCCAGGACATCAGACATGATATCGGCGAGTTGCTCGTCCGGGAGCACACCCTCCAGCATCTTTTCAACTTCGTTGGCCGAGCCGTAAAGCGTCGTTCCGGTCGAAAACTGGTGAATGAACTCTTCGGCAAGCAGATCCAGTTCTTCCGATGCTACCGTCCCCAGCTGTGCGGCGGAAACGGTTATCAGCCGGATTTCTTCCTGGTCGAAATGTTGCAACAAGCGCTGTGAACTTGTCTTTCCCAAAGAAAGCAAAAGCGCAGCCACCCTTTGAACGCCGTTCAGACGGCGGGCAGGAGGTGCCGGTGGTTGAGGCAAATTGGCTGCGGGTGCAACTGTTGCAGCGGCTGAACTCGTCATTGTCGCGCGGTCCTAAGAATGCCGGAGTGTCGATGGATCTGAGTGCGTAAGAAGTCAGGCTTCAACGGCACCTGGCTGGGAGTTGATTATTTCGGTTAGCGAAACCCCAAACCGGGAGTTGTCATCTTCGACGACCACGACTTCGCCACGGGCAATCACACGTCCGTTGACCACAATGTCGATGGGCTCACCAACTCTGTGGTTCAGTGGAATGACTGCACCGCGCCCAAGCTTGAGAAGGTTGGATACAAGCATCGTGGCCGAACCGAGGACTACCTGGATGTTGACCGGAATACCGAGGATGGTGTCGAGGTTTTTGTCGTCACCCATCGTTCCGGTGGACTGATCCTTGTCCGGGGCTTCAACCTTGGCGAAGTTGGTGGCGTCGGCAGGTTTGGTCTTGGGGCCGGCTTCAGATGCAACGTGATCGATAATTGTTTCCGACATTACATGCTATCCTTCTGGTTTATGGAGACCGTACGAAACGGGCTTGCAATTGAATCTTCGATGCGGTGGATGCGAGTTGGGGTTGGGTCTGCTTGCTGGCCATGATGGATGACAGTCGGCTCGGACTTTGTCTTGGGCCGGATCAGCGTGGGTTTCGGTCCATCTGCCTTTGTGTCCTCCGCAAAAATCTCGAGATCGTCACGGGTAGGCGTGAAGCGTTTCGAACTTTCGAGGAGCGCTGTCGCCTTCGACAATTCCTTCAACTCGGCACGAAGCACAGACTGCTGGCGCTTTGCTTCTCTGGTCAGGCCGTCGATTTCGGCAATAAGGTCCCTGGCATCATCCATGCGGCTGCCAAGAGCATTGAGGATCTGGGCGCCTTTGACGTTGATCTCCTGGATGGAGACCTCGATGCCGTCCAGCGCAAGGGCGGTCTGATCAAAAATACGCTGGTAGTCTTCGTGATACGTCCCGAGCCGCCTTAGCTCGCGGTGCATGGAGACCATTCGGACCGTGGTGGCAACAAGAGCAACCAGCAAGACACCATCAACGATTGCGGAGATCATCGAAAAGATCCTTTTCTTCTTCGTGGATGAGTTCGTCGATCTGCAACGTGTAGGAACCGTCGAGCTGTCCGAGCTGGCAGGTGAACACGGGCTGTTCGTTGCAGGCGAGTGTTACGGGCGAGCGGGCTGTTGCCTGCAGTTCGATGACTTGGCCGACCTGCAGATCCGAGAGGTCTCCGAGCGACACTTCTCGCTCTTCCAGAATGGCTTCCAGCTTCACTTCCGTGCGCTGGATCTCATTGTGGAAGTGTTGGGTCCATTGTTTGTCACGACCGGACATTTCGCCGGACAGCACTTGAGACAGACGTTGCCGCAGCGGATTGAGAGTGGAGTGCGGCATCACGATGAAAACCTCACCGCCGCGCCCAATGGCCTGTTGCAACAACCTGGCAACCACTGCCGGGTTGTTTCGGCGGCCGACGACCGCGAAATCCATACGGCTTTCGATGCGTTCGATCTTCAAAGTGGTCTCTGCGATCGGCGCGAAGGACTCGGCCAGAGACTTGGCTGCCAGTTCGAACATGGTTCGCGCAATACGCGTTTCGATGTTGGAGAACGGACGCTCTTCATCGATTGGGGGTTCGGTACCATCTGCACCGAAAAGTACATCGACAAGAGTGAAGATGAAGTCCCGGTCGAAGCCGACGAGAACGCGGGCGTCCCACTCTGGAGAGTAGAGAACGGCAACAAGGGCGTTGGACTCAAACTCGTCGAGCACGTCGCCAATCCGGTTGTTCTCGACATAGCTGACCGAGATGTAGGAAGGCGAGGGGGACTTCTGGCGCATCGCGTCCGCCATCAGGCGCGCCATGCGGTCGAAGACCACAGGAAGCATCGGCAAACGGTCGACTGAGATCCCTGCCGCATCAAGCAGCCGGTCGGCGATCATTGCCCGTTCGGAGTTAGATGCGTTGGAGCTGGCAGTTGCTGCTTCAATCATGACTTAGGCGGCTCCCTGCAGGTCCTGAACGTTTTCAGTGCTCGCGCCGGCACCGACACTCATGGTTTCGTTTTCAACTTCATCAATGGTCGGACGGTCGTAGTCGGAAATTGTTTTCCGGCCATGTTCCAGTGCGATTTGGGGGTCGGCACCGTTCATGAAGGCCAATAGGGTTTGTTTGACGACGATGTAGGTCCGAAGACGCGTCTCGCGAACGCTTTTGATCTTTGCGGCAATCGGGCCGAACAGGGAGTAGGAGAAGAAAATTCCCACGAAAGTCCCCACCAGCGCGGCGCCAATCAAACTTCCCAACAGCTGGGGTGACTGGTCGATAGCACCCATAGCCTTGATCACACCCAGGACGGCAGCGATGATGCCGATTGCGGGCAAGGCATCTGCAACGCTGCTCATCGCATGATACGGTTTCATCTGATCCCGGTGGATCGTGTGCAGCTCTTCGTCCACCAACGCTTCGATTTCGTGCGCTCGTGCATTGCCGACGATGATCAGGCGGAAGTAGTCACAGATGAAAGTCGTCAGGCTGGCATTGCGAAGGACTGAAGGATACTTCTGAAAGATCGGCGAAGTATTGGGATCTTCGATATGTGGTTCGACCTGATTTCGACCTTTCGCACGAAGCTCGCGCATCAATCCATAGAGAAGCGCCAGAACATCCAGGTATTCCCGTTTGTTCGGCACCGCATTGCGCAGAGCGTCAGACACCGCAACTACGGTTCCCTTGATCGTTTTCATGGGATTTGCGACGACGAATGCGCCAACTGCAACGCCCAGAATGATGAGTAGTTCCCAGGGTTGCCAAAGTACGGAGACCTTGCCTCCGAGTGCGGCAAAGCCGCCGATAAGAGAGGCGCCCGCGATTATCAGGCCAATAAGAATAGTCACCTAACAGCTCCCGACTGGTGATGAATTCAACTGCGATCGGGAAAACGCTAGAGTGCGAGACTTGTCTGAAGCTGACCCGAATTGCACTGGAGGCACACCGTCGGTTGGGTCAGCTTGACGTAAGCTTTAAGCCTGAAAGTTCCTGAAATGGATTCACCCGCATGGGGTTCAGGACATGATCAATACATTGACACAGGTACAGCTCGTCAGGACCAATATGGAGAGGTCTCTGAAAACCGTCGAAGCCGATCCGATGATTGAGCGCCAGACAGAATATTACAGGGACAATATCCGTAATATTAAGTCGGTGGACGAGTTTCTCGCTGACGATCGCATCTACAACTATGCAATGACGGCGATGGGCCTAGAAGACATGATCTATGCCAAGGCCTTCATGCGCAAAGTGCTGGAGGAGGGCGTTTCCGAAAACAGCGCTTTTGCCAATCAGCTTGCCGATACCAAGTATAAGAACTTTGCCGAAGTCTTTAATTTTGAGAGATACGGCTCAACAGCAACTTCTTTCACAAGAGCCCAGGAAGACATAGTTCAGAAGTTTCATCGGCAGACGCTGGAAGTGCGCGAGGGTGAACAGAACCAGGGTGTACGCCTTGCGCTCTACTTTGAAAGAAGAGCACCGGATATCACGAACGCTTATGACGTCCTCGCGGACAGAGCGCTTGCAGAAGCTGTCTATACTTCGCTCGGATTGCCGCAGGAATTTGCCTTGTCGGATATCGACAAGCAAGCCGCCTATTTGGAAGAGCATCTCGAGTTCGACAAGTTCGGTGATGCGGAATACCTGTCGAAGTTTTTGAACAGGTTCTCAGCGCTCTACGATCTATCCCAGGGGCCGCAGGCAGGAACGTCTCCGACGCTCGCCGTTTTCGGCAATGGCAACGGCATCGTCCAGATGGGGGAAGGACTCCTTTCCAGCATCCAGAATTTTCGCCTTGGAGGCTTTTGAACCATGCAATCTGCTCTTTATGTCGCGCTGTCTGCACAGGTGGCGCTTTCCAACCGACTTGAAACCGTTGCTCGCAATGTCGCAAACATGAACACAGCCGGCTACAGGGCTGACGAAGTAAAGTTTGCAGAACTGATTTCGAAAACCGGGCAGGACCAGGTGAGTTTTGCGACGGGCGGCGAAATGTACATCTCGCGTCAGGGCGGAAGCCTGAACAAGACTGACAATCCACTTGATTTGGCAATAGAGGGCGAGGCCTGGTTCGCCATTCGTGATGCAAATGGCAATCTTTCCTACACAAGAGACGGCAGGCTGAAAATCACGGAAGATGGAGCTCTCCAAACCCTGACCGGACAGCAGATTCTCGGCACAGGCGGACAGCCGATCGCACTTGATCCTGAGGCCGGTTCTCCGCTGATTTCGCAATCAGGAGACGTCATCCAGGGAGAAAACGGAGTAGTCGGACAAATCGGCCTGTTCCTGATCCCGAACGAAGCCAAGCTCACCAGAAAGGAAAATTCAGCTGTCGTTTCGGACCTGCCTGCAATTCCGGTTCAGGTGTTCGACAAAAATGGCATTCGTCAGGGGTACGTCGAAGGAGCGAACATCAACCCGGTTCGTGAGATGACCAAGATGATCATGATTTCGCGCGCATTTGAAAGTGCAACAAAGATGATCGACACCAGCAATGAAAGCCAGGAAAAGGCTATTCGTGAGCTCGGGGCAACCTCATGATCCAGGTCGAGGCAACTGGCGCGCCGACGCCGGCAATTTCTCATTTGCAAAGCTTCGAAGTATCGTCTGCGGGAAAACCTGCCGTCAGCGCGCTTTCAAAGCAGGAAACGTCAGTTTTCAGGCTTGGTGATTTCATCGATCTGATCAATCCACTTCAGCATATACCCGGGGTCGCGGAAGTGTACCGTTCGATCACGAACGATCAGATTTCAGACCAGGTCAGGAAATCGGGAAATGCCATTTACGGGTTCGCACTCGGTGGACCGATCGGACTTGGCGCAATGTTGGCCTACAACGCGCTTGGAGATCATTATTACGGTTCTTCAAGCGACGAGTTGCAATCAGAAACAGTACTGGCGGCATCCGAAAAGTCTTCCGGCAAAGATGGAGCTGGAAAAATACCTGTACCGGAACCAAAACCGGATACCGGCGGGTATGAGGTTCGTGACGAGGGGGCGCCGGAAAAGTCGGCTGGTACCGCAACGGTTTTGGGTGAAACGGTTGCTTCAACAAGCGCCAAAAGTGCCCCTCTTGTTCTGCATGAGATTTTGACGGGGACAGTTGCCGACAAGGCAGTAGGGCGATCCGTGCCTGAGAGCAACAACGCATCCGACGATATGCCGCAAAAGTCTTCGTCGATCTCTTATGTGACTGAGACTGTGCAGGAAGATGCTGCTGTGGCGACAATTCCTGACGATCAAGATCTGAGCCGTCTCGCCGGTCACAAATCCAATCACCTTCCTCTTGACGTCTTGAAGGCTTTGCAGGAACGCCATGCCGAACGCACCGCATCTGAACGCACTTGATCAAATATCTGCGGCGCTGACCGCTCTTGAAACGGAAACCGGTCCGGTAAAACTGAGCGGACGTGTGACGCAGGTTTCTGCCGAGGCAATCAGGGTTTCCGGACTGTCACGTGTGGTCTGTCTCGGCGATCTGGTCGAGTTCGAAGGTAAGGCAGGGATCCGGCAAGGAGAGATTATCCGGCTGGACCAGAAAGACGTGGTCATCAAACCGCTCGAACGTGTCACGGATATTGGAATTGGAAGCATCGCATCAGTAACTGGCGGTCTTGCAATCCATCCGGACATGAGTTGGCGAGGCCGGATAATTAATGCTCTTGGCGATCCGATTGACGAGTTGGGACCGCTCAATCATGGGGTTGAGGCTTTCCTTCTCGATCGCGCGCCACCTCCTGCAATGAACCGGGAAAAGATTTCCGAAGGTGTCAGAACCGGCGTGAAGGTCATTGACCTGTTTACACCATTGTGTGTCGGACAGCGTGTTGGGGTGTTTGCCGGGTCAGGCGTCGGCAAGTCCACACTGCTTGGTATGCTGGCAGGCTTTGGGGACTTTGACACGGTTGTTGTTGGACTGGTTGGAGAACGCGGACGCGAAGTTCGCGAATTCATTGACGATATTCTTGGCGAGACCCTGTCGAATTCCGTTGTTGTTGCATCAACGGGAGATGAAAGTGCGATGCAGCGGCGGCTCGCGCCGAAAACGGCCATGAGTGTGGCGGAGTATTTTCGGGCGCAGGGACACAGCGTGTTGCTGATACTGGATTCTGCGACGCGCTTTGCTCATGCGGCCCGTGACGTTGCACTTGCTGCCGGTGAACCACCTGTTGCACGTGGATATCCTCCGAGTGTGTTTGCCGACCTGGCCCGGTTGATTGAGCGCGCGGGACCGGGATGTTCAGGCGAAGGTTCGATTACAGGTATTTTTTCCGTTCTGGTCGATGGCGACGATCACAATGATCCAGTCTCCGACACCATCAGAGGACTTCTGGATGGTCACGTCGTGCTTGACCGACAGATTGCGGAAGCTGGACGCTATCCGCCAGTAAACGTCTTGCGGTCAACTTCAAGACTTGCCAACCGGGCCTGGACAGCGGAACAGCAGGAACTGATACACAGGATCAAGGGGCTGATATCCCAATACGAAGATACGAAAGACCTGCGGATGATGGGGGGCTTTCAAACTTCGGGGGATGAGCAGCTGGAGAAAGCCTGCCGACTGGCTCCCAGAATATACGAGGCCATGCGACAGCGCGCTGACCAGGTTCAGCCCGCCGACCCCTTTGCGGAGTTGGCGCAAGCGCTATCCGGC
>JBCCVB010000140.1:0-18251 GCA_039195965.1 Pseudomonadota bacterium
CCCTAAGACTTGCACGCCATGATTGGTTTGTTTATTGCTGTTCTGGGGTCGTTGCCGCCGTAAGTGGCTAATTACAGAATGCCTGCCTAATAAATGGGGGGCCCTGAAACGACTCTGTTTGTCGCCAGGGTGGATGGCAAGGCAGCTGCATGTGGTGCTTTTCATCGTCACCGTGACGGCATCGGCGAACTGAAGCGTTTTTTCGCCCGGCCGGACTATCGGGGCCTTGGACTGGCCCGCCGCATTCTGGATGAGATCACCGTGCTTGCGGTCAAGGAAGGTTTCACGTCGCTGGTTCTGGAGACCGGCCACAATTATGAACCTGCCAGAAAGCTTTATGAGACCGCCGGCTTCATCGAATGCGGCCCTGTTCTCGACTATCCCGAAAATCCCTATTCTGTTTTCTATTCCCGGCCCCTTTAGGGTCTGTTGAAAGACAAAGTCATGACTGACCTCACGAAACTTACCATTGCCGAGGCCCGCGAGGGCTTGAAGAACAAGGATTACACCTCGCTCGAACTGACCGAGGCGTTTCTGAACAACATCGAAGCTGCCAACAGTTCGTTGAACGCCTATGTGGCTGTCACCGCCGATCAGGCCCGTGACATGGCTAAAGCGTCAGATGAAAAGCTCGGTACGGGCGACGCAGGTGCGCTTGAGGGTATTCCCCTCGGCATCAAGGACCTGTTCGCCACCCAAGGCGTGCACACCCAGGCATGCAGCCATATTCTGGATGGCTTCAAACCGGGTTACGAATCCACCGTCACGTCCAATCTGTGGGCCGACGGAGCCGTCATGCTCGGCAAGCTCAACATGGACGAATTCGCGATGGGCTCCTCCAACGAGACGTCCTACTACGGCGACGTCATCAACCCGTGGCGCAAGAACGGCTCCAATCAGGATCTGGTTCCAGGTGGTTCCTCCGGCGGCTCGGCAACAGCAGTTGCGGCCCGCATGTGCATGGGTGCCACGGCGACCGACACAGGTGGCTCCATTCGCCAGCCTGCGGCCTTCACGGGTACAGTCGGCATCAAGCCGACCTATGGCCGTTGCTCTCGCTGGGGTGTCGTTGCCTTTGCCTCTTCGCTTGATCAGGCAGGCCCAATCGCCCACACGGTGCGCGACAGCGCCATCCTGCTGAAATCCATGGCCTCCGTTGACCCGAAGGACACCACCTCGGTCGACATCGAAGTGCCGGATTACGAAGCCGCAATCGGCAAATCCGTGAAAGGCCTGAAGATCGGCATTCCGGCAGAATACCGCATGGATGGCATGCCGGGCGAGATCGAGGAATTGTGGCAGAAGGGCATCGAGTGGCTGAAGGATGCGGGCGCAGAAATCGTCGACATCTCCATGCCGCATACCAAATACGCCCTGCCCGCGTATTACATCGTTGCTCCGGCGGAAGCGTCGTCCAACCTGGCTCGTTATGACGGCGTTCGCTACGGTCTGCGCGTGCCGGGCAAGGACATCGTCGAGATGTACGAAAACACCCGCGCCGAAGGTTTCGGCGAAGAAGTGAAGCGCCGCGTTCTGATCGGCACCTATGTATTGTCTGCTGGTTATTACGACGCCTACTACCTGAAGGCCCAGAAGGTTCGCACTCTGATCAAGCGAGACTTTGATCTGGCTTGGGCGAACGGTGTCGATGCAATCCTGACCCCGGCAACTCCGTCAGCTGCATTCGGTGTCGCAGATCAGGACCTGCATTCCGATCCGGTCAAGATGTATCTGAACGACATCTTCACGGTCACGGTGAACATGGCGGGCCTGCCGGGCATTTCCGTTCCAGCCGGTCTTGACAAATCTGGCCTGCCGCTTGGTCTGCAGCTGATCGGAAAACCGTTCGATGAAAGCACGCTTTTCCAGGTTGGCCAGGTGATCGAGGACGCTGCCGGCTCCTTCGAACCGGAAAAGTGGTGGGGTTAATCTCCTCCAATCCGGGCCCCTCTTTTGCCAGGGGCCCGGCAGACTATTTTCATCTGACTGTTTACCTGAAGAAATTTGAGAACCGGACGCCGCCAACGGCAACTGCCAGAGCGGGTCGGTGGCTGGGATCGGAGAACTGCCATGCATGACATCGAAACCCTCGTCATCGGTGCCGGTGTTGTAGGCCTGGCTTGCGCACGCGCTCTGGCTCTAACTGGCCGCGAGGTCATGGTTCTGGAGCAGCATGACTTGATCGGCTCTGAAACCAGCGCCCGCAACTCCGAGGTCATACATGCCGGCATCTACTATCCGACCGGCAGTCTGAAAGCGCGTCTTTGCGTCGACGGCAAGCACCAGCTCTACGAATTCTGTGCGGAAAACGGCGTTGGTCACGAACATATCGGCAAATTGATCGTTGCCTCGCATGAGGCACAGCTCGACGAGCTGCAGAAGATCAAACAAAAGGCCGCGGAAAACGGCGTAACCGATCTTGTCTTTGTCGACCGCAACGAACTAAGCGAGCGGGAACCGGCATTGAACTGCGCAGGCGCACTCTGGTCCCCCTCCACCGGCATCATTGACAGCCACGGCTTCATGCTGGCCCTGCAAGGCGGACTTGAGGCACATGGCGGGCAAGTCGTTTTGAACACCAGGGTTGAGCGCATTGAGGCTCTATCTGAAGGTGGCTACCGCCTTCAGGTCGAAACTGATGGAGCGGAAAGCTACGCCATCACATGCAGGGAGCTGATCGTTTCGGCCGGCCACGGTGCACCCGCCCTGATGTCGGCCTTTCCTCAGGCAAATCCGCCGAAGGCTTATCTGGCCAAAGGCAACTATTTCAAGTTGCAAGGCAAAGCACCGTTTTCAACGCTGATCTACCCCGTTCCTGAACCAGGAGGCCTTGGCGTTCACCTGACCCTGGACCTTCAACATCAGGCGCGCTTCGGACCGGATGTGGAGTGGGTCGACAGTTTTGACTACGAGGTGGACCCAGCACGCGGTAACAAGTTTTACGCTGCCATCCGTGACTACTGGCCCGATCTGCCGGACGCTTCCCTTGTTCCCGATTATTCAGGCATCCGCCCCAAGATCGTCGGCCCCGGCGAACCAGCAGCCGACTTCCGCATCGACGGCCCGGAAGCACACGGTCTTCAGGGATTGGTCGCGCTCTACGGCATGGAGTCACCAGCCCTGACATCAGCTCTGGCGATTGGAGACGAGGTTAGAGATCGGCTTTAGACTGATTTTTGTCATCGAGTTCGAGGAGAAAGGTAGCTGGCGGCAGGAACAACGAAAATCGCAGTGATTGGCTCTCCCGGAAGCGGCAAGACATGGCTTGCACATCGATTGGCGAACCAATGCAATCTCCCACTGGTCAGTCTTGATAGCTATTATTTTGACGAAAACTGGAAAGAGCCAGATGGCGAAACTTGGTTTCGTGTTCATCAATCATTGATCGAAAAACCCCGTTGGATCATTGAGGGCAACAACATACCAACATTGAATAGCCGAACCTCGGCTGCCGACCTTGTTGTACTGATCGACTTATCACCGTGGCTCTGTTGCTCGAGAATTGGATTGCGTTGGCTCAAGCATCGCAAGAGTCCGCGTCCCGGCCTACCAAACGGATGTGAGGAACGATTTGATCTGCCCTTTTTGCTGAGAGCGTGGAATTATCGCGATAAATACCTGCCTATCTGTCTACAGGCTTGTACCGCCAAACTGGCGAGCGAAGATCTGTTGGTCATTCGCAATAAGAGCGACATCCCTGGAGTAATTCAAGCGACCGCCGATCGGTGTTCTACCTAGTGCACCCGTCCACTCTCAGCCTCAAGGATCCCGTCAGCGTCCAAACCAGAAATCGGCAATCGTTTGTCGGTTGGTACGTCGCCGGAAAGCTGCAGGGCGAGATAGCGGCCACAGCACACTCTCAGGAAACTCGTGAAATTCCCGAGGTCGTGGCCCGCATCAATGCTTTCGTGATGCAGCCGTGTGATCAGCTGCACGACGTTCATTCCGTCTCGTGTCGCGATTTCTTCCAGAGCGTTCCAGAAAAACGCCTCCAGCCGAACCGATGTGACCATGCCATCGATACGCAGGGATTTCGTCGAGCTTTCCCAAAGCTTGGGATCCGCCTCGATGAAGAGTTTGCACATGAGTTCCCCTTTCCGATCTCCCGATCATCCACGGCATGGAATGCACGATCAAGCCCGGCAATGGCAAGATGAAGACGGTTCTTAAATGCCATGGCAGGCTTTACCGGTTTATCGATAACGCGCCAACTGCAGCCAGACACAAGCACCGGCCCAACTGATTTCGCAGCTCATGCGGCCAGCGCGCCGGCTTCCTGACCGGTCAGCACAGCGTGGAACTGCGCCAGCCAGGCCGGGTGTGCAGGCCAGGCGGGGGCGGTCACCAGATTGCCGTCAGTCACCGCTGCATCTATGGCGATCTCGGCGTAGGTTGCGCCTGCCAGCTCCACCTCCGGCCGGCAAGCCGGATAGGCTGAAACGACGCGACCTTCGATCACCTGCGCCGCGGTCAGGATCTGAGCTCCATGGCAGATAGCCGCAACGGGCTTGTCCTCATCCATGAAGTGTTTCACCGCCGCAATGACCTCCGCCTCAAGACGCAGATACTCCGGCGCACGGCCACCCGGGATCAGCAGCGCGTCATAGGACTCAACATCAATGTCTGCAAAACTCGCATTCAGAGTAAAATTGTGGCCACGCTTTTCGGTGTAGGTCTGGTCGCCTTCGAAGTCATGAATGCAGGTCGCAACGGTCTCGCCACTTTTTTTGCCCGGGCAAACCGCATCAACTTCATGCCCCATTGCAAGCAGTGCCTGAAACGGCACCATTGTTTCATAGTCTTCGGTGAAGTCACCGGTAATCATAAGGATCTTTGCGCTCATGCCATTTCCTCCCATCAGAATGTCGCGATGAGAGAACGCTAGCAGGCGAAGCGTTTGAGCGGGTATTAGGCGAGTACTACAGCGTAATAATTCAGGATTTTGAGCCGTGTCAGGTTTGAGGCAGCCTCATCAGCAGCCGGTCGTTCGCCTGAACATGTGACAGGGCGATACCCGTCAGAACCATCCAGACATAGAGCAGAGTTTCCAGGAGACGTTGAAAGAGACCGGCAAAATCCTGAGACAGAACGATCCCGCTCAAAAGCCCCGCTCCCAAAACGAACAGCGCGGCGGCGAGACGCACCTGAACCTTAACACTGTCCGCACGCCTCAACCCGAGTGACACCAGATACAGTCCGCACAGACCAGAGAGATAGGCCAGGAACCCGGCGGTGGCATGGACTAGATGCGACAGCGACGGTGCCTTGGGGCGGCACTCGAAATCACAGGGAAACACTGCAGCGATCATCAGCAATACCGCATAAAGCCCGAGCAGAATAAGGCCCGCCACCACTAACGGCCTGCCGGAGACGGCCCGCAGGGCAACAACCACAAACAGAATTACCCAGATTTCGGTCCCGGCAAACACAATGAGGTTCACCCACGCCCCGTGCTTGGTCCCAGTGGCACCGAGTACGCTCATGAACTGAGCCAGATGGCTGTATCCCGGATACAGGAAACCGGCGGTAAAAACGCCGCTGACCAGCCAGAAAAAGCTCAACAAAGGCAACAAGATAAAAAGGTTTGGCCTGTTCATGGCCAAACCCTAACACACCGCTGGACGGCAATCACCTCGACAACGGTCCGGCGCGGAGCGTGCGCGAAAGCCGATCAATCCCGGTAATCAGGCTGAGTTCTGTCCAGTTCGCGCTTCAAGTGAGCGAAATGCGCATAGCCCATTCCGACGTAAGGCTCCCATTCCGCCGCAGTCTTGGCTGCGAGATTATCCGACATCACCGCAAGCGGCTGCCCGGATGAATAGGCTTTAAGAAGCGTCTCGGCGGCGCGCTCAAAGAAATAAAGATGCTCAAACGCTTCCGCAATCGAGGCTGCGGCAACGGAGACACCGTGATTGCCCATGATCAGGATCGGCTTGGTGCCCAGCGTCTCTGCGATCCGCCTTCCCTCCTCTGTTTCGTCGGCCATTCCACCAAACCCGAGATCGATGGCGACCTTGCCATAGAACCGTGCCGTATTGAGGTCGATCGGCTTTAGCGTCGGGTCCTGCAAGGTCGCAAGTGCGGTGGCGTTGGGTGCATGACAGTGGAACAGAACGCGTGCTGCCGGGTTGGTCCGATGAACCGTACCGTGAATGCACCACGCGGACGGATCCGGAGCATCCTCACGCTCCATCACGGTCTCATCGTTTGCATCCAGCAGCTGCAGGTCACTGGCCTTTATTTCGGAAAAGTGCCGCCACTTCGGGTTCATCAGAAACTTGGAACCGTCATCCGACACGGCAACGCTGAAGTGGTTGCCAACAGATTCGTGCCAGCCGAACTTCACCGCAAGGCGGAATGCGGCCGCCAGATCCTCGCGCAGTTCCTGTTCGCTCACGGCTTGCGCTTCTGCAAGGGTCATGCCCGTCTCTCCTCCTATTTGAAGCGCCCTTCTCCGGACAGAACCCGGTAGGTCGAACGCATTTCCCCTCTGTCGATATAACAACCACGCAGATGCCGGTCACCGCTGGTGGCGGAATAGGCCGCGCGTCCATGTACGATCCGATGATTGTCGAAAACGATACATTCTCCGGCATTCAGCCGGAACTGCATCAGATACTTGTCGTCCTGCATCAAGCGGCCGAAACGACAGAATGCCGGATAATAGCTATCTAGATCCTTCTGCGGCAGATCAAATATATCGGCCTGGTGCTGGCTGATGGTCACACCGGAAATGTTGCCGTATTCATCGAGCTCGATCACCCGCTGGCGGGCACGCATGTCAAACGTGTCGTGCTCGCAATAATAGGGGACATCGGTGTTCACCAGCAGATCGAATTCTTCAGGATGAAGTCTGCGGAAATCTTCAGCCACGGCCAGACCATCAACAAAGAGGCTGTCTCCACCATCAACCGAGTTTGCCCGGCAGTGCAGGAACTGAACGCCGGGAGCGGCATCTTCGGACGGCAGGTCGGTATGCAGCTCCAATGCCTTGGATGTGAAGGCCAGGTTCGTTGGCTTGATGTGGGTTTTGACCTCGAACACCCGACCGAAATAGCTGGGGCGCACGTGACCGATCATGTTGGCAACGTCCAGAAGCGCCTCGTCGGTGTCCGGCAGTCCGGTCAGCAAGGCAACGCCATCTGTCAGCATGGTTTTGACCCAACTCCTGATATGGGTCTTGTCGGTCGTCAGGTCCGGATAAGAGAAGCGCCCGATCTCCTCGTAGTGATCGCAATACCAGGGCTTGCGCGGCAGGTTGGCGCTGTCGGAACGCTTGGCACCTTTTGCGTATCCGGTCAGTGTTGCCAGAGGCATGCGTGTCACGTGTTCCGAGCCGGTCCAGGTGACTTCCAGATGCTCTGCGGAAATTGACGCGGATGCCGCCTTTGGTGCAACTTCCTCCGCAAAGATGTCGTAGACTCGCTCACGAGTTTCAGTGTCGAAGGACGACGGACAATTGTCTCTTAGCCAGTAGTAATTGAAGTAGGCCGTTTCGCCATTGCTCAGCGGCACATCCAGGCCGTACTCGCCCAGCAATACACCTGCGTCACCAGTCCCGAGCATCATTCCCTCCAAATAACTTAACCTGCCCGTTTCTTGCAGACAAAGGGCGCCATTCTGCCAACCCTATAGTTCTGCATTCAGTTTTGGGAAAATGCGCTTGTATCGATGATTTGAAAAGACGATAAAAACAGAAGTTAACTTGATCAAAGTCTAAACTTAAGCTTCCTATGAACCGTCTTCCTCCCCTCAGGCTGCTCCATGTCTTCGAAACAGTGCACAGCGCTGGCAGTTCCAAAAGAGCGGCTGGAGAACTCAATGTCTCCCTGTCTGCGATCAGCCAGACGCTTCGGCAACTGGAGGAACATGTCGGCACGCCCCTGTTCGACCGAAGCACCCGTCCTGCGCGATTGAACGAGGCGGGCGAAATTCTGCTCAAGGCAGTGATCGAAAATCGCGATCGCCTGACCGAAGCATTGAGCGAGATCCAAGCGCTCGCCAGCCATTCGGGTGCCTCCGTGACAGTCGCATGCACGGTTGGCTTTGCCACCTACTGGCTGATGCCGAGACTGGAGGCTTTTTACCTGGTGCATCCGGACATTGCCGTGAATGTGCAGACCACACCACAAGAGGTGCCGCATATGCCTCCAGGTACTGACATTGCCATGCGCTTTGGCGACGGGCGCTGGAACGACGGCGACATGCAACATCTCTTTGATGAGATCATTGAACCGGTCTGCGCTCCTGTGCTGGCAGAACGTCTTCGTAAGGAAGATCGGAATCTCGCCTCTGCACATCTTATCCACGTAGAGTTTCCAGATCCCAACTGGGTGACATGGTCAGACTATTTTGTTCAAACCGGTCAAAAACCGGCAGGCACCTCGAAGGGTCTCAAATTCTCCAATTATGTGCAGGCCGCGCAGGCAGCCCTCTCCGGCCATGGCATCATGCTCGGCTGGCGCTCAACGAATGGCGACCATGTCAGCAAAGGGCTGCTGGTGCCGATAGGTCTGCCGGTCATGCGGCCGAAAAGCCGGTTTTACATAACCCTCTCACACCGCTGCAGGAACACCGAGACAGCGCAGGTGGTGATCGAATGGATGAGAAAAACGGCAGATAGAGAAACGCCCAAACCAGTACCAGAGGGACACTCTGGACTTTAGAACCGAATTAACCTGTGGCTGATACCTGTGATTTTAAAATCTAGACGTGCTTTCGCAGAAGGAAAAAGAGTTGGCAGACAAAGGCTTTGGACAACGCGGAGCACAGCGCTACTCCTCTCAAAACCCGGCGAGAATTCAGGGCAGCACCCAAAGTACTGCTCAGCTTAGAAGCCAATTCCAGCAGATATCGGCGAAAGACACCAAATTTGTTCCGAGCACAAATCAGGGACCCGTGCTCGGTCTTGTTGGATGGCTTGCAGGTGCAGGCACTCAGTTTTGCCTTCTTTTCGCAGACGCCAACTTTGATCGTGCCGTTGCTGAAGGTGGAAGCGCAACACTGATCATTTTGGCGTTGGCCGCTATTGGTTTGATTTCGCTACTGATTTTCATCGGCTTTGCAGGATTTACGCTTTTCACATTCTCCCGGCGCTCGAGATCCAAATGGTTACTAGGTGGTTTCCTGCTCGGTATGGCATCCGTTTCGATAGCTATGTGAAAACTTGTCGAATAGTCGCCTCTAAAAATCTCCTTCCACGCTCCTGCAAAACGACGGTCAAACGTGGCTTGGTACAACGCTCCAGAGCTTTAGCTCCCTGCGAATAGCTGTCGGGTGACAAGCTAACTTCCTCTTGTCAATTTCCGCTTGACCTACTCGCCTGCCGATGCCATAACCACGCCCGAACCGTACGGTACGGTTCCCAAGCAAAAACAATCGCCTTCACTTTAGTTTGACCGACACCTGAAGACATGCCCGCAGCCGCCTTTGACATTGCCACTTCCCGCCCGGACGCAGCGCCTGAGTTTTCGCCGCGCCAGCAGGTGGTGCTGCAGCATGCGCTGACACTTTTGGTAGAAGGTGGCGAAAAAGCTCTCACCACGGCAGGGCTTGCCCGCACCGCCAGCTGCTCCAAGGAAAGCCTTTACAAGTGGTTCGGCGACCGCGACGGTCTGCTTGCGGCTGTCGTTGCCTTCCAGGCCAGCCAGGTTCAGTTTCCGTCTGAGGCAGGAGCAACTGCAGACGCGGAAACGTACCGTGCGCATGTTGCCGCCTTCGTCGAAGCGCTGCTGGGGGTCCTCTTTTCCGAGACGTCGTTGGCGCTGAACCGGCTATCCATCGGGCAGTCCAACACAAATTCCAACCGGCTCGGTCAGCTCCTGCTGGTGCGCGGCAAGCACATGATTTCGTCACGTGCGCGTACCATGCTGGAGAGCGGCCGTCGGCACGGACTCTTGAAATTCGACAACGCGGAGGACGCCTACCAGGTGCTCTACGGTCTGGCGATCCGCGATGTTCACGTTCGACTTCTTCTCGGTGAAGCTGCCAGCCCAGCCGAGCAGGATCTGAAATCGCAGGCCGAAACGGCCGTCGACCGCTTTTACCAGTTGTTCGGGGCCTGAGAACCGGCACCGGATCGACTGGGAAATGCCAGAAACAACAAGGACCGGCAGCAAATACCGGCCTTACAAGAACAACGGAATGCAAACGGGAGAAAGGAACCCATGCGCGTTTATTACGATCGTGATGCTGATCTCAACCTGATCAAATCCAAAAAAGTCGCCATCATCGGATACGGCTCCCAGGGCCGCGCCCATGCCATGAACCTCAAAGACAGCGGCTGCACCGAGCTCGCCGTTGCCCTGCGCGAAGGTTCTACAACTGCGCTTAAGGCTGAAGCCGACGGCTTCAAGGTCATGACCGTGGCAGAAGCTGCTGCCTGGGCCGACCTGATGATGATGGCAACTCCGGACGAGCTGCAGGCCGACATCTACAAGGACCACATCGCAGGCAACATCCGTGACGGTGCTGCAATCGCCTTCGCTCACGGCCTCAACGTTCATTTCGGCCTGATCGAGCCGAAGTCCACTGTTGACGTTCTGATGGTCGCGCCTAAGGGCCCGGGCCACACCGTGCGTGGCGAATACCAGAAGGGCGGCGGCGTGCCATGCCTGATCGCCGTTCACCAGGACGCTTCCGGCAATGCACAAGACCTCGGTCTGTCCTATGCATGTGGCGTTGGCGGCGGTCGTTCCGGCATTATCGAAACCACCTTCAAGGAAGAGTGTGAAACCGATCTATTCGGCGAACAGGCCGTTCTGTGCGGTGGTCTTGTCGAGCTAATCCGTGCCGGTTTCGAAACCCTGGTGGAAGCCGGCTACGCACCGGAAATGGCCTACTTCGAGTGCCTGCACGAAGTTAAGCTGATCGTCGACCTGATCTACGAAGGCGGCATCGCCAACATGAACTACTCCATCTCCAACACTGCTGAGTGGGGTGAGTACGTTACCGGCCCGCGCATCGTGACGCCGGAAACCAAGGCGGAAATGAAGCGCGTCCTGACTGACATCCAGAACGGCAAGTTCACTTCCGATTGGATGCAGGAATACCGTGCAGGCGCAGCCAAGTTCAAGGCAACCCGTCGCCTGAACGACGCTCACCAGATCGAGGAAGTCGGCGAAAAGCTGCGCGGCATGATGCCGTGGATCAAGTCCAACGCCCTGGTCGACAAGACCAAGAACTAAGACTGATCAAGTTATTGGAAACTAAGAAAGCCGGGCAGCGATGCCCGGCTTTTTTCTTTGCAAGATAATCGGATTATTCGCTCAATCGCGCCAAGGCGTCTTTTGCGAGGAAGTTCCCCTTATCGGCAGCTTTCTCGTACAGCTCCAGGGCTCTACTCAAATCCGCCTCTATGACCGTTCCCTGCTCTAGCAGCACTGCGAGATAGTACAATCCGTCATGACTGTCTTCAGCGACTGTCTCCTCAAGTAGAATGAGCCCCCCTTCAGGGTCATGAGGCACGCCCCAGCCGTGAACCATCATCCAGCCAAGATTAGCGTCACCGTCCACATTCCCTGCATCTCTTGACGTCTTGAAAAGACGCACAGCCTCTTCATAATCCATTGGGACACCTTTCCCGTCCCGATAGAGAATTCCAAGCGCCGACGTGGCGTTGAATGACCCCTTTTCGATTGCAACTCTATAAAGTTCGATGGCTTTTCCATAGTCGCGGGAAACCGATAAACCTTGTTCGTACATCCAGCCAAGATTGTTTAGTGCGGTTGCATCTCCAGCATCAGCAGCTTCGGAATAGAACTTCATAGCCTGAGCGTAATCGACAGCTGTACCCTTCCCGAAGTGATATAGTAGTCCGAGTTTCAGGCTAGCTCGCGGAACCCCCATTTCTCTAGCTTCTTGCAGCAAATCAAAAGCTAACTGCTTCTTTTCCTTTCCAAAGGAATCCTCGAATACATAGAGATTGCTAAGATCAAACCGAGCCTCCGCTGCCCCCTCTTCAAATGCTTGCAAATATAGCTTCTCCGCAAGATCAAGATCTTTTTCAGTGGCAATTCCCTTACGATGGTACCATCCCAATAATCGCTTGGCATTGGCATTCCCAAATTCGGCGGCCTTTTGGAAATTCCTGAATGCGATCTCGTTCGAGTGATCTTCAACAGTGGCCAGGTGATGCAGCACGCCAATTTCAAAATATGCATCCTTGGATCCGAACCGAGCAGCCTTCTGGTACCAACTCAGCGCGCGATTTGGATCAGACTTTCGACCATTGAAGTAGTAACCAAGCCGAAGAGCCGACCTTGCGTCTCCGGCCACCGCCGCATCTTCAAGCACTTGCTGCCACTCTTTCGGGTCTGCTTTCGGATCCCACCCCTCATAAAGTGATACTCCGAGCCAGACACGAACATTTCGCAATTCCTGGGCCGCAAGCCGAAGCCACATGATGGCTTTCTTTTTGTCTTTTGGAACAATGTTACGCTCCTCGTACATGCCCTCGCCATAAAGCCGATAGAGCAGAAATTGAGCGTTGGCATGACCTCTGTTGGCGGCAAAGGTCAGGAGTTGCAGGATCTCTTTGTTGAGTTCCTCATCCCCCGATTTGTTGTCTAAGAGGAAAGCTGCTAGCGCGAACCTTGCGGGCAAGAAAGATACCGGATCCATTTCTACGGACCGCCGTAGATGGAATTCAGCTTTCTTCGGGTCATTCGGAAAAATAATTCCATATTGATAGGCCAGTCCCAGGAACAGCTCTTTTTCCTGTTGCTGTCGCTTGGTTGCCTTTTTGTCGGCACCCTCACGGATGAGCTGCGACAGAGGCGCCAATGCCGAGAGCGCGCGCTCATCGGAAATATAACGAAGCTCGTTTACCCCTTCAGAGAAATCGGCCCCCTTTACCTCACCCAGAATCTGCATTCTTGCCCATTTGACCGAGGCATCGAGATTCCCGTCCTTCATGGCTGTATTGTAAAGCTCAGATGCCTTTTGGCGATCTTCGAGTTCCGGAGTGTTGTAAAGAACTTCCGCGGCTTCATAGGCCGCATCTGCGTCGCCAATTTCTCCGGCTCGTATTTTCCATTTCAAAGCCTTTTTTCGGCTCTGAGTGACGGACTCGCCTTTGGAAAAAAGGTCTGCAAGGCGTTGAGCCGTATACAGATTGTCGCCTTCAGCCGCGATTTCGTAATGGCGAATGGCTTCAAATATTTCCTTCAGCCCGCCCAGGCCTTCCTCTTCCATATACCCCAGATAGGCGGCGGCGGCTGTATTGCCGTTTTCAGTTGCCTTTTTCAGATAGGAGCGCGCAAGTTCAAGGTCTTCCGTGATCCATTCACCTTCGAAGTAGCTGATACCCAGAACCGCCGCCGCGCCGTCAATGTCCGCGGCATCCGCTTCCTTCAGGTAATCCAGCGCCTTGGAATAATCGCGCCCCTTCCAGGCCTCGGTCGAAAACAGAACGCCCAGATCGAGAAGCGCGTTTTGGTCACCTTGTTCAAGCGCCTGACTGTAAAGCTGGTTGGCCCGATCAAGATCACGTTCGACGCCGTTGCCGTTTTCATAAAAGTTGCCCAGCGCGATGAGTGCTCTTGTGCTGCCCAAATCCATCGCCTTGCGGTACCAGAACATCGCGTCAACACTGTCTCGAGCGACCCCAATCCCGTGTTCATACATTTTCGCAAGAGAAAGGATTGCGGAAAGATCATCTCTTTCCGCCATCTGCAGCAATAGCCGGCGGCCGCGATTGACATCCTGCTTCGTGTCCGGCGTGCCGTCGACGAGCAAAAGACCAAGCTCCGTCAATGCAAATTCATCACCGGCATCAGCCGCTTCTTCGTAAAGACCCAGAGCTTTGCGATAATCCTGCTCGACCCCGAAACCTTCCGTGTAAAGCCATCCCAGATACCCCATTGCACGCGGCGAACCGGTTGCCTCAATAGCCTTCTGATAGTGAACGGCAGCCTGTGCGTAGTCCTGCTTGACGCCATTGCCCTGTTCATGCGCAAGACCAAGTGAAACGTGAGCGTAATCGTAGCCGAGGTCGAGGCTGCGGCGAAAAAGCGAAATGCTCTTTTCCTGATCCTGCTCAACACCCAGGCCCCAGTGATACATTGTACCCAGATGATGGATGCCTCTCGGGTTATCCAGGTCAGCGGCATTCTGGTAAAATTCAGCAGCACGTTTTTCATCCCGATCACCCAGCACCCCAAGCTCATACATGAGCCCGAGGTTTACCCATCCATTAGGGTAACCTGCCTCCGCGGACTTACGGTAAAGGTCAGCCGCCTTTCGAAGATCAACTTCGGTTCCCCGGCCGTTTTCATAAAGCCAGCCAAGAGCAGACGTTGCTTCCAGCAGCCCTCCCCGGCTTGCCCACTGGATCCAGAAAAATGCCTGGGTGTCGGTTTGCCGGATTCCCTTGCCTTCCAGATAGAGGTAGCCCAGGCGCAGCCCACTCCAGTTGTCGCCGAAGTCCGCTCCTTGCTGATAATAAGAAACCGCCTTTTCGTAATCCTTTGGTCCGGCCAGACCCATTTCGTAGTAGTAACCTAGCTGAGCTTTCGCCCAGGGAAATCCGAGGGCCTCAGAACGTTTGAAATAGGAAAATGCCTTTTCGTAGTCGGGTTCCCAGAGATCCGGGTTCTCGTAGGCAAGACCAAGCCTGAACAGATCTTCGGGATCACCAGCAGCTTCTCTTGCCAGCAGTTTTTCAAGCTCCTGGGCATCCGGCAGGCTTGCCTCGTAACTCTTTTCCGATTGTCCGGACAAAGGAACCGATTGGTTCGTTCCATCCAACCGCCATCCCTGTGCCTTGCTGAAGTCTCCGCTTTTTCCAACCGCAGAACCTGTACCGCCAAGGGCCAGACCCGAAGCCAGAACAATAATTCCCAAAACTCTCATCGATACCCCTGGATCAACTCCACCATCTGCCCGCACTTGTTTTTTCGCGCCGATGTCGCCCAGAGCCCTCTCCACCAGCCCTCGTTACTTTGCTTGAGCGACATTCCAAGTCGAGTTTCCAAACTCTTATCGCGCACCCTTCTCGCGCACAACTCCATTGCACATTTTGCAGCCGCTCCACCAAAACTTGCAGTGCCGCCAAAACTGGACGACGCACACGACCATGACAATTGACAAACCGACGCACGGAACACCGAACAGCTTCTGCGTCAGCGATTGAACACATCACGAAAGGTTTTCTCTCCAAAAAACGAAAATAATCTTTAAAATCAATAACTTAATTACATAATTACACCACCTGGGCAGCGTTAAGAAAATAGCAATTCTGGCGAAATAAGTCCCCGCACCAAGGCGTCTCCAGACGCATGACCATGCGTGGAATGAGCAAAGATAAAATTTTATGAAAACCCGGTTTTATTCCCTAACTGGATCGCAAGACCTGTTTTTATATTGTCATGATGTTCACTTCGTCCTCTGACGAGCCTACCCGTGGAGTCCGCGAAAATGGATCTAACGACACTGTTTTCGGCAAACATTCTTGTCCTGTCGGTGTTCGCTATTTCCTTTCTGGCCATGTCCTTTCGCGTCAGTCCTCATGGGCATTGGCGCAGCTGGGGAACAGCCAATCTTCTGCTGGCGGTCGCGCTTCTGTTTTTTGCCTTTGAAGCCTGGCTTCCAAAGCTGGTTGCCTATCTGGTTCCAAACACGCTCTTGCTGCTGGCATTCGGTTTTCACCTGCATGCGGCTAGACAGCTTGCCCATCTGCCAAGCAAGGCAAGCAACATCCTCGCACCGGCTACAGCTTACCTTCTGGTGGCTGTTGTTGCTTTTTCGATTTCAAAGTTCGCCCTTGCTTACGCGGCGGCCAATGTCATCTTCACGCTGCTTTGCATCGCGACCATCAGCGCTTACACGTCTCCGGTGTTTCGAGGGCTGATCTCCGCAATCGGCCTTATCCTTGCCTTCTTCCTTCTGGCTGCCGAGGGCGCTCTTCGAACGGTCCACGGACTGGCTCTCGGTGGTCCAGCCGGCCCTGGCATGATGAATGACATGATTCAGGATATCCACCTGATGAGCGCGCTCATATTCGTCAGTCTGACGGGCGCATTTTCGTTGGCAGTTTCCTTCGAACAAGTCGCCGACAGGCACCGGGAAGCAGCACGCAGGGATCCGTTGACCGGTGCATTCAATCGCCGCGAGTTTCAAATTCGGCTGGAGGAACTGCTGCAGTCCACATCAAAGGACAATTTCGGCCTGGTCCATTTCGACCTGGATCACTTCAAGCAGGTCAATGACGAATACGGCCATCCGGCAGGTGACGAAGCCCTGGTCAAGGTCAGCAAGGCCGTTTCATCTCACCTCAGGCAGGGAGACTGTTTCGCCCGTCTGGGGGGCGAAGAGTTTGCGGTCCTGTTGCCTGGGATTTCTCGGGAAAATGCCTTCAAGGTGGCTGATCGGTTGCGCGAAAAGATCTCCGAACTTCATTTCGAGTTCGCGCCGGAAGAGTTCAGGATCACAGCTTCCGCCGGAATTTACCATGGAAACGGCAACCAGCTGCTGACGACAGACTTGTTGCAGGCCGTCGACAAGAGCCTCTACGAATCGAAAAACAGCGGGCGCAACTGCATCACCTTCACCAAGCCAAATCTGAGCGGCGCCTGAGCAGGATCGCCTCAGAGCCGAACATAGCTCTGTTCCAGGATCAGAAATGAGCTTCGATCAGGCGTGTGACTTCCCGGTCGCGTGCCGCTTCGCTCTTGCCTCCCATGACAACGACGATCAGCTGTTTGCCACCTCGCCGTGCGGTCGCGACCAGATTGTAGCCCGCCATGCGAATGTATCCGGTCTTGAGGCCATCAACTCCGGACACTTTGCCCAATAGATTGTTCGTCGCACGGAATGTGCGGCCGTTATAGGTGAATGATTTCGCGCGGTAATAGTTCGCATATTGTGGAAACCGCCGTTTCAGTGCGAGACCCAGCTTGGCCATATCGCGTGCGGTGGTCACCTGTGCCGGATCAGGCAGACCGGTTGCGTTGACGAAGCGCGTCTTGGTCAGCCCCAGTGCCCTTGCCTGGCGGGTCATCTGCCGCGCGAACGCGGCTTCGCTCCCGGCGATACTTTCCGCAACGACGATGCCGACATCGTTGGCAGACCTTACCGCAAGAGCCCGCGCGGCCTGCTCCACCGTGATGGTCGACCCGGCTTTCAACCCGAGTTTGGCCGGAGGCTGCGAGGCCGCATTTGCCGACACTTTCAAAGGTGATGACAGCGAGTATCGACCGCTGGAGACCTCGTCGAACAGCAGATAAAGCGTCATCATTTTGGTGAGCGAAGCCGGAAATCGGGGCGAGTCCGCATCAACCGCATAGAGTTCTTCACCGGTTGATGCATTGAGTACAAGCGCTGAGAACCCGCGCTCGACGGCCGTTTCCGGCGCATAACTGACAAGCGGGAGCGATGCCGTTTGCACCGATGCCGCTGCCGTGGACCCAGATGGCGCTGTGGTCCTGGGGGCCTGTGCGGTTTGACAAGCTGCCAGGAACAGAGCCAGAAGAAAGGCAGAAACCTTTATTGAAACAGCGTTCGAACGCATTACAAATCTCGCGCTTTTCTCCGGCGCCGCCTCAAGGTTTCAAACGGTACCCGGTCTTGAATATCCAATGCACAATCGCGAGCGAGCCTCCGAGGAAAAGCATCGTCGCAAACAGAGACAGCCACAAACTGACATCCGCCTGACCATAAAAACTCCAGCGGAATCCCGAAATGAGATACACGACCGGATTGATCAGCGTCACAGTCTGCCAGAACTCGGGCAGCATGTTGATGGAATAAAAGCTCCCGCCCAGAAAAGCCAGTGGCGTCACGATCAGAAGCGGAACGAACTGGAGTTTCTCAAAATTGTCCGCCCAGATACCGATGATGAAGCCGAGAAGCGCAAAGGTGATTGCCGTCAGCATGAAAAACGCTGCCATCCAGAAAGGATGCTGAATTTCGATATCCACGAAGAAGTTAGCGGTAATCAGGATAATCAGCCCAACCAGAATGGATTTGGTGGCGGCGGCACCAACATAGGCAATCGTGATTTCCAGGAAGGAAACCGGCGCGGACAGGACCTCGAAAATCGTGCCGGTGAAACGTGGAAAGTAGATCCCGAAGGACGCGTTCGAGAGGCTCTGGGTCATGAGCGACAACATGATCAACCCAGGCACGATAAACGCCCCGTAACTGACGCCATCGACTTCCGAGATGCGCGAACCGATCGCCGCTCCGAAGACCACGAAATAGAGCACCGTTGAGATGACCGGCGAAATCACGCTTTGCATCATTGTGCGGCC
>JBCCVB010000141.1:0-18170 GCA_039195965.1 Pseudomonadota bacterium
CCCGTTTTCACTGTTCGCTCAGCCTTTGATGGTGAACACGGATATTGTTTCGGAATCCGACTACCCCACATCCGTCCATGATGTGCTCGACAGCCGCTGGGACGACAAGGGCGGTGTGGTTTTGGCGGATCCGAACCATTCAGGGACCGGGCATTCGATCGTTTCCGGCCTGGCTTCAGGTCTCGGCTGGGATTTCATGACAGAGGTCATCAAGACCGTTCGCGCCACCCAAGGGTCTTCTCCGATGTTCGAAAGCGTTCGCGATGGCGAAGCGGCTCTGGGCTGGGTCAATGAGGATCTGGGCGCCAAATGGGAAGCGGAGGGCCTGCCTGTCAAGATGATCTATCCCGCAGACGGCGTCACCGTCCAGGTCGATGGATTGGCCATCATCAACGGTGCCCCAAATCCTGAGGATGCGAGGGTCTTTGTTGATTTCATCATCAGCCAGAAGGGACAAAGAATTGCGAGTGAAATCGTCAAGCGGCGTTCCATTCGCACGGATGTTCAGCCGCCGGCGGGCCTGCCGGCGATGGGCGAGTTGCAGCTTTTTCCGGCTGAAGAGCCTCGCGACGTGATCAAGGCAAAGTTCACGTCGATCCTGGAAAGCAAATAAGTCTCCAAACTCTTTGAAATCCTCTCCCTGGCGGCCGTTGAAGCCGCCGGGGCATTGTCTGACCCTTGAGGGCCAATCTCTGATGAAAAGTCTGACTGACACCTGGAAGCTGTTTTCACTGCTTTGCCTGGTCGGTGCAGTGATGCTGGTTCTGGTGCCGCAACTATGGATCGTCATTTCGGCATTCAAACAGGACGGCGGCGCATTCACCTTGCAAAGCCGAAACGGAAACTTGAGCCTTATCAGCGAAGGAATGACGCGTTTTTCGCCGGTATCAAGTGAAAACGGGACTGTGCAACTTGAACGGCCTGACGGTTTTTCGGTGACATTCGAGCAGCAACAGCCCGGCGTTACTTTGATCCGTGCATCCGAACCACTGACACTTATGGCTGGTCACGTCGGAACGCGTTTTCAGCTGACCGGCAATAACGTCGATGTCTTGATCGAGCAAACGGTCGTTCTGGATATTTTCGGCAACTCAGGTCCCCCCGTGCTGGTTCCCGAGCAATCCGGATCGAACATCCTTCTGCGGCACGAACCGAAGAGTTTTCTACGATTTCAGGACCGCAGACAGCATTTCAGTCTGCAGAACTTTCGAGAGTTCCTGACGAGAAGTACCTACCTTGAGGCGATCAAGAACAGCCTGATCGTCACAGTACTCTCCACGCTGTTTGCCAGCCTTGTTGCAGTTCCACTGGCCTGGATGGTGGCACGCTACCAGTTCCGGTGGAGATCCGCCTGTATCGCCATGATCACGATGGCATCCGTCTCACCGCCATTCCTTGGGGCTTATGTCTGGCGAATGCTCCTGGGTGCAAATGGTCTGTTGACCAACGCGCTTGGATTGGACTGGACGATCGTTGGCATGCACGGCGTCATCTGGGTCATCGTCTGGCTTCTGTACCCGCTTGTCTTTCTCATGAGCCTTGACAGTTTTTCTGGAGTTGACCCGACGTTGAGAGAAAGTGCGCTGAGCCTTGGCGCCTCCCGCCGGCGGTCCTTTTGGAACATCGAAGTGCCAACCTGCCTTCCGGGAATTCTGACAGGCCTCTACATGGCGGCGATGGCCGCATTCTCGGACTTCGGCACACCGTTCATTATCTCGCTCGATCTCCTGATCCTGCCGAAACTTGTCTATACCGAGTTTCTCAACGAAACCGGTGGCAACCCCTCGATAGCATCCACCGGCTCAATCATCATGCTTGTCATCGCGACGCTGTTCCTGGCGATGCAGCGACTTGTGCTGGCCGGGCGAAGTTTTGCGTCCGTCACCTCGCGAAAACAGGTTCTGGATGTTCCCTCCACAGGCATGAAATGGCTTATCTACGGCTTTGCGGGAACCGTCATCGCGCTGGCCTTCACACCTCATGCGGTCGTAACCGTAACATCCTTTCTGGAATGGCGAGCCGGAACAGTGACGAGCGTGCCAACTCTCAGCAACTATGTGAACCTGTTCAGCAATCAAATGAACTCGGTCTGGGTCAGCCTTTCGACGGCTGCGGCTGCCACGGCACTGTGTCTGTTTTTCGGCCTGAGCATAGCCTACGTCATTGTCCGGAAGCGCTATCGGATCATTGCGCCCGTTCTGAACGGCCTGGTCATGACGCCTTACATTATTCCGGGAACCGTGTTTGCGATCGGGTTCATTCTGGCGTTCAACCAGGAACCTCTGCTGCTGACCGGCACATGGTTCATTCTGGTTTTGAGCTACTTCATCAGAATGCTTCCGTTCGCCCTGAAAACCGGCGAGGCAACGCTCTACCAGATTCACCCAGCCATGGAAGATGCCGCACTCAGCCTGGGTGCAAAGCCGATGCGCGTTTTTATGGGTGTTGTTGTTCCGATGATGCTGAGTGGTGCGATCACTGGTGCCACGCTCGTGTTCTTGCATTCAGTGACAGAACTCAGTTCCACCATTCTTCTTTATCGTCCGCCCTGGACGCCGATGTCGGCAGTCATCTTCCAGAACACAGTCTCACCGGGCGCCAATTTCGGATACGCGGCAGCAATGGCCGTGTTGATGATGGTCATCCTTTATGTGCCGCTCGCGCTTGTAACCAGAAAAAGAAAGAGCCTTTCTCAATGACGACGTCTGCGATAAACGGCAGTGCCGGACTGGATGTGTCGATCGAAGGATTGCAGATCAACTTCGGCGATTTTACCGCGTTGAAACCAACCGAGCTCGAAATCCGCAACGGCGAGCTGTTCACCCTTCTGGGACCGTCAGGCTGCGGGAAAACCACTTTGTTGCGGTGTCTTGCAGGCTTCACCAAACCGTCAGCGGGGCGAGTACGCTTTAACGGCAAGGATGTGAGCGCCCTTGAGCCTTGGGATCGCGGCATCGGCTTCGTATTCCAGAACTATGCACTCTGGCCTACGAAGACGATTGCCGCGAACGTGGCCTACGGTCTGGAAATGCGGCGCGAACCTAAGGATATGATCCGGGAAAAAGTGGCCAGCACCCTTCGAATGGTTGAGCTGACCGAAGCCGCAGGCAAGTACCCCGGTGAAATGTCGGGAGGCATGCAACAGCGTGCAGCTCTTGCCCGTGCGGTGGTGATCGATCCTCCGCTCCTGTTGTTTGACGAGCCGCTTTCAAACCTTGACGCAAAACTTCGGGTCAAGCTTCGTCGTGACATTCGCAATTTGCAGAAGCGGCTTGGACTGACGGCGGTTTATGTCACTCACGACCAGGAAGAAGCTCTGGACATTTCCGACCGCATCGCGGTGATGCGGCAGGGTGAAGTGCTGCAGGTCGGCACCCCGCGCGAGATTTACGAGACGCCGGAAAACGCTCAGGTCGCCGACTTCGTCGGCAAGGCAAGCTTTCTCAGCGGCAGGGCAGTTTCAGATGATCGCTTCCAGTTGACGGATGGTACTGAAATCAAAGCAAAAATGTCCTTTCAGACAAGTCGTGAAAATGCAGTTGCCGTATTCGCTCGCCCGGAGGCAATTTCTCTGACCCCAGCCAATGAAGGCGACCTTAACGGCGAGATCAGCGAAGTTTCCTATCTCGGAAACCTGACCAGATACCTGGTACAGATCGGAGATCAGACAGTGCTGTGCGAGACACGCGATGACGCGGTTCTCGGGCAGGAGGTCGGCTTGAGACTACCCAACCTCAGGACGTTTGACACTTTACCCGACCGGCAGAAATCGGAGGAGGAAGTGTGATGCACGCTGCAGATTACTTACCTTTGATGACCGAAACCGCGCGATCTGCGGGGGGAATGGCCATGGACTATTTCGAGCGAACAGCAACGCTCGATATTCAGTTCAAGGGACAGGCGGACCTCTTGTGTGAAGCAGATGAAACCGTCGAAGCGCTCATTCGAGACACGCTTCAGGAAGCGCATCCGGATATTGCCTTTCAGGGAGAAGAGTCAGGTCATCACGGTCCGCAAGATGCGGACCTGACCTGGGTAGTCGACCCGATCGACGGTACGACGAATTTTCTTTCCGGGCTGCCCTTCGCAATATCGATCGCGCTGGTGCGAAACCAGCAACCAATTGCCGGCGTCATTTACGCTCCGGTGAATGATGAGATGTTCAGCGCATCGCAGGGCACCCAATCCACGCTCAACAACGTTCCGATCCAAGTACGAAGTCAAACCGATCCGGCGCGCTTTGTGGTCGGCACCGGGTTACCCTTGGACGCCTATCGGCATTCCAATGGTGCTTATGGCCGGTTGCACAAACTTCGCGAAGAAGTCGCGGCGGTTCGTATCGTGGGAACCTGCGCATTGTCCTTGGCATATGTCGCCAGCGGTCGGCTTGACGGATACTTCGAAGGGCCCACCGGATTTCTGGATTGCGCGGCCGGTGTCGTGATCCTGCGCGAAGCAGGCGGAGTTGTGACGGATTTTTGGGGTACCGAGGAATTCGCCCAGAACATAACTTTCACTGCTGGAGCGCAGGCTTGCCAGGCCTTTCTGCTTGGCTTCACGCGCCAGGCACCGAGGGAGGTAACATGAGCGATATCAGATTGGGTATCTCTCCCCTCTCCTGGACAAACCAGGCCATCCTCGATCTGGGCGATGATGTTTCCTATAAGCAGTGTATCCGCGAAGCGTCGACTGCCGGTTTCACGGGGGTCGAGCTGGGGCGGAAGTTTCCGGAGGCGGAGCAAGAACTTCTGGACACTCTCGGTGCACACGGATTGAAACCCGTATCGTCCTGGTATTCGGGCTACTTGACCGAACGCGATGTCGAGGCCGAGTGGCCGGAGGCCATGGTGTTTGCAGATCGCCTCCTCCGGCTCGGTTGCAGCGTCATGGTCTATGGTGAGTGCGGATGCGGCCCGGACCTCGGTGCCAGGGCACCGTTGGATCAACGCCCCCGGACCGACCTGTTTGACCTGAAGACCTACGCCGAGCGTTTGACGCAACTTGGCAAGCGTCTGGCCGATCGCGGTATTGCTCTCGTCTATCATCATCACATGATGCAACCGGTAGAGACTTCTGCCCAGATTGACGAGCTGTTGACCGAGTGCGGACCCGAGGTCAGATTGTTACTGGATACCGGCCATCTTGCATTGGCCGGCGAGGATTATGTCCCCGTCATGAAGCGGTGGTGGAACCGCATAGATCACATCCATCTCAAAGACGTCCGGAAACAGGTCATCAGCAAGCTCGACCTATCGTGCGAAACGTTTAACGACGGCGTGCGTAGAGGGATGTTCACGGTTCCCGGAGATGGTGATCTCGACTTTGCACCGCTTGCCCGCCAGATCGCAGAACACGGTTGGCAGGGATGGCTGCTCGTAGAGGCCGAACAGGACCCGAAAGTTGCAGAGCCTGCTGCGATGGCACGCACGGCCTTTACCTATCTTGAAAAAATCCTGACCGCCTCCGGCGTCAATTTCGAAAGGAATATCCATCGTGGGTGCTGATAGAACTCTAAATGTATGTCTGATCGGGTGCGGACACATGGGACGCCTTCATGCCGGCAGTCTGGCGGGTGACAAGCATTTGCGCCACTTGACTGTGTGCGACGCCGATCCGAATGTTGCACAAATGCTCGCTGACAATCTGGCCAGCCCTTCACTGGAAGTGGTTGTTGCACCGATTGAAACAGCGCTTCGCCAAAAGCATTTTGATGCTTACGTCATCGCAAGCCCGGCACACCTTCACCTGGAGCAATGTGCAATCGCTGCGGAATCGGGAGCTTATGTTTTCTGCGAAAAACCGGTCGCTCCGGAATATGAAGACATACTGGAACAACTGGATCGCCTTTCGCCATACGAAGATCGCATACAAGTCGGTTTCAACCGGCGTTTCGATCCTCAAATGGCAGCATTGAAGTCAGGAATCGAACGTGGCGCGATCGGTGAGATCGAGCAGCTGCATATTGTCAGCCGCGACCACACACCACCAACGCTGGAACAGCTTGAAACCTCCGCCGGACTGATCGCCGAAACCGCCATTCATGACTTCGACATGGTGCGATGGCTTTTGGGTGGAGAAGTTCGCAGCATTGCTTGTTATGGCGCTGCCCTGGTTAACAGCGATTATGCTGCCCTTGGCCACATCGATACGGCAACGATGGTTATGATCGGTGAAAACGGTCAACAAGTTGTGCTGCAAAACAGCTGGCGAGCGGCAAATGGCTATGATCAGCGGATCGAAGCTTTCGGCCCGAAGGGCAGACTCAATGTTGGAAATCCGCTGTCCGACCTTGTTGTTTTCGAAGATCGCGGTGGTGCCCGCCATGGGCAAATCTCCGATGACTGGTCAACACGCTACCGCCAGGCTTATAGCATCGAGATTGCCTCGTTCCTGGAATGCGTGGCAAGAAAAGGCAAGACATCTCCGTCCCTGTCCGACGGTATAGCTGCGTCCAAGCTAGCCCATTTTGCGCAATTGTCCTTGCAGCAAGGACAGGCAATTCAACTTCAGGCGTAGGGGTGTATTCCAGATGCTGTAGCCGGAGTTTCCAAACTTCATGCATTGGATGGTCCATGGCATTGCAAAGGACCCTGAGGCGCTGGCCGGTGTGGTGTGCGCGACCTGCAAAGCGGTTCTGTCCCGGGGATAGGATGCAGAGCGGACTATTCGCTCACCTCACGTCCGGAGGCTACGTCTGCCAGATGCGATCGAACAGGATGTCCTACACAATCATATCTGCCATCGAGATTGGGACAACCATGCAGGAACAGGACCACCCTCCATCACTGTGATCTGGATCGTGCATTTGGATATCTTTTTTTGATTGTGAACTGGAACGCGCGACCTGAGAACGGCGGCCGCGCGTCTCCTTGTACTATTTTGTGACCTCTGCGATTTCCATGATCGCTGCAATTACTTCGCCAGGAGCTTCGAATGCCGGCACATGGCCTATACCTTCGATTTCAACCAGCTTTGCGTTTGGAGCAGCAGCGGCAGCATCAGCTGATGACGATGGACGCACAATCCGGTCGGCGGTTCCGTGCAGGAACCGGAGCGGCACGGTAACGTTTGGCAGTGTGTCCTTGATGTGGTTCACCGGCCGGCTGATCAGGCCCGCCCGGGCCTCAAGCGGTACAACCATCGCCGTGGCAACGGCTGCTGTGAACATTTCCGGAGGGAGCGGTTGAGCGGTATTTTCAACGGTCACACCGATTGTCGCGGCAACATTGGTTGCGAGATCCGGTGACATTATGCCTGGTGCGTACTGAGCGAAACCCTCGGCAATGTAGGCCTTCGCGTGCTCTCCCAAAGTATGGCCTGCCCCGAGATAGACCGCGCCAGCGATGTTTTCATCGCCATAGGCCGCAAGGTAGTCGTCAAGGATTACGCCGCCGATGGACCATGCCACGATGATAGGTTTTTGATCCCCTGCCAACTTGATCACAGCAGCCAGGTCATCCGCCAGTAGCTGACCACTTTGATAAGCCGCCAGGTCAGTGGGCTTTTCCGAGTTTCCATGGCCGCGATTGTCGAAAGTAATCAGATTAAAGTTATCTGCCACGGGCCCACCGGCGACGATGGGAAGGTAGCCCAAATGGCTGCTGACGAAGGCATGCACGAAGACAATCGGCCGGCCATCGGGATTACCCCATTTCTGTACGGCAAGCTGAACGCCACCACCGCCCTCAACGGTCTGCGTGGCACGAGGCGAGGGCAACTCTTGAGCGGAGGCCGCAAATGTAAAGGTCAGGCCGAGAGCGATCGCTATCGACTTGAGCCAGAAGCTCTTGTTGGAGAGTTTCACAGTCTCATCCTTTCAATTGTATCATTTGAACGAAAGCGGTCGTTGCCTGACCGCACTTGGGCGTGAACAGGCTGCATTCGTTCTTTTTTCCGGATCTCTATCAGCCGATGTTTAAGGCGGCAGCGGTCAACTGATTGCGGGTCTTTTCCGCCTTCGCCGTCGCGTCGAAAGCAGTTTTCTCCGGGTGCTTCTTCCCGGTGCGTGCGTAGTGCTCCATCTCCGAGATGAGGCCTGGCATTATCTTCTTGAACCGGCGCGCCATCATGCCACCCATAAGGTGATTAAATGGAAAGGAAAGCTCGCCTTCGAGACGCATTCGGACTTCCGTCTGGGTGTCGTTGATTTCGACAAACTCCCAGTTGTTCACCAGGGATTTTACGAAGCCGGGGAAGCTCTTGCTCTTTGCCTCGTAAGAGACCTTACGCGCTTTGGGGTCCCAAACCTTGATTGTCTCGATCAAAGGATGCTTGCCCATACTGGTGTAGCAGACTCTGCCAGCCATCGGTGCGCCATTGACACCATCTCCAGGCCGCTTTTGCGAGGCGTAAACACCAGACACGACTTCAGCAATGCTATCAAAATCTTCGCCCATAACCTGCCAGACGGCAGAAGCGGGCGCGTTCACGGTTTGGGTCAACTCAACAATCATTTGCTTGCTCCGCATGTTGGTAGGACTCGGGTGGCTTGGCGCGTAAAAAGGCGCTTGTCCCGGTCGGCGGTATCATTCGGCAGCGATCGTCTCTGGTTTATTCCAGGACAGCGAGGACAGAGCTGGGTCAAGCGGCGTGGCAGCCAGATGATTGGTGTAGTTCGACATGATTTTCTGGGCGTAACCGAGCACGACCTCGAGCGCCTGGCGCCTGGTAAAGCCTGCCTCAAAGAACGCTTGCATACCCAATTCATCGACATGGCCGCGATCCCGGACGACTGTCAGCGTGAAGGCGCGCAATGCCTCCAGTTTGGCGTCCGGCAAGGGGGTGTTGTTGCGCAGAGCATCCGTGACCGCTTGGTCAACGCCCATATGCATGGCAATCCCGGTGTGGGCAGGAACACAGTATGTGCAGTTGTTTTCGACATTGATCGTTTGCCAGACAACTGTTTGTTCTGCGGCGTTAAAACTCGTTTGCGTGAAGAGCGCATGCAGCGTCTTGTAGCCTTCCAAAAGGCCGGGGGCCTCGGCCATAACAGCGTGCATATTCGGCACCATTCCGAAGGATGCTTTGGACTCAGCCAGAGATGCTTTGCTTGCTTCAGGGGCAGTCGCTTCGGTGTGGATTGTGAATTCAGTCATTGTCAGCTCCTTGGGTTCATCGAAATCGTCGATGACTACCCATATATACAGTTTGAGTGATCACTCAAATTACAATTTGAGCAATCACTCAAACGTGATTGTAAAGCACCCCGGAATCGACTAGTAAAATCTGCGATTGGAAAGGTATTTCGAATGGTACGTGCAGCCCCCTATAACCGCGTTGCCGCGCTAGAAGCGGCTACCCAACTCTTTTGGGAAAAGGGTTATGTCGGCACCTCTTTGAAGGATTTGGAGAATGTCCTTTCGATGAAGCCCGGCAGCATTTATGCCGCATTCAAGAGCAAAGAAGACTTGTTTTCCATGTCTCTCGAACTCTACTTCGAACAGAATCTCGTGGCCCTGCGCTCGCTGCAGGAAAGCGATGCTCCCCTTTTGACAGCGCTTGGAGCATTCCTTTTGCGGATCGGCGAAAACGCAGAGGGCGACCCGCTTTGCCGCCCGTGCATGGTGGTGAAAACCCTTCTTGAGACGTCCTCAATCAGCGAAGATCTTACAAATCAGTCGCGCATCTATCTCAACGAGATGGTTGGTGAGATAAAAGCAGTGCTTGATCTGGCTCAGGAGCGGGGCGAACTCGTTGCTGATGTCAATACGTCGCAACTCGCCCATCGCTTCCAGGCGAACCTCACCGCACTTCGTCTCGAAGCTCACGTTTCTGACCAGCCGGATATTCTCCGCCAACTTGCGAGAGATATGGTTGAAGAACTTGAACGCTACAGCGCTCAGAAACAGACTTTGTGAGTGTTCTCACGATCTGTTCGCCTGTTTTCACTCTGCGCCTAATAACTACGTCAGCGGAGTGTTCCGGTCAGTTTCTCATTTGACCCCATTCACGTTCAAAAAGACCGCATAGAGTGACGACGTTCCGGCGATGAACAGGCGGTTCAGCTTCGGTCCGCCAAAGCACACATTACCGACCATTTCGGGAATATGGATCTTGCCGATCAATGTGCCATGCTGGTTGATGCAGTGAACGCCGTCGGCGGCCGATGACCAGATCCTGCCGCTCCGGTCAAGACGGAAACCATCAAAAATACCGTTGCTGCACACCGCGAAAACGCCCCTGTCTTCCAGTGTTTTACCGTCACTGCCTACCTTGAACTTCTCGATATGAGCCGGGCCGTCCTCGTCGTGGGTGATGCCGGTGTCCGAAACATAGAGCCAATTCTCATCTTCGGAAAAAGCAAGACCATTCGGTTTGAAGAAACCTGTGGCAACGGCCTCGACCTCACCGGTCTGCGGGTCCGCGCGATAAAGGTGGCAATCACCAACCTCGCTCTCCGCCCTATCTCCCTCATAGTCCATCAGGATCCCGTAAGTGGGATCCGTGAACCAAACGGAGCCGTCGGACTTGACCACAACATCGTTGGGCGAGTTCAGCCGCTTGCCGTTCCAGTGGGACGCTATGACCGAGATAGAGCCGTCATGTTCTGTCCTTGTCACCCGGCGTGTCAGGTGTTCGCAGGTTACCAGCCGCCCCTGGGTGTCGACCGTGTTGCCATTGGCATTGTTGGAGGGATTGCGGAACTCGGAGACAGAACCATCGGTTTCGTCCCAGCGCATCAGCCGGTTGTTCGGAATGTCCGACCAGACCAGATATCGCCCTGCGGGAAACCAGGCAGGTCCTTCCGACCAGCGGGCGCCGGTCCACAAACGTTCAACCCGTACATGGCCGATGAAACAGGCCGCAAACTCCGGCTCGATCACTTCAAACCCGGTACCTTCCAATACACCAAACATCATGTTTCCCGCTGTTTGCCAAAAGACTTCGAAGGGAGTTTAGGGCGAATGGTCCCCCATCCCTGTTTTTTCATCCGATTCCCGGGGTGGAGCGTATCCGGGCCCCAGATTGCCTGATAGGTGTCGACGGCGCGTCCGCGTGCTTGAAGATAGCCGGAAACCCCTGCAAGAACACCCCACCAGCCGATCAGAAAAAGCCACATCCATCTCGGTGCATTTGCGCTCCAGAGCCCTGTGACAATCGCAGCTATCATCAGCACAAGCGCAAGATAGCCGCAGCTTTTGTGAAAAGCCTCGAACATTAGCCTCCGGGGCGTCATGTTATAGTGATCGCCGTTCATGGAACCGTCAGACTGCACGTCTGTCGGGCCACCTTTTGACCCGCGAAGCAGTCCGGACAGGGCCTGCCCCACGGCAATTGCAAGCACGGCATAGCCAAGCATCCGGTGAACCAGGGCCTGACCGCTGTTTTGATCCGACATCAAAACCAGAACCAGACCGACCGCGGAAAGGATCACAACGAATGTTTGCGACATCCAGTGACCTCGCCACCACAACTTGGTGTCAAGTTCAACCGGCCAGTCCTGCCACGGCAGAACCTTGAAAAACCGCGCGATCATGACGGAGAGCGGCGCGATCACGCCCCAGGCGAGCACCATGACGCGGGCATGCCAGGAAAGGGCTGTACCGACCTCGTGAACCCTGAGCGGATCCACGGGAGATATCAGCCATTCCCAGATCATCCCTTGACGGCTCCTGCGGTCATGCCGGTGATGATCTGTTTCGATGCAATGAAGGTGAACAGGATCGGCGGGATGGCCAGGAGCATACCCGTTGCCATGATCACACCCCAGTCGATGTCGTATTCGGTAATCGAATTGACGATCGTCACCGGAACCGTGCGGGTCGAACGGCCCGAAAGCGCGTTGGCGAGCAGAAACTCGTTCCAGGCAATCCGGAAGGTAAAGATCGCAGCTGCCGCCAGTCCGGGCTGGATGATCGGCAAGACGACGAGGAAGAACACCTGAAATGGATTGGCGCCGTCCATACGGGCAGCTTCTTCCAGCTGGATCGGCACCTGAACGATGAAGCTTTGCAGGATCCAGATCACGAAGGGAAGGTTCATCGCCGTGTAGATCAGAATGATCCCGGCATATGTCTGGTCGAGACCATACTGGAAGGTCCAGATACCGAAGACGGGCACAAGCAGGACGGCCGGCGGCACCATGCGCATCAGCAAGGTTGTCATGGACACTGTCCCGCGCCCCATGAAACGGAACCGCACAAGGGCGTAGGCGGCCATGCATCCGATTGTCAGCGTCAGGCCGGTCGAGATCAGGCCGACGATCAGGGAGTTGTTCAGCGCGCGGCCGAAAGTCGGATCGCAATATTCAACATGGGCCGGTTCGTACCAGAGGAAGTTGCACAGGACCGTCTCGTAATTCTTGATCGTGGGCGAGAAGAAAAAAGCAGGCACGGACGCGTCATAGACATCCACATTGGTCTTGAAGGACGTTGCCAGCATCAGGGCAATCGGTCCTACGCTCATCACCACAAGCGCGGCGATCAGGGCGTAAAATGCCGGGTTTTGGGTTTCTCTTCTGGCAGCCATCAGTCGTCGTCCTTTTCAGCGGCGGCGCGTTGCCTGGCGACACGGGCTTCCAGAACCCGGTTGTAAGCAAACATTCCAATGGTCAGTGCCATCAGCATCATCAGGAGAAGATTTGACATCGCGGCCGCCTCCCCGAGCTCCTGAAACTCCTGAGCGGTTCTGAAGATCCTTAAAGCAAGGATTTCGGTAGAAAGGCCCGGACCGCCATTGGTCAGAACGAGGATCACTTCCAGCACCTTGAACGCATCGATCAGACGCAACAGCAGCGTCACGATCAGCACTGGCATCATCAGCGGCAGCTTGATCATCGCGATCTTCTGCCACTCGTTAGCGCCATCGATTTCGGCAGCTTCCAGTGCCGAACGCGGGAGTGACTGCATGGCGGCAAGCGCCAGGATGAAAATGAAAGGTGTCCACTGCCAGACGTCGGCGATGACAACGGCAATGAAAGCCCAGGTGCTGTCAGACAGCCAGGGGATGCCCTCAAAACCGAAATTTTTGAGCGTGCGGTTAAAGACCCCTACCGTCGGATGATACATGTATCGCCACATAAGACCGACCACGATCGGCGCGATCATCATCGGCAGAATGAAGACGGTGCGCAGCAGCGACATGCCGCGAATGTTCCGGTCCAGGAGCAAGGCAAGACCAACCCCCAGGATCATTTCCAGCGTCACAACGATCGAGGCGAAACGGATCGTCACCCAGAAACTTTCCCGGAAGGCCTCATCGCCCCAGAGATTGATGTAATTCCGAAAACCGATGAACTCCGCCTGTCCGATCCTCTGGCTCGGGCTCCAGTCCAGAAAACTGGCATAGATCATGTAACCGATCGGGTAGAGCAGCGCGAAGATCAGTATGATCCCCGCCGGCGCCAGAAACATGTATGGGGTCAGCCGGTTGGCCTTGATCGCAACACTCATTGCAGATCACTTTCGATTTATTCTTTTGAATGTGCCCCCGCGGATCAGCCGCGGGGGAAGGTCGATGAATTGGCCGTCACTGAGCCCAGGTGTAGTACCCGGCTTCATCCATCAGCGCTTTTGTGCGCGTGGCAACTCCATCAAGCGACTGCTGGATCGGGAAATCGTCCACGATGATCTTGGAAAGTGTGGTCCCGAGATCTGCGTTAATCTTGCCCCAGACCGGAATGATCGGTCGCCAGTCAGGATCGGCGTTTTTCAGCGCTTCGCCGAAGGTTGCCATGTGCGGGAACTTCTCGTTCACATCCGGATCGGCATGTGTGGAGTAACGGGACGGGTTGCCTCCTGCCAGCGCAATCAGCTTGTCGGCCTTCTTGGAGGTCAGCCACTGCATCAGCAGAAAGGCGGCGTCTTTGTTCTGAGCGTTTTTCGGAATGCCGATGCCGAAGCCACCAGTCTGAGACCCCGCCCGTACACCAACCGGATGCGGAGCCCATTCAACAAGGCCGACAACTTTCGACTTTTCAGGATTGTTGACCTGGCCGGCAAAGACGGTGCTATCCAGGAACATGGCCGAATTGCCTTGCAAGAACGAAGCACCGGCCTCGGCAAAGCCGAATGTCTTGGCACCTTCCGCACCACAGTCGACAATCTTCTTCAGAGCTTCGGCTGCCTTGACGCCTGCTTCATTGTTGACGATCGGGTTCCACTCGTCGTCAAAGATACGCCCGCCCAGCGGCGCGAGGTGCAGGAGAAAAGCATGGCTGGCGTGATGGCCGGAGGCGGCACGCGATGCCAGACCGCCCATGCCCGGCTCCAGTTCCGGGATCTGGCACGCCAGCTCCAGCAACTCGTCATAAGTTTCCGGAACCTTCAGACCATGCTTGTCGAAGATGTCCTTGCGATAACCCAGGATGGATGTTTCAGATCCGAACGGCAGACCGAACAACGAGCCGGTCGGCCCCGGCAGGTAGCCCTTCTTGCCGCCGGCAACACCGATATTGGCCACGTATCCGTCGATCAGATCCTCAGCTTCGTAGTTCGGGTCCGCCAGCTTCGGGTTCATGAAGAAACGCGCCAGGTTCTCCAGTTGGTCGGCATAGACGTAGTCGGCCTTGGAAAAGACCACATAGGCGATCAGGTCGTAATCACCCTTGTTCTTGGTCAGTTCCAGGGTCTGGCGTTCGCGCATTTTCAGATACTGAAGCTGATCGACTTCGACCTGGATGCCGGTTTCCTTTGTGAACTCCGGCAGGACTTTCCTCACCGCATCAAAATGCGGATGCGCCGGAAAGTTCACCACCAGCGTTTCGCCTTCGTAAGCTTCATACGGATTGGCCATTGCGGCGACCGTGCCCAGTGTCACCCCGACAACGGCACTGACTGTCGTCTTCCAAAATTTCAGCATTCTCTCCTCCCTTTCGACAAGGTTCAGATCACCCGATGGCAACCTCTGTTTCGCGGTCGAACATGTGAATTGCCTCCCTGTTGACCGCGAATCTCAGCGTCTCGCCCAACGCGATGGGCGTTTCTGATTTCAATTCGACCTCGATTTTCTGACCGCCGCAGTTGCACAGAAGAACCGACTGGGCGCCGATGTATTCAGAGACGATCACCTTCAGATCGATGGCCTCGTGATCAGGCGCGTCCGGGCTGTAGTGCAAGTCGGATGGACGGATCCCCAATGTGACGGATCTGGCGGAATGCGCCTTGGCAACTGCAGCCCGTTCCTCCGGCAGCGCAACCTCGAAACCGTCTCCGCTGACAAATGTCTGCCCGCCGAGATCCTGAATCTCTGCTTCTAGAAAGTTCATTGGCGGCGAGCCGAGAAAACCAGCAACGAACTTGTTGGCGGGCCGCTTGAACAGCTCCTCCGGTGTTCCCTGCTGTTGGATGTAACCACCATGCATGACCACGATCCGGTCACCGAGCGTCATGGCTTCAATCTGGTCGTGAGTGACGTAGATCATGTTCTTACGGACCTTCTGGCGCATCAGCGCCAGTTCCGCCCGCATCTGGCCGCGCAACTTGGCATCGAGGTTCGAAAGCGGTTCATCGAAGAGAAAGGTCCCCGCATCCCTTGTCAGGGCCCGGCCCATAGCAACGCGTTGGCGCTGTCCTCCCGACAGTTCACCGGGCTTGCGATGCAGGAATTTGGTGAGACCCAACATCTCGGCGACGGCGCCGACCTTTTCATCGATTTCCTTGCGCGGACGTCTTTGCAGCCGGAGCGCAAAGGACATGTTCTTCGCCACATTCATGTGCGGATAGAGCGCATAGTCCTGAAACACCATCGCCAGGTCGCGGGCCTTGGGCTCCAACTGGCTGACCGGACGATCGCCAATATAGATTTCACCGTCGCTGACCGTTTCCAGGCCGGCAATCATGCGCAGTGTGGTTGATTTCCCGCACCCGGACGGCCCGACAAGAACGGTAAACTCGTTCTCCTCCATTTCCAGATTGATACCGTGCAGAACTTCAAAGTCACCGTATCGCTTCACCAGGTTCTCAAGCTGGATACGCGGCATCTCTCCTCCCGGGCGATAAACCCTAATGCAAACCACAATTGTTACCGGTCACATTATCATGAATGTTATCGGTAACAAGTGAAATTTTGCGATCCCAGCGAAAAAAATGATCTCGCTGAGCGGAAATCAGCAGCTTTGACGGAATTCAACCTTGGCAGGCACGTGAATGTGTTGTGGCCGCCCGTCCCGTTCCTCGTCGGAAAGGAACAGTCTTTTCAACAGCCTGCCGGTTTCCTGGCCGATACGGACCGGGTCGACGACAACAGTGGAGATGTTCGGGGTAGCAAATCGTGAAACCTCAAAGTTTCCGAAGCCGGCAATTGCAATGTCCCCCGGAATGCTGCGTCCTTCGGCCAGAACCCTGCTTTGCACACCGAAGGCGGCAATGTCTGAGACGCAAAAAACGCAGTCGGTATCGGGAAATGCGTTCAGCAACTGGCCAGCAGCTTCCGAACCGTTCTCGATTGTCAGCGGCGGGGCTCCAAACCGGATCATACGATGGGCCGACAGACCGGCTGCCTGCATCGCGCTCAGGAACCCGTTGCGCCTTGCAGCGCCGCGCGTCCAGTCGTCCTGCCCCTCCCCCAGAAATCCGATACGGCTGTAGCCCTTTGCAATCAGCTCTTCCGTCATCTGGCGCGCTGCATCGAAGTTTGAAAAACCAACCGTGTGCTCGATCGGAGTTTCAGGCGTTTCCCAGATTTCGATAACGGGAACAGCAGCTTCTTTCATTAGCTGGGTAGTACGCTCGGTATGGCCGTCATACGACAGGACAATGGCCTCGGGCCGCCGCCGCAACATCGTCTCAAGGATCTCTTCTTCTCGCCCGGCGGAGTAACCAGTATGCCCGAGCAGGATCTGAAGACCGATTTCCTCCAGCTCTTCAGTCAGGGCCTGCACGGTCAGCGCAAAATGGAGGTTGTTGAGAGACGGCAGAAGCGTCGCGACAAACCCGGACTTTTTGGTCGTGAGGCTTCCGGCCATCTGATCCGGAACATAATTCATATCCCGGACAATCTTGAGGATGTGTTCCCGTGTCTCGCGGGAAACCGGGCTGTCCTTGCGCAGGGCCCTGGAAACGGTCATGCGGGAAACGCCTGCGGCCTTAGCAACATCCCGCATGGTGACCGGACCTGTTTTCACGCTGTCCTTCGCCAAATCCGCACCCCGTCGCAAGCTTCCAGAACAAACGGGTGATATCATTTTAACCGCAGCGCTCGCAATCTCGTAACTGTGAAACGCGCTGGATCAAAACGCCACCGATTCAAACGGAACCGGTAGCGTTGTTTCGTCTGCTCCCATCGTTTCAGTGTGAAGCAGCGGGAGCTGGTCAGTTTCAATATGCGATCAGATCAACGCTCCAAGGCTCCGACGCCGGAAAAGCGGAACGCTTCCTGCTGCAGAGCGTCAAGCTCTTCCGCTGCCATCTGGTCGTGTGCCACGGTAATCCGGCCGAGGAACACAAGCGGCAACTCACCGCCCCGATCTTCCAGGTCCGCCTTGATGGCTTCCGCTGTAGCCGCGCCGACATCATCGCCCATGCGCATCGGCGTTGCGTCCAGCTCGCCGCGACGGATCGCGTCCAGTTCGAGACCGGTGCCACCCCAACCCGTTGAGAAGATCTCTTTTGCTTTGTCGACGGAAACCTGTGCCTCGACGCTACCCATCGCCATGGCGGTGTTGGCATTGTGAATGATCGTTGCTTCCGGATAGGCCTGCAGGATCAGGCTGGTGCCCTCGAACCCGCCTTCGCGCTGGTATTCGCCATAGTGTTCATAGGCGACTTTCCAGTCCCCCTTTTCCATGACGCAGTCCTTGAAGTCACCGGAGCGCTGATTGTCGGTGATCCCGGGAATGCCGCGGTTCATGGCCATGGTGACACCGTTTCCAAGCCGTTCCAGCATGTAGTCGCACATGACCAGTGCACCGGCCGCCGAGGAGAAGTCGAACCAGACATCCGGCTGGTTCTTCAGATCCTTCAAGGGTGTATGAAACGCCCAGACATAGGTTTTGAACCCGTCTTCGCCCGACAGCTTGTCGATGTTGTCGGCCTGAATGGCGAGTTCCGAAGGACCGAAGATCACGTAGTCGTAGATGTCACCATCCTGCAAAACCTGGTTCGCATAGGTAGACTGCAGCGAGTGCTCGATCTGACGGCTTGCGAACTCGGTCGTGTTGTACTTGATGCCGAGCTCCTCGAGCCTCTTGGTCAAGGCCAGATAGTTGCGTGCCCAGAAGTCCGAAGTGTCGG